>CAZSMX010000001.1:0-89532 GCA_964608325.1 uncultured Candidatus Peribacteria bacterium
AGGCGCATGCGCAGCAACGTGCGGCCCGCGCCGTAGGTGGTGCTGGTGAGTACGGGGAGGTATTCCACCTCTATCGTCCCTTCGGATACCGGCGCGACGCGCGAGGAACCGAGGTTGGACGACAACGTCGCTTCGACCGTCGCGGCGTCGGTCTTCACGTCTTCCGAAGAAGCGATGAACAAGCTGTGTTCGCCCTGCGCCGCTGCGTCCGGCGAAAAGTCCGCCATGATCCTAACCGTCCTTTGCGCGCACTTCGCGAGGCGGAACGAAGGAAGGCGGAGCGTCGCCTTGGACCTGTCGCTTCCAAAAGACGCGGTACGGGAAATCCTCCGATTTCCTTCCATCGCGTAGATGCGTTCGATATCCGTCGCGCTTCCCAGGTTTCCGTGCGTCATGGTAAGGGCGCTGACGGTCACGTCGGCCGCACACGATGCCCTCAGTTGGACCGTTTGCATCAGTACGCGCTGCGCGCCCAGCGGAACGGTCGTTTGCTCCGGGGAGGACGTTTGGATGAAAAGGACGGATGCCGCTGCAAGGAGGAGGGTGGTCATATGCCTACGATATCGAACAATGCCGATTGCTCAATCTAAATCTTGGGAAAATCACCCGTGATCGGCGATTCATTCCTTTACCATTTGCCGCCCGCGCCTCCTCCCCCGAAAGATCCACCTCCGAACCCTCCGAATCCCCCGCCGCCGCTGCTTCCTCCCCCGAAACCTCCGCCACCGAATCCGCCCCTGCCTCCCCTCCCCCGCCCAACTCCGGCGGGCATGTTGGAAACGATGAAATCAAAGATGAGCCCGATCACGACGAGCAGCGGGATCGTGAGCCACCATCCGTACCAAATGGTCAGGAGCATGCCGCCGATACCGCCCACCACTCCTCCCAGCCACCACGTCTTCGTACGCGCGAAAATGGCACCAAGCCAGTTGGCGCCGATGAACAGGAGGAAGAAGAACCAGGCGATCGCGGGAGCGTCTTCGTCCTGCGCGTAACGGTCCGCCGTGTACTCGCCGCCGATGTGTTTCTTCAACGAATCGATACCGGCCATGATGCCTTCGAAGTACAGACCCTGGCGGAACGCGGGAACCATGTCTTCGTTCACTATGCCGGATGCGACAATGTCGGGAACGGCTCCTTCCAGCCCGTATCCGGTCGCGATGAAGATCTCCCTGTCTTCCAGGGAAACGAGCATCAGGATGCCGTTGTCTTTATCCTTGGATCCCACTCCCCACTTGCGCCCCACTTCCACCGCCGCGTCCACGGGGGTGACGCCCCCCAGGGATTTCACGATGAGGACGGCGATTTCGTTGCTCGTGTCCTTTTGGTACTGGAGCAACACGCTTTTCACCGTTTCCTTCTGGTCTTCGCTCAGTATGGCCGCTTCATCGGTCACGAGCCCGTCGTTCACCGGGACGGCGAAGGCGGCGTACGCCGGCGCGACGGAAAGCATGAACGCCGCCGCGGAAAGAAACGCGCGCGAAGGAAGGGAAAGCTTCATATCAGTTGTCGAAGTTGATCACGGGCGCGGTGTCGGCACCAGCGGCAGCCTGAAAGCCAGGCTCCGGGGCGTAGCCGAACAGGGCAGCCAGGATATTCGTCGGGAAACGGCGGACGCGGATGTTATAGGAAGCGACCGCGTCGTTGTAATCCTTGCGAGCGACGGCGATGCGGTTCTCGGTACCCGACGTCTCAACCATCAGGTCGCGGAAAGCCTGCGTTGCCTGCAGCTGCGGATACGCCTCGACGGTCACGAGGAGGCGGGACAATGCGGAATCGAATTGGTTCGCTGCGTTCACGCGGTCGGCGGTGGAGCCGGCGTTCTGCCACTTGGTGCGGGCTTCGGTAACGGCGGTCAGCGTCGACTGTTCGAAATTCGCGGCTCCCTTTACGGTGCTCACGAGGTTCGGGATGAGATCGAAGCGGCGCTGGTACTGCGTTTCCACCTGGCGGAAGGAATTATCGACGTTCTCGCGTTCGGCTACGAGACCGTTGTATCCGGAGAACATCCAGATAGCGAAGATCGCGACGACGCCCAGGAGGCCGTAGAGCCACATTTTCTTGGAATCTTGCATGGTGTTTGCCATAATGAGTGAGGAAAGAATAGATCGATGCTAGCGAATGTTCATTTTTTTGTCACTTGCTAGCTTCGTTAGCTTCATTAGCTGCGTTAGTTGCCCAGTTATAGAAGATACTAAGGAAGCTAATGAAGCTACTTACTGAATTCATCCATATCTTGGAGGATTTCCGCCGCGTGTTCGCCGGGTTTCACTTTTTCGTAGATCTTCGCAATGGTTCCGTCGGGACGGATGAGGAAACTGCTGCGCAGCGTGCCCATGTATTTTTTGCCGTACATCGATTTCTCGGCCCACACGCCGTAGGCTTCCACCGCTTCTTTCTTTTCATCGGACAAAAGCGTGAACGGCAACGAGAATTTGTCCGCGAATTTTTTGTGGCTCGCGATACCGTCCGTGCTGATGCCTACGATGGTGAGACCCTTCGACGTGAGTGCCGACAGGTTGTCCCGAAGCGAACATGCTTCCTCGGTGCAGCCCGGCGTATCGTCTTTCGGATAGAAATAGACCAGGAGCCATCCCCCGGAATAGCTCTCGAGCGAATGGATCGTCCCGTCTTGGTCGGGTAACGAAAAGGCAGGGGCCTTGGAGTTCGATTTAAGCATGCGCCCATCATACATGCATCCTGCAGCCGTTATGGGAAAATACGCGGATTTTGTCAACGACTGTTCTGACAGAAGCAAGTAAATGCAACGTCTACGAATGCATCTGTTTCCCTTCCCCCATTTTTCTATGGCTGATTCCGATTCGGGTTCTTCCATGATGGTCGCGCTCGTCGCGATCCTCGTCATCATCGTCATCGGTTTTTTCGCATTGCAAATGCTTTCCCAAAAAAGTACAGGCAATGGCGGACAGATCGACGTCAATCTTCCGTCTATAGGTAGTAGCGCGGGAAATCAGTAACCCGCACACAACATCCTCATCGGAAACCGCGTGCAGGGGTGCGCGCGGTTTTTTTTATTATCGTCTCCTTCTCTTGAATCCACCGCGTCCGCCGCCGGGCCTGCGGAATCCGGGCTGGGAGAATTTGTTGCGCGGCGCAAAGGGAGCGGGTTCGTTGTTGGCAGGGATGTGTTCGGTCAGGACGATCTCGCCCCCGGGCACGACCTTGGAGAACGACGTGGGGATCTTGGCGCGGATGAGTTTTTCGATGCTGCGCATGCCGCTGATCTGGCTGGGTTCCGCGAAAGAAATGGCCTTTCCCGTCTTGCCGGCGCGTCCCGTGCGTCCGATGCGGTGCACGTAGTCGGCGGAATCATCCGGGAGGTCGAAGTTCACGACGAGCTCGATGCCTTTCACGTCGATGCCGCGGGCGGCGATGTCGGTGGCGACGAGTACGCGGTACTTCCCGTTCTTGAATCCGCCCAATGCGTCGGTGCGCTGCGCGAGGGAGCGGTTTCCGTGGATCTCCGCCGAGGTGTGCCGCATGTCTCGGATGAGTTTGGCGACTTTCTTCGCGCCGTGTTTCGTACGCGTGAAGACGAGGACGGATCCTTTGTAATCGTTCAGGATTTTTTCGAGCATGCGGATCTTTTCATCCTTCTTCACGATGATCATTTCCTGCTCGACGCGTTCGGCCGTGGTTCCCTGCGGGGCGACCTCCACGCGCAGAGGGAGCTTCATGTGCTGCGTCGCGATGCGCACGATTTCCTGCGGCATGGTGGCGGAGAAGAGCATCGTCTGGCGTTCCTTGGGCACCACCGACAGGATCCTGTTGATCTGCGGCGCGAATCCCATGTCCAACATGCGGTCGGCCTCGTCCAACACGAGCACGTCGACACCGTTGAGCGTGATGGATTTCCTTTCAAGATGGTCGATGAGGCGGCCCGGCGTGGCGATGACGATGTGCGGGCGGCGGCGGATCATGTCGCGTTGGAGGTTCATGGATGCTCCTCCGATAAGCACCGCGGTGCGGATACCCAGCGGACCGCCGACTTTTTGCAACGATTCCTCCACCTGCAGCGCGAGTTCGCGCGTGGGCAAAAGAACGAGGCCGTTTTTCTTTCCCTGCAGCATGTGCTGGATCATCGGGATGCCGAACGCGAGCGTCTTGCCCGTACCGGTCTGCGCGATGCCGATGAGATCCTTGCCTTCCACGCACGACGGGATGGACTCGTGTTGGATGGGAGTCGGCACCGTGAAGTGCAGCTTTTCCAGGATATCCAGGATATTCGGCGCGATGCCGAGTCCGGAGAAACTCCTCTCTGGTGTTGATTGTGACGGTTCCATAGTGACGCCGTAGTGTACACCGCATTTCACATCGGCGATAGCCGCCTTTCAGGCCTTCGTAGCTGCCGCATGGGCAAAAGCGATGATACTGCCCACAATGTTGTGATTTCCCTTCGTCCTGTATTTCACGTATTTCGGCTCGCCCCTGGATGCCTGCGCCGCGAAGCCCGACACGAAAAACTGGACGGCGGCGACGCGGGACCACGGCAGTACGAACGAATGCGCTCCGCTTTGGAACAGCAACCGCTCGCTGGTAATGATCAGGTCGCCGTCCGCGACCTTCTTCCACCCTTTTTCATCCTGTACCGTCTTCGCCCCCACGCTGAAGTGGATGCCGATCGGCAGCTTCAGCTCCACTCCGGTGAATCCCTTTCCTTTCTTCTCCGCTACCCCGAACAGCGTCACCGGCTCCTGCCAGTACGCAACCTCGTTTGCGCCGAGCAGTACGCCTTTGGTTTCAACGACGGGCATGTTTCCCCTTTTGATCTCGCTCATGATGCGGCTGCGGTACAACTCCCTCTTCGTCTTCGCGATGTCCTTGTCCTCCAGCCCCAGGTAATCCTGGATCTGTTCCATCTCCTGCCATTCCTCTTCCGTGACGGCATCGTCTTGGTGGATGCTGGAAAGCGCGTGCAAATACAGGTCCATACGTACCGACGACAGCACGTCCGTCGGCAAATTCAATTCCTCGCGCTTCGTCTCCAGCTCCCCTATCTCGGCTTCCGTCAATTTACCGTCCGCGATGGCCGCTTTCACTGCGTCTCGAAATTCCTGGGCATCGCCGCCCAGCACTCGCTTTTGGATGATTCCGAGCAGGTCCATGTCCGCAGTATAACAGATGTCAGATGCGCTTGACGGAGCCATAAAGAGGGATAGTCTCTGTCGGTCCCGATCCTTGCATTACATCATTCGTTACGCGCCGGATTGCCGATAGCAACGCTGTCGATAGTCCGGTCTGTAGTGTTTAAAAACCTGCAGCTTTACTAGGAGTTCGTTACGGATTTTAAGGAGTTAGGTATGTCGTCGTATCGTGGAGCACCAGTTAGTGATGGAGTATTCGATCGCGATCCCCCGATTGATCGCAAGAAAGGAGAGGAGGAAACGATTCGCTGGATCAAAGCCAGTAAAATGGTGCAGCAAGCGCTGCGCCTCGCAATCGACAGCAAATCGAGCCGTCCCGTTCCGGAGATTCGCTTGCCAAAGCACGTGATGGAAACCTTCCGGGTCGAAAACGGCGAGTTGATCGTCTTGGGAAACGGCTCCCTCTCGCTCGTGAACGCCGGCATCGTCATCTTGGACGCCGATGCCCTTGAAAGCTGCGTCCCCCGATCGAAACCCGCGAATAGAACGGTCGTGGCAGTGTAGCCGCGGCAAAGCAGGTCATAACACTATCGACACCCCTCCTTGTATGCCATTGCATGCAAGGAGTTTTTTGCAGTGAATGTTCTGTTGCCCATCTTTAAATACCCAGTATCATCTCCCGGTCGGTTTCATCGGGACGTAGCTCAGTTGGCTAGAGCGTACGGTTCGGGACCGTAAGGCCGGAGGTTCGAGTCCTCTCGTCCCGACCATTCGAAGCTGCGCTTCTCATGGCAAGCCATGGTTCCGCTGCTTCAAGGAACCCCATAAATGTGCATTTATTGAGTCCTGTAATCAAGAAGGCGAGTTCGTACGTTTCGATTTTTCATTGCAAACAGATTTTCAAATCCAGGCATTCTATGCTTTTGGCATGTTTCATGTGTACATTCTTGAATTACTCGATGGCTCATATTACGTAGGGTTTACCAATGACTTACAACGTCGCCTGCATGAACATGCGACGGGAACTGCTTGTTCTCACACTCAGAAATTTCCCATGCGAAGGTTGCTTTGGGCAGAAATGCAATCCAATAGACAAGCCGCAAGAAAAAGAGAAAAAGAAATAAAAGGGTGGAGAAGAAATAAGAAAGAGTGCTTATGGAAAGATTCGAGTTTATCCTGAGCTTGCGAAGGATCCTCTCGTCCCGACCAGAATTGATTCACTGCGCGGCCGTGAAGCTGCGTTTTTTGTTTCTAGATGCACAAAAATAGGAATACTGCTCCATGTACAAATCAGGCGTTTTCAAACTCTCAATATTTATTAGGAAACATTTATAAAATATGCCAATACGTCCAAGTCAGGAAAAAGTAACATTTATGTATACATTTTTTATACATGTATTCATACAACATTTGGGAAATAGAGTGCATTGAAGCATTCAAATCGCCAAATAAGGCATATTTAGCTTGCTTCAACACGATCACAAGATTGAATCAATAGTTGCTGGACAACAAAAGACCCCTACGTACACTACCGGTCCGTCCTCCCAAGGACTTAATATGAATAACGTGAAGCTAGAGACCCAGCGCGCTTCACTCCCGCTCGTGCTTATGCACGTAGCGTTCATCACCTTCCTCAGCCTGAGCATGGTGATGAGCCTCCCGACTCTGCGCTAAAGAGTCCTAGGCAAATAGGAGTGAACCAATGACGTTCGCACCGGCGAACGACCAACCTCCCCCTCGACCCCCTCCCAGAAGCTGACGCAGCCGACCGGAGCAGAGGATGGCAGGATTTCGGGACCCTGAAACGGGGTCCTTTTGCGTCTATCGGCCTGTGGGCTTCAAAATTCCATTTGCGATGGTCTGGCCCGGAGTGGAAACGCCCGCAGAGGACTCTACCGTAACGATTACGGACGAATACCGTTCTAAGTCCTTTTGGGCCTCTAATTTAAGGGAATGGCGCACATCGCCGCTCGTATTTTGCAGTGTTCCGAGCTTCTCATAGCGGCTCTTCGAGGCATCCGCCAACCAGCCGATATAAACCAATCCTTGGGCTGCTTCGGCCACGTTGAGCTGAAGGCTGACGCGGGAGGTGCCGTCCTCGAAAGCCCAAACGACCGCCGTGCCGTTGGCGACGACGTCCTTGATTCCTTGCAGCGGACCGATGCCCAAATAGGTTATGGTGCCGTGCTGGGGATCCGCAGGAAGCGATGCAGAGACGCCGGCGGACCGAGCCGACGAGGAGGGTTGTGTCTCAACAACGGGCGCGGCAGGCTGCGCGCAAGCGACCAAGAGCAACGCTGCCAATGGGAGAAGTGTTTTCATAGGGTTACCAAAGGATGCCGGGTTTCCGGGAAGTCAGTCGCGCACGTTCGGTTTCCGCGTGGTCCGCGGCCTGACGGGCGATCGTCCGGTACTCCCTGGCGTCATCAGGGAATAGCTGGCCCAGAAGACCCGCGACGGTCTGGAGTTCTTCCACGTTTCGAGACAGAGCGATGAAGTGCGTGTTCTGTCCGATGGCGTTGGCATACAGGGAGAACAGCGTGTCGATGTCCGTCTTCTGCGACTGAATGACGTCCTGCTTGCCGGCGGAGATGGCCGTCTGGAGGTACAGCGTCGTGATGCCGAGATCCGTCATCTTCCCGAGGTGGAAAGCCTTGGCGACGTTCTCGAATGCAGATTGGGCGTCGCGCGTCTTCAGCGCGAGGATTCCTTTCAGCTTCCAGACGCGGGCGTCGTGGGGGTTCAACGCGGCATATTCATCCAATGCTTCGCCGGCCTCCTGCGTCCTGCCCGCATCCATGAGCAGTACGGACTTGCTGAGGAGCATGTCGCGTCCGAATTGCTCTCCCTGCGACCGGTCATACCAGGTCAGCGCTTCGACGACGTTCCCATCGGCTTCGGCATGGCGAGCGTACGACGACGTCACGAGGTAGTACCCCTCCACGCACGCGACGACGAGAAGCGCGAGTGCGAGAAGGAACTCTATTTTGATCGCGATGCGCGAGACCTTCCACTGCCAGAAGGAAGACGTCTTGTTCGTACGTCCCGCCGCGGCCGGGGCGTAGAGGATCGCGATGACAATCCACATGGGGAGAGTGATGGCGATGAACTGAAGGTTGTAATCGATGAGATTGTGCGCGAGTACGCCGATTACCGCCGTGCCGAGCAGCAGGTCCCGTGCGTCGTTCTCCCGCGACCAATCCGCGCGACGTTTGAAAAAAAGCTTATGCAGCGCATAGAAGCAGACGCTGCACATGATCAATGCGTAGGAAACCGCCGACGGCCATCCGCGCTCCATCGCGAGTTTCAGGAACACGTTATGCGGATGGTCCGAGGTGGCCAGCACCCCCTGCGCATCCTTCGTTTGCACGAAGCGGAAGCTGTAGGGACCGTAGCCGAAGACGGGCTTTTCCGACGCGGCCTTCAGCGCCTGGCCCCAAAACTGGGCCCGTTCGTCTATGGACGAGCGCCCTTCGCTGGCGGTGAAAGTGACCTTTTCCGATACCGACTGCACGGGGAATCGCAGCGAACGCACCGAGTTGGCCGCGAAGAACGTGACAATGGCGATACCGAAGACGATGACGCACTGCAACGCCGCCATGCGGATGTTCGTTACGATCTTTTTCTGATATCGCACGTCTCGCAATACCAAGGCGAGGAGCAACAGGGTCACCAATCCCATCTGCGCCCCAAGCGCGAGAACGGAACCGCGCGAGTAACTAAGGAAGAGGCTTCCCAGCATCAATCCAAGGATGGCGCTGAAGAGCCAGGGCTTTTTATTGCCGCCCGTCCGTACGCCATGGAGCAAGACCATTGGCCAGCTGAGCAGCAGGTATTCGCCCCACGCGTTTGGCCAGAAGTCCGTGTCGAAGCGATAGTCGAAGAAGGAACCGACGAAACGATCGACCGGTTCCAACGTGTACACCACCAACCCGACCAAACATGCCAGTACGGTCACCGACGTGATGACCTTCAGGAAATTGGGAAGGAACGAGGAATCGCCCTTCGCCGTAAGATCGCGCACGATCCATAGAAACAGGATGACGGCGGACACGTCGCGCAGGACATCGTCCAAACCGTAGTTCTTCGTTTCGGATAAAAGGTAACTCGCAACGGTCCAGACCCCGTAGAAAATGATCAATCCCCATACGGCCATATGCGGATCGCCCACTTCATCCTCGGTCCTGCGCATTCGAAACACGCGCCTGGCCAGCGTCGCAACAGCCAGCTGTCCCGAGAGTAATGCGAACAGCCATGTCATTTCCAGGGTCTTACCCCCTTTCCATAGAACGCTGAATGCGACCAGGAACAGAATCGCACCCTCGCCGACACGCGACAGGGTTATCCCTTTCATCGGTCCTTAGTATAAGAACAAAGAATCAAAAGGGGCAATAGCGTTGTCGGTCGTTTATGATGAATGGTGCCGATAGAGAGACTCGAACTCTCACAAGATTGCTCTTACACGCTCCTGAAGCGTGCGCGTCTACCAATTCCGCCATATCGGCTGGGCCCGGAGAGGATAGCATAAAAATAAATCGCGTCTATCGCCAAATCGCCTAATCCGGATAATACAAAACGCTCTCCGCCACTACTTTCTCACAACTCGCTTGGTGCTCTTCGCGCAACGAGGGGCACAGTTCCGCCGCTTTCCTCGCCGAAGCGTGATGCACGATGTAATAACTCACCAATCCCTCGATGCAATACTTCTGCCGTTCCGCGTTCGCGTATCCGCACAGCTCCTCAACGAAGAGGGGCTTCGTGATGTTCTGCTTCATCGCGATATCCCCTACTCCCTTGATGCACGCATCCCTCGGCCCTTCGGGCAACGTTTCGCACCAATCCATCGTGGCCTCGTAATCTTTGGGATGGAATCTCAGGAAATGACGCGGTGCGTAAAACGCGCAAACGCCCTCATGGACTTTGCTCCTTCCGCGGCATGGGAAAAATGAATCGTCATCCTTCAGGTATTTCGTGGGATGCACCACGGGATCCGCCTCGACGTTTTCCATGAAGACCCCTTCCGCGCATTGGATGGCGTTGGCTTTGTCCGGAATCGTGTCGCAGAGCGCCAGGGATCCCGGGACGTCGTTGTGGGACCTATCCATGAGTCCGTGCCCGATGCCGTGGAAACACCTGCCCGATGTCCTGGGGCAGAAGTCGGCAACCGTTCGGGTGACATCCTCGAGTTCGGACATGTAGGTCTCGATGATGCCGTGGATGAATCCCGAACCGCAGATATCCGTGTCGTAGCGCATGGCTCCTTCCAATCCGTAGCGCGCGTATGCCTGTTCGCCGATCACATGGGACAAGCCGTGGCACACTTCTTCCAGCTCGGGATCCGCCTTCACCGTGGCGTCCAGGTAATCGATCGCCTCGCGGGCACCTTTGTTTTTCACCAAGCCATCTATTTGCGCCTCCACCAGCGAGAATTTGCGCATGACGGGATCGATCCCCGCAGATGCCGGTTGCGCCTGCTGCGTGACCCAAGACACGAGCACGAGCGCCGATGCTGCCGTAAGCAGTTTTTTCATTGGCGCGATGGTAGCATCTTTTGCCTAGTCACGCGTGTGTTCTATAGTATGGAGTCATGAAAAACGAACTGACGCACAAAGGCCCCTTCTTCAACCGCGCGATGCTCGCATGGACAGCCGCGTCCTGCATCGTGTTCATCGCCGCGCTCCGGCTCATGGGAAGGCTGTGGGTCGCGGAGGAAGGATTCGGATTGTTCACCTCCGACGCGTGGGGCTCCACGACGTCCCAGATGTTCATGGATCCGTACTCGCTGTCGCACGTGCTGCACGGCATCGTCTTCTTTTACGGCCTGCAGTTCTTCCGCAAGAAGCTCACGATGCCCTGGATGTTCTTCATCGCGATCCTCATCGAGATGGCATGGGAGATCTTCGAGAACACGCCGTTCATCATCAACCGGTACCGCACGGAAACCGCCTCGTTGAATTACTTCGGCGACAGCATCCTGAATTCCTTCGGCGACATCGTGTCGATGTTCATCGGCGCCTGGCTGTCCGCGCGCCTCTCCTGGAAATTCATGCTGCCGTTCTTCATCGCCATCGAGCTGATCATGCTGTTCACCATCCGCGACAACCTCACGCTGAACGTCATCATGCTGATCTACCCGATCCCGGGCATCAGCGAGTGGCAGCTGGCGCATTGATGGGCTACTGTAACGGCAACCCAGATCCACTCACCTACAGGGATGAGGGATTTGACGCCAGGATGGGATTGAATACCTCATTCGAAAGACCGTGCCGGGAGGGGTGAAATCCGCTGATCAGCATGGGCCCCGATACGGAAACGTATCGGGGAGCATTACGATGCAGGTATGAACCGCATCGACAGCGAATTCACGCAGTGGCGCGTATCTTTCTGCGTCAGGAGCTCTCCTTTGAACACGTGTCCCAAGTGCGCGCCGCAATTGCTGCACTGGATCTCCGTGCGCCGTCCGTCGGCATCGACGAGCTCCTTCACGGCGCCCGGGATGGCGTCATCGAACGCGGGCCATCCGCAGTGCGCGTCGAATTTGTCCGTGGAACGGTACAGTTCCGCATTGCATCGCTTGCAAATGTACGTACCCGTGTCGAAAAACCCGTCGTATTCGCCGCTGCCCGGCGCTTCGGTTCCCTTGTCCTCGATAATCCTTTTTTCTTCCTCGGTGAGCGGGTTGAATTCCATGCATCCAGTGTCGCATCGAAGCCTATTTTTCGCAACAAATTGGAAGACGAACTCGCATGCGGGGCGTATCATCGCCCCATGAAAACAGTCGCTGTCTTCTTCGATGACCCGGGGTACGACGATTATCCCTTCGATGACGATTACTACGTCCAGGCATACCATCAGATGGCGAAAATTCTGCAAGAGAAAGGAGGAACCCTCGTGATCGTGCGGGGCCAGGATTCGTACCTTGGCGATAATCGCTTCACGCATTGCTGGAGATTCGATGGCGAGACGTTCCGCCGCGAGGACGGACCCGTGGACGTCGATATCATCTATGACAAAGGCTACTTCAAGAACGACGCGGCGGCGACACTGCTGAACGACGCCGAGATGAACGAGATCTGCACGGACAAATTCAAAACGTACCAACTTTTCAAGGAGTTCAGCCCCATGACGTTTTTGATCCATGATAAGAAAGAGCTCGATGAAAAACTCGCGTTGTTCAACGATATCGTCGTGGCAAAGATCCCGGATTCCGAAGGTGGCGAAGGAGTGTTCATCGACACCCCCGATGTCATTCGCGAAAAGGTGACCGTGTTTCCCTACATCCTTCAGGAATTCATGGATACCTCGGGAGGAATTCCCGGGCTGGTCGATGGAATGCACGATCTTCGGATGGTCGGCATCAACGGAACGATCGTTGTCAGTTACGTGCGAGCGCCGGGGAAAGGCAAAAAAGTTTCCAACGTATCGCAAGGAGGCACGCAAATCGATTTCCCCCTTTCGGAACTTCCGCCGGATGCCGTCGATTTTTTCAAGAAAGTGGATGCTATGTTTTCACGCTTCCCGCGCAGGGTGTATTCGGCGGATTGCGGCAGGATGAAAGACGGAAGCTGGAAGGTCATCGAGTTGAATTCGAAGCCCGGACTGACGCAGGCATCGACGAATGCCGACCACAGAAGGTTTGTGGAACTGCTTTGCGACGCGTTGCTTTCCTAAAGACTCAGCCACTCCGTGCCAAGCGCTCCGGGAGCGTTGACGGGGATCTGCCTGCAAAAGCTCAGCGGATCGCGGCCGAGAAGCGGCATCAGATACCATCCGTTGCTTTCGCAATCCCACAGCGGGATCGGTTTGCGCGAGGAGGAGCTGGACGACGCGTACGGCTTGAAACCCCCTTTGCCCGTGACATACGGCTTGTACCCCTCCGTGTAAACATAGGGCTTGTATCCGGATTCCACGACGAACGGTTTGTACCCCGGGAAATACAGTCCGCCCCATCCCAGCGTCAGGCCGATGAGCGATGTGGCGAACGCGCGCTGCATAAGGGAACAGATGTACCTTCGATCCCACTCCGCCGCAACCATTTCCCGGCCTTTCGGATCTTGACTGCCCGAATTATCACTCTAGAATATCGACTGACAAACATCGGGGTTATCTCCTCGTAAACCGATTTTTTACCAGCATTTATCTTTTCCTCCACACTTATGGCAGCTCTTCCGAAACTCGCCGTAGAAATCCAGCCCCTCGGTGACCGCGTCGTCATCCTCCCGCTCGAAGCGGAGCAGGTCACGGCATCCGGCATCGTCATTCCCGACACCGCCAAAGGCGAGAAGCCCCAGCAGGGCGTCGTCATCGCCATGGGCAAGGGTGATATTTTGAACGACAAAGGAACGAAGGTTTCCAATCCCCATGATTTCCTGAAGCTCGGCGACAAGGTCCTCTTCGGCCGCTATGCAGGAGACGAAGTGAAGCTGAAGGACAAGGACGGCAAAGACGTCGAAGTGAAAGTCCTCCATCTCGATAGCATCCTCGGCATCGTGAAGTAAGTCAGTAGCTTTTTAGCTTCGTTAGCTTCATTAGAAAATTTGATTCCTACCTCCTACTTCCTAACAACCTCAACCATGGCAAAACAACTTCTGTTCGGAGACCAGGCCCGCGAGAAAGTCCTCAAAGGCGTCACCAAGCTCGCCGCGGCCGTCCGCGCGACGATGGGCCCCAAGGGCCGCAACGTCGTGATGGCGCGCAGTTTCGGCAGCCCCGTCGTCACCAAGGACGGCGTGTCCGTCGCGAAGGAAATCGAACTGGATGATCCGTACGAGAACATGGGCGCGCAGCTCGTGAAGGAGGCGGCAACGAAGACGAACGACGCGGCCGGAGACGGAACGACCACCGCCACCGTCCTCGCGCACGCGATGATGGAAGAAGGCATGAAGCACCTCACGTCCGGCTGCAATCCCATCCTCATCAAGAAAGGAATGGAAATGGCCGCGGACAAGGTGACCGCGTTCCTGGAAGACCTGAAGAAGGATGTGTCCAAGAAGGCCGAGTACGCCGCCGTCGCCACCATCTCCG
This sequence comes from uncultured Candidatus Peribacteria bacterium, assembly GCA_964608325.1. Lineage (GTDB taxonomy): Bacteria > Patescibacteriota > Gracilibacteria > Peribacterales > Peribacteraceae > CAZRVH01. The sequence goes on from CAZSMX010000001.1 coordinate 14,130, forward strand.
CGCAGGACAGCGAGATCGGCGAAGCGATCGCGGACGTGATCAACGAGATCGGCAAGGACGGCGTCGTGACGGTGGAAGCCGGGCAGACGCTAGGGCTGGAGAAGGAAATCGTCGAAGGCATGCAGTTCGACAACGGCTACATCTCCGCGTACTTCGTGACGGATCCCGCCCGCATGGAAGCCGTGTTCGAGCGCGCGAGCATCCTCATCACGGACCGCAAGATCACCTCGATCCAGGAGATCCTTCCGATCCTCGAAGGACTCGCGCAGAAGGGAAAGAAGGAAATCGTGATCATCGCCGAGAGCGTGGAAGGAGAGGCACTGCCGACTCTGGTGCTCAACAAGATCCGCGGCACATTCAGCGCACTGGCGGTGAAGGCTCCCGCGTTCGGCGAGCGCCGCAAGGAAATCCTGAAGGACATCGCCGCGCTCACGGGCGGACGCCTCATTTCCGAGGAAGTGGGACTGAAGCTGGAGAACGCGACGGTGGATGACCTGGGCACGGCCCGCCGCGTGGTCGCTACGAAGGACGCGACGCAGATCGTGGGAGGAGGCGGACGCAAGAGCGACATCGAGATGCGCGTGAACGACATCAAGGCGCAGATCGAACAGACGAAGAGCGACTTCGACCGCGAGAAACTCATGGAGCGCCTCGCCAAGTTGACGAAGGGAGTGGCCGTCCTGAAGGTGGGCGCAGCGACGGAAGTGGAACAGAAGGAGAAGCAGCACCGCGTGGAGGACGCATTGTCCGCCACCCGCGCCGCAGCGGAGGAAGGCATCGTGCCGGGAGGAGGGACGGCCTACATCCGCGCCCTGCCGGTCCTGGAGAAGCTGCATGCGTCCACCAAGGACAAGGACGAGAAGATCGGCATCGAGATCGTCATGAATTCCCTCACCGCGCCCGCCATCAACATCGCGAAGAACGCCGGCGTACCGGGAGACGTGGTGGTGTCCAAGGTGAAGGAAGCCAAGGACGCCATGGGATACAACGCGCTCACGGGCGAGTACGAGGATCTTGTAAAGGCCATGGTCATCGACCCGAAGAAAGTCACGCGCTCCGCGTTGGAGAACGCCGTATCCGTCGCGGCGATGTTCCTCACGCTGGAAGTGGCTGTCACCGACATCCCGAAGAAAGAAGAACCCGCTATGCCGCAAGGTGGCGGCATGGGTGACATGGGAGGAATGTTCTAAGTCATAAGGAAAAAGGCCTCGGATTTCTCCGGGGCCTTTTTTTCGTCAACTCCGAAGGAGCTGAGCGGTGAGAGTGCATGATCAGAAAGATCGGATTACTGATTGGAGGGAACCAACCGGCCATCCTGGACGTCGATCTCCTGTTGGAGGAGTGCGATTTCGTCCGGAGTGCGTTGGATGACGGAGCGTTCCGCCACGACGATGCGCTCGTTCAGAACGTAGGTGGCCGGGTAACCGCATTTGGTCTGCAGATGCTCGACGACGATGCTGACGATCCGAGGCGCCACGACATCCGGGGAATACGGGAACACGTTTCCATGTCCGCTTCCCATGAATGACTGGATGTCCAGGATCACCTTGGCTGCCAGATGCATTTCGAGCGTGCCCGGTTCGTATTGCATTCCGAGATCACCGCCGCGCATCGTTTCGGGGCTAAAAGTCGGCAGTTGCCGATCATTCATCGAAACCACGTTCGTACCTCCGTGAAAAAGAGCGATCATGCTGTATTCCGGACCTCCCGGAAGACCGGGATATTCTGCGCCTGTTTATACAAACGTCAATATCGAAAAAACCGCCTGCACGAGCCAGGCGGTTGCGTTTGGAAACGCGGGAGGAAACGAAGTTTAGGCCACTTGCGCTTCCGGTTTTTTGGGAGATGCGACGACTGCGGGACGGGCGATAGTCACGATCCTCGTGACACGATCGTACCTGGACAACGTCCATTCCGTTTCATCACATACGCGCTTGAGAACGCGATTAATCAGTTCGAACCCGAAGTAGTTCATCGGCAGATCGAACTCGTATGAATCCTGCGCCGGAATTCCGGGTTCAAGCTTGTGATGAGCTCGGACAAGCTTTGACGCGAAACAATCGAACAACACAGATGTGAAGCATTGCTCCATCAATGGTCGGCGCTCACCGAGTCTGGATGCGCCTGCTTCGAGATCCTTCGCGGACGGAAAACTAGACATGGCTCCCTCGCTATGGTTTCCAAGGATCCGCAGGCGACGCGCCTGAAGACGACGCATACTCTGTCTATTCGCGGAAAAGAAGTCAAAGGAGATCGTATACAAGCCTTATACTTTGTTTTACAGAAGCCCGTGCTGATCGTTGACATTTATTAAGGAAAAGGACTCAATATGTATGTCGGTCATTCCCTTCACAGCCATTCCGGAGGCATAGCCATGGGTTGGATAGTCGCGGCGAACATTGCCCTGTTGCTCCTGAGTTTCGGACTTCTTCGCAAACAGAAGCAGCACCTTTGGCGCATGTGCGTCATGCTGCTTGGAAACCTGATAATACTTCGCATTATCGGGAACATCGATTTCCGCGAAGATACGACGATCATCTTCTTCGTCGAAGTGATCCTGTTGGTTCTGGCGACGGCACTGTTGCTCACCATGAGATTCGCGCCGAATGCGATTCGCTGGCGTGAAATCTGAAGGCCGCTTCCGGTGACCGACGATGAAGGGTAGCTCTCGGGCTGCCCTTCTTTTTTTATACCGAAATAAGCTATCGTAGACCCATGCAGAAAGGAGTCTTCATCGTCCTGGAAGGACCAGACGGCAGCGGCACCACGAGCCAGAGCAAATTGCTCGCGGAGCGTTTGCAGAAAGAAGGGCACGACGTTTTGCTCACGGCCGAGCCGACGACGGGACCCATCGGCGTCTTCATCCGCAACCAACTGTCCGCGTCCGGCAACAGCGTCACCGCCGGCGCGTTGCAGCTCCTCTTCACGGCGGACCGCGCGTGGCACGTCGACACCGTCATCGAACCGGCCTTGAAGGAAGGAAAAATCGTCGTGTGCGAACGCTACGGCATTTCCACCGTGATCTACGGCGACGCGACGGGCCTCGACGGGAAATGGTTGGAGGCGGCGAACGACAAGTTCCTCCAGCCGGACCTGCTCGTCGTCACGCTGCCGACGTTCGAGATCGCCATCGAACGCATCAACAAGCGCAAGGAAAAGGACATCATGGAGGAAAAGGTAGAACTGCAGCGGCGCATCCATGACCTGTACAGGAAGTACGTCGCGGACCATCCCGAATCCCCACTTGTGGATACGTCCGGAACGCTGGAGGAATCGGCCGAGGAGATTTACCGCGTCGTAGCGGCCGCAATCGAGCGAAAGAAGGCGTGAAATACTGCAAAAAGCATGTAGAATGCACGCATGTCCGTACGTATTTTGAGTGGCAAGGAACCGGCAAACGAAATCCTGGCATCCGTGAAGGATGACATCAAGAAGCTCGACCCCAAGCTGGTGGTCGTGCAGGTAGGCCGTGATCCGGCATCGGACAGTTACATCCGCAAGAAGTTGGAAAGCTGCGCCGCCGTCGGCATGCGCAGCGAACACCGTACCTTCGGCGACGATGTGACGTTCGAAGAGCTCCTGGCGGAGGTGAAGTCGCTGAACGCCGACGCGGACGTCACCGGATTCATCATCCAACTCCCCCTGCCGAAGCACCTGGAAACGAAGCAGCCGCAGCTCTTCCGCGCCATCGATCCCTACAAGGACGTGGACGGTTTCACGGCCTACAACCTGGGCAAGGCGCTCATTTCCACGGAGTTCGAACACCTTCCGCCCGCCACTCCGGCCGGCGTCATCGAACTGTTGAAATTTTACGGAATTTCCGTGGAATCCAAGCACGTGGTGGTCATCGGACAGAGCAACATCGTCGGCAAACCGATCTCCGTCATGCTCATGAACCGCGGGGCGACGGTGACCATGTGCCATGCCGCGACGAAGGACCTGGCGCACTACACGAAGCAGGCAGACATCCTCGTCAGCGCCGTCGGCAAGAACAGCATGATCACCGCCGACATGGTGAAGGAAGGGGCGGTACTCATCGACATCGGCATGTCGCGCCATGCGGACGGACACATGTCCGGCGACATGGATTACGACAACTTGCTCGACACGGCATCGGCGATCACGCCGGTACCCGGAGGAGTCGGTCCCATGACCGTCGCGTGCCTCATCAAAAACTGCGTCACCGCGAAGAAGCGGCAAATGGCAAAGTGATCACAACGGCATCTTATACCTTGACGCGTTGCGCATGCCGCGAAGCATATGCTTCAGCTTTTTGTAGCAATCGTCGCTGATTTTGCCGGTCGTTATTTTCACCACCAGCAATTGTCGCAACAGCTCGTCGACGTCCGCGGGATTGCTTTGCAGCGCCTCGCGCGTAGCCCGCGCTTCACGTTCGATCATCCCCTGCTTCAGCTGGATCACTTTGTGAAGGGACACGCGCGTTTCTCTTTTCTCGGCAGTCAGCAATGCAAACAAATCGATACCCGCATCCAGGTTCTTGGCATTCGCCACGTTAACGCGCATGTCGATGCCCAATTTCTCGGCCTCGCCTGCGGGCTCGTCCAACGTTGAAGTCACCATCGATACCGGGTAATCCGGCGTCGCAATGGCGTTGATCGTCATGTCGTCTGTTTTCTCACGTTTGTCCTCGGTAAGCGGAGGCTCTTCGGAAATATCCAAAACGGCGGTGGAAGGGGTGTTCATAGAACCTACTCATGCTACCCCTCCCTCAAACCGCTGCAAGTGGCTACGGGCAGGTACAAACACCGGATTCATAAAGTGTTCAGGAGCTTGCTTGGGATGGGTTATAGACCAGTCCCCTCTTTTCCTTGTTGTTCACATTTTTTATACAATCTTAGATCTTCAGATCTGCAAGCCGTTTTTCCTGGTCTGCAGCCTTTAAAGCATCGATTACGGGACCTATTGCCCCTTCCATGATTCCAGGCAGGTTGTGGAAACTCGCGCCGATGCGGTGATCGGTCAGGCGGTCCTGGGGGAAGTTGTAGGTACGGATCTTCTCGCTCCTGTCCCCGCTTCCCACTTGGGACGAGCGCAGATCCCCGCTCTCCTTCGCCCGGCGCTCCGCCTCGGCCGCGTACAGGCGCGTGCGAAGAAGCTCCATGGCCCTCGCACGATTTTTTAGCTGGCTGCGTTCCGTCTGGCACGCAACCGCGAGTCCCGTCGGGATATGCGTGATGCGCACGGCGGATTCCGTCTTGTTCACGTGCTGTCCGCCGGCGCCTCCGGCGCGGAACGTGTCGATGCGGAGGTCCTCGTTGCGGATCGTGAAGTCCATCTCCTCCGCCTCCGGAAGGACCGCGACGGTCGCCGCGGACGTATGGACCCGCCCCTTGTTTTCCGTGGCCGGAATGCGTTGCACGCGGTGTACGCCTCCTTCGAATTTCAGATCGCCGTAGACGCCGCTCCCCTCTACGCGCACCACCGCCTCCTTGATACCGCCCGTGTCGCTGTCCGCCTTGTCGATGAGCTCCGCGACCCATCCTTTCTGTTCCGCGTATCGCAGGTACATGCGCAGTAATTCCGCCGCGAACAACGACGCCTCCTCCCCTCCCGTTCCCGCGCGCACCTCGATGACGGCGTTGCGATCGTCCATGGGATCCTTCGGCACCAGGAAGCTGCGCATATCTTCTTCCAGCTGCGGGATCACCTCCTTCATCTTCCGGATTTCCTCCTCCGCCATCATTTTTAGTTCCAAGTCCATCAGCAGCGCCTCGGAATCCCTGATCGCTCGCTGCGCCTCCTGGTACTTATGCAACTTGTGCACGAGGGGCTCCAGGTATGCGGAACGCTTACCCAGGCGCGCAACCTCGGAGGGTTTGCCGAAGATCGACGGATCCTGCAGCTGGCGCTGGATGTCCGCGTATTCGTCCGCCAATGCTTTGAGCGCTTCGATCATAAAAAGGTACCTTCGAAGGAAGGATAGCAAAAAGAACCGGCGAAAGCGCTACATCACGGGCACGATCGGCTCCGACCTCATTTCCGGAGGCAGTTCGCTCGGCGGCACTTCGGGACCGAGTACGACGCCCTTCAGTACGGCCATGCAAGACGGCGAAACGACCGCCTTCACCAAGAGGCGATGCGCGTTCCTGGCAGATTCAAGCTCGCGGCCGATACCTTCCTCGACGAAGTACTGCGCAAGGTCCGGAATGGATACGGCGACGCTCTGGATACTTCCCTGGTTGATCCACATCGACACGTTTCCACGCAGACATACTTGTCCTTCCTTCAATGCGGGCTGCTTTTTGGACACGGCTACGCGTTCGTAGATATCTCCTTTCTTTTCGAGAACGAGGAACACAGGCTGCACCACGTCATCCTCACCGGCCGACACCTCCGAATACTTGATGCCGGCGGCGGCTTCATACCCCAATGTCACGTAATCGCCGCGGAACATGGAACGCGGGTCCACGGGCACGGTGCGCAACGTGATCTCCGTCCCCGATGACGTCAGAAGGACGTACGGGACGAAGAGTCCGAAGATGGCCAGGAGTTCGAAGAGAATGCCGACGAGGAATCCGGTGCGACGTCTCATGGTTTCGTGATGGAAGTGACGAGTTTGCGGCGCTGCCTTTCAAGGACGGCACTGAGAACGAGGATCAAAACGCCACCGAGGATGAACGCGATGGAGCGGTCCAGGAGTTGGAACGCCCAGGAGAAGTACTGGATGAGGATGGCGAACGCGAGCCCGATGATGCCCATGTTGATGTATCCCGGAAGGCGCAGCATCGTGCCGTACCAGATGACCGTCATGAGGAGGACGAACGCGAGCAGCACGTGCACGACGTACAGGCCGGACACCATGGGAGGAGAATTCATATAGGAAACTTCGAATCCCATTGCCTGGGGCACGTGTGCGATGCCGTACAGGAAAACGAGATACAAGCCGAGTGCTGCGATTGCGTAGTGTCCCTGGGGCGTTTGGAATTTCCCTTTGATCATCGCTCCTATGGAGAGGAACACCGAGACCGCGATGATGATGACGGCAATACGGTCGAAGGTCAGGTCGAAGATCGGGAAGAACACTTCCTTATCGACGGTGGAAACGACGACCGAGAAAAGCACCAGGAAAATACCCCAATGGAACAAGGTCGATTCCCCGAAGCGCAGATGATTATGGGAACGATGCACCACCGCGAGCGACGTGAGTCCGAGGCCGATGACCGGCAGGAGGCTCAGGATGTTGGTCCTTTCATTGAAGAGGAACTCCAATTCCGAAAACCCGAGCGCCACTTCGGTACGAAGCCATCCAAGGAAGAAGATGAAGAGGGGTACGGACAGCCACAGGTGTAACTTTGATTCCAAGATATAGGCGAAGAACGCCGCGCCGAGGAACCACAGCATCATGCCCCACCAGAAATTCAGCGGCAGGTTGTAGATCTGCCCGATGAGGAAAATACTCGCCCCGAAGACGAATACGTTGACGAAGAGAAGGGCGAGCCCGGTTTTCTCGTACGTTTTCTTTTCATACGCGTAGTAATACCCGATCCAGCCGGTGCCAAGCATGGCGACCATCAGGATGAGGACCTTGAACAGCGGCGTCAGGGAACTCCAGTTGCTTGCGACGAACAGGATGACCCCCAGTCCCACGAGCACGGCGCCGAGAGCCGAGAAGATGCGGATAGCGTGGTTGGAATCGGCTTCCGGAAGAGATGCGCGCAGTTCTTCGACTTTCTTTTTCGTAAGGTGCCCTTCCTTCTCCCAGTGTTCCAATGCCCGATAAACGGATAGTGCCATGGGGTGACTATAGGATTCTTCCTATTATTTGTCGATGATAAACGAAGCAAAATTGGCTTGTAGCTTCGTTCGCTTCATTAGAAATAGATCTTTATAATGGTTTCATGAGAATCCTCGTGGCACTGTCGGGCGGCATCGATTCCAGCACGGTCGCGCATCTGTTGAAAGAACAGGGGCACGACCTCGTGGCCGTGCGCTTCACGCTGTGGAGCGATCCGCTGGCGCCGAGCATCGCGGAAATCTTGCCGAGCAAGTGCTGCAACGCGCAGACCGCGTACCGCACGCGCCAGGTGGCGGAGACACTCGGCATCCCGTTGCACATCGTCGACCTCGAAAGCGAATTCAAGGAACACGTCGTCGATCCTTTCTTGGACGGATACAGGAAGGGACTGACGCCCAATCCGTGCATCCGCTGCAACCGCGAGATCAAGTTCGGCCGATTGCTGGAGCTGGCGGACGAGTACGGATGCGAAAAACTCGCGACCGGACATTACGCGCGCGTCGCGGAGGAGACCTTGGGCGACGGAACGAAGCGCAATCTTTTGCTGGAAGCGGTCGATGCACGCAAGGACCAGAGCTACTACCTGTACGGACTCACGCAGGAACAGCTGTCTCGCGTCCTGTTCCCGTTGGGAGGAATGCAGAAGCAGGAAGTGTTCGAACTCGCCAAGCATTTCGGCGTACCGTTCGACGAGGAGTACCGCGAGAGCCAGGACTTGTGCTTCTTCCCCGAAAAGAAACCCGAGGAATTCCTGAAGCGTTATCTGGCGGATTCGTTGGTTCCGGGATCAATCGTGCGCAAGGACGGAACCGTTGTCGGAACGCACAAGGGCTTGCCCCTCTACACCGTCGGTCAGCGCCGCGGACTCGGCATCGGCGGGCTGACGATCCCTTTGGAAGTGGTCTCGAAAAACACGGAGACGAACGAGCTGATTGTCGAGGAGCAAAAAAAGACGCAGCTGGACGGCGTTTCCTTGCACGACATCCGCTGGGTATCTTGGCAGCCGAATGAGAACGAAGAAGTCGCGTTCGAATGCCGCGTTCGATCCTTATCCGAGCGCAAAAAAGGCACTCTGACCTACAGCGGGACCTCCGGGGAGTTCCGTTTCGACACCCCCAATCCGCCGCTCGCGCCGGGCCAGTCGTTGGTGCTGTACAGGGGGCAGGAAGTGGTGGGAGGAGGCGTCATGAAATAAACCGAGGAAAGAGGCCGTTTAAAGGCATACAAACGTGGTATACTCGCATACTTTCACCCTGGAATTATTTCACGGTTTTTGCTATAATAACTTGATACCTAAGCCACATTCCCCGCACCGGGCAGAGTACGACGACCAGGGCAACATCATGCTCCCCGGCTCGGCCGCACCGATGCGCGAGCCAATGGTCGAAATGGAAGTGATCGCGGAGATCCCCGATTCGACGTTCCGCGCGTATGAAAAAGAAACGATCGAGGTTCCGAACGTACGCGAGACGGCGACATGGGAAATAATCCCCGATACTGATGAAGAAATGACCAGCTGGACCGCGCCCATCCTGGAAGAAGAAGCGGCGGTCGTGACGATCGCGTCGGAAGCGGCGCCGACCCCCCGACATGTTTGGCGCGAGATCAGGAGCGATCTTTTGAACGTGACCGGACAGATTTTGGAGGAAGGCGAGAAGCAGTACAAGGCGAGCCTGCAGGACGGTGTCCTGCTCGGAAAAGGAATCAAGGCCACCGTCCGCGACGGCGCGAAGTCATTCAAGGAATTCATGGTCCAGCCGGTGTGGGTGCCGGGGCGCAAAAACAAGCCCAAGCAGTACAGCCGCGGAACACTCTTCTTCCTGGATATTTTCCGCTTCGGCGGAACGTTCGCGACGCTGTTCATCACACTGTTCTTCGTGCTGAACTACCAGAGCTTCTGGGCGATCGCGATGGCGAAGATCGACCCGGTCACGAGCATCACGACCGGAAAGGAACTCGCTTCCGAAATGGACGATACGCTCGCGCAGAGCCTGACGAACGCACCCGCACTGGGCAGCCTCGACGATTCTTCGCTACTCAATTATCTGCCGAATGTGGGACCCCCGGAAAACCGCATCGTCATCCCGAAATTGGGACTGAACGTACCCATCGTCATCCCTCCCATCGACGCGCTTTTGAAAGAAGACTGGACGAAGCTTGAAGAGGAAATCCAAACGGGACTCCAGGACGGCGTCGTTCATTATCCGGGCACCGCGCAGCCGGGACAGGCGGGCAACTTCTTCGTGACGGGACACAGCTCGTACTTCCCTTGGGCACCGGGCAGGTTCAAGTCCGTCTTCGCCCGCCTGCCGGAGTTGGAAGTCGGCGACGAATACTGGGTGTTCTACGGCGGGGACAAGTTCCGCTACGTCGTACAGGGCAAAAAGGAAATCAACCCGAATGACGTGACGGCGCTGGATCAACCGATCAACAAGCGTATCTCCAGCCTCATGACATGCACGCCGGTGGGCACGACGTTGCGACGCCTTATCATCTCCGCGCAGGAGGTGGACCCGGTTACGGGACTCGCCATGGAAGTCGGCGAACACCAGACGGAGCAGGCCCTGCCGAAGATGAACTTACAAATGTTGCCGATCTAATCTCAAGGAAAACCCAGGTTTTCCTTGAGGAATCCTTTCCTGCAGGGAGTGTTTTCTGTTCGGGTAAAGCCCTCGTTCAACACAATTATTTGATCTATACTCTGCATGTTCCTTTACTTAACAAAGTCGTACCGAACGAGCGCTACGCGCGAAGTACGGGTACTCCTTGCCGGAAAGAGAGCTCATGAGAGAAAATCCTGAATCTCGGCTCTCATGCATCTAGCCGTCGTGGTGGAATGGTAGACACGGGGGACTTAAAATCCCCTGCCTAACAAGGCGTGCAGGTTCAATTCCTGCCGACGGCACCAAACTTTTGACTCGGCATCGCGAAGGAGGAACAATGGCTCCCTTTATGCGATTCGCCTCGCTCATCTCCGGCAAAGGAACGACCGCGGCGGAACTGTTCAAGGAATCGGAAAGCGGGAAGCTGCATCCGGACATGCATTTCGGGTGCGTCATCGCCAGCAACAGGAGTGCTTTGAAATCCGTGCAGGAACTCGGCGTCACGGGATCCGTCATCCTTCTTGATTCGGAGCGTTACGGAAGGGGGGAAAGCCGCAACCACCTGGCATTCGGAAACGATCTCATCCGCATCCTGAGGGGAAAATACATCGACGTCGTGCTGCAGAACGGCTGGATGGAATACACGCCCCCGAACGTCATCGAGGAATTCGACGGCCGCATCTTCAACCAGCATCCGGGGCCGCCGGAGGATTTCGGGAACCTGAAAGGCAGACAAGTTCACGCCGCCGTCCTGTATTACAGGAGAAAAATGAAAAATGAAGGATTCGGCGAGGACATGTGGACGGAAGTCACGGTACAACGCGTGCATCCGAAATTCGACGAGGGCGAGGTGGTCCATGCGCAGCGCGTCACGATCGATAAGAACGACTCCCCGGAAACGCTGGCTGAACGCGCGCTTCGCATCGAGCATTCGCTGCAGATCGATTTGCTGCACGATGTCGCCATCGGAAACGTCCATGCGGAACAACGTCACCCGATCGTACGGACCGATTCGCAGCGGGAAATACTGCTCGAGGCCAGGGCGGCCGCGAGGCTGATCTATCCCAACGGGTGATTATTCCCGTACGTCTGCTACACTCGCCGCATGGGCAAAGCCAAGCGGTACTTCCAGCGGCTCTGGAGCGAATGGCAGAAGGACGAGGTCACGCGTCACGCGGCGACACTCTCGTATTTCATGGTGTTCTCACTTCCCGCATTCATGTTGGTCATCGTCTCCATCGCGGGATTGTTCATCGACGAGACGGAAGTACGCACGCAGTTTTTCTCGCAAATCAGAACGGTCACGGGCGATGAACTTGCATCCTTCCTCGCTTCGTCCATAGAAAACGTCCACCGCTCGGGTACGTCGCTCCTCATGAACGTCATCGGGGTCCTGTTCCTCCTCTTCGCGGCGATCGGGATCTTCAAGGAGTTGGAAACGTCGCTCAACACCATCCTGAACGTGAAGAAGCAAAGGAAAACGACCTTCTTCGGGTTCATCCGCGGCTATCTCCTGTCCTTCATCCTGCTTATCGCCGCCGCGACGCTGCTCGTCACGTCACTCGCCGTCGGAAGCATCCTCCTCATCGTTTCCGAACTGACGCCGGGTGAAATAGTGCAGCTATCGACGCTGAACCAGCTCGTGTCCTACGTGACACTCGGCGCGCTGCTGTTCCTGTTGTACCGCTTCCTGCCCGCGAAGAAGTTCCCGGTGAAAGCAATCCTGGTGGGAACGGCCGTTGCGACGACGCTGTTCATTATCGGCACGTTCCTACTCACGTTCTACATGGCGCAAGCGGACGTCGGCCACGCCTACGGAGTCGCCTCGTCCGTCCTCATCCTGCTGCTCTGGATTTTCTACTCCACGAACGTCTTTCTGCTGGGTGCGGAAATCATCGACGCATACGACAGGATCGTCGATTAAGGTTGTTGTATAAAGGGCCAAAAAATGCTATAATAATCTGATTGAATCACACCTATATCAGTAACGGAATTCGGCTGCGCAAAGCGGCTTTGAGCGGTACCGCGATCGGCGGCATCGCACTCGCCCTGAGCCTCGCGTCAGGATCCACATTCAACGCGTTCGCAAAGGACCTGCGTTCGGCTTTTTCGCCGCTCTCGCTACTGTTCGTGAGCGAGATTTTGACGGCGTTCTTCGTTCTTTTTTCATTCGGATTTTTGCCGGTCATCAAAAAAATCGTAAAGCTGAAAAAGAAGGAACTCCGATGGCTCCTAGTAATGGGAATGCTGAGCGGCATCGCGGGACCGATGCTATGGTTCACGGCGCTCGGCTACACGACGGCGGTCAACGCGGGATTCTTCGGAAAGACCGAGATCATCACGCTGATGCTCTTCGCCCATTTCCTGCTTGGAGAAAAACTCACGAGGGCGCACAGCGCGGCGATCATCACCATCGTGACAGGCATCGTGATCATTTCCCTGCGCGGATTCACGCAAGGGCTGTCCCTTTATCCCGGGGATTTCATCATCATCGCGGCAACGTCCTGCTACGCATTCAGCAACATCCTTTACCGCAAGAAAGTCTCCCACGTCGCGCCGCACATCGCTTTGTTCATGCGCTCGTCCACGGCCATCGCCGCATTCTTCCTCATTTCGCCGTTCATCCAGCATCCTTTCATTGAAGAGGTGTTGGCGTTTCCGGTCGCGCTCATTCCCGCGCTCATCGGCTTCGGATTCGTGTCGCGCTTCCTGAACAGCGTGATGTACTACCAAGCGATCGAATTGCTCCCCATCAGCACGGTGTCCCTGGTGGGAAGCCTGGATATCATCGGTACGACGATCTTCGCGTACTTCTACCTGGGCGAACCGGTTGCATGGTACCAGTACGCGGGCGGCGCGTTCATCATCCTGGGTACGGTACTGCTTGAATTGCTTGGCACGCACAAGAGCGAGGAACACCTCGAAAAACACCTGAAGCACAGGATGCGCTGATCTTATCTTCCGTATACTTCCAATGCGATGGTGACCATTTTCGCGAACTCCGCGCGCTTCACCGTGTCGTCGGGTCCGAACATTCCGGTCGCGTTTCCCTGCGCGTCCGTATAGCCGTTCACGATGCCGTCTTTCTGCGCGCGTTCTATCGCGGATGCGTACAAGGTAGAGGAGCCGACGTCCTTGAACACGTCGCCTGACACGTTGCCGGTCTGCACGCCGAATGCTTGCAAGACCGTGGCAATCACTTCCGCACGCGTCGCACCACGCTTGGTATCAACCGATCCGTCGCTGAAGACGGACCATTGGTATTCCTCGGCGCATGTCACGAAGGACTTCGCCCAATCCGATACGGTCGTATTCAGGAGACCGCCGGTGCCCGTTCCCTTGCAGGAAGAAGGATCCTTTCCCGATGCATACACGACTACTTTCAATACCTGCTCCAGCGTCACGGTGTCAGCGGGGCCGAACTTTCCCAGCGGCACTCCGGCGTGGTCGCGGTATCCCGAGATGATTCCCAGTTCCGCGATGGAACGGACGTACGGGGCGAACCACTCGCGCGAAGGCACATCGGAAAAGACCACCGTCTTCCCGTCTACCTTCACGGATACGAATTCCTCGGAAGACGCGGCACTACCCGTACCGGTCTGCGGAAAAAGTTCCGCGCTGCCTTGGAACAGGACATCCTTCCCCTGGGTATCGGCCTCGGCGGAAATGCCCGATGCGGCTCCGGACCAAGCGTCTATATCCCCTTCCGACAGGAAGGGTGCGGCTGCGGCGAAGGAAGAAGTGGGAAGCGCGAGCGCCAAAACGGCGAGATGCCAGGATCGGATTGCCATGGAACGCAGTGTAGCAAAGGCAAAACGGAATCTGCCTTCAAAAGCCTTCCTTCTTGTTGTTTAGCCTTCTTTGGGCGAAAAGAAATGCCCAATGATAGGGAAAAAGAGCCGCGATTCTGCTATTGCCTCTTTTTAAGGCCATCCGTATACTTCGGGTCCATTCCGTCCACATTTTATGATGCTTTCTTCTGATGACGATATCCTGTCGGATGCCGATTCCCTTTCCGATGAATCCTCCGGTTCCGCCGGTTCGTACAACGACGACGACCAGCAGACGTTCGTGACGAAGGAAGGCTTGAAGAAGCTCAAGGACGAACTTGAGAACCTGAAGACCGTCCGCCGCAAGGAAGTTGCCCAGCGCCTCAAGGAAGCTATTTCCTACGGAGACCTTTCCGAAAACTCCGAGTACGAGGAAGCCAAGAACGAACAGGCGTTCGTGGAAGGACGCATCATCGAACTCGAGCGCAAGATCAAGAGCGCGAAGATCATCTCGGACAAGGAAGGAGGAAAGAAGATGGGCAAGGAGGCGAACATCGGTTCGCACGTCACTATCCGCAACCTTTCCGGAGACGGCGAGGAGCAGACGTTCACCATCGTGGGCGCCACGGAAGCCGATCCGTTCGACTTCAAGATCAGCAACGAATCCCCCATCGGAAAGGCCTTGCTGTCACGCACGAAGGGCGAAATCGTTTCCGTCCAGAGCCCGTCCGGCGTCGCCGAGTACGAGATCGTGAAGGTAGCCTGATCGCTAGGCTTTACCGCGGATGTTCCGTCCTCTACTCTTTTGCATGTCCATGGCAGACGCAAACCAAGCACAGGCCGCGGGAGGAAAGAGGGATTTTCTCATCCCCGACTCGGTGCGTGCGCAATTCAATGATCTCATTGAGTTGATCATGGGATCGGAAAGCATGAACGACGAGGAACGACAATACTGGTTCGACATCCTCCCCGTGATGACGCCGGACCAGGTGGAGAATCTTCGTTCCATTTTGACGAACGAAAAAACGCAACTTGCGGCGATCGATGCGAAGTATGCCGCTGATTCCAAGAACAACATCGACACCGTCGCGATCGCCGAACAGCGCCGCGAATCGAGGCAAAAGCGTGATGCCCAAGAACAGAGCCATGAAAGCGAAGAGGCCCTGAGCGAAGAAGACATCCTGAAGAAAATCAACGAAGCCTGATCAGGGGCATGTCATCACGAACCGGTCCAGGAGCGCGCGCATTTCCTCCGGAGCTTCGTCGGTGGCTCGCAGGAGGCCCGTTTTCAAGCGTACATCCGATTCGGCAGCCCAGCGTACGAAGGTATTGACGTCGGACGCGCTGCATTTCTGGACGTAGGGCAGAAGCGACCGGAGTGCGAACGGATGCACGCCCGTCTCCTCGGCGATTTCCTTCGAAGACACAATGCCGCTGTCCAGCGCGATGCGTACCGCCGCCGTGTTTTTCAGGAACGACAGCAGGATCGCCCACAATCCGTACGCATCCCCTCCCCTATCGAGTGTTTTCCTCACGAAGGCCGCCGCGTCTTTTTTCCTGCCGGCGCTCAGCAGGTCCGTCATCTTCCAGACGACTCCTTCGTCCGTGGGAATGGTCATGTTCTCGACGTCTTCCTTCGTGATCGGTTTCCCACCGGCGTGCAGCGCGAGTTTTTCCACCTCCCGCAAAAGCATTTCCTGGTCTTCGCCCACGAATTCGATCAGAAGATCCCTTGCCTTGGGATCCAGCGTCGCTCCATTCGAACGGGCGGCATCCGTCACCCATTGGGCGAGCAGGGACCCCTTCAGCGGGGCGAATTCCTTCACGTCGGCCTTCGAAAGAAGCTGCTTGACGCCGCCCAGCCTCTTATCCGGTTTGGGATCGGTGAAAAGCACGATCACCTGGGGATGTACTTGCTCCAAAAGAACGTCCACTTCCTCTTTATCGAGCTTGGGGATGCCATCGATGACAAACAAGCGCTTCTCCGCCAGGAACGGCATCATCGACACTTCGTCCAGCAACGTACGCAACGTTTGGGATTTTCCATCCAAACGAATCATGTTGTCTTCCCCGTGCTTCCTGGTGAATTCCTGGACCCAACGTGTTTTTTCCTCCTTTAATGCATGGTGATTCTCCCCGGTGAAAACGAACACTGCTGCCATGGGGGCATACTACAGCAATTTGGCTTCCATTCGCCATATTGAATCGTTTTTTCATGAATTTATAACAATACAATATTACTTTGCGTCAATGGCAACGGGATAGAGGGAAAAGCCGTTTTTTGGTATAATGATGGGATATGAAAACACACACGAAACACTGGCTCTCGCCGCAGATACTCGTCATCGCACTGCTTTGCATGACCGCTTCGTTCGGTGTCGGAGTGCAGACGACGGGCGATGTGCAGACGATCGACCATACGAACGCGAACGATGTGGCCCGCCTACCCGGCGACATGGACGGCGACGGAGCCGTGGATCTTGAGGATGCAATCGTTACGCTCGAGATCGTCCGCGGTTACAAGGCGGCAAGCGTCGATCAGCTTAAAAACGATCCGACGGAAGACGGAAACATCACCATCGACGACGCGATCAAAATCCTTCGTGATCTTCACATCCGCGCATTATGAAACACTTCAATACCAAGCGCCTCGGCGCTTCCATCGCACTCGGCGCTATCATGACGGCGTTTCTGCCAGTCGGTTCTGCTGCGGCGGCTGAAGAGCCCCGCTTCGAACTCAGGCCGCACTGTTCCGAGGAAGATGTGAAGAAGGATGCCTGCAAGACGTTCGCCACGCGCGACGCACAGAGCTTCCAGACCGATACGCTGAAAATCGGAGACACCCTGGACATGGATCTTCTCATCAAGAATCCTGGCAATGCTTCCGTCGTGCGCTTCCGCGCATGGATGGGGTACGATCCGACGGTTTTCTCCGGGTCGCTGGTCCAGATCGATAAGAATTTCGCGACGCCCGATCCCAAAGAAACGGCCTTCTCCGCGAGTGACGGATACATCAAGGCGGCCGCATCCGCACCGTCCGGCGCCAAGGGCGCCAACATCGTAGCCGCGCGCATCACGCTGAAAATAGTGAAGGCACCGGTCGCCAACACCGTCATCAGCTTCTATGACGCGACGAAAAAGGTAGACAGCCACACGGCCATCATCGTGAAGGCCAGCGATAAGGAACAGAATATCGCGACGGGCGCGCAAAGCTACCTGTTCGTACGCTTGCAGGCCGGAAGCGCAGCAGCCTCGTCCGCAGCAGTTTCCAGCACCGCGACGAGTGCGACACAGGCAGTGTCCAGCGCCTCGTCCGTCGCCCAGGCGACTTCGGGGGCATCGGCTACTTCTGTCTCTTCTGCCTCCTCCCAAGTAACCTCTTCCGGCAGCGGAACGGTTGCCTCTTCGCAGGCGAGCGTCCCGAATGTCGCTTTCGCCCTGCTCCAAGTGCAGGGGGTGCGCGTCACGACGGAAGGCAGCTCCGCCTTCCTGGCATGGAACCAGCTGAATGCCGGCAATCTTCTCGGTTACAACGTCTACTACGGAACGGTGTCCGGAAAGTACATCCAGCGCCGCAGCGTGGATAAGGCGAATACGACGCTGACCATCCGCAGCCTCCCGGCAGGAACGCAGTACTACTTCGCGGTACGCGGGGTAGATGCCAATAACAAGGAATCCGACTTCAGCCAAGAAGTGGCGGTGGTTATCGGCAACCCGTCGACGTCCACCTCCCCGCTCACCGGTTCCGTGTCCGACCTCGGGCCCAATGGAAAGACGCCGGGGACGGGCGGCAAGGTAGCCGGCGATACGGGCCCCGCTTCCACCGCGCTCCTCTTCATCGCCGTTTCATCCGTCGCGGGACTCGCCCTTGCGTTCCGCAGGCAGTTCACCGCCAAGCACATCTCCCTTTCATGACCACCATGCATCCACACTGGCAAGCTACGGAAGATGACGGTCCCGTCGTCGTTCCCGTCGACTCCATGAGCACGGCACCCGTGCGGGAAGCGATCATAGAACCGCGGTTTACGGTGCGCACGGCCTCCCGCAAGCCTGCGGCCGTCCTGGGAATTCTCATGGTTCTGGGTATCGGTTACGTCGCCATGGGTGGGGAGTTCTCCCTTCCGGGCCAGGTTGCGTCCAATACGGTCTCCGTCGTCCTTACCGGCGACGGGCCGAAGCCGGAGTCCCTGACAGTGACGCCCGGAATGACGGTCGAATGGAAAAACGAAGATTCGATTCCGCACGTGCTCTCCTTTGACGGACTCAGTTCCGGAGGAAAGCCCCTCGAAACGTCGCCCATTTTCCCGGGATCAACTTCGAAAATGCTTATTCCCGCCACCGCAAAGGCCGGTACGTACGACTATATCTCCAAGACATCCGATGTTTTCGGCACGATAGTGATCGCCGCGGCCACCTCTTCCAAAAGCTCGTCTTCGAAGCAGGATGTCGCCGTGGAAATTGCTCCTCCGGTCTCATCCGCCGCAGCACAGCTTCCCCCATCATCCTCGCTTCCGACATTGCCTGCTGCCGCCCTTGTTCCGGTAAACACGCATACGGTCGGCAGCCCGAACCAAAAGCCTGTCGAACCGATGCATGCAGGAGCACCGCTGGTGCCCGTCACACAGCATAAGCCACTGACGAACACCGCATCGGGACCCGCGAACTGGGTACTGATCGGACTCACGACGTTGGTCGTGCTTGTCGCGACACGCAGGGCGTTCCGATAAGTGACTTTTACCTCTGGTTCTTTGAACCTTTCGGTATTTGACATATATTATTAATATTACTTGATAATACTTTTGAAGCATGTATACTCATCGTATCTTTCCGGACGATTGAGCAGATCACGAAGGTCCGCATGGAATCGGAAAGTCACACTCTCCCAAGAGGTGTACGGATGTTGGTTCTTTCTCGTAAAAAGGGTCAGACGATTCGCATCAGCGATACCATCACGATCGTGGTGCATCGCATAAGCGGTAATCGTGTCAGCTTGGGCATCGAAGCTCCGCCGGATTGCAAAATCATGCGGGGCGAGCTCGATCCCAACGACCCGCCCGGAGGCACGCCGCCTCAGCCGACCGTTTCGCTCTCCAAAAAGACGGAACAGAAAAAACCGCCCCTCGTTCGAAACAACGAACATCGGGCCGCATCCTAATTGGACCGAAGCGGCGACGCTTCGGATCCGGCCGGCACCCTCGGGTGCCGGTTTTTTTACATGCCTTGGGTCGCCACGCACTCCCCGCGTACGCAGGATACCCTCATGCGGGCGCACATCGCGCACGCGAGCGGGCTTCCTTCCTGCTGCCTGCAATCCGCATAGTCCTGGGCCGCAGCCAGCACTCCTGACCCGGAGGATGCGGTGATGGCGGTGCCGCATGTCACGAAGGGGCAGCTGAAGATGAACAACGAACAATCTGCATCGGTTTTGCACGTCTGCGCGGCGGCCACTGCGGCATCGTAGGCGTCTTTGCGCTTCTCGCAGGAAACAACGGCACTGCCGTCGGCCGAAGACGCGTAGCCGCCATGCGTCATGCATGGATCGGCGAAGTAATTGATGGCGTGTCCGTCCGGCGTGCACGACGCGATGACCGTTCCGTCCGCGCAACGATACGGCGCGCATTCGTTCGCAACGGACGATGCGTCTGACGACGAAACGGCATCACCGCCGCCCGAGGAAACCCCGGTATCGCCAAGGGACTGCAACATCATGGCCGCGGCTGCGACGAAAGATACCGCCAGGACGGATGCGACGATGGATTTTCCGGACATATCACAACACGGTAAGGATCAACGCGAAGGATACGCCGGTAACGAAGGTGATGAAAGATTTCGCCTGCATAGGAGTGGAAGGTACCTATGAAGACGGAGAGAGCCCCCGATTCTTTCAATCTACAGGCAGATCGGATCCGGATCGCTCGTGATCTGCGTGCCGTAATGCGTCGTCAGGTAGTATTTTCCGGCCGAATCGACCGTCAGGCCCATGCCGATCCTTGTAAAAGACGGATTGACGATGCTTTTGTAGTGGGGTGCGTTTGCCTTTCCCTTTTCGCTCATGAAAAAATCGAACGTCGAGCGGACGGCGTTGATCATGTCGCCGGTGCAATCATCCTTCTTACACTTGAAGTACCCCCACCCGATATTCTCCGTATACGCAGATCCATTGACGTTCTTGAAATCGAGTCCGAGCGAGGAGAACCAGTTTCCCACCATCTTGTAATCGTAATACGCGGACTGCCCGTCGCGCTTATGGTTGATCGTACCCAGACTCCTCGCACGGTCGGACCAGATCCAGGCGGTACGGATCAACTGCTTGTCGGTTTCATACGGCGGCAACCCCTCCTGCGCACGGACATCGTTGATCCATGACAGCCACACGCGCTGCACTTCCTGCATGTCCACCTTCGCGATCTTTTCTTCCTGGAAATCGCTGCATTGCGCATGCAACACTTTTTCAACGTCGACGGTAGGACGATCCGTCACGCCGTTCTGCAATCTCCAGAGCATCTCGGCCACCTGTGCCCGGGTGAGTCGCATGAAGACCGCACCCACGTCGTCGGGAACCGCTTTCTTCGACGCCAATGCGCGAACCGCTCCTTCGTACCATACCGGCGTTTGCTTCGTTTCCAATCCGTACGCGCGCGCCAACATCACCGATGCGTCGGCGAGCGTCACGTTGTCCGACGGGCGGAAGAGTCCGTCCTTCCCGCCCTGCACGATCTTCTCCTGCATCGCGAGACAAACGGGGCTGTAGAACCAATCGCGCCTCGTAACGTCTTTCGGAACTTTGCATGTCTTCTGGTCGGACGGATCTCGCAGCGTGATAAGGATCTTCACGAATTCCGCGCGCGTGATGGTGCGATCCGGCTTGAAACTTCCATCTTTGTACCCGTTCACCACCTTCTTCTCTTTCAGGAACGTGATTGCTGGGGCGTTTTCATGCGTTGCGGGCACGTCGGAAAAAACGTTCGCAGCGTATGCGTACGCTGGAATGAGTATCAGGGATACGGCGGACAACAAACGTCGTACGTGAAGCACTGATCGATGCTACAGATGTCTGTGATGAATGCCAGGTTTTTCTTTTTGTTTTCATGTTTCGTTCCATCCGGGCATCGCAAGCAAGGATGCGCCGACTAGGTGTCAGCGGATGGATGCGAACGACGTCTTCGTCGTCACGCGGCAGCCGAGCGTCTGCAACTGGGTCTGGAATTTCCGTACACCCAAGCTGCGCATGGAAGTAGGCAGGTAGATGTGGACGTTGGCCCTGTTCGGATAACTGCGGACCCACTGGAGGAGATTCGACATTTCCTCTACGGGTAGCGACGTATTGGCACTGCTTACGACCGTGGAGAAGTCGATGACGAGTTCCTGCGGACGGGTGATGGATGAAGTAACCTGCATGCACCAAAGTGTACTCACGTACACCTTCCATTTCAAGTGTTTTTTTGACGGAAGATGGAATAAAAAGTGATTCGGTTTTCTCGCGTTGCTGCTGCGGAAAAATTTTTGCGATTGGAAAAACGCAACGTACACCGCGCGGATTTTCACCGTGGGCGCAAGGCGGAGAATGTCAGCGGATCGTGAAGAGGTACCTGCGGTGATACATCCTCTGCACTACCTGACTCACAAGCACCGCGAGAAGAACAACCGCGGCGTAGGCACCGAGAATATGTGCGTACGACACCCATGCCGGCAGCATGCGCTTGAGCATGGACAGGAAGAACACGAAGTACCACGACGAGAACGATACCGCCCCCATCGCGAACGCGACGCCCCGCAAACGATGGATGACGTGCTTTGCGCCGAACTCCTTCTTAAGAAAGGAAATATGGATCATGCGCGGAGCGACATACGCATGAAGCAGGATACCGTTCACGGTAAGAGCGGCGACGATAACCGTCTTGCTAAAGAACGCCGGAGACACGCTGTACTTGGGAATGTCCGAAAGATAAATGCAAATACCCGTGACGTAGAGCAACAGCATCGCAGCAGTGATGACATTGGAAAGGATGCTCACTACATCGGCTTCCTTCTTGGAAATCTTGAAGTCCTTCAGGAAGCTGAAAAAAAGAATGTCGGTGATCGTCGCACCCCCCATGCCGATGACGACGCTGAGAATATGGAACGTGAGGAACAGGCGCTGGTATTCGGCAAAAAAGTCCAAAGACATAAGAATATTGATAACAACGGCATGGTATCAGTGAGGGCTTTAAACGGGCAAAGAATGCGGATTGCGCCATTCATCTATCTATTGAACAAGCTTTCGTCTTCCCGTACACTCGCGGGGCCGAAAAGCTCCTTTAGGCTATCATTATGACGTGGGTCGGTACCGAAGCGGTCAAACGGGCCTGACTGTAAATCAGGTGGCTTATGCCTTCGAAGGTTCGAGTCCTTCCCGGCCCACCACTAAAAATGATCAGTTAAATTTACCCCTTCGCCATTGCTGACGAAGGGGTTGGAGATCTTTCGGCGTGTTCCGGGCTTTCATTACGAACAAGTTCGAATGACCTGCGCGGAGCATCGTTTCGAGGCGACAAGAAATCCGATCGAGCAAGCCAGCAAGGGCAATGCCCATAACTGCTGATTTCCTATGCTGCCGGCATGCAGCAGATCAGCTGCAATTCCCAAGGTGCCGAATGCACCAAGCGGCATCATCGCCGACGACAGCACCAAAAACACAAGGCTGATTGCTGATTTCTCGTGCTGCATAAGCATAAAGATAGGCAGCAGTGCAGCAAGAAGCATCACAATGGCGATAGCAACCGACATGAATACCGGCCACGGGGACATCGCCATTGATTCAACCAAGCCAAATTGGGCAAACGTTGCGATCATGCCCCATATCACAAAATAGCAATATGAAGCACCGCAGTAGGACAACCATTTCCGCATGTTTCGAACCTCCGACGTGTTGAAAAAACAAGATCCATGCCGATCACGCGACATTTCAGATCTATTATAAAATAACATATATTTATAAAAAGAAAACTATTAGCCCAAATTAAGACTGCACGTTGTTTTAGGCAGTTCTATTGGCATTTCTTTGTATAATCGTATAATCGGAGGCTATGGAGAACGCCACTCCTTCCAAAAGCGAAAGGCTGGTCCGAACGGTGCTCAAGGCAGCGGATATAGAACTGAATGGAAACCGCCCCTGGGACATCCGCGTCCATGACAAAAGAACCTTCAATCGGATCATTTCGCAAGGATCGCTGGGACTGGGCGAGGCGTACATGGACGGCTGGTGGGACTGCGACCAGTTGGACGAGTTCTTCCACCGGCTCGTCCGCACCGAGGCGTACAAGAAGATGCCCATCAACATCGAGACGGTGAAGGCGTACCTCGCGGCAATCTTTATGAACATGCAAAACAAGATCCGCTCCAAGCGCGTCGGCAAGGAACACTATGACCTGGGCAATGATTTCTACCAGGCGATGCTGGACCCGTACATGCAGTACTCCTGCGCGTACTTCAAGGATACGAGCGACCTTGCGACGGCCGAGCGCCAGAAGATGGAACTGGTCTGCAAGAAATTGCAATTGAAGAAAGGAGAAAAAGTGCTCGACATCGGTTGCGGCTGGGGCGGTCTGGCGAAGTACATGGCCGAGCATTATGAAGTGGAAGTGACAGGCATCACGATCTCGCAGGAACAGGCCAAGCTCACGCAGGACTTCTGCAAGGGGTATCCCGTGAAGGTACTGGCGATGGATTACCGCGACATGAACGAGACGTTCGATAAGATCGTGTCCGTCGGCATGTTCGAGCACGTAGGCTACAAGAATTACCGCACGTACATGGAAACGGCCGCGCGCTGCCTGAAGGACGACGGCATCTTCCTCCTGCATACCATCGGCCAGGCGGAATCGATCAAGACCGTGGATCCCTGGTTCAACAAATATATCTTCCCAAACGGCATGCTGCCGTCCATCCAGCAGATCTCCCGGGCGGCGGAACAGTTATTCGTAGTGGAAGACTGGCACAACTTCGGGGCGTACTACGAAAAGACGCTCCTCGGCTGGTACGCGAACTACAAGGCTGCCTGGCCGCGCTTCCGGCAGCGCTACGGAGACCGGTTCGCCCGCATGTGGGATTACTACCTGCTCAGCTGCGCCGGCGGCTTCCGCGCCCGCGGCATGCAGTTGTGGCAGATAGTTCTCACGAAAAAAGGTATGATCGGGGGGTACTCATCCGTCCGATAACCCATGAAGCGCGCAATTATCGTCCACCGGTGGGAAGGGTCCCCAGACGAAGGCTGGATTCCTTGGTTGAAGGATGAGCTGGAAGCAGACGGATTCAAGGTGATCGTTCCTGCCATGCCCGATCCGGACGCACCGGAAATCGAGGCATGGGTCTCACACCTCGCTCGGGAAGTCGGCACGCTTGATTTTAATACATTCCTCATCGGGCACAGCATCGGCTGCCAGGCGATCATGCGCTTCGTAGAACGTACGCCGCAGGACCAGACGGCGGGAGGCGCGGTCTTCGTCGCGCCGTGGTTCACGCTGATGGGATTGGAAGACGAAGAAGACAAAAAGATCGCCGAGCCCTGGCTTGCGACGCATATCGACGACATAGCAGTTCAGGAACGGCTGCCGATCCTTTCCTGCATTTTTTCGGATGACGATTACTACGTGCCGTCGGAAAACAAAACAATGTTCGAGGACCGCCTGCAGGCGTACACGATCGTATTGCACAGCAAGAAGCACTTCACGGAAGACGACGGCGTGACGGAATTGCCCGAAGCGCTGGAGGAAATCCGCCAGATGAGCGATCCCTCCCTCTCCTGATGGCGCGCGAAGACGTCGAGGAATGGGCGGACAAGGTATTCGTCGATGAATTCGGCTTCTA
Source organism: uncultured Candidatus Peribacteria bacterium (assembly GCA_964608325.1). Lineage (GTDB taxonomy): Bacteria > Patescibacteriota > Gracilibacteria > Peribacterales > Peribacteraceae > CAZRVH01. The sequence continues at coordinate 39,104 of CAZSMX010000001.1, forward strand.
TAAGCGGAAAACCTTCAGCAGCCCCTCGTACTACAAAGGAGGGAAGATGTTCGCGTTCGTGTACGGAGACGGATTGGGTTTGAAGTTCACGGAAGAACGCGCGGCGGAACTGGTCGCCTCGGATCCGGTCACATACTCCCCTTTCGACCCGGGCGGCAACGCCCCGATGAAGCGGTGGGTCATCGTGTCATATCCGGACGTGCCGAGCTACGACGATGCGCGAGGACTCATCGAGGAGTCGCTCGACGAATTCTCCCACAATTAATCACTCAAACCTCAGCGCCTCCATCGGGCTCAGGTCCGCAGCTTTTTTGGCGGGATACAAACCGAAGAGCAATCCCGTACCTACCGCCATCGCAACAGCCAGGAAAATGGCGAAGAACGACAGGATGAATTCGAATTCACCCAGAGCCTTGGCAGCTAAGAAAGACAGCAACCATCCGAAGGACGCCCCTAGGATAATGCCCACGATACCACCCGTGACGGTCAGGGACACCGCTTCCAACAGGAACTGCAACAGGATATCGCGTTTGCGTGCTCCGACCGCTTTGCGCAAGCCGATTTCGCGCGTGCGCTCGGTGACCGACACCAGCATGATATTCATGATGCCGATGCCGCCGACGAGCAAAGAGATGCCGGCGACCAGCGACAGGAACACCGTGAGCCCCAGCGTAACCGAGTTGATGACGCCGGTGATCTGTTCCGCGCTGCGCGCGACGAAGTCATCCTTGTCAGGATCGTTCTGGGGGTTGTCGATGTTGTGGCGCTGGCGCAGGAGCAGCGTGATGTCGAGTTTCGCGAGTGCGGGGTCCCCGACGGATTTGAGCGAGATGAAAGATAGGTATTTGGAACCCGTCACGGCGCGTCCGGTGGAAAAAGGGACGATGACGATGCTGTCCATTTGCTGCAGGAGCGCGGATTCAACCGACTCCAAGACGCCCACGACGAGAAACGAGGATTCGCCGATCTTGATCTTCTTGCCGAGGGGTTCGACGTCGCCGAAGAGGTCCTCCGCGGATTTGTGTCCGAGTATCGCAACGTATTTCGCACCCTCCTCGTCGCTCTCCTCCAACAGGCGGCCTTTCTCCAGTGACAATCCGTAGTTCTGCAACATCTCGTTGCGCGTCGCCATGATCATCGGTGCAATTTCCTCCTTTCCGTACTGCACCGTCTTTCCTACCAGGATGATCGGCGCGGCGTTATCGACCGTGGAGAGCCTGCGGATTGCCTCAAAGTCATCCATGGTGATGCTATCGGTGTTGCCTCCGAACTTTTCCAAGCCTGTCGGGAAGACGTCGATCGTGTTGGTGCCGAACGCCTCGATCTGCGACAGGATGTAATTCTGAAAACTGTTTCCCATGGACACCATCAGCACGACGGATGCGACTCCGATGATGATGCCGAGCATCGTCAGCGCGGAACGCTTTTTGTTGACCGTGATGCCTTTGACGGAGGTGGTGACGAGGTCTTTGTACAGCATGGGTTATTCGTAACGAAGGGCTTCCATTGGGCTCAAACTCGCCGCCTTGCGCGCCGGGGAAATGCCGAAGACGAGTCCGGTCATGGATGCCATGAGCAAGGAAGCGATGACCGACGGAACGGACACGGCAAAGAGGTAGGTCGACAGGATGGGGGTAATGAAAATGGATGCGGTGAATGCCAGGAAGATGCCGAGCAGGAGGCCGATGACACCCCCGATGCCCGTGAGTAGGACCGCCTCGATGAGGAATTGAATGAGGATGTTCCTCCGCGTCGCCCCGATGGCCTTGCGCAGGCCGATCTCCCGCGTGCGCTCCGTCACCGACACCAGCATGATGTTCATGATGCCGATCCCGCCGACGATGAGGGAAATAGCCGCGATGGTCGTGATGAACATGGTCAGTCCCAAGGACACTGCACCCAGGATCTGGTTCGCTTCCTCGGAGGAGTGGATGATGAAGTCGTCCTTTTTGGGATCATCCTCCGGATTGTCGATGTTGTGCCGGTAGCGCAGGAGGAACTTCAGGTCCGCGAACGCTTCGTCGAACGACTCGGTCGCCTCCAGCGTCATGTAGTCGAGGTATTTCTGGCCAGTGATGTTCCGCGCGACGGAGAACGGCACGTAGATACGGTCGTCCGCGCTCTGGAAAAACTGCGAACCCAGCGCCTTCGCGACGCCGACGATTTGGAAATGGTTATTGCCGATCTTCACGCTCTTGCCGAGCGGATTCAGGTCGCCGAAGAGTTTCGTCGCCGTTTCGGACCCGAGGAGCGCGACCTGACGCGATCCCCCGTCGTCGTTCTCGTCGATGAGCCGGCCCTGGGCGGCGGTGATGTTCTGGTTCTTGAAAAACGTCGCGGGAACGCCGAACACCTGCGGAGACGCCTCTTCCTTTCCGTAGGTCGTTTTTCCGCGGATGAAGATAACCGGAGAGACATTCGTGACGCTGCCGAGCTTTTTGATCTGCGCCAGATCCTCGAAGGTAAGACTGTCGTAGCCCGGCATTCCCTGGGCGGCCCCTTCCTGGTTCCCCGGGAAGATCACCATGCTCTTGGCACCAAGGCTCGATACCTGGCCCAGGATGACCCCCTGCATGCTCGCGCCGATGGAACTCATGAGGATGACGGAACCCACGCCGATAATGATGCCAAGCATGGTCAGCATGGAACGCGTCAGGTTCACCGTCACCCCTTTGCCGGCGGTTTTCAGCGTGTCATGAAATTTCATGGGTCATTTTAGTTTGTCACCGTTGCCGTTGCCGGCGATGACGCGTTTGAAATCCCTGGAATCCGATTCGATACGACCGTCGCGGATGAAAATGATGCGCTCGGCATGCTGCGCGGTGGCCTGTTCGTGGGTGACGAGGATGATGGTATGTCCGTGCTTGTGGAGATCCTGCAAGACCTTCATGACGGCGACACCGGACGCCGAGTCCAGGTTACCGGTCGGCTCATCGGCGAAAATGATGTCCGGATCCGTCACGAGCGCGCGAGCGATGGCGACTCGCTGCTTCTGGCCGCCGGAAAGCTGGCTGGACAGGTAGTTGGTGCGATCGGTGAGTCCGACCATTTCGATTGCCTCCATCGCCTTCGCCAGGCGGTCGCGTTCCTGAATCAACGGATGGTACAGGAGCGGAAGCATCACGTTCTCCAGTACCGAAGTGCGCGGCAGCAAATTGAACGCCTGGAAGACAAAACTCACCCTGGTCGCGCGAATGCGCGCGAGCTCGTCGTCCGTCATCCTCTTCGATTCCTCACCTTGGAACAGATACTGTCCGTTGGTATGAGAATCCAGGAATCCCAGGATATGCATCAGGGTTGATTTTCCCGATCCCGACGGCCCCATGATGGATACGAACTCGCCTTTCTCGATCTTCAAGTTGATGCCGAAGAGCACGGGCGTTTCGATCTCATCGTTAAAGTAGGATTTGCTGAGGTCGCGGATTTCGATGAGCGGGGAATTGGCCATGGCGCTTATTTGGTAAGGACAATGACAGTATCCCCTTCCTTCACGCCGCTGACTACCTCGACCTCACCTCCTTCGCCTTCCATTCCGGTCTCAACGACGACTTCCTTCACTTCGTTGCCTTCCTTCACGCGGACGATCTTCTCACCCTTGTCATTCTCGATGACCGCGCGCAACGGTACCGTGACGACGTCCTTCTTCATGCCCGTGACGATTTCCGCATCGCCGGTCATGCCGATCTTCAGTTCGTCGTGCGGGTAGCGGAAGTCCAGTTTCACGCGGTACTTGGATACGCCGTCGACGTCGGTTGAGGTCGTGTCGATTTGTCCGACCGTCAGGGCAAAATCCGTGCCGCGGAAAGCATCCAATTCCACAGACCCCGTCTGGGTCAGGACGACTTTCGGAATATCGATTTCGGACACGAACATCTCGATGCGGTACGGGCTGGATCCGACCATGGTAACGGCGGGGCCGACCGGGGTGAATTCACCGACCTTGATGTTCACCTTCGTTACAAGTCCGTCGATGGGTGCGGTGAGGACGGTATTCGAGAACTGTGCGGATGCGGCAGCTAACGAGGCACGAGCCTGGGCGACGGCTGCCTTGGCGATCGCGATATCCGTTTCGCGCGTCGGGGCCTTCTTCAGCTGGAGCTGGGCCTCGGCGATGCGCAGGGACGTTTCGTACGTGAGGATGTCAGCACTCGCCTTGTTCATGGCGCCGAGCGCGCTGTCCAAGGAAGCCTGCTGCGTGGAAATGCGGCTGGCAAAGCTGGCGGACGCATCGCGCAATGCCTTGGCGGACGCATCGACGACGCCGATCGCGGCCTGCAACTGCGAGCGGGAAGCTGCGATGTCAGATTTGTACCCCTCTTTCGCCGTCGTATCGAACGACGACGTGGTGGGCAGGTTGTTGATCATGTCATAGGCGCGGTTGAGCGCGCTCCAAGAACTCGTCACCGCCGCGCGGGTGGAATCAAGGGCGGACAAGGCTGCCTGGAAATCCTGCGGATTCGCCTTGGCATACAACGCGCGGATGGCGGACTGTTGCTGCTGCATCGTGGAATTGATCTGGTCGTACTCGGCGGGGGACGCCTTGATGACCGCATCCAGCACGTCGTTCTGCGTCAGGATGCCCTGCAGTTCGGAGAGTCCGTTCTGCGCGACCGTGAGCTGTTCGGTGACGGTGCTTCCTGCGGACGTCACGTACCCGGATAAGCTGACCGCCGCCTCGTTCTTCACGGAATCAAGCTGGATCTGGGCATTGGCATGTGCAGCCTGGGAAGTGGCGAAGCTCGTCTTCGAAGCTTCCAAGGCGGAACGCTTGTTGTCGACATCTGCCTGGGCGATCGCGATGTCCTCGGGGCGGTTCCCTTCCTGTTTGGCACGCAAATCCGCTTCGGCGGACTGGACGCGGGCGGAAGCCGCGGCGATATCGGCCGCAAGGTTGTTGGAACGCAACGCTCCGAGTCTCTGTCCCGCGCGAACGCGATCCCCTTCCTTCACGGAAACCTGCGACACGATGCCGGACGACGGGAACTGCAATTGGAGATCGCGCTCGGAAATGACGGTACCTACGGCTTCCACCGTTTGGCGGAGGTCTTTGGTCTCGGCAAGAGCCGTGACGTACTCGGGCACTTTGGGTGCGGTTGCCGCACGGACGATGAATGCAACAAGAAGGAAGACCAGGAGGCCGATGATCGACTTCCACTTATGGGTGCGGATGGTCGACCAGATTCTGCGAAGGAATGACATAGGAAGGATGGTTAAGAATGCGAAAAGGAAGAATGGAGATGATGGAGAATGCGAACGAGTTCGCGCTGATCCTTGTCCGACAACCGGGAGAAGATGTCACGCATGACGGCCGCGTGGTGCGTCATTGCGGATGCGATCATGGCGTTTCCGGCTGCGGTCATCTCGAGGCGCACGAGCTTGCGATTCTTGGGATCCTGCTTGCGGCGCACCCATTTGAGCTTTACCAACCTGTCCGCGAATGAAGTGGCGGACGGCGAGGTAACCCTCAGCGCGTCGGCAAATTCTTTCATCGTAAGGCCGTCATGCTCCCTTATAACCATGAGCGCGTGGAATTGTAGAGGATTGAACTTCGTTTCGGAATCAAATATGAGCTTCTTCCTCATCATGCGCGCCATCTCCATGAGGAGCGGCGGCAACTGATCGATGGCTGCGGAATTGGACTTCATATGACACCTAATTGTTAGAGTGTCTAATAATATGGTCGGCAAAGTACGATGTCAACCGGTTGTAACGTAAAAAACCAAATAAAATTGGCCTTCTTCCCGCGCTGGAACGGAGTTATACTACTTGCCGATGCCTAGAAAGAAGCGAAAAAAGTCTTCGATCAAAGCCCCGGACCTTCATTTGGAACTGGAGCCTGAAACGAAGCGAACCATCAGCGGGATCAGCCAGATTGCCCTGAGCATTCTCCTTTTCCTGTCGCTTCGCGGGCAAGCAGGCCCCGCTGGCCAGACATTGAACGAAGTGATTGAATTCTTCTTCGGATCCTGGGGGGCCCTGTTCCCTTCTTTCCTGTTTGTGTCGGGACTCCTGCATACGTTCGGAGCGGGAAAAATCGAGTTGAAGCGCTCCGTCGGACTGACGCTGTGCCTCCTGTGCTTCCTTGGGTTGATGCATATCGGCGCGCCGCTGGAAGAAGTCGGCCCGCGCAGGAACGAGCTGGCCGGGGCGATCGGCTTCATGATGAGCCTTCCGTTCCTGCTGGCACTCAGCAGGGAGGTGGGATACATCATCCTCTCCGCCGGCTTCCTTATAGGACTCTTCCTGGCATTCGAACCGGACGTCGCTTCCATCTTCCGTTCCCTGAAAGGGAATGCCGAACTGAAACCCCTGAAAAAGGAAGCGTCCCCTCGCAGAAAACAGGAAGAAGTACAGGACTTTTACGAGGAGGAAACGGATACGGAGGAAGATGATCTGGTGGAAGACGATTCGGATGCACCCGAGCTCAATATCGTGCGTCCGGTCTTCGCGCAGAGCGTGGTAAAGGGAAAGGCGGAAAAGATGATCAAGGAGAAACTGAAGAAGAACGCCGGGGCATTGGAAATGAAGGACACGCGCTTCGAGGAATGGACGTTCCCAAGCATGGACCTCCTGGAGAACGCCCAGAGCGAAGTGGCGGTGGATGATGATTTCCTGAAGCGCCAGGCGAAGTTGATCGAAGAGAAGCTGCAGGAATTCGGCATCGACGTGGCCGTGCGCGACGCGCGCCCGGGACCGACCGTCACCCAGTTCACGCTCCAACCAGCGGAAGGCGTGCGCCTCAGCAGCATCGCCAACCTGAAGGACGACCTCGCCCTGGCATTGGCAGCCCAGAGCCTGCGTATCGAGGCGCCGATCCCCGGCAAATCGCTCGTGGGCATCGAAATGCCGAACTTGGAACGCACGACGGTCCACCTGCGCGAAATCCTGGAAAGCCCCGCCTTCCACGACAGCCAATCCTCCCTCGCCTTCCCGCTCGGCCGCGACGTGTCCGGCGAAGCGACGGTGGCGAGCCTGGAAGACATGCCGCACTTGCTGATCGCAGGCGCCACGGGTTCCGGAAAGTCCGTCTGTATGAACGTGTTCCTCACGGCGCTCCTGTACCAGAACGCGCCGCACGAGCTGAAGTTCATCCTCGTCGACCCCAAGCGCGTCGAGCTCATGCCCTACAACGGCATCCCCCACCTGCTCACGCCGGTCATCACCGAATCCGACAAGGCCTTGCAGGCGCTTCGTTGGGCGGTGGCGGAAATGGGCCGTCGTCTGCACCGCTTCTCCGAGCAAGGCGTGCGCAATATCAAGGAATACAACGAGAAGCAGACGGATGAGAGCAACCTCCTCCCGCGCATCGTCATCGTCATCGACGAGCTCGCGGACCTCATGATGCGCCAGTTCCGCAGGGACACGGAAACGATGATCGTGCGCATCTCGCAGATGGCCCGCGCGGTCGGCATGCACCTCGTCATCGCCACGCAGCGCCCGTCCGTCGATGTCATCACGGGTCTCATCAAGGCGAACATCCCCACGCGCATCGCGTTCCGCGTCGTCAGCTCCGTCGACAGCCGCACCATCCTGGACGGCATCGGCGCGGAAGACCTGCTGGGCAAGGGAGACATGCTCTACATGACGGCGACGACCGCCAAGCCCGTGCGCATCCAGGGGATCTACGTGGATACGAAGGAGGTGGAACGCGTCATCAACGCCGTGAAGATCGCCGGAGGAGGTAAGATCACCGAGCAGATCGGCTTGGCCGAAGGCGAGGACGGGGAAGACGGCGAGGGGGGCCAAGACGGTCCTCCGTCCGGCATGATCGACCTTGATGCCGACGATAACGGCGGAGACGATCTCTTCTTCGACGCCGTGCGCGTCGTGCAGAGTTCCGGCAAGGCCTCGGCCAGCCTCCTGCAGCGCCAATTGAAGGTGGGTTACGCACGTGCGGCCCGCCTGCTCGACATCATGGAGGAGAAGGGCATCGTGGGCCCCGCGGACGGCGCCAAGCCCCGCAAAGTGTTCATCGAGCAGATGGCCGGCAGCCCGAGCAACGTGGGCGAGGAAAACACCTTCTGACATCAGAAAAACGGGGATGACGAGCATCCCCGTGAGGAGCGAAACGAAGCCTACCAATGGTAGTACCAGTGTTGGCCGATCAGCACCACGCAGATGACGATGCCGATGAAATCGGAGATCGCCAGCTTCCACTTCTTCTCAAGCCAGAAGTGGATGCAGCGGAATGTCACGACTCCCAGCGAGAGCGCTACCGCGATGAGTGGTTGTCCGCATTGCTTCATCTGCATATTTAGCTGGATTTGCATGGGGCCGTTGCAGACGACCGCGATGACGGATAAAACCGCCGTGATCGAGTAACACATCTCGGACAAACCGTTCATGGTGAAAAACCTCCGTGTGGAATAAAGATCGGGATTTAGTTGTTTCGCCCCACTATAAAAGCACCGGCCCTTGCTTCCTTCAAGTTGCTTTTTGCGCTATTCTATCGGTTCACTATGAAGCTCCTCATTGGAACCGCCAACAAAGGCAAAGCGATCGAAGTGCAGGAAGCCCTGAAAAGCTTCGGAGTCGAGTGCGTGTTGCCGACAGACCTGGGCATCGAGGAGAAACCGGAAGAAACCGGCACGACGTACGAGGAGAACGCCCGCCTGAAAGCGAACTTCTACTATGAGAGGACGGGCCTCGCAGTGCTTTCGGACGATTCGGGCATCGTGGTGGAAGCGCTGAAAGACGAGCTGGGCGTGTACACGCGGCGCTGGGGCGCGGGAGACAAGGTGACGGACCAGGAATGGGTGGAATACTTCCTGAAGCGATTGGAGAACGCCCCCACGCGGCGCGCGCAGTTCGTCTGCTGTCTCTGCTTCAAGGATGCGGAGGGAAACGAGCATATCTTCGAGGGAACGGCCGACGGCGTCATCACGGAGGCGTTGGAAACGGACTACAAGCCCGGCCTGCCCGTCTCCGCATGCTTCCGCCCGGACGGCTATGACAAGGTCTATAACGCTCTCACGGTTGACGAAAAGAACGCCATCAGCCACCGCGGCCGCGCGCTCAGGAAACTAAAAGAATATTTCGCATCACTCTAATCCATCGGACGCCACGCCCTCGACGGGGCTGAAGTCCAGGTTCTGGATCTTCTTCCACACGAGGCGGATGAGCTTTCGTAATTCCTCGCGGTCTTGCTCCGTGATATGAAAGATGCGTTCGACGGGGTAGTTCGTTCCCTCGCCGATGAAATCCAGGACGAAGGCCGATGGCTTAAGAATGGAATGGCTGTGCTCGAACAGGAGCGAGTAGAAGACCAACTGGCGGTAGTAATCGCCACCTCGGATTTCGCTCTCCGTCTTTGGGGAGCCTGTCTTGAAGTCGGTCACTGTGGCATTCGCGCTGTTTGGATTCTCAAGGTCGATACGGTCGATTTTTCCCTTCAACGGGATATCGTCAAAATTCGCGCTCAGCGGGTATTCGACCTTATGAACGAAAGGAAGCCGTTCCTTGAGACGTTCGTTGTAGTAGCGGGGAAGGTCTTCTTTTCCTTGTGCCAATAGGTTGGCGCGTTCGGCGTCGGTGAGGATCTCGCGGTCCACCAGGTAGTTATCGAACTCAGCGATGAACTGTTCCAGGCTGAGCGGCAAACCATCCTGAACGCTCAGGCCCCATTTGCGCAGCGCGGCATGCACCGCGTTTCCATACACGAGTGCCGTCGATTTCACCTGCGGTGTCTGGAGCAGGTCGTTCTCCAGGAAAATCTTCGGGTCTTTCAGGAAGTGGTTGAGCGCCGTCACCGAGAGCGAGAAATCCTTCAACCGTTCGCGCAGGAACGCCTGCATCTCCTCGTCGAGGTCGATCGCCGGGGCAAGCAAGAGCGTGGAAATCTTCTCGGGATACTTCAGCTCGCGGATTTCTTCCGGCAGGGGGCTGGCCTCCGCGAAGAACCCGGAAGGCGCAAGTTCTTTCTGTCTTTCTCCGGTGACGGACTGCATCGGGCAGAGGAAGTATAATTTCGATTTAGCCCTAGTCATAGCCACGTAAGCGACACGACGCTCATCCTGGTGCTGCTCGAACGTCTTCTGGTCCTTCTCCCATCCGAAGAGGATGTCTTCCGGGATGGAGAGGGATGACGGCGTACGTTTCTTATCCCACTTGCCGTCGACGAAGTTCACAAGGATCACCGCCTTGTACTCCAACCCCTTCGACGCGTGGGCCGTCATGAGCTGCACGCCCTTCTCGGTGAGGTGCGGCACGGCGTAGGTCATCTGCAGATCGCCGTACTCGGGATCCTCGTAGAGCGAGAGGTCGTTCATCATCACGGCGAACGAGAAGGTCGTCTGCTCGTACGCGCGGTACCTGATGCGATCGAAGAACGCCTGAATAGCCGCGAAGTCGACGGGATTGAACGGCAGCTTGTCCATCGAGGGCAGCAAGTTACACTCGCGCAGCACTTGCTCCACCGTCTGCACGAGCGTACGGCTCTTGATCTTCTGGTGGAGCCCAAGGAGCGTATCGCGGGATTTGATGAGCGCTTCCTTGTTTTTCAGTGGCAGTGTACTCGCCTCCGAATCCGGAACGTCGAGGGAAAGAAGAACGGAATACAACGACTGCCTGGAATCGCGGTGGAGAGTGAACAAGCGTGCAATGTCGGCTGCGCTGCAGTCTGAGCATTCCGCAGAAATGGCTGCAGCTAGGGCTGAACTGTTTTCTGGCTGATCAATTGCTTTCAGGATGCAGAGCAATTGGTTCACGAGCGGATGCCTCAGGAGATTCACTTTCCCGTTCATCTGCACCGGTAGCTCGCGGGCGCGCAGGGCGTCGTAGTAGTGGAGGAGCTCCGCGTTCGTCTGTGTGAGCACGGCGATTTCCTCGGGCTCTATCCCCTCTTCCAGCAAGTCCTCGATCATATCGGCCAGGATCCAGGGTTCAATCGCATCGCTACTGCAACGGATCAGCATGGGGTCCTCGCCCTTCTCACCGGTCATCGACTGCAAATCTTTCGTAAGCCCGGGAATGGTTCCTACCAAGCGCTCCGTATTGCACTTGATAAGCCTTCCTGCGGCATCCAGGATCGGCTGCGTGCAGCGGTAGCTCTTCGTGAGCACAATCACCTCCGCGGTCGGAAACCGGTTTCGGAACGACAGGATATTCTGCAGGTTCGCGCCTTGGAAACGGTAGATCGCCTGGTCGTCGTCCCCCACGATGCAGATATTCGGGGCATTCTGGTTCGCATACGTCGTAAGCAAGTCGATCACCTTCAGCTGCGCTCCGTTCGTATCCTGGAATTCATCCACGATGACATACTGGTAGCGTTCCTGGAGCGAGGCCAGCAACCAGTCCTCCTCCTGTAGCGCACGGATCACGTTCAGGATCATGTCGTCGTAGTCGTAGCGCTGCGTCTCCAGGAGCATCGCCTGGTACATCTCAAACACTTTCACGAAGTCCCGGAATTTGCGTGCCGCGAGCATGTTCTTCTCATGCGCCTTCGTCCCCTCTTTGCTCTTCTGGCTCATCTCCGCCTCATACGTATCCGTCGCTTTGTTCAGCTGCTCCTGGGTGACGCCCTCGCGCTTCACCTGGCTGATACGCGCCAAAATATCCTTTGTACGTTGATACGGATTCTTGCGGTTCACGAGCTGCAAGTCGGGCAAGAGCTGATCGATGATCCTATTCACCGCACGGTACCGCTCCACGTCGGAAATCTGCTCCAACGCGGACCATGTTTCGAATACGTGGGGGTTTTGCAGGATGATCTCGTTGCAAAAGCCGTGGATGGTATTGATACCAACGCCGTACGCATCCGCCCCGATGAGTGACCGCAAGCGCTCGCGCATCGCCGTGGCACCACTGTTCGAAAAGGTAAGGCAGAGAATGTTCCCCGGCCGCATCTGCGTCTTCTTCAGGATGTTTGCGACGCGTACCGCCACCACCTGCGTCTTTCCCGTTCCCGGGCCAGCCACCACCATTACCGGACCTTCGATCGTCTCGACGGCCTTGCGTTGCTCTTCGTTCAGCCGGGCGTACGACTCCTCAAAAGTGGACATGAATGCATGGTATCAGATCCGACATGAACGCCAATTATGTAACACTGATATAAAGCTTGATTAAAGCAAGCATTTTCATACAAAAGACAGGTATAGTTAACGCATTTACTTCCCCCTTTCTTCTTATGAAGAACATTTCCTACATCCTGGTGATCGTCGGAGCCCTTAACTGGGGTCTGGTGGCCATCGGAGGTTTTCTGGGCACGAACCTGAACGTCGTGAACCTGCTGCTGGGCAGCTGGCCGATGGTCGAATGGATCGTGTACTTGCTCGTAGGACTCGCCGGCGTGTACATGCTCGTCGGAAAGAAATAATCCGGGACGGAATCTTGAAAGCCCTCTTCATCGGGGGCTTTTTTTAAACCAAAGATTTCGGCTCCGCGAAGGCCTCGGGAAACGCCTTGATGCAGCGTCTTCGCACGTCCTGCATTTCCTGCAAGACGGGGGCATTCGGATCGATGCGTTCGATGACTCCGATGGCATCGAACAGACGGGACAGGAAAATATTGGCCATTCTCCAAACCGATTCCTCATGCGCCCCCTTCGGCATATCCAATACCGCCGTCAGGCAATCATGCGCCGCATCGGAAAAATATTCGTCACCCTCCGCGGAAGGACCGATGACGTCGCATGCCTTGCGCACGAGTGTCCTACGGGCAACGTCAGTGCCAGGATCAAACAGCCGCAACGGAAGTTGCTCGGGGGAGGGATCGGGACCGCCTAAGCGAAAACCCACGGACATGACGTATCTATAGCACTCCTGAAGCCGGAATTGCTTGCTTGCATTGAAATCTATGTCAGATGACAGATATCAATCAAATAACCCTTCCGAACGAGCGCTTTGCGCGAAGTGGAGGAAGTCATTGCCGGATAGATAGTTCATGAAAGAAAACCCGGAGGGTTGTCTTTCATGCCTCACAGCTCGGTATCTTCCATTTCGTACGCGCAGTGGTCGCACTTGAGGATGGGCATACCGTTCTTGTTCAGCGGCGACAGGATTCCCTTGTTGCACTTGGGGCACATGAGGGAGCTGGCGAACGCCGGGACCGGCGCGAAGCCGACGCGCTTGGGCGGCAGACCGTGCTCGCGAATCGTGAGGGAGCGGGGATGGTCGCGCATCTTCTGGAGCACCTTCGCCTCGATCTGGCGGATGCGCTCACGGGTGACGCCGAATTCCTGTCCCACCTCCTCCAGCGTGTGGCCGATGCCGTCGGCGAGGCCGAAGCGCATCTCGATGATCTTGCGTTCGCGCGGCGTGAGGAAGTCCAGCATCGCGTGGACGTTCTCCTTCTTCAGCTGGCGGTTCGTGGCTTCGAAGGGGTTGATCGCCTCCTCGTCTTCGATGAAGTCGCCGAGCTTGCTATCCTCTTCGGATCCCACCGGAGCCTCGAGCGAGACGATGTCCTGGCTGATCTTCTGGATGTGCTGCACCTTCTTGATATCCATCTCCATTTCGACGGCGAGTTCCTCCAAGGTCGGCTCGCGTCCGAGTTCCTGCACGAGGCGACGCTGCGTATGGGTGAGCTTGTTGATGGTTTCGACCATGTGCACCGGGATGCGGATGGTGCGGGCCTGGTCGGCAATGGCACGGGTGATGGCCTGGCGGATCCACCAGGTAGCGTACGTGGAGAACTTGAATCCGCGTTCCGGATCGAATTTCTCGACGGCGCGGAAGAGACCGATGTTTCCTTCCTGGATGAGATCGAGGAACGAGAGGCCGCGTCCGATGTACTTCTTCGCGATGGACACGACGAGACGGAGGTTGGCCTCGGCGAGCTGCTGCTTGGCGGAGGCGTCCCCTTTGCGGATGCGGCGGGCCAGTTCGACTTCCTTCTTCGCATCGATGAGCGGCACGCGGCCGATCTCCGACAGGTACATGCGCACGCTGTCGTTACTGATTTCAAGGAGGTCCACTTCTCGCTCGCGCTTCTTCTTTTTCTTATCCTCCTCCGATGCCGATTCCTTGCTTTCGTCCGGAGCGATACCGGCCTTCGCGACCATCTCCATCACGCCGGACTCTTCATCGTCATCGTCGAGCTTCTCGGCGACGCTGGAGGTCGTATCGTCATCATCCCCGTCGTCGGAATCACCTTCCTCACCGGCGTCGTCGGACACGATGGACGCCAGATCCTCGGTCACTTCGGGAACGTTGCCGGCCTTTCCTTTCTTCTCCCAGATGAGCGCGTCTTTCACATCGATAACCTCGATACCGAGATCGACGAAGAGCATGTAAATTTCATCGAGCAAATCGACGTCCTCTTCCGCGTTCGGAAGTGCCGCAATGATTTCCTGGTGCGTAACGTAGCGTTGTTCTCTTCCTTTTTTGACCAAATGACGGATATCCTCCGGGAATTTCTTGAGATCGTCCTCCGTAGGTTGAGCAATGAATTTTCGTGGATGTGAAGCCATGGCGAAGAGCAAAAAGGAATCGAGCCAAGGGATGGCTCGCAAATAAAGTACTGAAAGACGTGCGAATGGGGAAGGGAAAATGCGATTGGGACGGGGTCCCGCGCCCTGATTCCATTGCTGCTTCGTGTTCTTTATACACTCAAAATGGCAGGATTTCAACCAAACGGGCGTTTTTCTTCAGGAAACCGCACTCATGAGCTGCGAGAATTCCGCATTGAGGATCTGCTCCTCCTCTTTCTTCCCTTCCTTCCGGGCAATCAGGATCTTCTTGGACAATTCCTGGATTTTTTTGCGCTTCACGTCGCGATTCGCAATATCAATCATCTTGTTGATCTCGCGGATGCAGGTGGAATCATTCCAGCCGGCCATGCCGTTCTCCTCGCAGAAGAGCACCAGGATACCGGCGCGCTGGCGCACATCCTCTGGCAGCGACATCGCCGACAGCAGGTCGCCCTGGGGTGACACGATGGATTTGAGACCGTCGAAGAGCTGCCTGGCGAACGGTTCGTCGGGTTCGATAAGTTTCGCAAGCAAGCCGAGCTGGGTCGGGTACATCAGGAACAATCCCAGAACGATATCCACGCTGTTGAACATCATGGCATGGGGAACCGCGGACTGCGCGGCGGATCGGCGGGTAGGGGTCCCCTTGGAGGATTCCGTTGCACGCAGGTCGTCTTGCAGCGCAGTCTCGGAAATTTTCATGGCCTCGGCGGCCTTGCGCATCCAGAAGGTGCGATCCGTCGACGTTGGCAATGCCTGCAGCAAGGTAAGCAAGCGATCCAGCGCCGCCTTTCTCACGGCGGGTGCGTTCAAGTCTTGCGAAGAAATATCCTCCAGGACGATATCCAGGTACGGCTTGCCGCCCGTTTCCAGGATCGCCTTCAAGCCTGATGGATCCTCCACCGCGGCATCCGCCGGGTCCTTGGTGCCGAGCACGATTCCGTTCACCGCAAGCCCTTCCTTGCAGCACGTCTGGAACGCACGCTCCGCGGCTTCGCGACCCGCGCGGTCCTGATCCAAACAAAGGACGACCGTATCGACATACCGCTTCAGGAGTTTTGCATGCTCGTCCGTCAGTGCCGTGCCGCAGCTTCCCACCGTATGGACGGCGCCCACGCGATGACATGCCAAGACGTCGAAGTATCCCTCGACGACGATCACCTGTTTCTTCTCGCGCATCGCTTCCTTCGCCAGGTGGATGCCGAAGAGAACGTTGGACTTGTGGTAGAGCGGGCTTTCGGACGAATTGAGATATTTCGCATCATCGTTTCCCATCGTGCGTCCGCCGAACCCGATGAGACGGCCCTGCAGGTCGTGGATCGGGAACATGAGGCGGTTCCTGAATCGGTCGTACACGCGCTCCTCCGTAAGCTCTTTCTGAATGGCGAGGCCCGAGGTCACGATATCCTTCCTTCCGAATCCGGCTTTTAACAGATGATCGTACGTTTCGGAAAACGAATCGGGCGCGAATCCGAGCTGGAAATGCTTGCGTTCGGCCTCGTCCACTCCCCTCTTTGCCAGGTACTCCAACGTCGGTTCCTTTCCGGCAAGGTTTTTTTGAAAGAAGATGTTCGCGGATTCCAGGCATTCGCGCAGCCTGTCTTTCTCGTCTTTCTTGATCGCCTCGGGACGATCCGGCAGCTGCACGCCCGTCCGCTCGGCAAGGTCCTTGAGAGCCTGCGGGAAATCCACGCCCTCGATAAGTTGGTAGAAGCTGAAAATGTCCCCGCCCTTCTGGCACGGGAAGCAGTAGCAGATGCCCTTGTCCGGCGAGACGAGGAAACTCGGCTTCGTATCGTTGTGGAAGGGGCAGAGCCCGACGAAATTCCTTCCTTTCTTCGTCAGCTGCGTGTACTGGCGGACGAGTTCCTCTATGGAAAGACGCGCTTTGATGTCCTGAACTGCATCCACGGGAAGAAGGTTGGGAACGGACTATCAGTATACACCCGTCACCCCATCTGCACGATCCACCGTGGAATATTATTTTTCAAGCGTCCGCTTTTGGCCAAGCCCAGTCCAATTCCCATGTTGCGGTAACGGATGATCACGTGCCCGTCGAGATCCGCGGGGCAATCGATATCCTGCGCGGAGAGGAGTTTTTCGAGCTGGTCGGCGGTGACGTCGAAAACGCTCTTTGTCGCCAGGTGCCCCCGCAGCGTCGCAATCTCGTGACTAATCAGGATGCGTCCGTCCTTCAGCATTTTTCCGAACGGCAATCCCAGCGAGTAATCCTGCACCGGAAGCTCGAAGTGCGCGGCGTCGTTGTTCGAAAGCAGGATCATCTCACCGCGGGAGAACAGCCTGTCTTCCTCCCCGACCATCGGGAAGCCGTAGCGTTGCTCCATCATGGATGCGATCTCCTCCTTCCTTCGCCTGGACAATTCCTTCTCCTGGAAAGGCTCCATCACCATCTTGTCGATGTACCTGGTAGGAGCCTTCTTCTTCAGCACCGCGCTGAAGAAGCCTTCGGTATCGTACGTTTGCGGCCACAGGCGGATGAGCGGAAGAGGGCTTGCATCAGGGCTGAAGTGCAATTGCTGCACCTTCGCGGAGTCGGCCAATGCCTTGTCCCAGTACCCCTCCGGAGCAATGTTCAGCGTGCGCGGATCGACGACTTCCAATTGGTCCGGGAATTTGTTGAGGATGTACAGGATGACCCCTTCGTTTTCCTCGGGAGTGAGCGTGCAGGTGGAGTACACGATGCGTCCTCCGACCTTCGCCGCGTGGACGGCGGATTCCAGCAGTGCGTGCTGGAGGCTCGCCATGCTCTTCGTGTTCTCGATGGAACAATACTTCAGTGCGTCGGAATCCTTGCGCGCCGTTCCCTCGGCGGTGCACGGGGCGTCGCAGAGCACGCGGTCGAAACGTTCCGTCATGTGCTTCGCGAACCACTGCCCTACCTTCTTGCTGACGATCACATTGCTTACGCCGGAACGATGGAGAGCCGTTTTCAATGTCCACAGCCTCTTCTCCTGCACGTCGTTCGCGAGAATCACTCCCCTGCCCTCCTGCTTGCCGGCGATCTGCGTCGTCTTACTTCCCGGCGCCGCGCTCATGTCCAAAATCGCCTCACCCGCCTCGGGCTGGAGCAATTCGACGGGCAGCATGCTCGCCGCCTCCTGCATGTAAAAATGCCCCATCAAGTGCATCAGGTCCTTGCCGAGCGCGTTGCTGCGGTCCTCGCGGTCGATGAAGAACGCTTCCTTGGACCACGGGACATCCGTCAGCATCCACTTCTTTTCCTCCGCCCACTTCTTGAAATCCTCCACCGACGACTTCAGCGTATTCACGCGCACGCTCTTGCGCAGCGGACGGGCGCTGTAGTCCAAAAGGGCCTGGAGATCGGTAAAAGCCGCGTAACGCTCGAAAGGATGTTCTTTGGGTGCCATCTCCGTGAAGATTAGCATAGGAGAGCCGAAAACCCCATTATTTGCTGATCCGATCGCTTATTCCGTGGATAAAGCAGGATATTGACCGAAACCGCCGTTAACGGGATAATCTTTGCAAGCTCCCATCCCACCCGCTCTTTCGAAAGGAGGTACGTCCGCGATGTCCTACCGTGAATCGGAACGCTACTCGCAACTCTTGGATGATTGCGGCCTGATTGAAGTCGAAGACGGAACGCGCGTCGTCGAAGTTGAGTACTACCCGCTGTACCGTCGGATGCGTCGATTCGTGAACTTCCTAAGCGCAGGCTGCAATCTCGATCGATTGCTGAAGAAGTGCACGAAGAAGCAGCTCGATCAGCTCGTCTCCAGAGCAAGGCTACAGCTCGAAATCCTCTGCCTCTACGGAGGCCAAAGCAAAGACTCGGATTTCCTCCGTGTCGGCGAGGAACTCGAGACGGTCGCAAGCGCGGTGCGAGGCCGGTCGAGAATTGACCGGAGCTTCAAACAACTTCATGCCCGATTCGTCGCGGCATGAACGGCGAGCCTCTTGCAAGGCTCTCCATTACCCGGGAACACACATCGTTGTGTATCCTGGGTTTTTTAAATCACCAGGCTCACCAATTTTCCAGGAACGTAGATTTCCTTTTTCGGCGTGCTTCCTTCCAGGTGCTTCACGACGTTCTCCTGTTGTTTGGCGAGTGCGATGATATCCTCTTTCGCCATCGATGCCGGCACTTCGATGGTCGCGCGGAGCTTACCGTTCACCTGCACGGCGATCGTCAGCGAGTCGGCCACGAGCATGGCGGGGTCGTGCGCGGGCCATTCCTGTTCGACGGCGAAGCCCTTCCCTCCGGACATCTCCCACAGTTCGTCCGCAAGGTGCGGGGCGAGCGGGGCGAGTAACTTGATGAACGTTCGCGCGGACTCCGTCGTGATCCCCTCCTCTTTCTCGATCGCATTCAGGAGTTCCATGAGCGAGGAGATGCAGGTGTTGAATTGGAGGCGTTCCAAGTTGTCCGTATTCATCTTAATTGATTTATGGATCAGCCCTAACAGAGGCCGTGAATCCTGATCTACTTTTTTACTCATCTTGTCCGGCAAAATCTTCATGATCCTCTGTGTGAAGCGGACGATGCCGTTGATACCCGTATCACTCCAATCCCCTCCGTCGCTGAACGGGCCCATGAACATCAGGTATATGCGGAACACATCGGCGCCGTACTTCTCCACGAAGCTGTCGGGACTGATGACGTTTCCTTTGCTCTTGCTCATCTTCGCGCCGTCCTTGGTAATGAGCCCTTGGTGGAACAGATGCTCGAAGGGTTCCTCGTGCGACACGATGCCGAAGTCCTTCAGCGCCATCATAACGAAGCGGGCGTAGAGGAGGTGCATGGTCGCATGTTCAGGACCGCCGATGTACATGTTCACGGGCATCCACTTTTTCTCCACCGACGGATCGATGAGATGCTTCGCGTCGCCCTCTGCCAGGAAGCGCAGCTCATAGAAACTGGAACAAACGAACGTATCCATCGTGTCGTACTCCGGCGTCCAGCCTTTGCCAAAGATCGCCTCCGTGCGCTCCTTGAATTCCTTGGAATCAACCAAGGGCGACTTTCCCGTCGGCTTAAACTCCACGTCCGTGGGAAGCAGCCACGGGAGGTGCTTCTCGGGGATCGGGTGAGGATTGCCCTCGGGATCGTAGACGATGGGAATGGGCGCGCCCCAGTAGCGCTGGCGGGACACCAGCCAGTCGCGAAGCCTGTACTGCGTCACACTGCGGCCGCAGTCGGCGTCTTCCAGCCAGGCGACCATTTTTTTCTTCGCCTCTTCGGTAGAAAGTCCGTCGAGGAATTGGGAGTTCATCGCGACGCCTTGTCCGTACGGATCCTCCCCCTCCATCACATTCACGATCGGCAGGCCGAAGGTCTTGGCAAAGGCGTTATCGCGTTCGTCATGCGCGGGAACTGCCATTACGGCGCCCGTACCGTAATTCGCCAGTGCGTAATCGGCGATCCAGACGGGCAACTTCTCGCCTGTGACGGGATGCAGGACGAAGGCGCCCGTGGTGACGCCCGTCTTCGTCTTGTTCAAATCAGTGCGCTCCAACTCCGTCTTCTTCTTCACCTCCTCGCGGTACGCATGCACGGCGCCCCAATGCTCCTTGGGCGTAATCTTCTCCACCAATTCGTGCTCGGGAGCCAGGACGACGTACGTGACGCCGAAGAGCGTGTCCGGACGCGTGGTGAAGACTTTGATGACGTCGTCGAACCCGTCGACCTTGAAATGGATTTCCGCCCCCTCGCTGCGCCCGATCCAGTTCCTCTGCACGGACTTCGTGCGCTCGGGCCAGTCGAGGCCGTCCAAGTTATCGACCAGTTTGTCCGCGTACTTCACGATGTTCCAGAACCACTGCGTGAGTGGCTTCTGGATCACCTCGGTGCCGCAGCGCTCGCACGCGCCGTCCTTCACCTGCTCGTTGGCGAGGACCGTCTGGTCCTTCGGGCACCAGTTCACGTTCGCGTTCTTACGGTAGGCGAGCTTGTGCTCGTACATCTTCAGGAATAGCCACTGCGTCCAGCGATAATACTCCGGATCCGTCGTCGCGAGCGTCTTGTCCCAGTCGTACATGCACCCGATGCGCGAGAGCTGTTCGATCATCGTCGCCACGTTCTTGGCCGTGGACTCCGCCGGAGGCGTGCCCGTCTTGATGGCGTAGTTCTCGGCGGGAAGACCGAACGCGTCGAATCCCATCGGCTCGAACACGTCGAAACCGCGCATGCGCTTGTAACGCGCGAAGGAGTCCGCCGGGGCGTAGTTGTACCAGTGACCCACGTGCAGCTTGTCGCCGCTCGGGTACGGGAACATAGTGAGCGAATAGAAGGGCTTTTTCGCCTTCTTCAGGTCGGCTGCATGGAGCTTGGCGTCCGCCCATTTCTTCTGCCATTTCGCCTCGACGTCTGTGGGGTTATAAGGATTCATCGCGCCCATGGTAGCGGTTTTCGATTCGAGGTGAAACCATTGACTCCCTCCGGCGCTGGCTTATCCTCTTCCTCCAAATGGAATCCCAAAACGCGATCTTCGACGGCTTGGAAATGGAACTGCGCCCCATCCACGATTTCTATTTCAATACTCCTAGCTTCCGCGATGTCCGCCAGAGCGGGTCCCAACGTGAGTGGAATTATTTCATCAATGCCATCAACAGGCAGGAGTTGGATTCGGGAAGAATTCTGCGAAGCATCCGAGATACGTACATCCACAAAATCCAGGCACTGCTTCATCCAGACCTGGACAAAACCGTATGCCCGTACAGCGATACGGAGAGAGAGGTGATCCTCCGCGAACGACGAATGGTCCTGCAGGATTGCCTGGACTGCCTGCGCACAACGAAGCAAGTCATGGATACGCTGCTCGATGTACCCGGGGACACGTACCAGGAAAACAGGCCCGTATCCATCGTGGAATTTTCCGACGAACATATCCCGTCCATAAAGATTCTGGAGGAACAAACCTACAACGATGCGATAAACGGGACGAAATTCGCGGAGATGTTCAAGCACATGAAGGACAAGAACAGATTGTACGACAAACACAATAAAGCACACCCGATGCACTTCAGGGTCGCGGTGCATCCGTCAAAGAATCGCCTGGTGTACGGATACATCTTCACGGAATCCTCCACGACCTCCGCATGCGACATGCATACGTACACGTCGTTTCGCGGATCGTTCGCCGAAGCGCGTCGGCTGACGAAGATCATCACCATGGCCTGCCAGCCCGAAGCAACGGCCAGGGCGGTTCCCGAACTCATCGCTGATACGCTGGATCACATGCAAAAGCGCCAGGGGGACCGTTTTGAGGACCATACGAAGCAGTATCATCAGGAAGGGTAAGCCTGTACACTGTCGCAGCTATGGCCAAACTACCGGTGGTAGCCATTATCGGCAGACCGAATACGGGGAAATCGACGCTGTTCAACAGGTTCGTCGGATCCCGCCGCGCCATCGTGTCCGACACCCCCGGAACGACGCGCGACCACGTGATGGAACGCGTGGAATGGGACGACATGGATTTCCTGCTGCTCGACACGGGAGGCATGGGGGGAGGCTCGGTCGATACGGATTTCGAAGAGGACGTCTCGGCGCAATCCACGGTGGCCCTGTCATCCGCGGACCTCATCCTCTTCACGGTGAACGCGAAGGAGCCGATGACGGCGTCCGACGAGGCGGTGATCGAGGTGCTGCGCAAGCGCAAGAGGAACCACGTGCCGGTGATCATCGTCGCGACGAAATGCGATAACCCCGAAACGGCGGAGCAAGCCGAGATGGAATACCAGTCACTCGGCATCGCCGACGACATCATCCCCATCAGCGCCGTGCACAACATAGGCGTGATGGATTTGGAGAATGCGATCGTGAAGCACCTCAAAGCGCTGCACTTCGAGAAGAAAAAGAAGGAAGACGGCGCCGACTCCGGCCAGCTGCGCGTCGCCCTGGTGGGCAAGCCGAACGTGGGGAAGAGCTCCCTCGTCAACGCCTTCATGAGCGAGCCGCAGCGAAAGCTGTCCTCCCGCATCGTGTCGGACATCCCGGGAACCACGCGCGACAGCAGTGACACGGTGATCATGAACGAGGAGAAGGAATACGTGTTCGTCGATACTGCGGGACTTCGGCGCAAATCCCGCGTGGACGAGGACCTGGAGTACTACAGCAACATGCGCAGCATCCAGGCGATCGAAGACAGCGACGTTGCCGTGCTCATGCTGGACGCCAAGGATGTCATCAGCAAGCAGGACAAGCGCATCGCCGGCATTGCGGTGGAGGCAGGAAAGGGCTTGATCCTCTTCGTAAACAAGGCTGACGAATTGACAGCGGAGGAAAAGGTCGAGAAGGAGGCGGAAGTACGGGCCTCGCTCCCGTTCTGCCGCTACGCGTCGATTCTCTTCGGTTCCGCCAAGACGAGGGACGGCATCCTGAAGATTTTCCCGGTTATCGAAAGCATCCAGCGCAACCGCACGCGCCGCATCCCGCAGAAGGAATTGATGCGCTGGTACCAGGACGCCATCAGCCGCGTTCCGTCGCAGGTACTGGGCAAGAGCAAGTTCATCACGCAGGCGGAAGATACGCCCCCGACCTTCGTGCTGTTCGTGAAGAACGCGAAAAAGGTGGACGTTTCCCAGCTGCGCGCGCTGGAAAACAACATTCGCTCCACGTTCGCATTCGAAGGCACACCGATCAAATGGATCACGAAGGAACCGAAGCCGCACGAATAATGAAATAAATCACCAATCATCAAATTACAATCACCAATGAAGGAATTCCAACTTTGGATGTTGGTGATTGATTATTTGGTTATTTATCCGGGTATATGCTGATCCCTCACTCGACTGTCCTTTCTCAAGGGCAACGGGAAAGCCCGGATGGCCGCCTCCAGTTTATCAAGCAGGACTTTCGGATCGTCGTCGAACACGATGTTCGGCGGGATTTCGCGGCGGCACAGTTCCTCCACGATATGCGGGATGGAATTCGAGATACCCCCGGAATTGGTGATGATGCCGATCGGACGTCCTTCGTCGTACGCGATGGTGAATTCGTTCAGCGTCCCGATGCCTCCTCCCACGATCACCACGCCGTCCGCCGAGCGGATGTTGATGATGTCGCGCTCCATGAAGCCGAGGCCGGTGTAGATCACCAGATCATGGCCGTGCGGCGACAGATATTCGTGGACATGTTCGTATTCCGAAAAGGCGGGGGAGATTCCCACGGTGAATCCGTCCAACTCCTCCGCGCCGATCAATGCGTCGTTCGGCAAGCCGGGGCAGGCTCCGTTGATGAACACGTGTCCGCGTCGTGCGATCTCGCGTCCCAGCTCCGTGGCCTTCTGGCGGGCGACCGGGTCTTCCGTCTGGGCGCCGCTGGCCGACCCCATGACGCCGATCTTGAGGCGATGGGAATGTCCGCCGGTGAGAGGGAGTGCGTTCATGTTTGGGTACTGTTTATCATCTAATTATAGCAGAAAAACCCGCTTTTTGACAGCAGTATAAAGCGGCTTGTATAGGCGTTCCTATTGCCTATACACTAGTTGAGATGTCGACTACCACTTCCGCTGACGCAGTCACGATAGAGAGACTTATTGCCGAAGCGGATGAGTCGTTGGACAGAAAAGATGCAGCCGCTTTGGCGAAACAAGCAGATGTTATCCGAAAAATCACAACACTCACCGCCCACCATAAAAACAGGCTCACTGCCTACTATCGTTTTTTAAGCGAAGACCTGGCACAGAAACGTCCGCGAAACGCTGCCGAGCAAATTATCAGTGAGCCTCCCGCTCGGAAGCCATACTCTTTGCCACCAGTCGTGCAACCGCCCAAGCCGGGAAGAACTTCCGCGGTGAAGATTCCTCAGCCTGTAACAATCGAAGAAACCGACACCGATGACAGCAATCTCGTTTCTGAAGCGATAGATACGCAGGAGCTCTTGAGCATCCTCATCGATGATCCGAACGGCAAACCGAAGTTAGTCAAAGCCCTTACGCCGCATTGCGAAGCGATCGCCGCAATGAAGGAGATTGACGAAAAATCATTACTGGAACTTATCCGAAAAATCGCCGTGGATTCGAAGGGTGACGAAGAGGAGGGCAATATCGACCATTACCAGGTCCGTCTCATGCTGCAGCTCATCGCCCTTCGCCGGCAGCTGGATGACGATTTGCGTGACAAGATGATCGCGACAGTGGATACCATCATGTACAGCGATGACGCGGATGACGAATGAGTCGCGTTGTCCTTAGAGATACTTCGCCTTATTCGCGTTGTGCTCGTCGTTCGTCTCGGCGTAGCGGATTTGACCGTCGGCTCCGTGCAGGTAGTAGTAGTACGGTGAAGCCTTCGGCTCAAGCGCCGCTTCGATACTCGAAAGGCTGGGACTGGCGATGGGACCCGGCGGCAAACCGCGGTACTTACGGGTGTTGTAGGGGGAATCCACGGCGAGATCGTTCACGGTGAGCGCTGCCGTCGGCTTCTCGGCGATGTAGCGGATGGTCGCATCCACGTAGAGGCCCATGCCTTCGTCGATACGCTTCCACAGGATACCGGATACCATCGCGCGCTCGTCCGCCTTGCGGGTTTCTTCCTCGATGAGCGATGCCATCGTGATCACTTCGTGCAAGGTATGGCCCGCCGCGGCGATCTGCTTCTCGTGCGCATCGATCACCTTCGTGCGGAACGTGCCGAGCAACCGCTCGATGAAAAACTTCGGGACGAAGTTCGACGGATCCACGAAGTAGGTATCGGGATACAGGTATCCTTCCAGCTGTCCGCCGCGCGTCGCCAAGGCCTTGCCCTTGGGCAGGAAGTCGAAGGAAGAGAAATCGCAGGTAAGCGCGCACTCCGCGAATTCCCCGGCCTTGATAAGGCCCTTCTCAGCGAGCAGCTTGTCGATATCCAGGACCGTAAAGCCTTCGGGAATCGTGACCGACGCCTCCCCTGCTTCGGCCCGCGTGAGACGCTCGATGACTTCCTGAACGCTCAGCGACGGCGTGAATACGAAGCTTCCGGCTTGGAGCGCCGACGCCTTGCCGCTGAAGCGGACGTGCCACTTGAATGCGGTCGACGAACGGATGACACCCGACTCCTCCAGCAGGTCGGCGATGTCGGCTGTGGACGATCCCGCTTCGATGGTCACGGGGATGCGCCTGTCCGAACCTGCGTCCGGCGCGCCGAGCGCGCGTTTGTACCAAAGGAAGAGGACGACGAACGCGACGGCGAGGACAATGAGTCCGCGCTTCACATTCGAAGGCCTGGCCCCGTCGAAGCGGGTTCTTCTCATTGCTCGGCCGTGGGAAGACCCATCTGGCTCATCACGCCCTGCATCTTCTCGGCGGCATACACCTGGGCCTTCTTCATGGCGCGGTTCAGGGCGTCCTTCACGAGCGCGGGAATGCGCTCGCGGGCGACCGTCTCGGCGATCTCAATGCTTACGATTTCCTGCTCGCCGTCCACGACGACTTTCACGCCCTCGGCCTCGGCCTCGACGTGCACCTGCTTCAGTTCTTTCTTCACGCGCTTCGCCTCCTTCTGGATGCGATACATGTCCTTCATCTGGGAAAACGACGACATAGGGAATGTGGGAATTGAGACAGAAGTATAAAGCACCCGAAAGAACCCGCAAGCAACAAAGCCCGTACTTCTTGTCCTTTCTAAAGCCCGGATTTATAGTATCGAACTATGTCTCATTTCTCCCTTCCGGAGATCAAAGAATCGGCACCGATAGCAAAGGAAGAGCAAATCCCCGCCTATGACATCTTGCAACAAGCCATGGCGGTGGAGATTTGGGGATATGAAAACGCGCCTCGTAACCCGCAACTTTGTACCACCCTTTTCGTCACGAGACCGTTGATCAGCTCGCTCATGAAACTTCGATTCGTCACCGCGGCCATACAGGCAAGCCCGAGACAAGCCATTACCGGTAAAAATGGTGCTTTGAAGAAACTCCAAATCAAGTCGCGCAACGATCTTTATAATTTCGCGCAACGCCTGGGTATTTCCATCGATGACATGCGATCGAAAGACATGGATGAATTGATGTATTTGTCGCCTTCGCTTCGCCATCTTTTTACGAAAATGCGCGCGTTGCACTCACAAATTTTCCCGAAAAAAAATTTGGGGAACGACGATATCGGCATCCCGTCGGTTTCCTAACATTCGCTCACCGCTTGATGCCGATGCGGTCCTCGATCTCCTGGTCGACGAAGATCTTCTTGCGGCCGTACTTCATGCGGCTGTATTCCTTGATGAGACCCGCAAGCTTCTCGTTGCGGTCCTTTTCGTCGTAGATGGTTCCCATGCTGAACGGGCGGGACGTCGTGTTGTTGATGTTCAGCTTGGTGTAACAGTGGAAGTTCGGGATACCGATGACATCCTGTTCGCTGAGCACCGGGGCGAATTCCTTCGCCATGTACTCCGCGTCCTCCGCGCCGATCTTGAAGCTCATGATGGTACCGACGTTACCGAACACCGCGTCGCGAATCTTGCTGTTCGCCCCCTCGTAGGCAGAGGTCTTGTCCGTCAGCTGGCCGATGTACTGGTGCGCCATGATGAGCGCGAGTTCGTACTTGCGGGCCTCGGAGAGGATGGTCGCGAAGGCGTCGGTGATGAAGTTCTGGAACTCGTCGACGTACAGGTAGAAGCGGCGGCGCTGTTCCTGGGGCATTTCGGCCCTGGAGAGCGCGGCCATGTTCACCTTGTTCACGAAGATGAGGCCGAGCAGCTGCGCATTGATGTCTCCGATCTTTCCCTTGCTAAGGTTCACGAGCAGCACCTTGCCGTCGTCCATGATCTGACGGATGTCAAACGCGCTCTTTGGCTGCCCGATGATGTTGCGCATCGTGGAGTTGGTGATGAACGGTCCGAACTTGGCGCTGAAGTACGGGATCATTTCCTCCTTCTCGCGCGCGCCCGTCTTCGCGATTTCATTCTCCCAGAAGCTGCGCACGACGACGTTGCGGCATTTGGCCACCTTGTAGCGCTGGAATTCGTCGTCCACGAACAGGCGGGGAACATCGATAAGCGTCGCCCCTTCCTCTTCGTCATCCATGAGCGTAAGGCAACCGTTGCGGAAGTAGTGCTGGATCCGCGGACCGAAAATCTCGTTTCCGAACAACTTGATGAAGATTTCCATCGCGTCCAGCGATGCGCGATCCTTCTCCTCGTCGGTCTTGGCCTCCAGAAGGTTCAGGCCCATCGGGCGTTCGCCGTCCGACGGATCGAACACGACGATATCCTTGGCGCGCTCCTTGGGAACGTGCGCCAGCACGTCCTCGATGAGGTCGCCGTGCGGATCGACGACGCACACCCCTTCGCCGTTCGCGATATCCTGGCGCGCCTGGTAATGGAGCAGCGAGGACTTGCCGCAACCGGACTTCCCGATGATGTATTGGTGGCGCGTGCGGTCCTTCGGCAGGAAGCGGATCTCGGTATCCTGGGCGCGGTAGCGGTTGAGGCCGAGAAGGATTCCTTCCTTGGGGATGTTCGGGGGCGGGGGGAGCACCTTGTAGGAAATCCACTGGATGATCGGGATCTTGTTGTAGCGGCTGTCCGGGAAGTGGAAAAGTCCCGCCATTTCCTTTTCGACGAGCAGGCAGTCCTTGTGCATGAACGCGTTGAGGCGGCTCTTCCACAGCCACACGAAGATCGGCTGGTTCAACGCGAGCGGGAAGAAGTCCACGAACATGCGCCTGTTCTGGAACGAGTTGCCGTACAGGTCGCGGAACACGTTGAAGGCGACCTGCAGGTTGTTCGTGATGTCGAGCGCCGTCTTGCGAGACTTGCTGGCCGCCATGACGCGGATGCTGCAGTGGAACCAGCTCATGCCGGCCTTCTCGCCCATGTGCTTGTACAGCTCTTCCTCCGGCTGGATCATGCGAACGAACGAATCGCCGTGCGAAGCGCCGGGCGCGTTGCTCTTGCCCTGCTCGTCGTACCCCATGAGGAGGCGGACGATGGGGGCGATGATGGGAATCTTCGATGCGAAACTCTCTTTATTTCCCTTGAATTTGGTGGATGCGAATTTACGTGCGGTCTTGCCCCACCTGTTGGAGAATGACGGCTTGAAGACCATCTGAACCGCGGCGATCTCCCCGTCATCGAGCTTGCTCACGACGTTGGCCATGTCATTCAGCGGATCGTCCTGCATCTGCTCGTACGTGCGGATGGGATACATGAACTTCTTCTGCAACGTCATGTTGTACCCCACGACCTTCATGCCCTTGGGCGCGATGTCCGGCGTCTGCTGCACGGTTACCTCGGCGTCTGGGTAGAAAGCGGTGATCTGCTTTTCGATAATGGAGACCAGGCTGGGCTGCACGACGACGAAGAACATCAGCTCGTTCTTCTCGGCGTACAACTCGAAGCTCATCACGATATCGCGGAACACCCAATACATGATGCCCTGCCAGAACGTGAGGCTGCGCACTTCCCATAGCGCGCGGTACAGCTGCTCCATGATGGCGATCTTCTCCTTGAAATCCTTCTCTGTGCGCTTTTCCTGATCGATCTTGCTATCCGAGCGCGGCAAAAGAACCTTCATCGACACGAGCCTCTTGGATTTCCAGTACGCGAAGAGGAATCGGACAGCCGTGGCAAACATGCGCCATCCCAAATACGCCCCGACGAGGATCATCGTGCCGTTCCAGGGATCGGCTATATACCAGCTCCACACTTTCATCCAAATGTCGGATTCGTAGGCGGTGCCCGCGATCCAGACGCATGCCCAGATGATCGGCCAGAAGAAGAATCGGAGGAACGTGACCATGTCGCGGGGTTTGGGCTGGGGTTAGGGAAAGGACGGGATTGAACATACAGAAAAAAAATCTAATTAGGTCAGAATTAGGGGATTTTTGAAAGCAGAAAGAAATGATCAATCACCACTATACAATCATCAATGAAGGAATTCCTTGTTTGATTACTGGTTATTGATCATCGATGATTCGCCGCAGCGCACCACATCCATCTCCATATTCCTTGCTCGCCCGTTCTTCGAGCCGATCTTGAATACGTAATGGCCCTGCATCGACGGTTTCAACGTATATGCCTCCTCGGGCATGACCCAGTTCTCCAGCTTGGCATACGTGCCGTCGGGATAGGTGACTCCTCGGATGACGAACGGGGAGGAGGATCGTACGAAAACCTCGTTGCCGAGCGGCAGCGTGTGCGGGATGCCCGGCTGCAGCACCGCGCCCCTGCCGAGGCGCTGCTGTTGCGGACCTTCTCCGTCGCAGTGGTTTTCCTGCAGACGGGAATCTCCCAGGCGTTGGATCGTCACGTTGATCTTCCCCTTCGAACGCTCCGCGATGGTGGTGAACGCGCCGAGGCTCAGGTCGAGGTCTCGTCCTTTCACATACGGGCCTCGGTCGTTGATGCGCACGGTGACGCTCTTGCCATTGTCGACGTTCGTCACCTTGATGAGCGTGTTATGCGGGAACGTGCGGTGGGCGGCCGTCATGGCGTACATATCGAACGATTCCCCGAACGCCGTTCCCTTGCCGTGGAATTTTTCCGAATAGAGGGAAGCCTCGTGCACTTCGGTGGCAAGGTCGGAATCGAAACGCCTCATCATCAGCATCAGATCATCCTCGGTCAGCGTCGCGGAAAGATTCTCGCCGTTCTCGCCGATGTTCGCGATGGGGTATTTCGCGAGGTGATCCGACAGGGTTTCGAGCGTGATTTCATCGGGATCGGCGATATTGCGCGTTCGGAAAAGCCAGATGAGCGCATCGCCCAGTGTCAGGGCATCGTCGGGACGGAACATATCCTCCTGATCGAGAATGTACCGGTTGCGCGCGAAGGTGATCTCGCGGAACCCCCGGGCATCCGTGGGAATGTCGGAAAACTTCTGTTTCGTCACCTCGTCAGGCAATCGTGAAATGCTTTCCCACATCAAAAGGAAGCCGTCCCTCCTGCTGATAGGCTCGGAGGAAGCGAACAAGGACACGGGGATTGCCAGAAACAGCAAAATTGCGAACAACCGTTTCATCCCGGACAGCTTGGGGGCGTTTTCCTTTCCCGTCAACCATCTACGCCGTCTTTTTTCAGATGTGGCTCAGAGAGCGCTCCATCCGTGCGAACGGACGATTCCGTATCCTCGGGCAACCTGATCGTCGCGGATCGCCTGCAGCGTCGACGGCCCCACGTTGCCAGCGCCCTGCGCGGACGGCGAGGCGATGATATTCTGCGCGAGTTGGTACTTGGTCACCGCTTCTTCCGTCATCTCGCCGAAGTTGCCGTTGATCTTCTCGTACGGGAAGTAGCCGGCGGAGGCGAGGAATGTTTGCAACACGCGAACGGCATCTCCGGATTCCCCCTTTGCGACGAAGGTATCGAGAAGAAGTCCTCGGTCCGCAAGGAGTCGCTTTACCTGGTTCAGCTCGATCATTTTGGTGGCCAGCGCGTCGATGCGGGATTTCCTCCACAGGGAAACGATCACGCCGCGCGTCAACGGACCGATGCGTCCGGCACCCGGGGACGATGCGTCGCCTACCAGTTTGTACTCTTTCTGCAGTGCGAGGATCGCATCGAACAGATTGCCGTCGTAGGCACCGCTCGTACGTCCGCGGTAATAACCAAGACCGCGCAGCAGACGCTGGGCGTTGAGAATGTCGGAACGCGAACTTTCCTTGTTGATAAGACCGAGTGTCGGCTCGCGCTTCTTCACCTCGATGGTCGCCTGCAGATAGACGGAGGTGACATCAGACAAATGCGTTCCGGATCCGGTGATACCCATGTCGGCTTCGAACGCGAGGAGCGACGCCTTCGTCTTGTCACCGAAGAATCCCGTGGGCTTTTCGGCGAAATATCCCGCGTCTTTCAATGACTGCTGCAACGCGGTGACGGATTCGTTTGTCTCGCCGTACGCAGCCCTGGCGGGAGACGCAACCGCGGCATCCGGACTCACGGCAAAGGTCTTCAGGCTGGCAAGGGGCGCGGCGAACGCGGTGAGATCGATTCCTTCCTTGGGCTGGGCGGATCCCGGCGGGTGCACCGTACCGACGACGCGGCGCACGCCGAACGCCAGGGCGCGTGCCAGTCCCTCCTCCCCGGATCCCATCCAGATGTCGAGGCGATGCGTGTCGCTTCCTTCTACGATGGCACCCCCGCGATCATGCACCGTGAGAGTGCCGATGCCCGGCAGGTCGACGACGGTTCCGAATGCGTAACTCTTCGGCGCGGCGAGCATGCCCGGATAGACGGGGGTCCCGTCGGCGCCGTGCGTGCCGTTGCCGTTGAGGATCTTGTCCGCTTCGAAACTTCCCTTCACATAGCAGCACTGATCCGGCAGCGGCGAGTAATACGCCGTGATCGTGAAGTGTTGCTCGTACGATGCATCGCCCGCAACCGCCGTGAGCGGTGTGCAGAGGAACGCCAGCGAGAGAATGCCCGCGACGCAGCGCTTCGATCGTGAATGTGTTTGTGTGTGAGTCAACAGAACAGTGTATCACATTTTTGCAGTTAATGGAAGGCACCGAATGATCGGAAATTGTAGCTTCATTAGCTTCTTTAGAATGAAAGTTCCCGCCTTAGTGAAGCTAACGAAGCTACTTCCTACTTCACAAACACAACATCCTCCACTCTCACCCCAAACTTCCCAGGGAAATAGACTCCCGGCTCGATCGCGATCACCTCCCCCTTCAGCAAAGGACGGTCGTCGCGCGGCGCGAGGGTCACTCCTTCATGCACTTCCAACCCAACGCCGTGTCCCAGCGCATGCGTCATATGTTTGTCCCACCCGTAATCTTTCAATACCTCCCGCGCGATGGCATCCAGCTCTTTCGCACTCACGCCCGGTTTCACCTTCTTCCGTACGACTACCATGGTTTTCTCGACCGCCTCGATCGCTTTTTTCTGAAGATCCGTAAGCGTTCCCGTCGCGAAAACGCGGCTCATGTCGGAGGAATATCCTTTGTAGAACACTCCTATGTCAATTTGCACCAGTTCCCCTTTTTTCAGTTTCCGTTCGCCCGCCCTGTGGTGCGGCCTGCTGGTATGAGGACCGAACGCGACAATGGGTTCGAAAGAAAATTTCTCGGCTCCGAGCTCCCTGGCGCGGGCTTCCAGCATCCACGCCACTCCCCTCTCGGTAATGCCCGGCTTCAGGAGCATCGGCACTGTCGCCATCAATTCCTTGGTGATCGTAATCGCTTTTTTGATAAGTCGGATTTCGGTTGAGTCCTTCTGTCTGCGGAAATGTTCGATGATGTTCTCGGTGCGGACGAACTTTGTTTTCTTCAGCAGCTTCTTCCAGCGGCGCATCGTCGCAATGGTCACGTTGTGCTCCTCGAAGCCGCATTTGGGCACAGCATCCATATGTTTTTGCAGATCAGCCCTATCACAAGCCTTCAGAAACCCTTTTTGGGCCTTTTGCGCCAGCTCGGTATAACGCGGATCCACATAGAGCTTAAACGCCTTAGGCGTGACCAGCAGAATCCCGCTGCTTAACGAAATTCCGGTGAGATACCGGATATTGGTAAGGTCTGTGACAAGCAGGAACGGAACATTGCCGTATTCGAGGAGTTTTGCAGGCGTCGGACGCATGGAAGGGGGTGGCGAAAAAGGCTCAGGTATGATATACTAATAAGAATTTTCCTCACCCACTATGCGCCTGTTCTCCCGCGTTACAAAATCCGCCGTCGCGACAGCGATGCTGTCCCTGCCGGCAACGGTAACCGCACAAGTGTACAACGGCGGCGGCATTAACGCCGGAGTGGCGGCGGCAGGCAGCCTGGGACTGTCCACGGGAAATCCTTTCTATGTGCTGCTCAACGTGATCCGCATCGTCCTAAACCTTATGGGCATCGTTGCGATGGCGGCGATCATCATCGCGGGTATCTACATGATCATCAGCCTTGGAAATGACGAACAAATCGACAAGGCAAAGAAGATCATCAAGTACACTCTCATCGGACTCATCATCATCCTGTTCTCCAGGATACTTGTCGGACTCGTCACCCACTTCCTCTACAGCGCCGTCTGATCCCTATGAACACCCCCATCATCCGCCTTTCGCTCGCCTTCGTCCTCGCATTCTCCACGGCCTCCCTTGCCGCGGCCCAGTCGCAGGACGGCGATGAAACCATCACCCTGACGCTCGGGGATATCTTCGAGATCCTTCCGTCCACAGAACTCGCCGAGCCGGAATTTTCCTGGATCCTCACGCAGGACAGGACGTTCATCCAGGCCGAACGCACGCCTCTGTTCCGCTACAGGTTCATCGAACCGAAGACCTACACGCTCATCGGCAGCATCCAGGCCGGCGACCAGTCCGCGGTGATCCAGCGCACATTCACGATCAACGTGCTGCCGCGCTCCGCCAGCGGATCCGCATCCGTCGCATCACTCGCAAGCGGCACGGCCGCGACGCTGGTCACTACCGTCCCGGTGACAAATCTCCAGGGAAAGGCCGTGATCGCCGATGGCAAACAGACGCTGAAACTGATCCCGAAGAACCTGGATGTGAAACCCCTGGCGCTCGACACCAACCTCCAGCGCGACACGGATGGCGACGGATCGAGCGGCAATGACCTGGACAATGGCGGAACCTTCATGCATTCGGACGCCACGCCGCTGTACGTGTGGTTCACGGCCCTCAAGGATTCCCAAGACATGGCGATCACGGCGCCGTCCGGGCAGTCCGGCGTGACACAACAGAAGATCAGCATCCTCTCCGAGGCGTATGCGAAGACGCAGGGACTGTTCGTCAGCCCCATCACCATCGCGATGACACCCGTCTCTTCTTCAGAATTCGATTTCACGGCGACGGTCGACTCCAGTCTTTCGTCTCCTTCCCTCCTGTACCAGTGGGACTTCGGCGACGGTGAGGAGAGCCTCCTCACCAACCCCCGCCATGCCTATGGCACGACGGGAACCTTCACGGTCAGCCTGCGCGTACGCGACCTGGAAACGGGCAACGACATCGGCTCCGTGTCGACGGACGTGGACGTGGAATCATTGTCCGACGGAACTGAATCGTCCGCAGCTTCCGAGTCATCCGATTCGTCCTCCGCGGGCGGAACGGCCGGGGGACCCGGAATCCTTTCCATGCTTTCCGGTTGGATCTCGTACATCGTCCTCCTTATCATCTCGCTTCTGATCGGAACGGTAGGCGTGGTGCTGTACGGAAAACTCAGGAAGAAGAAATCCATCAGCGATACGTTCGCCAGCATGGAAGCGAAAATCATCGATCAGCCTGCGACCGCGAAGAATCCCCCGCCCTTGGAGATAAAGAAGCCCGCACCCGTGACCCCTGCCGCGAAGCCGGATGCGCCGAAGCAGGCAGTAGTCGCCGCCCCCGTCGCGGCCAAGCCTGCCGCTCCCCAGGCGCCGAAGGCTCCTACCGTCCCGACTCCCCCGAAGCCGGCGGCCCCCAGCATTCCGCAGCCTCCGAAACCCGCAGCCCCGCAGACGCCGTCCCCGGAACCGACGGTGAATCCTGATAATGCTCCGGACTGGTTGAAGAAAGGAATGACTCCTGCGCAACCCGCGGCACCCGCGCAGCAGCCGAAGCCGGCCGCGCCCGCCGTTCCCCAGCCTCCGAAACCCGCCGCTCCTGCCGTACCGACGGTACCCAAGCCTCCCGTACCCCAACCTCCCAAGACTCCGGTGGCACCCGTCGTGCCTGCGACACCCGTACCTACGCCTCCTCAGGCAGCACCCGCACCGATCGCACCCACCCCTCCGGCAACGCCGAAGCCCGTACCGCAGCCTCCTGCCCCGCCGAAGCCTGCTACTCCCCCAGCACCCGTACAAACACCGGTTCCTGCTCCCGTTGCGCAGCCCATCGCCCCTGCACCGACACCCGCATCAGTACCCGCACCCCCCGTCGTTCCTGCGGCTCCGGTCCCCCCGGTGATGCCCTCCGCCCCCGTAACACCGCCCGCACCGACCCCCTCGGCACCCGCCCAAATGCCTCTTACGGAAGGCAAAGACGAACCCATTGCGATTATCAGGGCAGAAAGCCTGAATCCGCAGCAGCCCCAAAATCCGTCGCAATCCTAAGGAAATTGCCTATACTAGGGGCGTCCGTCCGAAAGGATGACGCCCCTTTTTTGGCTGGCATGCACCGTTTCACGCCAGTACTATAGGGCCCCGTGGCGATCGTAGCTCAGTTGGGTCGAGGATTCGCTGGCGAATCCGAGCAGATAAAATTGCATCCGCTCTAACCCCTCCACTACCCTTTCCGCGCTTCACATCTCATGGCGATCGTAGCTCAGTTGGTTAGAGCATCTGGTTGTGGTCCAGAGGGTCGTGGGTTCGAATCCCATCGATCGCCCCATTCTTACATCACCTTGAGTCGTGGCGATCGTAGCTCAGTTGGCCGACGAGCTTTGCGAGTCTCAAAAAACAAACACCTGAGCGCAGCTCATCTGGTTGTGGTCCAGAGGGTCGTGGGTTCGAATCCCATCGATCGCCCCATCAATAAAACACATTCGATGAAGGCTTTGATGCATGTCGTTTTCAGCTTTCAACCTTCCCCTTCCCGGTGCTAATCATGACGATTTTTCGAGTCGTATCACGGAATCTTCGTACCATCATCAAAGGCACCAACGCCGAAGGTTCGGCATCAAGAAAATCCGGAGCGTTTTGAACGCACCACTCTATGTCTTCCTCGGAAATGAAATCCCTGCCGTGAGATGTCCCCTGGCGCACTGCCTGAAGCAACTGTGTCCGCATCATATCTTCACGGAGCGGAAGATGCGAAGCGCACAATTTGTCGGCCTTACTCACGGTCCTCATGGGATGGATGCCGATGACTTTCGTCGTGCCGCCCTCACTTTCAACTCCTTCGCACAACCCCATATACAACTCCCCGCTTCCAAGCGGACACACGATCAGATCCGGACTCTCATGTTTTATTTCGGCGAATATATCCCTGTACGCTTCGTGTCCGCTGTTGGTCACATCCCATATCCTTTCGTTTTTCGATTTTCGCGCCAATTCCATAATATCTCTGGAGCTGAACGGCTTTGAAAGATCGACCGCATGCACCTCCGCCGACGTATTCTCAAGCGACTCACGGATGGAAGTTCGAATTGTTTCGGACACGATGGTAACGATCCGGAGGCCCGTTCCTTCCGCGATGGTAGCTAGACTAAATCCTGCATTTCCCGACGTCAGAATAGCGAGCGTATGCACGTCATTTTCAAGC
Source organism: uncultured Candidatus Peribacteria bacterium (assembly GCA_964608325.1). Taxonomy (GTDB): domain Bacteria; phylum Patescibacteriota; class Gracilibacteria; order Peribacterales; family Peribacteraceae; genus CAZRVH01. The sequence goes on from CAZSMX010000001.1 coordinate 75,592, forward strand.
GCCTTGCGAATGAGGAAATCGCTTTTGCGATCTTTATGAGTGCCCGTCGGGTTTTTGGATTCATCCTTAATCAGTACCTTCGCCTTCAACGGGGCACCTTCAAAGCTATTTAGTTCAACAAGCGGCGTATTCCCTATTGAATTGCTATTCTTCATATTTGTATTATAAAATTTATTATGGATAAGTCAAATACACTTTCAGGTGGATACAAAAATCCCGCCTCTCGGCGGGATCTTGTGTAGTAACTGATTAAGCTTCTTAGAAGAAGTAGCGCTTCGTGAAGAACGTGGAGCCGAGGCTTCCCGCGATCAGTACGATAGATGCTGCGAGCGGCATCACCGGGGTTCCCGTCTGGGGCAGGATGCGGATGACGCGGACGAACTCACTGTCGGAGGCGCGCTGGCCCGGAGCCGTGACCGTGGCCGTGTTCGGGATCAGGTCGCCGTTCTGCGCGTCGACCGAGACGCTGGCAGTGTAGTGCAGCGTGCGGACCGCTCCCACTTCCATGCGGCCGAGATCCCAGTGGATCGCGTTGCCGCGGATCTGACCGCCGGGGGCGGAGAAAATCGTGAGGCGCGGAGAGGTGTGGATGTCGTCGACGACCACATTGTCGATGGAGTCGCTTCCCGTGTTGCGCACGACGAGCGTGTAAGACAGCACGTCACCCGGCAGGGCTTCGTTGCGGTCGACGGACTTGTCGATCGTCAGGTTGGCTTCGCCGCGGGCGATGCGCTCGCCGCGGATGTCCACGTCGACGCTGTCGCTGTCACAGTCCGTTTCGACACGCAGGCGAACGCTGTCGCCGTCGTTCAGGTCGTTATCGGTTTCGACCGTCAGGTCCAGGACCTTCGTGTCGTTGGCGCCGATGAAGACATCGTTCCACTCCACTTCATGTCCATTCTCATCCCCTCCCCCGTTCGCGTCGACGAAGTCCATATCGCGGTCCAGGAAGGCCGTGAGGTCGAACGTCTGACTCTGGTTCGTATTGTTGCGGACGCGGATCTCGTAATCGATCTCATCTCCCGCATCCACCTCGTCATCGTCGACGTCGACGTTCACGCTCGGGCAGAACGTGACGACGTTCGGGCAGGTGAGCGTCGTGTTCATCTGGCTGGAATTGTTGGATTGGTTGGAATCCGGCGTGGAAGACGTGACGGTCGCGCGGTTCGTCACCGTTGACTGGCTGCAGTTGGATCCGGGCGACGTTGTCGTAACGCCGATCGCGATGGTCGTGTTCTGGCCGCTGGTCATGGTGCCGAGGTTGCAAGTAACGGTCTGGCCGTTCAGAACGCATCGGCTGTCGGTGGAGCCGGGAAGCGGGATGAGTTCGCTCGGGATCGTATCGGTCACCACCACGTTCTGTGCCGTCTGGGGACCGTTATTCGTGACGCTCAGCTGGTACGTGAAGTTGGTGCCGCGGGCGACGGAGGACGGACCCGTCTTCACAATCGCCATATCGGCGTTCACCTGGACGGAATTCTGCTGGTTGAGAACCGTCACTTGGGCGCAAGAAACGTTGTTCTGGGAAGCCGTGACGTTGACGATGCCGTTGGACGGCGTCATGGACGTCATGGTCCATCCGGAGGGAACGATTTCCGCGACGGTGTGGGTACCGACCGAGACGTTATTGAAGCGGGCCTTGCCCGTGGAATCGTTCACCGTGGACTGGCTGCCGTCGAGCGTGAATGTAAACTGGGCAACCGGCGTCAGGATGGCGCCCAGAGTATTCAGCGTGGTCTTCGTGATCTCGATGCATCCCGTCTGGGAGGGACAATTGACCTGCGTGGTCACCGTGCCGCTCGTGTTGTTGTTCGGGTTACTGTCATTCGTCGCAGACACCGTAGCCTGGTTGTTGATGGTCGTGCACGGCTGGGTGCTGGGGACCGAGAACGTCAGGAGGACGGACCTGTTGGAACCGGCGTTGAGCGTTCCCAGGTTGCAGACGATGGACGCGCTCTGCTGGCTGCAGGAGGAATCGGAGGAAGAGGGAACGAACGTGAGTCCGGACGGCACATGGTCCACGACGGACACGTTGTTCGCGGCGACGGTGGACGTGTTGGATACCGTCAGCGTGTAGGTGATGTTATTGCCGGGCGTGACCGTGGACGGACCCGTTTTGACGATTGCCACATCCGGGTTCGGCTGGAGCACCTGGCGGTTCTTGAAGACGACCGTGACGCACTGGTTGTTGGCGGGAACCGTGACGACTCCGTTGGCGGGCGTCACCAAAACCTGCTGCCATCCGGACGGTAGAGTTTCCGTGACCGTGTGCGTTCCGGCGGGCACGTTGTTGAAGCGAGCGTTTCCGGAGGAATCGTTCGTGGTCGTCTGGCTGCCGTCGAGCGTGAAGGTGAACTGGGGCGTGACCGAGAGGAGGTTGCCGCTCGGGTCGTACGCCTCCTTCTTCACGTCGATGCATCCGAGCTGCGGGCAGATTACCTGGATCGTGGCGGAGCTCTGGTTGTTGTTCGGGTTGTCGCCCGTCGTGGTGGTGCTGACATTTGCGACGTTCACGATCGGTCCGCATGTCGTTGCGGCGGACGACTGGTAAGTGAACGTGGCGGAGATCTGGGCTCCCGGGGCCATCGTGCCGAAGTTACAGATGATGCTGTTACCTTGCTGGCTGCAGCGATTGTCGGAGCTGCTGATGAATGTAAGTCCGGACGGGATGGGATCGGATACTACGACGTTCGCGGCGGCATCGGGACCGTTGTTGCGGACCGTGATGCCGTACGAACCCTGGTTGCCCCGGTCGATGGACGGCGTGACGGCCGTCTTCACGATCTGGACGTCGGCGGACACAGGGCAGATTACCTGGATCGTAGCCGTGCTGGAGTTGTTGGAGAGGTTATCATCCTGCGTGGTCGTGGTAACGGTCGCGGTGTTCGGCACCGTTCCGCAAACCGTCGCGACGGACGTCTGGAAGGTGAACGTGACGTTGATCTGGGCGCCGTTGGACATGTTTCCGAAGTTACAGACGATGCTGCTTCCAACCTGGGAGCAACGATTGTCGGAGCTGCTGACAAAAGTCAGACCGGAGGGAATCGCGTCGGTGACGACGACGTTGTTCGCCGTGTCCGGACCGTTGTTGCGAACCGTGATGCCGTAGGAAGCCTGGTTTCCGCGGTCAATAGACGGCGTGACGGCCGTCTTCGTCACCTGGATATCCGCCTTCGGCGTGGCGCAGACGAAGTTCAACCAGATGTTGAACGCCTGCACGACGCGGCGGGAGAAGTAGAAGTCGGAAAGGCTGACCTGGTCATTCGGGAACGCAACGCCTCCGTCCAGGTACGGGTTGTGCTTCACGACAACGCGGAGCGTGGTCTTCGTCGCATTGGCGGGAAGTCCTGCGGCAAAGAGGTCGAGCGTCGTGTTCTGGGAATAGCTATGGATGCAGGCCTTCGTGGAACAGTTGGCGGGCTGGTTGTAGACCTGGTCATAGACCTTGACCCAGTTAGCGCCGGATCCCAGGAGGGACGACTGATGCTGTTGGTTAAGATCGAAATGCGCGAGCACGCGTCCTCCGGACGGCATATTGTTGCAAGCGGCGAAATCGATGCGGTACTCGAACGGAATCGATGCATTGCAAGCGTACGTGGAGTTATGCACGGGGCGGTTCACGAAGAGCGCGACCGTCGGCTGGGCGTAAATCTCCCCCCAGTAGGCGCGGTACGCGTTCCTGTCCTGAGACGTGTAGTTCTCATTCTCGCCGACTGTAATAGGTGCGAAGACTTCGATACCGTTGCTGCCTCCGAACGCCATGGCGAACGGCGACTGCATGAAGAGCAGTACGCCTACGAGTACGGCAGCAGATACGGACTGCAGGGCTTTGGTCGGGTTGAATGCATGCTTCACGGCTGCATGGATGATGAATCCGAGGCAAAGCAGAACAGTCAACGTGACGAAAGCAAACATCAGGTAGTACGGCTGCGCGTACCAGGAAGCCCATAGGAAGAAGTCGGACTTCGACTTGATCGAGTCGATCTGTTCGGCGGTGAGGTTCACCGGAACCGTGGCGTCGCGGAGGACATTTCCCTTCGCATCGCTGATAACCACGTGCAAGTTCGGTTCGGACGTCAGGTCGCGCGTCAGCTCGATGCGTGCCGTGCCGCGTCCCACACCGTCCGTGAGGCGGATCTCGGGGACAGACAGGGAGCCTGCGACGCCTTCTGCATCGCGGAGTTCCACCTTCAGCTGGCCGGTGATGCGCGTCTCGGCATCGGCGGCTCCGACGTAATCGATGCGTGCGAATGCGGTCTCACCCTTCTTGGTGGCAACGGATGAGAGGCGTGCGGAGATGAGGTCAGCTGCGACTCCGCGGACGACGATGCGGTACTGGCCGATCGTGGAAACGATGCGGTTACCGTCGCGCAGCGTGAGCATTCCCACGTACACGCCCGGCTTGGCAGGCGCCTTGATGGGGAGTGTGAGAAGGGACAGTTCGGACGGCTTCACGGACACCGCATCGAAGGACTCGGTCTTCGTCACCGGGCGGGATTCGTCGAACTCGTGCCACTCGATCACCGGGGTGACGGTGCGTACGGAAGCGGAGGCATGCTCCACCTTCGCCGTGAACATGAGGGAGCCTTCCGGATCCACGTTCGGACCTGTCAAAGGATGGACCTCGCGGTTCTCGAATTCGGGCAAGACGATGGATGCTTCGTATGCGTAGACGAAATCGTTCGCGCCCTTATCGAGTACCAGCGGAGTGCGTCCCCATCCCAGTTTGCGGCCTCCCGTCTGCAAAATCTGCACCTGGGCGGTGTAGGCACCCTTCGGCAGGGGCGGAAGCACAAAGGAGAACGGTACGTTCTTGCGCTCCTTCGCGGTCAGGGCGATCACGTCCTCGGACTGCAAACGTCCAAATAGGACCTGCGGATCATTTCCTCCTTCCTCTCCGAGCGGATCACCGTAGACCTCGATGCGGTAGCCGAGGTCGGAGACGGTCTCATCGGTGTCATTGATGATGTCGAACGCGCCTTCCACGCGTCCGTTCGTGACAACCTTAAGATCCACCGCGTCGGCGTACACCATCGGCGGACGGTATGCATTCTCGACGTCGATCTCCTCCGGGCGGTCTCCATACGGGGAAATTCCGGCATCGGTTGCCTGCGCCAGCGATGCGCCGGAAGCAAGAAAAACGACCAATGCAGAGGAAATAAAAACGAGACCTGAGAAGAGGAAAATGGACCGTTTCATAGGTATGGAAGGAAGGGACACTAAGTGGGCAATTATAAACCCTTTTTTTATTTGTCAACATCTTTTCTTTGGCATTTCTGATTCATTAAATGCTATTTAAAGTAATATTGACAATATTGTCCATAATTGTATTATTATCAACTTTAGAACGGTCATTTACAGCACCGACTCGTCCATGAAGATGTGTGGACAGGAATGACGGAGGAGGCTCATACGTAAAGCTTCCACGCCCCCCTGCCGACACATGTGTCGTGGACGAGAAATACTTAGTGAAAGGAGTTCGGATCGAAATGTCAGACCTCATCCTTCCTAAGGGTTACCTCGCGAAAGCCGCGAAGGAAGCCCGCAGGGAACCGGACAAGAAAAAGCCTTCGGGCTCCACTTGTTCGGCTCTGGAAATCCGGCGTTGCCGTGAAGAAACGAACTGCCATGACTACGCGTCGAGCTGCATGAATGAGCTCGAATCGAAGTTGTGGCTGAAAAACGAGCTGGCTATCGCCGAAAGCGAAAGCCGGATCATCCGTGCATCGATCGACAACGGTGATTACCGTTTCGACCGCATGAACGGCGTCGTCATCGTGGGCGGAGGAATGGCGGTCATCTCGGCCGTCGCGTTCTTCGCACACATCAAGGACACGCGGCGCGGATTCTTCTGGAAAACCGCAGTCGCGTCGTTCGCGATCGGACTGGTCAACCAGTGTGTCACCTCGAACGCGTACGGACAGCAGGCGGCGGCTACGCCCTCGGCTACCCCGTCCGCCACGCCCTCCGGCACGGCGGGAACCGCACCCGCGGAACCCCCGAGCCAGCAGGACCTCCTCCGCCGCATGTATGGTCTCGCGACCGTGGCGGAGGAAAACCGGGACGCTGCCATCAAGTTGCAGCAACGGCTGGTTGCGGCCGGTGAACGGCAAGGAAAGCGCTTTATCGAGTTGCAAAAACTCGAAGGCGTCCAGAAGGAGAACAGCGAGCTCATCAAGCTCATCGGCTCCGGCCAGGCCGAAGTCGACAAGATCCTTCTGGAAGTGACGACCGGACTGAAAGATCTCGTCGCCCAGACCAAGTGTCTGGTCGAACGGGAGAAGAAGTTAGTCTGCTGGCTGAAGTACCTCGATTGCCGTCTGCGCGGCCTGGCGTGCGCTATCCGCGCCGCCATCCGACGGGCTTTTATCAAGGGATTCATCATCGGGTTCATCCTGGGCCTCGGCCTGGGGATCGGACTCGCTGGAGCCGGCGGAGGCGCGGGCGCCATGTCCGTAGGCTTCTTCTAAACACGGAAGTACGCTCGTGCGCATGATGCGCATTTCATTTCTCAGAAATTCATTTACTACGGAAAGATAACCATGAGTACGGTTCTCGATGCTCCCGCCGGCGTGCAAAACGCCGACGAGAGTGAACACGAAGAATTAATCAGCCGACCTCGAGAGCGCGTCGCCCCCGGCGACGAGCGAATCGAAGCGGCTGCCCCCGAAGCACATCGCCGCCGGCCCAGTGCCGGCACGATCTTCATGAGGGGCCTGATCGTCTTGCTCCTGATCGCGCTCGGATTTTTGGGATGGAGAAATTGGGCCTTGGGCGCCCAACTCTCCGACACCCAGAAAACCGACGAGCAATTTCGCCGGGAAATGTCGGCCCAACTGGACCGGTATGAGAAAGCCGAGCAGGCGACGAAGCAAACCATTGCCGAGATCAACACCGGGCTCGACACGTACGAAGAGCAGGAAAAGTTGATGGACGCCCTTATCGCAGCGGCGCTCGAACGCGAACGCGGCCATAAGATCGACCTGGAGAAAATGTACAAGTGGGTGGAAGGTGTGAAGGTGATCGTCGCCGACCACGCCGCCCAAGTCGCGGAACTCAAGAAGGAGAATCTGACCCTTTTCCAAATGCAGGAGGAAAAAGCGAAGATCATGCGCCGCATGCAGGGCGAGATCAACGCCGCGTGGGCAGCCACGAACTCCGGGGCGGCCCGCCGCGGCCCGCTCATGCGATTGCTCGGACTCTGATAACCACGACACAAAGGAGAAACGCCTGAGTCAACGATTCAGGCACAACAACGAAAAACCCGCTTAGATCGACGATCTAAGCGGGTTTTTTTCATATCCTCGCATTGAGGAATATACCGAAAAATGGTATAATGGAGAGATTTCATCCTTCTTGCATTTCCATGGGAAATACACCGCCAAACACACCATCTAATACACCGCCCATGGACCAGATGCTCGAACGGGCAAAGAGGCTTGCAGATGAGGCGCAAGCCAGGGAAAAAGAGGCTGCTGAAACGAAAGAACGGCTCCAGCAAGAAAGGAAAAGGCAGGAGCAAAACCTTTCGAATGCCGAAACCCTCGCTCGCGCCGGCAAAGAAGTGGATGACCAAAAGGAAAAAATGGCGCTTAGCGAGATCAAGCTGATGCTGCTGCAACCGGAAGAGGTTCGGTCCTTCCTGGACAACGCGGAAAGGCAGGTGAGCCGCTACGAACGCTTCAAAGAGAACCGCGACGCGGCCTTAGGCAAGCTCCCGCAGACGGAAGAGAACAAGGCAAAGATGGAGTCCATCTCCAAGAACGCACAGGATTCCTATGGCGTTTTTTACGACGCCTACCAGGCGATCCCCAATGACGGACCGTGGAAACTGAAAACCGATGAAGTGCATGCCGAGCAATGGAAAAATATGATGGCGGGCGTGAAAGCCCTGGCACTGAACCTGGATGCGTTCGACAAGCTGACAGGCGACTATTCGGAAACCGCGAAACTTTATATGGCGGACGCGAACCGCTATGCGTCTGGCAAAAAGGAGGATGCGGAATGGAAGGCAGCGATCGACAGGGAGTTCGCGGATAACTGGGCGAAACGTACGGCATTTTTCACGGAAAACCCGGATCCATCCAAAGACACGGAAGAAGTGAAAGCTATCCGTGCCATCCTGGTGGACGCGGAACGATTGTTCGATACCAACCAGCCGAAATTCAAGACAGACGAGAACGCCAGGGGCGCCACGTTCCTGGCAAAACAGCAGATGACGGATGCGCTGAACATGTACGAAACTTACAAGGCAGTACAAAAACAGCTCCCAACGGAAACTGCCGTTGCCGCGGCCGCGCCATCTCCCGAAAAATCCGAACCGCAGGTGGATCTGACGATGGAAAAAGGTGGCATCTTGGTAACGGGCAAAGAAGATGGAATGCCATCCTATGTCGTACCGTCCACGCACCCCGCATTCAACATCGCTGCGGATCGCAGAGACACGGCATTCAAAATCCTGGACAAGGATGGCACCGTGATGGAATTGAGTCAGGGAGATTGGGAAAAAGTGGGAGGCCTGAAAGACGGATCCTGGAGAAAGGCAAACATTCTCCCGGTTGGAGAAGCCGTTGCGCGCAGGACGAATACGGATACGGAAATAGCCGCGAACCAGCCCCCCGTGCAGCCCAAGGCCATGCCCGCTCCGGAAGTTAAGGTTCCTGCACCAAATGAGACTGCGTCACCCAAGCAGGAGGAAACGAAGCAACAGCCCGCGAAGGAACCCTTGGCAAAGATGGAGTCCGTGCAGCCCGAACCGAAACAGGTTGTCGTCGAACCAACAGCCGTTCCGACGCAAAAAATTCCGACAGTCGAAGAGAAAAAAGAGGAAGCTGTTCCCCCGGTAAAAATGGAGCAGCCTGCTGTGGCGACCGAGAAAGTACCGGAAGCAATCAAGGCTGTGCTGAAGCAGGACGGAAGCATCGACGTTCCGACGCAGGAGACGATCTACATCGCCTACTACCTGCCGAACGGCGAACGCCACAGGAACTACGTCCGCTTCCCGTCGTCGGAAGTGGCACGTTGGACCATCGACGGCATGTGCGTGGCAGAACGCTCCGCGAAAGGATGGACCGTCCGTCCGGAAGCGGGTCTGACCGGTGCATTGCTCTTCAACGTCGGCGGATCGACAAGCATCATCAAGCTACCCGAAAACGCCAAAGGAACGGGATTGGCGCAGCCCCTTGAACAAAAGGACGTGATCGTTGATCCCGATTTCCCGATCTTGTCCCGCCTTTCGAACGGTAAATAAGGGATTTGCGCGAAGGAGTCTTTGCAAAATGCGGTTTTTCTGCTAGCCTCAGACGTATCCGCAACTTTACATTCGTTCAGCTTTCCGTATGTCGCAGCCTCTTTTCAGGACCCCCAAGGGCACGCACGATGTGCTCCCCGTGGACAACCAGTACATGACCTACATCAAGAAGGCCGTGCGTCACCGCGCGCGCCAGGCCGCGTTCAAGCGTATCGACACCCCGATCTTCGAGAACCGCGCCATCTTCGAACGCGGCATCGGCGAACACACGGACGTGGTGGAGAAGGAGCTGTACCTCGTGAATAGCAAACAGAAGGCCGATGACGACTCTGTCGCCTTCGCGCTCCGACCGGAATTCACCGCAAGCATCTGCCGTTCATATATCGAACACGGCATGCAGCAGCTGGCACAACCGGTGCAGTTCTATTCCATTGGACCCTGCTTCCGCCACGACCGCCCCCAGAAAGGACGCTACCGTCAATTCCACCAGTTCGACTTCGAGACCATCGGCCTGAAGGATGCCTCGCTCGACGCGCAGCTCATCCAAGTGTGCACCAAGATCCTCAAGGACCTGCGCATCCTCGACCGTCTCACCCTGCAGATCAACAACATCGGAACGAACGAACACCGCATCGCCTTCGCGCAGGCCGTGAAGGATTTCTTCATCGGCAAGGAACGCCACCTTCCGGAATTGGACCGCAAGCGCCTGGAGACCAATCCCCTGCGCCTGCTTGATTCCAAGGAGGAAGACACGCAGATCCTTTTGAAGAACGCGCCGAAGTTGTCGCAGTTCGTGGATGACGAGAGCAAGGCGTACCACGAGACGGTGCTCGAATACCTCGATGCGCTGGATATCAAGTACAACCCGAACGAAGGACTCGTGCGCGGACTCGACTACTACAACCAGACCGTCTTCGAATTCTGGGACGCGTCCACGGGCGCGCAGAACGCCGTGGGCGGAGGAGGCCGCTATGATTCGCTTATCGAACAGCTCGGCGGCAAGCCCACCCCGGGACTCGGCGCCGCGTTCGGCATGGAACGCGTCATCTGGCACATGAAGGAAGCGGGCGTGCAGGCCCCGGACAAGGACCAGGTCGACGTGTTCGTGGCCCAGCTGGGACCCGAGGCGAAGAAGGAGTGTTTGAGATTGATCACGGCTCTCCGCGACAAGGGCGTGCACACCATCGGAGCCCTCGGCGAAGCGAGTCTGAAGAGCCAGATGCGTCTGGCCGACAAGTTCGAGGCACGCTACACGTTGCTGCTGGGCAAGATGGAAGTGAAGGAGGGAACGATCATCCTGCGCGACATGAAAGCTGGGAAGCAGAAGCAGATGAAGTACAAGGATGCGATCCCCCAGGTCATCAAACTCCTCGGCGCCGACAACCTGGACACCTACACGCTGAAGGATCATTTGGGAGAATAATCCAGATAACAAAAGAGCCGCTTAAGCGGCTCTTTTTTGAATGCGTGCTAAGAATCAGATATCCAGGTTCTTCACCGTCTTCGCGTGCGCCTGGATGAACTTGCGGCGCGGGGCGACCTCCGAACCCATGAGCGTGGAGAACACGGCGTTCGCCTTCTCGGCGTCGTCCATGGTCACGCGGAGCAGCGTGCGCTGGTCCGGGTCCATCGTCGTATCGTACAACTGGTCGGCGTTCATTTCCCCGAGACCCTTGTAACGCTGGACGGAAACCTTGGGCGTCTTCTTCTCCTTGGCCTTGGCGCCTGCTTCCTCTTCCTCGCCAGCTGCCGGCGCGGGTTCGTCATCGCCTTCGCCCGTGATTTCCAACTCGTCTCCGGACACACCCCATTCCCTCAGGATCGTCTCGCGCTCGGTTTCGTTGAAGACGTAGCGGACGTCCTTGCCTTTCTGCATTTTGAACAGCGGCGGCTGCGCGATGTAGAGGTGGTTCTTCTCGATGAGTTCCGGGAAGTAGCGGAAGAAGAGCGTCAGAAGCAACGTGCGGATGTGCGCACCGTCGACGTCGGCATCGGTCATGAGGACGATGCGGTGGTAGCGCAGCTTGCTCAGGTCCTTCACTTCGCCGATACCGATACCCATGGCGATGATGAGTGCCTTCACTTCGTTGTTGCCGAGCATCTTGTCCAGGCGGGCCTGCTCCACGTTGAGGATCTTTCCCTTGAGCGGGAGAATCGCCTGGAACTCCTTCTTGCGTCCCTGCTTGGCGGAACCTCCTGCGGAGTCTCCCTCGACAATGAACAGTTCGCACTCGGCGGGATCGCGGCTCTGGCAGTCGGCCAGCTTGCCCGGGAGCGTCATGCCTTCCAGCGCGCCCTTGCGGATTACGCTGTCGCGTGCCGCGCGTGCGGCCATGCGGGCGCGGGCGGCGAGGAGGCACTTATTGACGATCTCCTTTCCTTCGCCCGGATGCTCCTCAAGGTACTGGGAGAGCATTTCGTTCACGACCGTTTCCACGGCCGGCTTCATCTCGGCGTTGCCCAGCTTGCCCTTCGTCTGTCCTTCGAACTGCGGCTCGCGCAGGCGGACGGAAATGACGGCAGTGAGTCCTTCGCGCACGTCGTCGGCGGACAGGTTCTCGTCCTTCTCCTTCAGCATTTCGTACTTGCGGCCGTAGGCATTGATGGTGCGCGTGAGGGCGGCCTTGAATCCCGTGAGATGGTGGCCTCCTTCCGCGGTGTGGATGTTGTTCGCGAAGCTGAGCACGTTCTCCTGGAAGCTCTGCGTGTACTGCAGGGCCACTTCCACCGATCCGTCCGGCGTATCCTTCTCGAAGGAAATCGGCGAACCGATCTTCTCCTGGGATTCATTGAGATGCGAGACGTACGCGGCCGTTCCCCCTTCGAAGGAGAATCGGTACAGGCGGGGGTATTTCAGGTCCCCTTCCGGACGCACGGAACGAGCGTCCATGACGCCGAGCGTGATGCCCTTGGTGAGGTAGCACTGCTGGCGGAAGCGTGTCAGAAGCGTGTCGAGACTGAACTCCATCGTGTCGAAGATGGAATCATCGGGAAGGAACGTGATGATCGTTCCGCGCTTCTCGGACTTTCCCATTTTCTTCACGTCGGCCTGCGGCTTGCCGCGCTTGTATTCCTGCACGTGGAACGCGCCGTCGCGGTGCACTTCGGCCTTCATGTAATTCGAAAGGGCGTTCACGACGGACGATCCCACTCCGTGCAATCCTCCGGACACCTTGTATCCGCTTCCTTCGCCTCCGAACTTGCCTCCGGCGTGGAGCACCGTGAGTACGACTTCGAGCGTGCTCTTCTTGGCAGTCGGGTGCATCTCCACCGGGATACCGCGTCCGTTATCTTCCACGGTGACGGACCCGTCGTCGTTGAGCGTCACGAGAATCGTATTCGCGTGTCCGGCCATCGCTTCGTCGATGGAGTTGTCGACGATTTCGTAAACGAGGTGATGGAGACCGCGCACGTCGGTGGAACCGATATACATACCCGGGCGCTTGCGCACCGGCTCAAGACCTTCGAGGACTTGGATTTGTTCCGCACCGTATTTCTGCTCTGCCATAAGGAAAATTCGGAAAAGGAAAATGTGGAGTAAACGATCCTTTTCAAGGCCGTTTAACGACGACAATTCTACTCCGAAAACACGCGGAAAACGAAGGATTTCGGCCAAAAAGCGGCAAGGAGAAATTGACAATATTTAGGTCGAGTTTATAGTAGAAATAATCGCACCGAATAAGGTGCAAATCGTTCTTTTTTTTGACGGAGACTCCGATGTTACAGCCGGATAAGAATCGATGGTGGTACGTGGTCAAAAAAGCCTTCAAGCCTGCCGCTTCGTATCACCGCTTCACGTTTGAGCGGGGGTACGCCCTGCAGTGCCGTTCCCATGCTCCTGCAAAATACCCTGAAAAGTTGCGCTTGAGCCATATGTTCCGTGACTGGGATTATTGCACGAATCAGATGCATGCCCAATCCAAGCCAGGCGTCTTCACGAAGGAAATTTCCCAAGAAAAGCTTTTCAGTGAATATCTGTGGGGGCCGTATTCCGATGAAACGATGAGACAGGGGATTTGGTATTTTTCAGGTGTCCTGGGTCCGGGCAACGATACGAACTTTTCCCTTCGTGAGGCCGGTCAAATTTGCAGCTGGTCGTGGACAGACGAAGGCTTGCTCAAAGCTTCGTTACTCCGAGATCCCAAAATCTTGCCAGTCCTACACGGCGATGAATGCCTGACGTGGGCACGCATCTCCGAGACTGCAGCCGGCAATGACTTCCGGATTGCCCCGGTCATCAAGGCAAGCGCACCGGCAGCAGTTTCATAAAACAGGTCTCCGTTCGATCCGCCGCCGCTCCCCTTGTATGGGAGTGGCGGTTTTTTTAATTATCGTCTCCGCGCTTCCACCAATCCGCAGGGTCGTACCCGTCCTCGTCCAGGATATGTTGGAATATGTTTTCCTTCACCTGGATATCGGCCTGGTTGGCGTACATCTCGCTCAAGCGTTCCTCATACAAAACGTCTTCCAGGATCAGCATATGCTCGAGACCATCAAGCGGCCTGAGGCGCTGCAGCGAGCGCAACGTCCGGACGGTCGTTTTTGCAATCTCGATGCAGGATCGAACTTCGACCCTGCTCATGCTGACCATATGGGTCAGGCACTTTCGTATCGAAACAACGCATTGGACCATGCGGTCCTCAATCCCCTTCACCACGTCCGGCCTGTCGATGTCGAACCTGTTTTCATAC
>CAZSMX010000001.1:89632-104029 GCA_964608325.1 uncultured Candidatus Peribacteria bacterium
TTCTGCACCTGCTGCTTGAAGCGCTGCTGCAGGCGGTCATTGGACTCTTCGCCGTGTTTGTGGGCATGGATTGCCATAAGGTGCGGAGATCCTAAGGGAAAGCGCGAACGGGCGCAAGGTGGATTTCCAAAAAAGGGATTCTCAGGCGGAATAACGGAAAATCGCGGCCATCGGGCTCTTTCCGGGCATTTCGTCTTCCGGGAAGAATACGACGTTTCCGCCGTTCCTAAGGGTCCAGGAAGCGGCCACGCTCAGCAGGTCCTCGTCCCCGTTTTCCTTGGCCGTGTGCACGATGGAGTCGCCATTCTCCTGCACGATCCCCCACTCCGACGCGCCGCGCTTCAATAACAGCGTATCGACGCGGCCTTCGACCGCGGCCTTGAGGACGTCGTCCATGGTATCCGTCCCCTTCTGGTTCGCCATGGCCGTGCCGAAGGTCTCCGCCAGCTGTTTCCTGCCCCCTGCCATATGTTTCTCGGCGATCGGGCGGGACCTCTCCAGCAAGTCTTCCTTCATGGTCATGTCCGGATTGCCCTTGATGAATTCATCGAGAAGCATTCCCGATTGGTCGAACTTCTTGTAGATGCCATACTCTTCGGTGACGCCCGCGAAGACGAGCGGGACCTTCGCCTCGTGAACCAGCGTATGCAGGCTGTTCGCAATGGCTTTCAAGTACACCGTCATTTCGATTTCCTGCTGATCTTTCTCACCCCCGTCCCCGTGGAACGCGGCGGTGCCGTTCCCCGTACTGTGGAAGTTCACCTGCCTGTCGGTGTGCTCCATGCCCTTGAAGGCGTCTTCCACGCTGGAGGGCATGCCCTCAACTTCCCGCGCCATGATGGAACGTCCTTTCACTTCGAAGAACGTCGCCTTCTTCTTGCTCACGGCCAGCACGAAGTAATGCATCGCCTCGGCCTCGTCGGATAGGAGCGGCGTCAGGTAGAAGTGCGAACCGATCGAAACGGATTCTTCCATTTCCTGCGGCAGCATGTAGATCTGGAAAACCGACGACGACACGTACAGGATAAGCGTGCTGTCGGCCGGGGGAGATTTCAATTGCTCGTCGGCGAAATTCCTGGCGGATGCGACGTACTGCCCCTTTGCCTTCCCATCCAAACCGAATTCTTCCAGCTTGCTCTCCACGTCGTCCAGAATGCGATGCAACCTGGCGGCATTCTCGTCGGCGTGCCCGGGTTCCTTCAGAAGCGGCAAAATGATCGTGATGCACGGTCCTTCGCTGTCGGAATGAAGCAATTGGTCGGCGATGTGTCGCATATGGTGGTAAGACGAAATACAAGGCGGATCATAACACAAAAACTCGGATAGTTAGCATACACAGCTTCGTTAGCTTCCTTAATGTTACGTAATCAGAATTCTAAGGAAGCTAACGAAGCTAATTGCAGCTATTTTTTATCTCAACAACTCCAACGCTTTCAGCATCTGCTCATCACGGTCGCCCGTGTTCTGCACCTGGATATCCGGGATGACACCGACTCCGTTGATCTTGTTCAGCATGGGCGTGAACCATTCGGCGATGGTCATCTTCAGGCTGGATCCATCGGTGAACTGTAGCACTTCCTGCACCGTCCCCTTTCCGAAGGATTTCTGGCCGAGCACCTTCGCGCGTTTTGCGTCCTGCAACGCACCAGCCACGATTTCCGCGGCGGAAGCGGATCCTTCGTTGATGAGGACGTACATCGGGACATCGGTGGAGATGAGCTGGTCCTTTTGCGTCAGGTCGTCGTACTCCTGTTTACGCGTCTTGATGTGGACGTACGCGGAACCCTTCGGAAAGAAAGCACTCAGCACTTCCCCCGCGGCCTCCAGGTATCCGCCGGGATTGTTGCGCAAGTCCAGGATGAGTCCCTTCGGAGGATCTTGGCCGACATCGGTCAGAAGCGCACGGACCTTGTTCCTCGTCTGGTCTCCGAATTGCATGATGCGAATGATCGTCGCGTCTCCCTGCTCGGTGAGAGTGATTTCCGGAAGGAACACGGTCGCACGGGTTATGGTTACGTCGAATTGCGCGTCGTTGCGGCTGATCGTCAGCGTCACGCTGGTGCCGGCGGCTCCGCGGATCTTGGACACCGCGTCCGTGAGCGAAAGCCCGCTGACGGATACGCCGTCTACCTTCAGGATCTGGTCCCCCGGCTTGACCCCTGCCTTCTCGGCGGGCGAATCTTTCAACGGAGTCGTAACCGTCAGGACGCCGCCGATAATCTCCACTTGGGCGCCGATGCCGACCACTTCCCCGTGCAACGTATCCTGGAAGTTCTTGGATTCTGACGGCGGCATGAAGGTGGTGTACGGATCGTTGACGCTGTTTACGATCGCTTCGACGGAATTCAAGCCTGCCTTCTCGGGATCGATGCGGTCATGGTAAAGATAATCCTTGTTCAGGAGCTGCCAGACGTTCTTCAGCACGTCGGCCTTCGGAGGCTCCGGAGGAAGATTGATCTTCACTTTCACTTTCACGTCATGCGTGTCGCTGGGACCGGACTTTTCGCCTATCACGTTTCGTAGCAAGGTTCGCGCGTCGCCTCCTTTCAGCGCCATGTTCACTCCGAACGAATTGGTGCGGAGCGGCTTGATCCATCCCATGGCCACCGCGATATTCACCGCCTTCTCCAGCTCGGATCCTTTTTTGACATCGGTATATGACACTATCTTCCCTTTCGCGGACAATCCGTTCAACTTCACAAGCATCTGCACGGCTTCTCCGCGCGTAATTGCTTTGGTCAGTCCCAGATCGGAACCAAAAACTGCGAGTGCGTTCTTATTCTTCGCGGCGCGCACGTACGGCTGGAGATTTTTTGGCACGGGCCTTTTGAAATCCAAATCGCCCTGGCCGGAGGTAGGAAGCCCAAGGACGGTCACGGCGCTGCGGATGAAATCGCCGCGGGTAACTGATTCGGTATCAGGCGTGCGCAGTGTTTCGGAAACGGCGGCACCCAGGGTAGTGGCAGGCAAGAGAACGAGCGCGGCGGACACCGCGAGGCGACGGAAAAACATGGGGTAGTTGGAGGAATAAACTTCCTTCTATAGAGAAAGAAGACTTCGTCATTCTACCCCACGTCCAAATACCGTACAGAAAGTTGCCTTGTTTTTTGGCATGCTAAACACGCCGTAGATTAAGGAACCGTTCCCATCCTCGCGGTTCAGTCCGCTTCGGATTCGTCTTTGTCGGCCAGAACTTCCTTGCGCAGCAAGTGCCCGCGTTCCCTCATGGCATCCGTGCGCATGAAGAGCGTGGTGAGAAGCCAGAACCCTCCGACGACGTATACCAGCGACGGGAATAACAGAAGGGGGAATTTTGCAAGCAAGGAAGGCAAAGACGGCCACAGGTCGCCAAGCTCCTGGGGATTACCCGGCAAAATGTCCGGCAGGGTCACAATGAAGTTGAAAACGCCATGCAGCACGACGGCGCATGCCAACCCCGTCAGGATCATCTGCGTACGGAAGATGGATGTCTCGCGGATGCGCAGGACGCCGTGCAGGAATGAAAGCAATCTGTACGTTTTTCCGGAAGCGTGATGCTCCTCCAGGTATGAAGAAGCAAAGATGGAGAGCCCAAGGAAGTATCCCATCACGCCCGTCGAGACGATGTGCACCATGCTTGTAAGCACCGAGCGGCCCAGAACGTTCGCGAAGAATCCGGAAAGGTCAGGCGCTGCCTGGTGCAAGAGGAAATCACGGACGAACGCCGTGAAATACACCGGATTGATGATGTTCTCCGCGAATGCGAAGCCGATGGCGCTCATGATGGAAAGCTGCATCACGTCGTCGATGCTGGAGAAGATGGACTTTCCGCTGCGGGAGGAAACCCAGTACTTGCTCAGCTCCTCTATGAATCCGACCAACATGAATGTCACGAAGCTCACGAACACCGCGCGCTGCACTCCCGCGGAGGCGGGAGCGAACGATGCGACGAACGACTGGGCGGCGGCACTGAAACTCTGGGGCTTGATGGTAAAGAAAAAGAAATCCAACTCCGCCCCGCTGCGAACCAGCGTATCGTAAAAGAGGATGGGGACGGTGGACAGGATTCCCGCCAGGAAGAAAAGAACGACCACCCCCCTTCGCTCGCTGTGGTATTTCAGGAACATCCGGCACCAGATGATTGCCGGAACGAGCGCCGTCATGGCTGCGATGAGATGGATCCTTGCTTCGTCTGCCGTATCGTCCTTGAAAATATTCAATGCCAGCCAAAACAGGAACGTCCCGAGGATCACGCCTTTGGTCTGCACTTCCCAAGGACCGAACAGCGTCTTCCAAAGGAGTACCACCAAGATGACACCCGCCGCCATCACGAACGGATTCTCCGCGTGGACGCTATCCAACATCAGGGACGTCATGCGCATGAGGCCGAAGGACAGCGCAGTTCCCAGGAACACGGCGAAGAGCAGGTGTGTCTTGCGGTGCTTGATGCGCTGCAGCATATCCACTCCGGCTACCGCCAATACGGCGCTCAGGACGAGCAGCGTCTTGCCGGAAAGGAGGCTGAAAACGGGTTCGGACATATCCCATTATTATAGCATTTTTTGTGTTTTTTATCAACGCAGAGGCCACCCGTAAAGCCGTCAGGATTGGGCAATAGGACGCACCATTTGATTAGGATCGTCCTTGGTCGGGATATAGAAGTCGTGCATCTTTCCATCTACAAAAATTCGCCACGCCTTGCCGCGCAGACGATCGATGTTTCCTGTCACCCATGCCATCTTGTCGAGCGTCTCATCGGATACGCGTTCGCTTATTTTCACGCGGGGTGTTTCAAGTTCTTGCTGCCGATTCTTCTTTCCGAAACCGAACATAGGAAGAATGGTACGCCTGCCCGGACACGACGCAAACATCCGGCAAGAACGTCACTACCCGCGAAAGTTTCATGGCAGACGACCGTCTACAACTCATATCCAGAGGACAACCCTTCCTTGTTTCAATTGGAGATAGGATTGTTTCCCATTACACTTCCCCGCATGCACTCCTTCATCCAAGAAGTCCGTGAACGGCCGAAGACCTACGCGCTGTTCTTTTTGATGTTCCTCTCGTATTTCACCATCGTCCATAATTACGCCTATCCCGCTGCGCTCTTCTGGGACGAGAACTACCATATCGCGAGCGCGCAGAAATACCTGAACGGCGTGTACTTCATGGAGCCGCATCCGCCGCTTGGAAAAATGCTGATCGCGCTCGGTGAGAAGCTCGTGAACGCGAATGAAGTAGACAACCAGTTCATCGGGACTGACTACGCCACCAATCCTCCTGCCGGCTTTTCCTTCGCGGGATACAGGCTGTTCCCTGTCCTGCTGGCATGGCTGACGGTGCCGGTACTGTTTGGCATCTTCTGGTTCCTTACCCGCAAGACGTTGCTGTCGACTGTGTTCGCGCTGTTCTACGCGCTGGATAACGCGATGATCGTGCACAACCGCAGCGCAATGCTGGAATCCACGCTGCTCTTTTTCGGATCGCTGACCGTACTCGCTTTCCTTCTATTGCTGGAGTGGAAAGATAACAGGAAGAAATTCGCCTGGGCATCGCTCCTCTTCGGCGCTGCGTTCGGACTCACGTTGGCAACGAAGGCATTCGGACTCATCTTCATATTGCTCGTAACCGCATTGGCATGGGCACTCAGAAAGGAATGGAGAAAATTCGCCCGCTTCGGATGGATGAGCTTGCTGGCATTCTTGATCGCCTACTGCGGCGTGTGGCAGCTGCACTTCGGCATCGGGTCGAAGGTAGTGTCCAGCCTGCCGGATAACGGCTACTACCAGGCATCCGCGATGTACGAATCGATCCTCCAAAACCACCAGGTGTGGAATCCCCTCGCCTTCCCGATCATGCTTCGCGACTCCATCAACTTCGTCGGGCACTACCAGCGTGGCGTACCCAGGTTGGACCTGTGCAAGGCCGACGAGAACGGCAGTCCGTGGTTCTACTGGCCGTTCGGCGCGCGTAGCATCAGCTACCGATGGGAAACGCCGGATGGAAACAGCTACCGCTACCTCTATCTGCAATCGAACCCCGTCGTGTGGGCCATCGGCCTCGCGGGCGTCTTCCTCTCGCTCGTCCTGCTCCTCGGGCACCTCCTGTTGCCGGTCGCAACGAAGCTAAAACATCCGTTCCGCCTTCTGACGTTCCTCGTCATCTACCTTTCCTTCATGGCGGCCGTGAGCCAAATCACTCGCGTGATGTACCTGTACCATTACTTCGTCCCGCTCACGGTGAGCTTCCTTCTGGCCGCGTTGGCATTCGATGAAATCGACATGGTCGGCCGGTTCAAAATGACCGAGCGCAGGAAAGAGATCGCCCTGCTCGGATTGGCGGCGCTTGCGTTCGTCTCGTTCGAATTCTTCGCACCGCTTACGTACTACAAGCCCTTGAACGATGACATGTTCCAGAAGAGGGACATCTTCCGGCTATGGGAGCTGAAGTGCGTGCACTGCGCTCCTAACAGTCCCGTAGCCGTCCCCAAATGACCATGCCAGCTGACAACACTTCCAAGAAGGCGTCCGCGTACGTGCCGGCCGCGGTCGTCACGGCCATCTGCGCTCTCGGCCTGCTCGTGCGTATCGCACTCAGCCCCGTCGAAGGCTACGGCTTCGACGTCGGCGTGAACCAGGGTTGGGCGAAGAGCGCCGTGAAACTCGGACTCGCCCGTTCGTACTCGGAGCAGGTCGACGGCAACATGCTTCCGAACTATCCCCCGCTGTCCCTCATGGTATTCGCGTCGACCGGACACCTGTACCAGTTCTTCGTGTCGCCGGAGTACGACAAGAGCCTCGTCGAAAACCGCGTCTTCATCAAGTTCCCATCCATCCTCGCGGACATCATCACCGTCGTCCTTCTCTTTTTGATCGTCGCCTCCTGGAAAGGAAGGAGGGCCGGCTACATCGCCGCGGCCGCATACGCCTTGCACCCGGCTGTCATCTACGATTCCGCGGTCTGGGGGCAAACCGATTCGCTCTACACGATGTTCCTTGTGGCATGCATGGGCGCCCTTTCTCTGCAATGGAACGCCGCCGCAGGCGCCTTGATAGCCCTCGCATTCCTTACCAAGACGCAGGCCATCATCCTCGTTCCGCTCGTGGGCTTCATCCTGATGATGCGTGGATGGAAAGCGATGGGATGGTCTTCTTTGGCGGCGATCGCTTCCGCGACTGTCATCCTGATTCCGTTCATTCCTGACGGCCTGCAGGATATCGGGAAGATGTACATGGATTCCGTCGGGTATTACCCGACCGTTTCGAGCAACGCCTACAATTTCTGGTGGGCCCTCTTGTCGGACAGCGCGAACAGCATCACGGATAACCAACTGCTTTTCGGTGTCCTTCCCTACCGCAGCGCGGGACTGATCCTGTTCAGTTACACGTACCTCTGGGTGCTGTCGCATGCATGGAAACACAGGAAAGATCTGGTGTCGCCGGAACAATCGATCCCCCGCCTCTTCTTCGCGTCGGCCGTGATCGCGTACTCCTTCTTCCTCTTCAACACGGAAATGCACGAACGGTACTTGTTTCCCTTCGTCGCGCTGGCGATTCCCATGCTCTTCCTCTCGCGGAAATCCGCATGGACGTACGTCGGCGTAACGTTCCTCTTCCTCTGGAACCTTCTGGGCGTCCTTCCCGCGACGGCAGTCGACAAGGCGATGTACGCAACCTTCCCGTCGTTGGATGTCTTGTTTGCCAGCATGCTGATATTCCTGTTCCCCGTCTTCATCAGCCTGCGTCACCAATTGCCACGCAAGGCACAGGCGCACGGCATCGGCGGCGCGATCAAGAAGCGGATCCTTGGCGCATGGGCTTTCGCGAAGGCGAGAACCGCAACCCCACGAGTTCCTTGAACATGCGGATGATCACCTTCACAGATCCGCCCGTCGGGTTGCCCACGGTGCGCGGGTAGTGGGGCACGTTCACGGTCTTCCAGGGAATCCCCTGGCGCTTCAGATGCAGGAACATCTCGGTATTGAACAACTTCTCCACGCCGTACTCGGGACGGATGGACGGCCAGATGGATTTCTTAAACATCTTCATGCCGCAGTTCACGTCTCGCACCCACAGCCCCAGCACGACGAGATTCATCGCGCCGAGGATCTTCCCGAACGCGTTGCGGATCGGATGATCTGCTCGATGCGCTCGCCTTCCCGTGATGAAGGAATACGAATCGACGTACGGAAGCAGGAGATTGAAATCCTTCGCCTTGAATTGCAGGTCGCTGTCCATGAACGCGATCCACTCCCCGGTCGCCGCGTCGCAACCTGAGCGCACGGCGATGCCGTATCCCCCGTTCTTCTCGTGGTTCACTATTTTCAAATTGGGTACTTCCTTTTCCAAGCCGCGCAATACTTCCAGCGACCCATCCTTGGACCCGTCATTCACGACGATGATCTCCGCTTCGAGTTTTGCATCGGCAACGAAGCCCTGGACATCCTTCACGCAGGCGGCGATATTCCCCTCCTCGTTATAGCAAGGAAGGACGATGGAGAGAAAAGGAGTATTCGACATACAATATAAGCAAGAAAAAATGTAGCATGAGTGATGACGTTCACCAACCTGTATTCTGTCACGCAAGCCCGGACGTTTGGCCAGGGGCGCCGCATATTGTATGCTCGGCGAACACATGCGAATCCCCTTCTTCCCGAAAAAAGAACGGCGCGCGTACTGGCTTGCCACCGTCTGCTCGGCCGCCGTATTGCTACGCCTCTTCTATGTGTTCGTGACGCCCTACGACGTCCGTGGACATGACGCCCCGGGGCATTTGGATTACGTCATGTTCGTCGCAAACACGCTGTCGCTCCCGCCGCCGGACGACGGCTTCGAGTATTACCAACCGCCGCTCTATTACGTCATGGCTGCCCCGTTCGCCTGGGCGGCTCGCGCTGCGAACGCGTCCGACGAGACACGCGATTTTCTTATCCAGCTCTTTTCCCTCGTCTGCTCGGCCGTCACGTTCTTCATCGGCATTCGAATGGGAAGGAAATTTTTCCCGAATACAGCCGAGAAAACATCGCTTCATCTGTACGCGGCCATTTTAGCGGCGACACCTTCTTTCGTCTTCTTCGCCGCGCGCCTGAACAACGACGCCCTGTTCCAGGTGTGGGCATTCCTTTCATTCCTTCTCTTGCTGGCCTGGTGGAAAAAACCGAACGCGACCGTGTGGTTCGCCATCTGCGCGGTGATCGGGCTGGGACTGCTGACGAAGACCAGCATGGCGCTGATAGCACTCCCCTGTTTCCTCTGCCTGCTTCTCGAAAAAAAATCCGACTGGAAGCAAAAACTGGTCCTGGCACTGGGCGGTGTGGCAGTCATCCTCCTGATCGCGGGCTGGTTCCACGTTCCTCGCACGATCGATGACGGATCGAAAAAGGCGATCGTCGGAAACTATGAGGCGTTGACGAACTTCGTCGAAAACGACATCGGGAATTTCCTGACGTTCAACCCGATCGCCATGCTTGCGCACCCGTACAACGATCCGTACGACGATGGGGCGCGACGCCAGGAGTTCTGGGAATACCTCTTCCGATCCGCGCTCTACGGGGAGTTCCACTTTGGCGACGACCGCCGGGTGCTCGCGATGGCAATGCTCATCTCATCCTTCCTGATGATCCCGTTCGTCCTGTGGAACCTGGTCGACGATATCCGGAAGAGGGCGCGTGCATCCCTTCCCGTATGGTCCACCTTCCTGTGCCTGCTCGGTGGAGCGGCTGCGTTCCGCATCGCCTTCCCTTACAGCTCGTCCCAGGATTTCCGCTATTCCATCCTGTTGCTGCCGATCTTCGCATATTACGCCGTGCGTGAAACGGGAGCCAATCCCCTCCTCCGCCACCTGCAAATCGTGCTTGCAGGCGTCTTCAGCGGGGCGGCGGCGGGTTTCCTCCTGACGCTCTGATTTGAACGGGACATAGGACTTTCGCTACAGTGCTGGTATCCTCTGCGCCTATGCCAGCACCCTCCCTCGACACCCTCGTTTCCCTCTGCAAGCGCAGGGGCATCATCTTCCCGGGATCCGACATCTACGGCGGACTCGCGAACACGTGGGATTACGGCCCGGTGGGTGTCTTGTTGAAGAACAAACTGAAGAAGCACTGGTGGGACACGTTCGTCCGCAAGAGGCGTGACATGGTCGGGCTCGATGCCGCGATTTTGATGAACCCGAAGACGTGGGAAGCCAGCGGGCACGTCGGCTCCTTTTCCGATCCGCTCGTGGACTGCAAGGCATGCAAGCAGCGCTTCCGCGGCGACAAGCTTTTGGAAGAAAAGATCGGAGTGGAAGCGACCGCCGTCCTGAAGATCGAACAAGTGCAACCGATGCTCGTAGCGGAAAAAGTGAAATGCCCCAACTGCGGCAAGGTCGATTGGACCGAGGCGAAGCGTTTCAACCTCATGTTCAAGACGCAGCAGGGAGTGATCGAGGGAGAAGGCGCCGACATCTACCTCCGCCCCGAGACGGCGCAGGGCATTTTCGTGAACTTCAAGAACATCGCGCAGACGACGCGCATGAGGCTTCCGTTCGGCGTCGGCCAGATCGGCAAGGCGTTCCGCAACGAGATCACGCCGGGCAACTTCACGTTCCGCACGCGCGAGTTCGAGCAGATGGAAATCGAATACTTCATCGAGCCGGGCACGGCCGAGGAGCACTTCGACAAATGGAAGAATGTGATCTGGGACTGGTACAAGGGCTTCGGCATTTCCGAGGACAGGCTTCGCATCCGCGAGCACGCGAAGGACGAGCTCTCGCACTACAGCTCCAGGACGCTCGACATCGAGTACCTGTTCCCGTGGGGATGGGGCGAGCTCTTCGGCCTCGCGAACCGCGGCGACTTCGATTTGTCGCAGCACCAGAAGTTCAGCGGCGAGGACCTGACGTACACCGATCCGGACGACGCGACGAAGAAGTTCCTGCCGCACGTCATCGAACCGAGCTTCGGTTGCGACCGCACTGTGCTCACGATCCTGCTTGAGGCATACACCGAGGAGAAATTGGAGGGCGACGATACGCGTACCGTCCTTAAGCTCGACAAGTCCATCGCGCCGATCAACGTGGCCGTGCTGCCGCTCAGCAAGAAGGAACACCTCGTGAAGAAAGCGGAGGAAATCTATCGCATGATTCTGGACAACACCGACCTCACCGTCGACTTCGACGTCACCGGATCCATCGGAAAGCGCTACCGCCGCCAGGACGAGGTGGGAACCCCCAAGTGCGTCACGGTCGACTTCGGCACCATCGGCGAGGACGAGGCGCAGGGCGCCAAGGACACGGTGACCATCCGCGACCGCGACACGCTGGAGCAGATCCGCGTGCCGGTGAGCGAACTCATTAATCACTTGCGCTAAAGTCAGCAATTGACATTAATTTAAATATATATTAAATTATGTTTGTCAGTGCAAACGTCTTCCATGTGGGTCATGGGCGCCGCAAGGCGAGAGGTTCGAACCCTTATGGACGGTGCAATGCTAGGCATGGCCTGCGTAGGATAGGCAGGAGGCTATGACTTCTGTTCTCTGGAATAGAATGAGCCATCGTTGAAATACTGCCCTTCCGTGCCGAAGGGCCGCCAGGGCTGATACCCTGTCGGAATGCAAAGTGCGCACTGACCGGGAGATGGACGGAAACGTCCATCTCCTTGTTTTTTGAATCAAAAATCCCGCAACGACCGAAGTCGTTGCGGGTTGAAACCGCTTACGCACGCTCCAGCGCCAAACCGGTTGGATACTCGAATTCCCAGGGGCGACCCGCCTTTCCGTCGTGCAACATCAGCGTAATGCGGATGGAGTCGTAGGATAAGGCCGCATACTTGTCGCCGATGCGTGTCGAGGAAACGACGACTCCCGGCTGCAAGAACATGTACCCCTTCTTGTTCTGCTCCTGCTTCACGCGGTGATAGAGCAACATCGCCATCACGACGCTCCGCAAACTCATGTGATGTCGCTTTGCGAACGGACGGCAAAGTTTCGAGCACAACAACGCAGAGGATACCGACCAACGCGGATACGCCGGCCAGAGGAGCATTTGCCGGAACGTCGGCTGCTCCTTTGCCTTCCAGTGGGCACTCGCGCGTATCATCTCCTCGTCCCGATGGGTCATGGAATAGTACGCGCTTTTGTCGTAGTCCTGCTGGAACTCCGGAAGTATCTGCGCCAGTTTCGTCAATTCCGCGAGGCTGTGGCCCGTATCGAAGTACGTCAGGAAGTGGCCGTGCAAACGCACTTTCATCTCGGGCATCTCGCTTGGCAAAGACAGCTTCAGCATTTCGAACGAGATCTTCGGCGGCACGAACGATACATGCGGACTGCCGCGCCTGGACCTTCTCGCGTCGGCGTTATTCAACCGACACGACAACTCATGCTCCGGGGTACTGGGTTTCATGCACGGGTGCAGAAAATAATCCCGCACGGAAAACTCAGGACCATCCAACTTCTCGACCTTTTTTTCTTCTTCGGGCAGCTGCAGTGTCTCGGACATGGGAACTCCTTTTCGTCCAAGGGACGAGAAAACGTGGGCGCGGACGCGCCAAAAACAAAAAATGAAGCAACCCCGCGTCTTTCCACCAACCCTGTTCCGTAAGCGGTGTGAAAGAACGATGCTTGCTTAAGCAGTCATGATCCCCCGAAATACCCGCTTCGCAACGACTCGGACTTGTGAAAACCCCGTACCATGACGGAAAGCGGTGGAAAACCTGATAATCGCCCCAGGGTACGAAATTCTCAGCCCATCCGCTTTTCCCCTATTGAACACAATTTGTATACATTTCCTTGTGCTTTCGTAAATTATCCATAGAATACGCCCATCACCTGTTTCCGATCGCTGCGGTCCTGGCCCGAAAGGGAATCCTCCGCACCGGCGAGATGACGAGACAGGGCAGCCCCCAAGGATATTCCACACCTTCGATTTCCCCTCTGCCGGGCTCAGAGTTTTTCCCCTCCTTATTATGCCGATTCCTACCGAACAGGAATTGCTGGCAGCCGCCTGCCACTTCGGACATCCGCGCGAAAAGTGGAATCCGAAAATCGCGCCCTATCTCTTCGGACAGAAGAAGGGCATCCATATCTTCGATCTCCAGAAGACCCGCAAGGGCCTGGAAGCCGTCTGCGAAGGACTCAAAAAGCTCCACGCCGAAGGCAAGACGATCCTCTTCGTTTCCACGAAGCAGCAGAGCATCCCCCTCATCGAGGAATTGGGACAGAAGCTCCAGCACCCCGTGGTGACCAAGAAGTGGATCCCGGGACTCCTTACCAACTGGCCCACGCTGAAGCGCCGCCTCCAGTACTACCTGGATCTCAAGCGTAGCTTCCAGACCGGCGAAGTGGAGAAGTACACGAAGAAAGAGCAGACCGAACTCCGCAAGGAACTCGCGAAGCTCGACGTCGCTCTCTCCGGAGTCTCCTCCATGAAGGGACTTCCCGACGCGGTGTTCGTCGTCGATGCCGTCCGCGACAACGTCGCGGTGCTCGAGGCGAAGAAGCTCGGCATCCCCCTCTTCGGCATCTGCGACAGCAACGCCGACCCGGATAACTTCACCGCCTGTGTCCCCGCGAACGACGATGCGGTAAAATCCATCCACATCATCCTGGTCACGATCCTCAAGGCCCTCGGCGACACGAAGCCCAAGTCCGCTTCCCAGACCGTCGACAAGGGACCGGAAGAGCGGCACGTGATCGCGTCGATGTGATCCATCCCTAACCCTACCCCCAACCCTATTATGTCCAACATAACAGCAGCAGCCATCGCCTCCCTTCGCGCCCGCACCGGCGTGTCCATCAGCGCATGCAAGGACGCGCTCGTGGAAGCCGAAGGAAACGAGGACAAGGCCATCGAGATCCTCCGCAAGCGCGGACTCGCCCAGGCAGCCAAGAAAGCCGAGCGCGACCAGAAGGAAGGACTCATCTTCCTCAAGCAGGAAGGCAACCGCGCAGCCGCAGTATTCCTCCGCTGCGAGACGGACTTCGTCGCACGTGACGACAACTTCCAGGCAGCAGGTAACGCCATCGCCGAGGCCCTCCTGAAGGACGGCGAGGACGCAGCGAAGAAGATCGCCGACGAGAAGATGCCGGAACTCGTCCAGAAACTGGGCGAGAATATCACGGTCTCCGAAATGCACCTCTTCGAAGCTCCCGTCGTCGGAACGTACCTCCACAGCAATGCGAAGGTCGCCGTAATGATCGGACTCGAGAACGGAGACGTGGAACAGGCGCGCGACGTCGCCATGCACGCAGCCGCCTTCAGCCCCACGGTGATGTCCCCCTCCGAGATTTCCTCCGAGGCCGTCGCCAAGGAGAAGGAAATCTGGGCCGAGCAGCTTGCCAAGGAAGGCAAGCCGGCCGAAATCCAGGAGAAGATCATGATGGGCAAGGAGAAGAAGTTCCGCGAGGAAAACGCCCTCCTCACGCAGGCGTTCGCCAAGGA
>CAZSMX010000001.1:104129-140577 GCA_964608325.1 uncultured Candidatus Peribacteria bacterium
AGGAGAAGAAGTTCCGCGAGGAAAACGCCCTCCTCACGCAGGCGTTCGCCAAGGACCCGAGCAAGACGGTCGAGCAGTTCCTCGGCGGATCCAAGCTCGCGAAGTACGTCCGCGTGTCGGTCGCGTAAGTAGCTTGTAGCTTCGTTCGCTTCTTAGAGAACCCCGGGCAACCGGGGTTTTTTAAAATTGATTCTGATCGCCTTCTATTTTTTCCAATTGAGGCAGCAGGTTCCTGAGGCGGCGCGTGATTGCGTCTTCGATTCCTTTTTCTTCGCGCAATTTCAAATCAGCTGTGAACCTGCCCGTTGGATCGGTATGAAATGAAGAGAATCCGGCATGGGGTCCTGCTGCGTCTTTCCGCCCTTTATCCATCCTCATGACAAGCCAGATATCCCGATACACAGTTCCCGCAATGATGCCCATGGCACCGATTTTCTCAACGCGCTCTATCGGAAGTTGATGACTGCAATGAGGATTCGTCGGCAACGTCCCCCTCTTGAAAACAATCGCTTCCAATATCATGCGTTCCGTATTATCGATAGACGGAGTCGGCAAGCCTTGCAAAATGAGTCGTGTCGATTCGTTTTGCTCCGCTGAAAGATGCGGGAAATGAACAGTAGGTGGTCTATTCCTTTGTTCTTCCTCATCTTTTTCCCTGTTTAGTTGGTCAACAAGCTTCCGCAATTCGGCATTCACTTCATCGACGATATCTCCTATGCCAATGCCAGCATACGCAAGTACGTCATCATACGGATGGGAACTTTGAAGCATGGCCATCACGGCGCGCACCCGCAGAACAGGATCCTCAACCAAGCCTATGTCTTTCAATTCCTTTATACAGCAAAAATACGCCGACTTCTCCGCATTGTGAATGCATTGCCATATTGTAAAAACCCGCGCCGAATGAGATCACTCTTCTTTGATGAAACAATCGTCGCGAAGCGGAAGCTCCGCTTTCACTGGAGCGACTCCTTGCCGAAAAGACCTGCCTGCCGGCAGGCAGGTAGCCCGTGAAAGAAAAACCGGCCTGCCCGTCCGTAGCCTTTAGGCGAAGGCGGGAGGTTTGTCTTTCACGAAACGTCAGTCTTTCCCCGATCCCGTCCAGTTGTGCCAAGGCATTTCGATCTCGTCGAGCGGAATATCGTCGATGTTGCGCGCGACCTTCTCGCCCGCGACCTTGCTGACGAGTCCGTGCAATTCCTTGCGCATGGCAAATGCCGCGACCGCGATGAATCCGAACAATCCCAACGTCACCGCCCACGGCGTCGCTTCTTCAGGTTTCGAAGAATCCGTGCCGGCTGCGGCTTTCAGCGACGTGCACTGGTCAGAACAATCCTGGCCGCCGTCGCAATCCTCACCTCCGTCCACGACGCCATCGCCGCAGAACGGAAGAAGGCAGCTCACGCGGCACACATCCGGAAGCGTGTTGGAGTTCCTGGCACCTAGGTCACATTCTTCGCGTCCTTCGATGAGTCCGTTTCCGCACGCAGGGATCTTGCAGTTGCGTGGGCAGGAGTCGTAATTGATGGAATTGCCGTCGTCGCATTCCTCGTTTTCCTGGAGGATGCCATCGCCGCAAGCTGCCCTGCGGCATTCAGAGGTGCAGCTATCGGCGTCTTCCGTATTGCCATCGTCGCACTGCTCGTCGCCCGCCTTCACCCCGTCGCCGCAAGCGGGAATCCTGCACGATGCGGAACAATCGTCGGTGTCGACGCTATTGCCGTCGTCGCACTGCTCGCCGCGCTGGACGATGCCGTCGCCGCAGACCGGGATGGTGCATTCATTGGAGCACGAGTCCGTGCCGACGCGGTTGCCATCGTCACATTCCTCGTTGTCCTGAAGGATGCCATCGCCGCATCCGGGGAGAGTGCAGCTGTTCGTACATCCGTCGATATCGTTCATGTTCCCGTCGTCGCAAGCTTCGGTCGGTTGGCGGATGCCATCGCCGCACGTTCCGATGCGGCACGTATTCGTGCAACCGTCGTCCGTGATCTTGTTTCCATCGTCACACTGCTCGCCCTCCTGCTGGACACCGTCCCCGCACACCGCGGAAATGCATTCGTTGTTGCAGGTATCATCGGCGATCTTATTACCGTCGTCGCACTGTTCCCACGGCTGTCGGATCGCATCGCCGCAGATAGCGATGCGGCAGTTGTTTCCGCAGGCATCTTCGTTGGCCTTGTTTCCGTCGTCGCACTGTTCTCCCCCGTCGATGATGCCGTTGCCGCAAACCGCGGCGGGAGCCGAGGAAGAGGCCGGAGCGGCGACGCTTGTTGCGGAAGCGGCGGATTGCGTTGCACCCGAAGAAGGCAGGCTTCCCGAAGCGGTGCATGCCGGAAGATATTCGCGCCGGCATCCGCCCTGGCAATTACCCGCGCCATCGCACGTAGGCGCGGTGCAAACCGCACCGCACGACGGCGAAAGGTAGCGGATTTCCGTGGTGAGGGATCCGGATTCGGGATCGACCACGTATACCTCTTCTTTTTCAGGTTCACATTCCTCGCCCATGCTCACGGAAATCTCACCGTCTCCGCAGTAAAAATTTTTACACTCATCGCTGCAAGTCCCGATTCCGTTCTTATTCCCCTGATCGCACTCTTCGCCCTTCTCCACCACGCCGTTGCCGCAGGAATCCGACGGAGGGGCAACTACTTTCAAGGGGCAGCCGGGATAACCGTAGGGTTTCCCGACGCATGCGTTCACCGTCGTGCCCGATGTCTGCGCGGCGAATCTCGAAGACGCGGCATTTGCGCCGAGGATCATCATGATGCCGAGTGCGATGACTGCTGTTTGTTTTTTCATGTTTCCTTCCATTATACCAAATTTTCATACTTTCCGCCAGAGCCAATGAAGGCTTCGTAAAGTAGCATTAGGGGCATTATTCATGTATACTGAAAGTCGATATGGTCAAACCTGACATTCTCATCGCAGAGGACGATCCCGTCCTGCGCAACCTGTATATCAAGAAGTTCTCGGTATCCGGGTATCCCATCCGAGCAGTGGAAGACGGGGAACAGGCTCTTGCCGAGCTGTCCGTGCGTTATCCCGACGTCCTGATCCTGGACATCCACATGCCCAAGCTCGACGGTTTCGGCGTACTGGAAAAATTCCCGAAGGAAGGCAGGAAATTCCCCATTATCATGCTCACGAACTTCGCCGACGAAAAATCCCGGGCACGCGGCGCGGAGTTGGGTGTCGACGAATACTTCATCAAGAAAGACATGACCATCAAGTCACTCCTCGAAATGGTCGACAAGGTTTACGGAGAATGGGTTTTGACGCATCCCCCAGCCGCCCAATAACCATGGACGAACAGAAAGCCAAAATCACCGAATTCGTGAACGGCCTGGAGATAGGCGTCATTTCGACCGTGACGGACAAAGGCAAGCCGCAGGGCGCCGTGGTGGAATTCGCCATGACGGACGACCTCGAGATCATCTTCAACACCTTCACGACCTACCGCAAATACGCGAATCTCAAGACCAATCCCGCGGTATCTTTTACCATCGGATGGGAACACGATGTGACCGTCCAATACGAGGGGGTCGCACGCGAGCTTGCCGGCGATGAAGAGAAGAAGTACAAGGAAATCTTCGCGCAGAAAATCCGCAATGCCTCGAAGTGGGATGCCTACCCGGAGACGCGCTACTTCGCGATCAAGCCGACGTGGATCCGCTACAACGACCTGAACAAGCAGACAAAAGAGGCGTTCGTGGTGAAGTTTTGATGAAGGATATAGGTTGTAGCTTCGTTAGCTTCTGAAAGGAATTTTTATATATTGTTTATTACGTAATCGTTTGGATCGACTTTGATGATGCGACTCCGTTTGATGAATTGTAAGGAAGCTAATGAAGCTCGTCATAATCCCAACCACGACAACCACCTCGATATCCAGAGTAGAGGCGGAGGACTCGACAATGCCTTGCTGACAAGCACGTCGTGGCGCAATGCCTCGCGGATTTTCCACAGGGCGCGATGCTTGCCGCGGATAACCACGTTCACTTCGCCCATTTCGTCCAGGGAGGATTTCATCAGGTTTGCCGAGCCGATGCATGCCGCGTTTTGGTCTACCAGAAGCACTTTCCCATGGAACATGTCCTTGTAGATGAACGCGCGTACGTTCGCGCTGTCCCCTTCGGCGATGATGCGCCCGACTGCCGCCATGTTCGCATGGTGGTGGAAGTCCACGTACGACGGGATGATCACGGTGACACGCACACCCTTGTTGGAAAGGTCGATGAGCATGTCGGTGATATGCGGGTCGGAAATGTAACTGAATTCCACCACGACGAATTCCTTCGCTTCGCGGAGCAAACCCTCCATCGCCTCGCGCATCATCTTCACGTGCTCTGTATTCATCACCAGTTGCACGTCTTTCTTCGCGTCCGCAGGATCGGGAGTACGGGTGAGATATTGCTTCACGAACGAACTGCCATGGAGTTCCACCATGTAATCGTGCAGGCGGAATCGGTACTCGTCGGCGACGTTCATGCCGGTGAGCACCAGGATGTCATCGTCGAAGACGTACACCTTCGCGTGGTCGTTGTGCGTGCCATGCGTCACCTGGATGCGCGGATGATTCCAAAACCGCTTCCAGAGCGGGGAAAGAGAGTCCTTTGTGCCAAGGAAATCGCCTCGAAATTCGAAGAAATCCCCCACCGCCTCCTTCGTGATGGTAACCCGCACCCCGCGGTCCGCGGCTTCCGTGAGCAACGACGCGATGCGCCTACCCGTGGAATCATCCTTCCAAATGAACATCTGGATGAAGATGGAATGGCGCGCGAGGCGGATGAGTTTTTCCAGGCGGTCGAACGACTCCCTGCCGTCAACCCAGATATGCACCTGGCGGTTGCGGGTGAGTTTGCCGATCGACTCGGACGAACGCGTCATCACCTGCATGCGCAGCCAGTAGTAGTTGCGCATGCCGGACACGAATCGCTCGCCGCGTTTTCCGAACAGATAACCGATCGTCCCGCGCAGCGCGCTTCGGTAACCCTTGCCGTTGAAGAGGTCCTTCCAGGATTTGAGCTTGGGCATACGGAAAAGGCCGTAACGGCAGTATACTCCCTTTCCTTGCTTCCCGCGCCCCCCAATGCAAGCATAAAACGGCTTATTTCAGCGTTTGCAACCTGAAAAAACAGGTGAAGAAAGGCGGGAAACGTGCTATAATGGTACGATAGTTTCATGTGGGAATCTCTTATCGCCATCGGCGTCCTCGCGGGCCTGTACGTCGCAGTACAAGCAGCGTTCTTCGTGATGCGCAGGCTTGCCGATAGGAAGCGCGAGGAAGACCTGGTATTCCTGCAGCTCCTGGTACCGAAGAAGGAGTCGCGCGAGGAGAAAGACGCTGAGTCCGACCAGTTCGGAAAAGATTTCAAGGAAGTGATCGGCGTCATGGATCACCTGTACCAATCTCTGCACAGCATCAAGAAAGGCGGCATGAAGACCAAGTGGACCGGCCAGCCGTTCTTCTCGCTGGAATACGCAGCGCTCGCCGGCGAGATCCTGTTCTTCGTCGTGTGCCCGCGCCGCATCGCGCCGCTCATCGAAAAGCAGATCACGTCGTTCTACCCGGACACGATCATCGACGAAGTGGAGGACTACAACATCTTCACGGAACATTCGATGACAGCGGCGAAAAGCCTGTTCCCGAAAAAGGAGTACACGGCTGTCTTCAAGACGTACCAGAACCTGAAGAGCGATCCGCTCAACGCCATTACGAATGCCTTTTCGAAACTGAAGAGCGACGAAGGGGCCGCGGTGCAGTTCGTCCTGCGCCCAGCCGAAAGCGGATGGCAGAAGAAGGTCCAGGACGAAGCATCGGACATCATCAACCCGAAGAAAAAGGGTAAGTCCATGCTGAACCCGAAAACGTGGATCATGGAATTCCTGGACCTGTTCGCCGGGGGCGGATCTTCCAAGGATGAAAGCGGCCAACCCAAGAACGAGCGCGTGTCGCAGGGGGTCGAGGAATACAGCAAGACCGTGGACGAGAAGGCGAGCAACCCCGGATTCACCGGAGTCATCCGCATCGTCACCTCGGCCCCGACCGCCGCCCGCGCGGACATGATCCTGGAAACGGTATCCGCGGGATTCTCGCAGTTCAACGATGTCCGCGGGAACAGCTTCGGCAGCGTGAACTTCCAGAACGCAAAGAAAACCGTCCAGCGCTTCATCCGCCGCACCCCCTCGCGCATGTTCCGCGAATGGCTGCAAGCACCGCAAATGCTCCTGGGCACCGCCGAACTCGCCTCGCTCTTCCACCTCCCACACACCAAGTACAATAAGGTGGAAACGATCAAGTGGCAGAACTTCAAGGTCGCCCCCGCGCCGAAGAACATCCCCGAAGACGGGCTGTTCCTGGGAACCAACACGTACCGCGGGGAGAAGAGGAAGATCTTCATGAACCAGGAAGACCGCTTCCGCCACTTCTACATCATCGGACAAACCGGTACGGGTAAGTCGTCCGTCATCGAGCTCATGGCCCGCCAGGACTTCAACGACGGCAAGGGCGTGTGCATCGTCGACCCGCACGGTTCGCTCATCGACAACCTCCTGCCGTACATCCCGCGCCACCGCGCCGACGACGTCATTTACTTCAATCCCGCCGACACCGAACGCCCGCTGGGCCTCAACCTCCTCGAAGGCAAGACGCCCGAGGAGCGCGACCTCATCGCGTTGGACGCCATGAACATGATGGTGAAGATGTTCGGAGAGGAAGTGTTCGGCCCGCGCATCCAGGATTACTTCCGCAACGGGTGTCTGACCCTCATGGAAGACGAGGAGGAAGGAGGGGCCATCACCGATCTCGTACGCCTCTTCACGGACGATGAGTGGCAGAAGTACAAGGTGTCCAAGGTGAAGAACCCCATCGTGAAGAGCTTCTGGGAGAACCAGATGGCCAAGACCGGCGCACGCGAGAAACAGGAAATGATCCCGTACTTCGCCGCGAAGTTCGGCCAGTTCTACACCAACACCCTGATGCGCAA
This sequence comes from uncultured Candidatus Peribacteria bacterium, assembly GCA_964608325.1. Lineage (GTDB taxonomy): Bacteria > Patescibacteriota > Gracilibacteria > Peribacterales > Peribacteraceae > CAZRVH01. Next base: position 111,119 of record CAZSMX010000001.1, read on the forward strand.
CATCGTGGGACAGACGAAGAGCTCATTCGACATCGCGGACTGCATGAACAGCGGAAAGATCATCCTCATGAACCTCTCGAAGGGTCTCATCGGGGACGTGAACAGTACGCTCCTCGGCATGATCGTGGTGAACAAGATCCAGGTGGCAGCCATGCGCCGCCAGCGCGAGAGCAAGGAGAACCGCAAGGACTTCTTCCTGTACATCGACGAATTCCAGAACTTCGTCACACCGAGCATCGAGTCCATCCTCTCCGAGGCACGTAAGTACCGCCTGGGACTCATCCTGGCCCACCAGTACATCGACCAGTTGGAGAAGGACAGCAAACTTTCGGGCTCCGTCTCGCTGAAGGGAGCCGTGTTCGGAAACGTCGGTACCATGCTCTTCTACAAGATCGGACCGGACGACGCCGAAGTGGGCGCGAAGCAGATGGGCCCGGTGTTCAGCGAGCAGGACCTGGTGAACATGGACGCGTTCAAGGGATCGATGAAACTGTGCGTCGACGGACAGCCGAGCCGTCCGTTCTCCATCGAAATCCCGAAGCCCTGGCTGGACAAGACCTACCAGAAAGACGAGCAGGCCGCCGAGGCGTTCAAGCAGTTGTCACGCTTGAAGTACGGCCGCCCGAAGGAGTTCGTGAACAGGGAGATCCTGAGGCGTATCGGGGCGTGAGAAAAGATTGATTCATCGCCCAGCTCTCGATCGCTGCCGCAAGGAAGCGGAGGATTTGAGCATGATCAATGTATAAGAACTCCCTCCCCGCATAACGGGGAGGGCTGGGGAGGGGCCCTTTGAGCAACTTCTTCTCGAATCCTCGTTAGTACCCAATCCAGATTAGTCCGGACCTGTTCATTCGAAAATCGAACGACTCGTAATCCTTTTGCTTCTAAATATGCTGTGCGATTCTCGTCGTATTCCTGCGCGCCATCTTTGTAGTGCGAGCCGCCATCCACTTCGATAACCAACATCGCTTCTTTGCAAAGAAAATCTACGATATAGATGCCGATGGGCGCCTGCCTTCGGAACCTGATTCCGTGGAAGCGTTTTGCACGAAGTCTACGCCAAAGGATTTTTTCGCACTTCGTCATCCGCTTGCGGAGCCTATCGGCGCGGCTGAACGTTATCGGTGCACTTGAGAATATAAGACGCATGTTTGGATTGTATTTTTATTTTAAAAGCCACTCCTCGACCCTCTCCGCGTTGCGGAGAGGGAGGCTGGGCAAAATGAATAAGCGAGTAGCTGTTTTTAGTTCTTCCTATCCTAAGAACTTAGATCGGCTTCGCGTGCACCAGGTAGCGCTTGTCGATTGTGTCGGGCGGCCAGCAGGTGTAGAGGATGAGTTCCTCTCCGGATCCTGAGTAGGCGCTCATGTCGTTCACGGCGACTTCTTCCTTGAAGGTGACTTCGTAGTTGTAGACGGTGCCGTTGTACGTCACGGAGATCTTGTCGCCCACGTTCAGCTTATTGATCTGGCGGAAGATCTTGGTGTATTTGGAAACATCCCACGGGTAGCTGCTGGAGTGGCCGTAGATGAGGATCTTTCCGCCCTTGCCTGGGTAGCTAAACAGATGGCCGACTCCGTTCTGGAGGACGGAGAGCAGACCCTTGGACGTCGTGGGATCGCTGGGGTGGGTGACGGTGAGATCTTTGATGCCGAGTGACGGCATGGAGATGCTGAAGGCTTTGGCAGCCGGAGCGGGAGCACTCGGTGCGGGCTGCTGGGGCGCGGGGGTCGTGGGGCGCTGCGCGACGGGGGCGGGGTTGTAGGCAACGGGAGCGCGGGAAGAAGCGGCGTTCGTCAAAGGTCGGATATTCACGGAACCCGTAACCGGTTTATACTCGGTATAGGCAGGCTGCTGGGGCTGGGCGGGGGCGAAATCGCTCTCGGCTACAACAACATTTTTGGGATACGCGACGAGATACAACGTGTTCGGCACCTCGACGCTGTCGGGATTCAGGATGCCGATGGCGCGCATCATCGCAAAGAGTTCCGTGCGAGTGATCGGCTGCCCCGTTCCCATGCTGGCTGGAAGAGGGATCTGCGCTTCTCCGGCGGCTTCGACGGTCTTCGTGAACCAGTTGTCGCTATGGTTGTATTCCAAATTCTCTTCGCCTCCGTTGCGATAACGCGTCAGCAGCGTCAGGGCCTCTTCGGGCATGAGGAATTCCGATGGGCGAAAGGTACGCTCGGCATTTCCTAGGACGAAGGAACGTTCGAAGGCAACTTCCACGTACGGCGCGTACCACTGATTCTGGTCGACGTCGTCGAACAAAGGCAGCGGCGGCATGTGGCGCGCGATATCTCGGGCACGGATTTTCAGAGCGGGATCGGATTCGATAAGGATCGCTACGGCGCCGGCACGGGTAACGGAGGGCGACTGCAGCGGCTTGATGCGCGCACGGGCGGATTGTCCGAAAGCATCGGTGATGAAACCGACGAACAGGACGAGGCCCAAAAGCAGAAGGAAGCGCTTCGACATACAGGATGGTTACTTTAATACTATATTGATATTTTGTCAATAATTGAAGCAAAAGGTCCAGTTTTTGGCCATTCATTGACTTTTGAGCTGATTCGACGGCCTTTCTGCCGCTTCAGGAGCCCTATTTTGCCTCTTCCAGGTTCCTCTGTATGCTGCCCCCGCTATGGCGCTCAAAATAGGTATCGTCGGCCTTCCGAACGTCGGAAAATCAACCCTGTTCAACGCATTGACGCGCACCAAGGGTGCCCAGGCTGCCAACTATCCGTTCTGCACCATCGAACCCAACGTCGGCATCGTCGAAGTGCCGGATCCCCGCCTTCAGCAGTTGGCGGCTATCGTGCATCCCGAGAGAATCCTTCCGGCTGCAATTGAATTCGTCGACATCGCGGGACTTGTGAAGGGCGCCAGCAAGGGCGAAGGACTGGGAAATAAATTCCTCGGCGCCATCCGCGAAGTGGATGCGATCTGCCACGTCGTGCGCGTGTTTCAAGGCGGCGACATCATCCACGTGGAAGGAACGGTGCACCCGAAGCGCGATCGCGAGATCATCGAGACCGAACTCCTCCTCGCAGACCTCCAAAACGTCGAGAACCGCATCGACAAGATCAAGAAGCCCGCGGAGATGGGCGACAAGGCGAAAAAGATCGAACTCACCGTGGCACAGAAAGCGCACGCGGCGTTGAGCGCCGGAAAGATGGCGTCGACGGTGGAACTGGAGAAGGAAGAAATCCCCGTGTTCAAAATGATGACGCTCATGACGGCCAAGCCGATCGTGTACGCGGCCAACGTCGCGGAAGGAGAACTCAAGTCGCTCGATCCGAAAGTCCTCAAGGCGGACCTCGGACTCCCCGACTCCGCGGAGCTCGTGTTGATCTCCGCCAAGATCGAGGAAGACCTGCAAGACCTTTCGTCCGAGGAAGCCGCGGAATTCCTGAAGGACCTGGGTGTCACGGGCAGCGGGCTCGACCGACTCATTCACGCCGCGTACAAAGCACTCGGTTACATCAGCTACTTCACGGCCGGCGTGCAGGAAGTGCGCGCATGGAACATCCCCAAGGGATTCACGGCGCCGCAGGCAGCCGGCGTCATCCATACCGACTTCGAGCGCGGCTTCATCCGCGCGGAAACGATCGGGTTCGACGACTACGTGACCCTCGGCGGCGAAGTGAAGGCACGCGAGGCGGGAAAGATGCGCCTGGAAGGAAAGGAATACGTGGTGAAGGACGGCGACGTGATGCACTTCCGCTTCAATGTCTGATGGAACGGGAGGATGTGGCTTGTTGATAAGGAAATCAGTGCAATCAAGGGAATCAAAGAAATCGAGGATTGTGGAAAATATATTTTGCACATGAGAATCTACTCTCATGGACACAAGACCCTATGAGAAATTAATTGCCTGGAAGGAAGCACATAATCTTTGCTTGAAAATATATAACGAAACAAAAAAATTTCCGAATGAAGAAAAATTTGGCTTAACGAATCAGATGAGGCGTTCATCTTGCAGCATCCCGACAAATATCGCGGAAGGGAATGCAAAAAGAAGTCCAAAAGATAAAGCAAATTTCTTTGCCATTGCGCTGGGCTCATTAGAAGAACTTCATTATCAATGTAGACTTAGTAAGGATCTGGGCTACCTTGCGAATGATGTCTACGATACAATCGATCAACAAACTCATAGAGTTAGCTTTCTCCTAACAAAGTTGCGATCTGCCTTCCGTGCATAATCATTGCTTCCGTTGACTACTTTGATTCCTTTGATTCCCTCTCATACCCCCTTCATCGCCCGCCAGGAATCGTTCGTCTGCATCCACTGCAAAAAGCACGTGGAGCCGCTGGAGCACGGAAGTTATCGAAACCATTGTCCGCACTGTCTGTACAGTATGCATGTCGACCGTGACGGCCCCGGCGACAGGCTTTCAACATGTCACTCCCCCATGACTCCGGTCGAACTGGACCAGAGTGGGAAAAAGGGGTGGATGATCGTCCATGAATGCGTTCGCTGCGGCAAACGGATACCGAATAAAGCCGCGCCTGACGACGACCTCACCGCGGTTTCACCCCCGATTCCGCTCGATTGAAGTATTAATGTGTTCAGGTTTCAGCCCTAACGCAAGGGGTATTTCCGGTGCACCCCTTGCATGAACAATTAATGTGCGCGTACATTCCGCTCACCCCATGCGCTTCTTCCTCTTCGTCTGTGCGTTCGGCGTTTTGTTCCTGAACATCTAACATCTCGGCGTAGCTCGCGAGAGCGTAGCCGGATGAACTCGTTAGATCGTCACGAAAAAACCCAACCATAGCAACATCCTCATCGGCCCCCATCAATTCTTCTTTTGTAACGCAACGGCCGCGTACGCGTTGCTCAGATTTTGCTTGAGCGGGATCTTCTCATGAATGTTTCCCTCGGGAACCAACACGACGGAGTCTTCGTGCGTCGACGGATGTTCGGTAACCGCGACGGAAAATTTTCCTTCCAACAACATCTGACTCACTCCGTGCGGAAGGTCTTCGTGCATATCGAGCATCGCGTCGATCCCTTTTTCGTTGAGATCTTTCTCGATCGTCTTCTTCATTTTTTCCTGCATGTGCGGTTCCATCTCGAGCGCAAACGAGAGTTCGGCAAGCTTCTCCGCCTTATCCATCTCGCGCTCCAAATCCTCAGGCCCCTTCACGTTGTCACGCAGGCGTTCGTACGCTTCGGGGCTGCGCATCTTCTTACGAATCTTCTCGCGCTCAAGGCCGGGCAGATGGTCCAGGAAAGAATCGGACATGGTTGGATTGTAGCCAAAAGCCCTTGATCTTCCTATGGGAGGGGTATGATAGGGTAAGTATTCTTGTCATCCGATCCATCACAACGCACGGAGGCTTACGCCCATGTCGCGCATCGCTGTCATCCTGAGATTTCTATTCGTAGAGTCGATTATTTTTTCCTTCGTCGTGCTCTGCGTGTGTATCTGTGCCTGGCTCACTCCAGAGCCTTACAGGATCTTTCTTTTTCCTTTGGGAGGATGCATCGGTTTGTTCTTGATGCACATCTCGCACAATAAGAATTCGCGGTTCAAACCGTATTGCGACCGCATCGTTCAGTGGACTTTCAAAATCCCGAATGAAAATGGATCCTGAGCCAACATGAATGGGAAGTCGGTACATCACGCCCCTCACCCTCAAGGACAACGTCATGAACGCATTGCTCCTCGCCCAGGCGCAGAATCAGAAAATCCTCGTCATCTGCGCTGCTTCGTTCCTCTGTGCATTCGGATTCCTGCTCATACTGTGCTTATGCAAAGCCGCCGGCCGCGCCACGGCCATGGAGGAAGAACTCCATTCACATCGTCGTGTACCGCTCAACAGTCGGAGCCGACCCTACGTCTCCTGAAACGACGGACATGAATCAAAAAGACGGACATCGCTCCGTCACCACGGGGAGGTCCATGCGGACCTCCCTTTTTCATTAAAAAGCGGCCCCGTTTCCGGAGCCGCTTTTCCCATTTTCATTTCATGATCAGGAACATCCGCTTGTGGCGCCGCAATCGAGGCACACTTCGCAGCTTCCGTTGCGCTTCATCTTCATGCTGCCGCAACCGCTGCACATGGAACCCGTGAATCCCTGCTGCTTCGCTTCGTCCAGCTTGCTGGCCGGGGACTTGGATTCCTCCGCCGCGTCCGTGATGGACGTTTGCATTGGCATGAAGTCGGCGGCGGCCTGCGTTCCTTCGTCCACGACGGGGAGGCGCATCGCGAAGGCATCCTTGCTCTTGCTACCGTCGCTGTAGGCCTTCTCGATGAGGTCCTTGCTGTGGTACTGCATCGCCTGTTCCTTTGTAAGGAACTTGAGGGCGAGCCAGCGTCCCACGTAGTCCATGAATGACTTGGCCATCGGGATCTCGTTGTTCTGGGTAAATCCGGCGGGCTCGAAACGGGTGTTGACGAGCTTGGAGCAGAGGACTTCCAGCGGCACGCCGTACTGCAGGTTCATGGAGAGCGCGAGCGTGAGCGAGTTCATGATGCCGGAGATCGTGCTTCCTTCCTTGCTCATGCGGATGAAGATCTCGCCCGGGGTTCCGTCCTCGAAGAGTCCGACCGTGATGTATCCCTCGTGTCCCGCGATGTTGAACTTGTGCGTGAGGCTGAGGCGCTCGGCGGGCAGCTTGCGGCGGCGCGGCATTTCCTTGTAGACGATCTTCTCCTGGATGACGACCTTGGACTCTTCCTTCTTCTCCTCCTTCTTGTCGGACTTGTTGCTGAGGGCCTGGCTCATCTTGGATCCGTCGCGGTAGAGCGCGTTAGCCTTGAGGGAGAGCTTCCAGCTGAGGAAGTACGCCTTCTTGATATCCTCGACCGTGGCCTCGTGCGGCAGGTTGATGGTCTTGCTGATGGCGCCGGAGATGAACGGCTGGGCGGCGGCCATCATGCGGATGTGGCCTTCGGCGTGGATGAAGCGCTTGCCGAGCTTGCCGCACTTGTTGGCGCAGTCGAAGACGGGCAGGTGTTCGTCCTTGAGCAGCGGGGCGCCTTCCACGGTCATATGTCCGCAGATGGCGACGTTCGCTTCCTCGATCTGGGCGTCGGTGAATCCGAGCGCCTTGAGCAGGTTGAAGTTCTGGTCGGCAAGCTGGGCATCGGTGAATCCGAGGCGCTTCATCGTTTCGTCACCGAGGACGAATTTGTTGAAGGCGAAGCCGATCTCGAACACCTGGGGCAGCTGCTTCTCGATGTGGGCGATGTCGCTGTCGTTGAAGCCCTTGTCGCGCAGGCTCTGGCGGTTCACGTGCGGGGCCCCTTCCAGGCTGAGCGTTCCCATGACGTACTTCATGATGTCGCTGACCTCCTGGGAGGAGTAGCCGAGGGCCACGAGGGCCGGCTCGACGGACTGGTTGGCAATCTTCATGTATCCGCCTCCCGCGAGCTTCTTGAACTTCACGAGCGCGAAGTCCGGCTCGATACCCGTCGTGTCGCAATCCATGAGGAGTCCGATCGTTCCCGTGGGGGCGATGACGGTCACCTGGGCGTTGCGGAATCCGTGCTCCTCGCCCGTGGCGAGTGCCTTGTCCCAGCATTCCTTGGCGGCGCGCAGGAGGTAGTCCGGTGTCTTGTCCTGGTCCAGCCCGACGGGCGGAACGTGGAGCTTCTCGTATTCCTTGGCCGGGGCGTCGTAAGCGGCGCGGCGGTGGTTGCGGATGACGCGCAGCATGTGATCGCGGTTCTTCAGGTAACCGGGGAAGGCGCCGAGGTTGCGCGCCATTTCCGCGGAGGTGGCGTACGACTCACCCGTGAGGATGGCCGTCAGGGCGCCTCCGATGTTGCGTCCGAGTTCGGAATCGTACGGGATGCCCATCTGCATCAGCGTCGCGCCGAGGTTGGCGTAACCGAGGCCGAGCGTGCGGAACTTGTAGCTGAGTTCGGCGATTTCCTTGCTGGGAAACTGGGCCATGAGCACCGAGATCTCCAAGACGATGGTCCACAGGCGCGTGGCGTGGATGAACTTGTCGACCTCGAACGTACCGTGCTCCTCGTCGTAGAACTTCATCACGTTCAGAGACGCCAGATTGCAGGCGGTGTTGTCCAGGAACATGTACTCGCTGCAGGGATTCGATGCGTTGATGCGGCCGTCCTCGGGGCAGGTGTGCCAGTCGTTGATCGTGGTGTCGTACTGCACTCCCGGATCGGCGCAGGCCCATGCGGCGTAGCCGATCTCGTCCCAAAGGGCGCGGGCCTTGAGGGTCTTAGAGGGCTTCGGGGCGCGGTTCTCTGCCTTGGCCTTCTTCAGTTCCGTTCTCCAGTACAGGTTCCAGTCGCCGTCGCGCTCCACGTTCTCGAAGAACTCGTGGGCGATGCGCACGGAGTTGTTGGAGTTCTGTCCGGAAACCGTGCTGTATGCCTCGCCGTTGAAGTCCGTGTCGTAGCCGGCGGCCACGAGGGCGGCGACTTTCTTCTCCTCGTTCACCTTCCAGTTGATGAAGCTCTCGATATCCGGGTGGTCGAGGTCCAAGCAGACCATCTTCGCGGCGCGGCGCGTGGTTCCGCCGGACTTGATGGCTCCCGCTGCGCGATCGCCGATCTTCAGCCAGCTCATGAGGCCGGAGCTCGTTCCCCCGCCGGACAGCGGCTCCCCCGCCCCGCGCAGGCCCGAGAAGTTCGTGCCCGTTCCGGATCCGAACTTGAAGAGGCGCGCCTCGCGGACCCACAGGTCCATGATGCCTCCTTCATTCACCATGTCGTCGTCGACGCTCTGAATGAAGCAGGCGTGCGGCTGGGGGTGCGTGTAGGCATCCTCGCTGCGCTTCACCGTGCCCGTCGCGGGATCCACGTAGTAGTGGCCCTGCGGAAGGCCCGTGATGCCGTAGGCGTAATTCAAACCGGTGTTGAACCACTGGGGGCTGTTCGGAGCCGCCATCTGGCGTACGAGCATGTAGCTGAGTTCGTCCTCGAATGCCTGGGCGTCCTGAGTCGTCGCGAAATAGCCGTGCGTCTCTCCCCAGTGCCTCCAGCATCCTGCCAAGCGGCGCACCACCTGCTTCACGCTCTTCTCCGGCCCCATCACCACCTCGCCCTTCTCGTCGCGGATGAGATTCCCCTGCTCATCCTTCTGCGGGATACCCGCCTTGCGGAAGTACTTGCTCACCACGATGTCGGTCGCGACCTGGCTCCATTCGGCCGGAATCTCCGCGTCCAACATTTCGAACACGACGGAACCGTTCGTGTTCTTGATGCGGCTCGTGCGCTTTTCGTACGTCACTTCTTCCAAAGGATCGCTGCCGGGCGTCGTGAAGACGCGGCCGATCGTAAGACCGCGTTCCTTGGGAGGTAAAAACGACTGTTGCTCGGTTGTCTGGGAGTCCTTGGCGGGTGAGGAAGCCTGCGGGTTCATAAGGGGGAAGGGAATGACAAGTAAAATACACTATGTTGTGTGTGTTGCGGTGACAAACCCCAAGATATGGTAGCCCCGCATCCCGTGCAAGAATGTATCAGCAGGGGTGGGACCCTCTGTCAAAGCCGGCATGTGCATGGGCAAAAGTGAAATAATTTCATGCGTGGAAATGAGTGCTACAGCATGAAGCCGGATAAGAAGAAAGTCGAACTCACTTTTGTGTTCAGTTCTTTCCTGATGCGGAACATCCGTCTACACTCTGCACATGACAGAAAACGCATCTCCTACGGACAATCTCATCGTCGTCATCGTTGCCGGAACAAACGAGCCGAGCAACAGCAACGTGATGGCGGATCACTTCATAAAGGGCATGGGGCAGGTGCCTGGGGTCAGGATCGAAAAATTGCGCCTCAAGGATATGAACCTCAGTCACTTCACGTTGGAACGCTATGAGGAAGACTGCGAACTCGAGCAGGACTACCTGCGCGTGAAAACGCTCCTCAAGGAAGCGAAGGGAACCGTATTCGCCTCCCCTATCTGGAATTTCAGCGTTCCCGCGCACTTCAAGAACCTCATCGACCGCATGGGTGCGTTCGCGTTGGATCACGAGACGCACAGTAAAGGGCAGTTCGCAGGCCGGCCCTTCGCCCTCCTCTACACGGGCGGCGCCCCGATGATCGCCTGGAAGGCTCTGATGTACCTCACGACGCTCCACGTAACCGAAGCGATCAAGTACTACGGCGGCACCGTGGTCTACCGCCACTTCGAACCGAAGTCCGTGCAGGGCCGAGGCAAGTTCGGTTTGGTCGTCGACAAACGACCGGATTCCCTGGCCTTGATGGAAAAGAAAGGAAAGCAGTACGCGGAAATGGTCGAGTACTACGCAAAGAACGGAAAGCTTCCGGCCACCCAGCAGTTCGTCTACGCATTCTTCACGTTCCTCTACCGCGTGGGGAACCGCATCATGTATCCCATCAGCACGTTGAACAAATAGGGAGAATGGGAGTTTGGTACTATTGACAAATATTATAAAATATTTTATATTATTTATAATTCCTATCTGTATGGATAGGTACGTCCGAAAGGACGAATGATGGCCGGTCACTCCATCTTAGCATGTGACCAGTTTGTTCTTTCAGGAGGTGCCGTATGGCATCCGCATCGAATCGTTGGAACATTGTTGGTGGTCCGTCCAAGTACGATCTTCTGATCCATGGTTTCTGCGAAAGGAACTCCGTTTCTTTTACAACTACCTATAATCAGGAGCGAGCGCTCGTCTGCATCTTGAACGAGTGCAAATACGAAGACGGCAGCGGGAATAATTTCCTCCTTGCTGGATTCATCTCCAATTTTCCCGAAGGCCAGTGGTCATTCAAAGCCTACTATAACGTCCAACGGCGGACGGGTTGGCTGGAATTCCAACGAGTTCAGTAACATCCAAACGGATGTTCGGTTATCACCCTCCCGGTCCGCGTGGCGCAAGCTACGCGGATTTTTTTTATCATTCCGGTCTTTGAAGGTACTTCTGCAGCGGCGTCACCGGTTTCACATCCGTCGTCTTTCCTTCGGTCAAATCCCCTTCCGCGATCGTGTGCGTTTCTTGCTCCTGCTTCATCGGCTTCACATCCGTCTTCATGCGGTGGTGGCGGTGGGCTTTCAAGATCGCCCGGTATCCCCCCTCCCCGTTCTCCAGGAAGTGCGCGACGCGCGTCACGGTCGTGGTGCTCGCCCCGGTCTGCGCGGCGACCTGGCGATAGCTCAGTCCCTGCGCCAGGAGTTTGGCGACTTCCAGGCGTTCACTGAGCGCCTGCATTTCACTCAGTGTGGCAATGTCGCGGATGAACGCATCCATGGCGTCTTCCGTCTTGCACGACACCAATGCCTTGCTGAGCGAGCGGAACCACGGCTCCTTCTTCCAACTGTCTTCGGTGAAGCGTCGTTTCATAGGAAGGAAAGGATAGGCGTCCCCCTGTGTTAATTCAATAATACTGATCGCAAATTGTGAACGGTCTTAATACCGCTTTAATCCAGCCGTCGTATACTGCGCACGTTCCCCGCATTCTTATGGAAAATACGAATCGCACAACCTTTATGGCCGCCGGAATCGCAGTGGCCGCCAGTCTCCTCTCCGTAGGAATCAGCCTGCATACGGCATTATCGGACCGATCCGATAACGACATCGGTACTCCCCTCACCGGAAGTGCCGCGTACGTTCCGGCCACCAGCCAGGAAGCGGCCGTGATTGACGTCGTCGGCAAAGCCGAACCCGCGGTAGCGAGCGTCATCATCAAGAAGAACCTGCCGGTCATGGAACGGCTCAAGAGCGATAGCCAATTCGACTTCTTCTTCCCGCAGTACCGCCAGAACGGGACGAAGTTGCAGGAGGTCGGCGGAGGCACCGCGTTTTTCATCTCCGCAGACGGACTCCTGATGACCAACAAGCACGTCGTGAGCGATGCCAACGCGCAGTACTCCGTCCTGCTGAATGACGGACGGACACTGGACGCGAAGGTAGTGGGACGCGATTCGTCAAACGACGTCGCCCTGCTGAAAGTGGAAGGGTCCGGCTTCCCCTTCCTGACATTCGCGGACAGGGGCGACCTGAAGCTCGGCCAGGGCGTCATCAGTATCGGCAACGCGCTGGGTGAATTCCGGAACACCGTGAGCGTGGGAGTCGTATCCGGCCTGGAACGCGACATCACGGCGGGCAGCAGGAACCAAGGCACCGTGGAGCGATTGCATAGCATTATCCAAACGGATGCGGCTATTAACGAAGGGAACTCCGGCGGGCCACTCCTGAACTTTGAAGGAAAGGTGATTGGCATGAATACGGCGGTGGCCACCGGGGCGGAAAACATCGGATTCGCCATCCCCGTGAATGACCTGTTGCGCGTTACCGAAAGCTATGCGCAGTACGGCCGCATCGTGCGTCCCTACCTGGGCGTGCGCTATTCCCCGGTGACTGCGGATATGCAGAAAGCAAACAACCTGTCGGTTGATTACGGAGTGCTGGTCGCCAAGGGGGCGACCGTGAACGACCTGGCGGTCCTTCCCAACTCCCCGGCGTCGAAAGCAGGTATCCAGGAGGGCGATATCATCCTGGAAGCGGACGGCGTGAAGATCGATTTGAAGAACCAGCTCGGCGAGATCATCCAAGCGAAGAAACCCGGCGATACGTTGTCCGTGAAGGTACTGCGCAACGGCAAAATGCTCGACCTGACGGCGACACTGGAGGAATGGAAAGAATAAGACCTATTAGCCTTTTTGCCTTATCCTAGGGCTCTCCTGGTTATTGCTAAAATACACTAAATAGTGTATAATAATTTGATGTACGTACAAACATACACACATATCCTTCATGTTTGGCTTGAATGGCTAAAAGTGCACAAGCGCATGATCTTGGGCGCTATTTTCGGCATTTTGACCGTCGTACATACGGGGATGGTGAAAAATGAATTAAGCGACGCGTATTTATTGATACGCATCAAGCCGCCGGAAAAAGTTCAAGTGTACGCACCCATCAAGAAGCAGATCATCCGCCGTCGCAGGTTGGCTATCGCAAGCTACTCGGCTTCCTCCAGCAACTCCTCTTCATCGGCGATCTCCCGGAAGCCGTTTGTCCCACGTGGCAAATCGTCCTCTCCCTCGCAAGTCCTGCACGGAGCCGCCCCCGAAGATACGTCCAGCGAATCATCGTCATCCAGCCGTTCGTCCGCAGTGCGCCTGCCGACGGAAGATTTTCCGCCTTTCCTGCGCACGGTAATGCCCGTGACCAAAGTGCCCAACTGGGGGAACATGCGCACGCCGGAGGAATGGAACCGTACGTATGATGAAATCCCCGATGCGGAATTCGTGATGGTGCCGACGTATAACCTGAAAAACCTAACGGACGAAACGATGGACGAACTCCTGCGGCACCGCGACGAACCCCGGACCATCAGGACCCTCACGGAAAAGCTCACCTGGTCCACCCGCTACTTCGGCGCCTACGACCTGGATGCCAGCGAGTTCAGCGCCGTCCACCCGGGCGTGGACATGAAGCTGGCCGAAGGCACGCCCATCGGAAGCATCGCAGGAGGACGCGTGAACGCCGTGATAAACAAGAACTCGGGCTTGGGCCTGCATGTCATCATCGAGCACCGCTTGCCGGACGGATCGCAGTATTTCTCCATTTACGGGCACCTGGGAGAGGTTTCCGTCTCCGTAGGCGATGCCGTGAAGCCGGGGCAAGACATCGGAAAGGTCGGCATGACGGGCAAGACAACTGCCCCGCACCTTCATTTGCAGATCGACAAGGGATCCGGCGAGGAATTCCACGTCGCCAATACGCCGGACCACCTGCCCACCCGATCGGAAGCCGCCGAATCGTGGATGCACCCGATCGATTTCATTCGCACCTACGCGAACTAAAAAGGGCCCCTTGTGGGGGCCCTTCTTGCGATTGTGAGTCGATATTAGCGAACGGAGACCGCCTCGTCCTTCTTGATCACGTAGCCTGCCGGAAGCGCGAGCTTCTTGGTGGCAAAGTTCCAATCGAAGAACATGCGGTGATCCGGGTGGTACCAGCTGGAGCCGGTGTGGTAGTCCGCACAGCTCTTCGGCGTACCGTTACGATCACGATCCGGGTTTGCCTGGATGTCCTCGTAGGTGAACTTGCCCGTGACACACTTGTTCCACGTGTCGTTCTTGGAGAGCGGGAAACCCTCGGAGCTTACGTAGAACGGCGTGAGTTCGGCCTGCGCGACGCGCTCGACTCCGAGGCGAGCCTCGGTGATGTCAGCGCAAACGGACGGATCACGCAGCCAATCGGCGATCACCTCGGCGGTGCGGCCGGTGTAGGCGGAAACAACCTGCGCGAGGGAGTTCAAATAAGCGGACGTGTACAGCCTGGGCAAGGAACGCTGGATGGAGCAGATGAATTCCTTCTCCTGTCCGGCGAGGGGGGCATCGGCGCCTCCGAACGCTCCCGGAGCGAGGTTACCGAGGTGAAGGTTCGCGAGGAACGCGGTGATGTTGGCGGCCCTCTGCGTGTTGTTGCCGCGGTTGCTGCCCGCTCCCTGGTTCTGGTTGCCCGCGGACTGTTCGGACGGACGGGCGACGAACACGGTCTTGGGCGGGGAAACGCTCGTCGTGTTATTGACGTCGCCGTTGTATTCGGCCGTGAAGATGTGGCTGGTCTGCTCACCCGTAAAGATTTTGGTGAAGGAACCGGAGCCGTTGGAAAGATTAATCGTAAGGATGGCAGACGGATCATCGTGGATCGTCACCGTTCCCGTCGGGAAGTATCCGTTGACCGTCACTTGGAACGTGACGGATGCCGGGGCGTCGACGGGGGTCGGGATGTTCGCGAGGATCGTCACGGACGTCATTTGCTGGACAACCTGGACCGTGACCGTTGCCGACGTGCTTGCGTTGTTGTTCACGTCACCCTGGTATTCCGCGGTAAGGTCATGGGAACCGACTGCGAGCTGGTCCGTGGAGAACGTTGCCGTTCCCGCGACGAGCGCGCCGGATCCGATGAACATGCCTCCGTCCTTGAAGAACACGACGCCTGTCGGGTTGTATCCTCCGGAGACGTCAGCCGTCATGACGACGGTGTCGCCGATGGTGGACGGGTTGGCGACGCTGAGGACCGTGGATGTGGCCGGAGTGTCCTTGCGAACCTCCTGATCCAAGACGATTTCAACGGTGATCACGGATACGCTCGCGTTGTTATTGCTGTCGCCCAGGTAATGCGCGGTGATCTCGTAGTTTCCAGCCTGCGTGAAGGTGTGGTTCAGGGTTGCCTGGAAGGAACCGTTGAGCGAACCCGTACCGATCAGAATCGCATCGCTGTAGAACTCCACCGTACCCGTCGGGTTGTATGCGCCGTTCACCGTGGCGGTGAAGTCAACGCTGGAGCCGACCAGGGAAGAACCCGAAGAGCTGATCGTCGTAACCGTATCCGCATCGTCCTTGTCGACGATATGGACGGAGATCGTGGCGGACGTGCTGCCTTGGTGGTTCGAATCTCCGCCGTACTGTGCCGTGAGGTCATACGATCCGGCCTGCGTGAAAACGTGGACGTAGGTTCCCGATCCGTTTGCCAACGATCCCGATCCGATGAGGATCGCGCCGCTGTAGAAGGAAACCGTACCCGTCGCGTTGAGACCTCCCGTTACTTGCGCATTCAGGATGACGCTGGTGCCGACCGTGGAGTTCGGCGTCGGCGTGCGAAGGACGGTATTCGTGACGGACGTAGCCTGCGTGACGGTCAATGCGCCGTCGTAGTAATCAATGGAGTAGTTATCCAATCCCGTACCGACTGCCGCCGAAGCGACGATGGGGTACGTGGAACCGGCCACGGTGGCCGTGTTTACATCACCCGTGCTTGCGAGGGTGACGGATGTCACCATGTCCGTAAGCAGGAGACCGCTAGCCGTGAACTCGGTTCCGGCGTAGGTGTTCGTCGTACCGTAGACCTTGGAATCGTTATCGGCCGTGATTTCGAGGTGGGCCTGGTTGACCGTGAAGGTTCCAGGATCGTAGGTGATCGTGTAGTTCGAGAGACCCGTACCGACGGCGGCGGAAGCCGTAATGGAGTAAGGAGAACCGGCGACCGTGGCGGTGTCCGCCGCACCGGAGCTTGTAAGTGTTGCGCCAGTGACCGTATCGGCGTTGATGAGTCCGGATGTTCCGAACTCGTTACCAACGAAGGTGAATGCTGATCCATACGTCTTCGATTGGTTGTTTGCGGTAACCGTCAGGGCCTTTGTATTGGCGATGACCGTTTCCGTAACTTCCGTTGCCACCGTGTAGTTGCCATTTCCCGCCTGGTTGTAGTGAACGACGCAGTTCGTCGTTCCGCTGGTCATCGTGACGTTCCCTGCTGAGTACGAGCAACCTCCCGTTGTAGTGATGGCGACCGTGAGTCCGGATGTCGCCGTTGCGGCAACGGGGAACACGTCTCCGTACACGGCGCTCACGGGAGCTGCCGTCGTGACGTTGATCGTCTGGGCATCCGTGTAGAAAACCCTGATACGCATAAAGTCAACGTCAACCGTCTCTCCGTTGCGATCGGCCTGCAACACAACTCCGAATCCGGAGGCGTTAATCTGAGCAGGCGTCCATGTAGTTCCCCACAAGTCGCCGTTGCCTCCGTAGTTGGCAGCAGTGATTGTTGTGGGCCAGTCTGTGGACAAATCTGCCTTGTTATCGCCTATAACTCCTGTTCCGCCTTTGAAGAGGCTGACGACTAAGTCTCGTGTTCCGTTTCCACCGGTCTGTGTGGCACGGCGTCCGACTGTCACAAGGATACCCGTGATCGTCGCATCAGAGGGAATGGAAAATCCATAATCGCGTCCGCGGAGATACTGGCTGTTCGCACCTGCATTGAAGGTTGCATAACTAGAATCATTCGCAGTGATATTGCCCGGGTTAGTCCAAGCAGTGATTCCGACAGCATTATTGTTCACACCGACAGAGGGAAAAAGCGGACCTTCCGAAGTCGCGAACGCCGACAGCGGTGTCAGGAAAATGACAGACGCGGTGATACTTGCAGCAACACGGCGCCTAAGGGTACGGACTACCATAGAGAATGGGAGAAGAGGACAAATAGGAGGCAGGATTGTACCGTGAAAAGGAAGAAAAGCAATGCAAATAATCAATAGAATCGCCAAAATGGCTTGTTCTAAACACAAAGAGAACACCCCTCAGGTTGTATGCCTGAGGGGTGAGTATGATCCATTCCTAGTATGCGGATACCGCCTGGAATTCACTTTCCGATCGGAGCGGCGGCGGCCGTGGCATGAAAGTCGACATTGGCGATATTCGCCAGAAATCGGTCGCTCGGCTTTCGGTGGCGCGGCGGCTCGGGCAAGAACGGGAATTCCTCCGTGCGCAATTCCTGTGCGGGAATCGTGCCGTCTTCCACCATGTCGCTCAACAGTTCGCGGCGATACTGTGCGGCATTGAGAAAGGCGTTAAAAATGGACATGTCTGACCTCCATGATGCGAGAAATGATCAATACCCCAATCGATGTGATGCACATTGATCGCTGATACTACGATTGTACGCTTTTTTAAAATATGTCAATTATGAAAAAGGGCCCCACGGTGGAGGCCCAAAAGGTGACCATATCGTCGCGAGGGAGGCGATCAATTGACGGACGGTTTTGCGCCCCAATTGATACTGCCGTATCCCCTGCTGTAGGCGGACGTGTAGCCGGCTTTCGACGACTTTTCGCCGCCTTTGAGAACCAAGACTCCGGGCACAATTCCGACGAGCTCCAGCTCGACTTTCTTCACCTTACCGTCGTCTTTCTTCTTCACGGGTGATCCTCCTGACAAAATGATCGGACTGCTGATCACCGGATCAGCAATATTGTCATATTAATGATATTATATCATTTTGTCAAATATTCAACGAAATCGTTCAAACAATAAAAAGGCCGCCCTGATGCATCTCGGGCGGCCTTTTGAAATTCAAAGGAATTACCCGCGGGCGGCACCCGTGCCTGCGCGCGTGGCGGCGATTTCGTCCGCCTTGTTCTTCGGTACCTTGGCGTAGTGGCTCGGTTCCATCGCGTAGCTCGCGCGGCCCTGTGTCATGGAGCGGAGTTCCGTGGCGTATCCGAACATTTCGGACAGCGGCACTTCGGCCTGGATCACCTTCGCCGTACCGCGATCGGTCTGGCTGATGATGAGTCCGCGGCGGGAGCTCAAGTCTCCCATCACGTCTCCCAGGTAGTTCTCGGCGCAAGTGACTTCCACTTTCATGATCGGCTCGAGGATCACCGGATCGGCCTTCTTGGCGGTCTCCTGGAATCCCATGGATGCGGCGAGTTTGAATGCCATTTCGTTGGAGTCCACGTCATGGTACGAACCGTCGAGGAGTTCCACCTTCACGTCCACGACCGGATATCCTGCCTGGATACCGCGGGTCATGCCTTCCTGGAATCCCTTGTCGCACGGTGTGATGAACTCGCGGGGAATGCGGCCTCCCACGACGCTGTTCACGAACTCGTATCCCTTGCCCGGTTCCTGCGGAATAAGTTTGAAGATGACGTGACCGTACTGTCCGCGGCCTCCCGTCTGCTTGGCATACTTGTGCTCGCCTTCGAGTTCCTTCGTGATCGTTTCGCGGTAAGCGACCTGCGGCGTACCGACGTTCGTTTCCACTTTGAATTCACGGCGCATGCGGTCGACGAGGATATCGAGGTGGAGTTCTCCCATTCCCGCGATGATCGTCTGGGCCGTCTCTTCGTCGGAGCGGACGCGGAACGTCGGATCTTCCTCAGCAAGCTTCTGGAGGGCGATACCCATTTTTTCCTGGTCGGCCTTGGTCTTGGGTTCGATGGCGATGGAGATGACCGGCTCGGCGAAGCTGATCGCTTCGAGCTGGATGGGCGCGGCTTCGTCGCAGAGCGTGTCGCCCGTGCGGGTGTCTTTCAGACCGATGACGGCACCGATGTCTCCGGCGCGGATTTCCGTGATTTCCTCGCGGGAGTTGGCGTGGAGGCGGACAAGGCGTCCGATGCGCTCCTTGTTGTTGCTGCGGGGGTTGTAGACGGCGGACGAACCCTTCAGGACTCCGGAGTACACGCGTACGAAGGTGAGGCGTCCCACGAACGGATCGGTTGCGATCTTGAACGCGATGGCTGCGAGCGGCTCGTCATCGGACGGGTGGCGGACGACTTCCGCGCCCGTTTCGGGGTGATGTCCCTTGATCTCCTTCACGTCCAACGGGGACGGGAGGTAGGCGACCACTCCGTTCAGCACGAACTGCACGCCGACGTTCTGAAGCGAAGAGCCGCAGAAGACCGGGTAGAGCTTGCTGTTAATCGTTGCGTTACGCAGACCGTTCTTGAGCATTTCGTCGGTGAGCGCCCCGTTCTCCAGGAAGTAATCCGTAAGATCATCGTTTGCCTCCGCGACCTTCTCCTGAAGGACCGCGTAGTACTCGGACACCTTCTCCTTCATGTCCTCGGGGATCGGCATTTCGGAAATGTTCTCTCCGTGCTTTCCTTCGAACTTGAATGCCTTCTTCTGCACGAGGTCGATGATGCCGGAGAATTCGCTCTCCTGTCCCACCGGCAGCTGCACCGCGACGGCGGCCTTGGAAAGGCGGTCATGGATGGATGCGAGCGACATGTAGAAATCCCCTCCCGTCTTGTCCATCTTGTTCACGAACGCGATGCGCGGAACGTGATACTTGTCAGCCTGGCGCCACACCGTCTCGGACTGCGGTTCGACTCCCTGGGATCCGTCGAACACGACGACTCCCCCGTCGAGCACGCGCAGCGAGCGTTCCACTTCGGCCGTGAAGTCCACGTGTCCCGGAGTGTCGATAAGGTTGATGGTGATGTCGACTTCGCCCTCGCCCGGTGCCTCGGCCTTCCAGTGGCACTGCGTGGCGGCGGCCGTGATGGTGATGCCGCGCTCCTGCTCCTGTTCCATCCAGTCCATGGTCGCCTCGCCTTCGTGCACTTCACCGATCTTGTAGTTCTTTCCGGTGTAGAACAGGATGCGCTCCGACGTCGTGGTCTTACCAGCGTCGATGTGGGCGATGATACCGATATTACGTACGTGCTTCAGGTCCATAAAGGAAGGGAAAAGAGGCGAGAGGCGGCCAAATGGACGCGTCTCAAAACAAAGTACGGGGACTATAATGAAGAGAAAGGGAAGATGCAACGCATTTCCTGCGTAGAACGGACATATGGCATCAGGATGCAAGGAGGGTATGCAAGGCGCTTCGGATCAAGGCAATCAGGTGGTTGGGGACGAATTGATGGATGCAAAGCTCCTTTTGAACCTGCGGATAGACGCTACGCGCAACCTCGTCGATGTACGCACCCCTCGGTTGATCAATCCCCTTTCCTGTTTGCTCCATCCACAAATCCAATTCGACGTCGATGATCTGCCTCAGCAAGAGATCGTCATAGCGAACGGAGCAGGATCGCGCGTGGCCGGAGGCGGAAAGAGGGGCGTGCATGGATGTTTGTGTGAAACCTTCAAAATTTTTGTGTAGCCATTATACTTATCTGAAACTTTTTTGTCAATGGTCAAACATGTGTTTTTCCTCTAGCCATAGCCATAATCTCAATACACGTTTTTTGCGATTCTCTGAAAAATTTGTACGCCATTCACAGATCGATGCGAATTGATCCCGATGTACAGCAAAAAAACACCCCTCGGCCGGACTCGCCGGGAGGGGGTTTTCTTCTCATCATGGGATTTGGAGATGGTATTCGGCCCGGACGACGGCACCGCTGGAACCTTGCGATTCCAGGCTGGAGAGCGGCCTATAAGCCGTATGCACTCCGTGGTGCGCCTCCGCAATGACGACGATCGTCTGTCGGGGAGTGGCGCAGCCGAATAATTGGACCAGGATGAGAAGGAAAAGAACGGTGGCGATCCGACGCATGTGATGACTCCTTTCGAACGTAGGATCCAGGATTCCAGCGGCTCCGCCGCTTTCAGAATCTATTAATATTATACAATTTATTAATTTTTGTTCAAGTATAGCTTAAAAAATATCCTATGGTTAATTTAAGTATATATATGAGTGCTGGACTCTATAAAAAATGCGAATATAGTACCCGTACGCTCGGTATTTCACATCCATTGGAAGGAGTCTTTCCATGACCGATACGCAAAAGATCATCGTGTCTGCATGCCTTATTCTCCTCATTTTTTCCTGCGTCGCCGCAAGACGCTTCTTACGACATCAGCTGGCACAAAAAAAGAAGCGCGAAGAGGAACGGAAAAAGCGAATCCGCGACAAGGACGAACTCATCCTGCATGTCACGGCCTTGCTCAAACAAGAGCCGACCGCGGCCGGCCGCACCGATCCCTACACGATCGTCCTGCACTACGGCAGTTCCCGGATCGTGCACCGCAGGAAGTCCTGGGATGATCTCATTATGCTCGTGTACGCCGATGAATCGTACGTTTCGATCCAGCTGATAAACGGAAGCATGGGGGACATCCCCCTGACCAACAAGGAGGAGTGGCAAATACGCGATATCCGCCACGCACTCCGGAGATGGGAACGCCTTCCCCAACCCCAACCAACCTAGATGACGGCCCGTCCGTCATCGCAGCATCAATGAGCACCCGGTTCGCCGAGGTGCTCTTTTTGAATTCATGAAAGACAAACCTCCGGTTTTTCTTTCATGGACTATCTTTTCGGCAAGGTACGTCTCCACTTCGGGCAGAGCCCTCGTTCGACGCATTGTTCGATTTCTTCAAAACAGGACCAGCAGGTATCCCGCGTCCACGGTGGGTGAAGGGGAAGCCCCGCATGCGAAAGCATCGTGGGCGAACATTTCGACGCGACAGCGAGAAATGGAGCCCGCGGGGCGGGCGGAGCGTGCTTTGGACGCGGGAGCGCTTCCTCCCAGGCGCAAGCTCTCGAACGCAAGCTGGAAGCGAAGCGTTAGTGACTTGCGACGCAGTCCCCTCTGGGGATTTGTTCCATTTCTTGTCGCCCTGACAAGAAAGTATGAGATACAAAAAGACACCCACCCGGGTGCCTCTTGGAATCGATGTAAACCGCCTTACTTCGCGAGGTGGGCGAAGGCCTTGTTGGCCTGGGCCATCTTCAGCACGTCCTGCTTCTTCTTGATCGCTCCTCCCTGTTCGGTGGAAGCGTCGAGGAGTTCCATGGCGAGCTTCTGTGCCATCGGCATTCCCTTGCGGTCGCGGGCGGCACCCAAGATCCAGCGGATGGACAGGGCCATCTGTCTCTTCGGCGTCACCTCGGTCGGAACCTGGTAGACGGAACCGGCGACGCGCTTCGGGCGGACCTCGATGAGCGGCGTGGCATTGAGAAGGGCCTTGTTGAACACTTCCATCGGGTCTTCCTTCGTGCGGGTCTTGATGACCTCCATCGTATCGGCAAAGATGCGGCGGGCGACGCTCTTTTTTCCACGCTCCATCATGCAGTTGATGAACTTCTCGAGGAGAGCGTTGCTGTTTTCCGGCATGTAGGGCTTAACGGGCTTTGCCATAGGAGATGAGGATTAGGGTTGGGGTTAGTGAGGATGGATTACTTGGCTGCGTCTTTGGGCTTGCGGGCGCCGTAGCGGCTGCGTCCCTGCTTGCGGTTGCGCACGCCTTCCGTATCGAGCACGCCGCGGATGATATGGTAGCGGACTCCCGGAAGATCTTTCACGCGGCCCCCGCGGACGAGGACGACGGAGTGTTCCTGCAGGTTGTGTCCTTCTCCCATGATGTAGGCCTTCACTTCGTGTCCGTTCGTAAGGCGTACGCGGGCGATCTTGCGGAGAGCGGAGTTCGGCTTTTTCGGCGTCATGGTCGTTACTTTCAAGCAGACTCCGCGCTTGAACGGCGCGCCTTTGCGCAAGGGCACGGGGCGCATCTTCAGCGCGTTCCAGGTGTACTGGAGGGCCGGAGACTTGCTTTTCACGCGCTTATTGCGGCGTGGCTTGCGGATGAGCTGGTTGATCGTAGGCATTCAAATAGTTAGAAAATGTGCTCCGGGAACCCCGGGAGACCCGCATAGTAATGGGTCAAAAGGCGGGAGTAAAGGGCATTTGGCCCTCTTTCTGGCCTTATAGGTCCAATCCCATCATATGAATCACCACTTTTTGTCGAATTGGCTGATAGCGCCTCATAAACTCCGCGCAGCGAGCCGCTACGGGTGAATCAGGCTCTTTTCCCCGAATAAAAAAACCGGCTGCATCGGCCATCTGAACGGTACTACCTACCGAATGCGCGGCCAGCCATGGAACAATAACGGGATCAATATCGCCCGGACCGTCGAGTCCCATATCCAACGCAGCCATAACTTTCGCCAAGGATTCGTGCCTATGAGACACATCAATCGGCTTTCTGATCATAATAGCCAATCGTTCACGCGTAGCATCAATCTCGGCGCAAAACGCGGCCGCTTCGTCGAATCGTTCGACGGTTTTACTGCAAAACCGATGGAATGCATCAATGGAATTCATGGAAGCACGATAATCTACCACAGAAATGGAATTTCAAAAAGGGCCCCCTGCCTGCCGGCAGGCAGGTTTCGGGCCCCTTATGATGGATGGAATGCGGATTACTCGGCTTCCTCTTCCTCGGCCGCGGCGGCTGCCTCGGCTTCGGCCTCGAAGCGCTTGCGGTACACCTCTCCCGTCGGGATGAGGCGTCCGATGATCACGTTTTCCTTCAAGCCCGCGAGCATGTCGATCTTGCGGGTCGTGGCGGCGTCGACGAGGACGCGGATCGTTTCCTGGAAGGAAGCACCGGAGAGCCAGCTGTCCGTCGCGAGGGCGACGCGGGTGATACCCAGCAGGAGCTGCTCGTACGTGGCAGCCTTGGCCTTGCCCTTCGTTTCCTTGGTTATGCGATCGTTCTCGTAATCGACTTCGCCCTTGTCGGCGACTTCGCCGGACAGGAAGTTCGTGTCGCCGGCGTCGGAGACGCGGATCTTCGAGAACATCTTGCGGACGATGATTTCCAAGTGCTTGTCGTTGATCGTCTGTCCCTGGGAAGCGTAGATGTGCTGCACTTCCTGGACGACGTAGTTCTGGACGGCGTAGACGCCCTTCTTCTCAAGCAAGTCCTGGAGGTTGAAGTGACCCATGTTGAACGGATCTCCCACCCCGACTTTGCTTCCGTTCTTCACGACGATCGAATCGCGCGGTCCGAACTGGTAGGCGCGCTCCTGGAGATCGAAGTGCTTCACGCGGATGATCGCATCCGTCGCTTCGGTGATCTGTCCCGCGAACTCGGCGCGGACAACCGACTTGTCGAACCTGGACTTCGCCAGGATCTGGCGCTCGGTGACCTTCTCGCCCTTTCCGACCGTAAGCTCGAATCCTGCGAGGAGACGGTACACGTCCTCACCCGGCTCCTCTTCATGCACGGTAACCGTCGTCTTGCCTCCGGCGTGGCTGACCTTCACGGTGCCCGCGATATCGGAAAGCTGGGCGCTGGTGCGCGGATTGCGTGCTTCGAACAGTTCTTCCACGCGGGTAAGACCCTGCGTGATGTCGGCTCCTTCTGCGACTCCTCCCATGTGGAAGGTACGCATGGTGAGCTGCGTTCCCGGTTCTCCGATGGACTGCGCGGCGATGATACCGACCGGCGTTCCGATCTTGACCGTCTTGTTGTTTCCGAGGTCGCGTCCGTAACACTTCACGCAGATACCCGAGCGGGTCTTGCAGGTCATGACGGAGCGGAGGTCGACTTCCTGGATGTCGTGCTTCTTGAAGAGGTCGATCATGTCGGCGTCGATTTCCTCGTTGTGCTTGGCGATCGTTTCGCCGTTGATGACGATGTCGTGCGCGAGAACGCGTCCGAAGATGCGGTTCTCGAACTTCTCGCCGATGCGCTCGGATTCGGCGACGGTGATGCGGTGGCTTTCCTCGGCTCCGCAGTCTTCCTCGCGGATGACGATGTCCTGCACGGCGTCGACGAGGCGGCGCGTGAGGTATCCGGCTTCTGCCGTCTTAAGAGCGGTGTCGGACTTACCCTTGCGTCCTCCGTGCGTGGCGATGAAGTACTCGAGAACGGAGAATCCGTCCTTCAGGTTGGACTGGATCGGAAGTTCGATGGTGCGTCCGGACGGGTTGGCAACGAGTCCCTTCATACCTCCGAGCTGAGTGACCTGGCCCCAGTTTCCGCGGGCGCCGGAGTCGATCACGTACGTGATGTCATTTTCCGGTTCCGTGAGGAACTTCTTGATCATGGCGTTGGACACCTGGTTCTTCGTGTCGGACCAGATGCGGATGGCGTGGTTGTAGCGTTCGTCGGCGGTGATGAATCCCTTCCAGTAGTAGTTGTTCATCTGGCGAATCTTCTCGTTCGCTTCGCCGAGCAACGTCTTGTATTCCTCCGGAACGAGGATGTCAGCGGACGCGATGGACACTCCGGAGAGCGTGGCGTACTTGAATCCGACGTCCTTGATGCGGTCCGCGAAGAGCACGGTCTCGTCCTCGCCGGCGATTTCCAACGCCTTGGCGATGAGGTTCGAAAGGGTCTTCTTCGTCAGGGCCTTCGTGATGCGGCCGAGTCCGGCGGGCATGATCTCCTCGAAGCGCAGGCGTCCGACGGACGTCTCGACGAACGTGGAGTTGCCGCCTTCCATGACGCGCATCTTGATCTTGGCCTGGAGGTCGACGATGCCGTGGTCAAGCGCGAGGTACGCCTCATCCGGGGATCCGAAGACCATTCCTTCTCCCTTCTTTCCGTCGTGGACCTGCGTGAGGAAGTAGCAACCGAGCACCATGTCCTGGACCGGGTTGATGATCGGTTCTCCGGCGGACGGCTTGAGCACGTTGCGGGCAGACGACATGAGGTTCTTGGCCTCTTCCTGCGCCTTCTCGGAGAGCGGCACGTGGACGGCCATCTGGTCTCCGTCGAAGTCGGCGTTGAAAGCCGTGCAGGCGAGCGGGTGCAGCTGGATGGCGAGACCTTCGATGAGCGTCGGCTTGAACGCCTGGATACCGAGGCGGTGCAGCGTCGGTGCGCGGTTGAGGAGGACGTACTTGTCCTTGATGACTTCTTCGAGGATGTCCCACACTTCCTTCGCGCTGTCCTGGATGAGGCGCTCGGCGGCCTTCACGTTGTGCGCGAGTTCGCGGCGGATGATGGTTCCGATGACGAACGGCTTGAAGAGCTTCATGGCCATTTCCTTCGGAAGACCGCACTGGTTCAGCTTCAAGTGAGGACCGGCGACGATGACGGAGCGTCCGGAATAGTCGACGCGCTTTCCGAGGAGGTTCTGGCGGAAGCGTCCCTGCTTGCCCTTCAACATGTCGGAGAGCGAGCGGAGCTTGCGGCGGTCCCCTGCCGTGAAGAGCGTCTTTCCTCCGCGTGCGGAGTTGTTGAGCAACGTGTCGACTGCCTCCTGGAGCATGCGCTTCTCGTTGCGGCAGATGACTTCAGGCGCACCGATGGACATCAGCTTCTTGAGACGGCTGTTGCGGTTGATGACGCGGCGGTACAAATCGTTCAGGTCGGATGCGGCGAAGCGGCCTCCGTCGAGCTGCACCATCGGGCGCAGGTCGGGCGGCAGGACCGGCAGGCGCGTCGGGATCATCCACGAGGGATCGATACCGGCCTGGATGATGCTGTTCACGAACTTCATGCGCTTCATGATCTTCTTCAGCTTCTGTCCGCTGGACTTCTCGCGCTCGGCCTGGAGTTCCGTGGCAAGCGTCTGAAGATCAACGTTCAGGATCACTTCGCGAAGCGACTCGGCTCCGGTTCCTGCGCGGAACACGTGTCCGAACTTCATGTTCATTTCGCGGAACTTGAGCTCGGAGAGCACGCCTCCCGTGTGGAGGTTCTTGAGGTCATCAAGTGCTTCCTTGTGGTTCAGTTTGAGGGACTCGAGTTTCTCCGCCACTTCCTTGTCCAAAGCGTCGAGTTGGGCGCGCGTCGCGTTGCTTTCCGTGAGGGCCTTCTTGGCATCCTCGTATTCGCGCTGCACCTGCTTCTTGCGGTTGTCCATGCTGGCGGCGAGTTCCTTGTCAGCCTCGGCTTTCATGTCATCATTCACCGAAATGACGATGTAGGCGGCGAAGTACACGATCTGCTCGAGCGTCTTGATCGGGAGGTCCAAAAGGAGTCCGATGCGGGACGGCGAGGAACGGAGGAACCAGATGTGGGCGATGGGCACGGCCAAGTTGATGTGGCCCATGCGCTCGCGGCGAACGATGGAGCGCGTCACTTCCACTCCGCACTTCTCGCAGACCACGCCCTTGTAGCGGATACCTTTGTACTTCCCGCAGAAGCACTGGAAGTTCTTCGTCGGTCCGAAGATACGCTCGCAGAAGAGACCGTCCGGCTCGGCACGCTGGGTGCGGTAGTTGACGGTTTCGGCCTTCGTGACTTCTCCGCGGCTCCAGCCGAGGATGTCGTCGGGGCTCGCGACGGAGAGTGCGACTGCATCGAAGGAATCGGTCGCGGATGTGGCGGGTGCTGCCATATAATAAGGAAGAGAAAGGGGTGAATAAGTGCGGTTTTTCACGCACGAAACTCCGCTGCTCCCCTGCCCTACTCGTCTTAAATAGGGGGAGGAACACCGGAAATGTTGACCCGATTATAGGCCCCGGTACGTTTTACGCAAGGATATTTTCCAGGTTTTTGCTCACGCCAGCTTCTTATTCGCCAATTCCAAGAGTTTACCTTGGATGGACTGGGTGGACTGCGTGCAATCGATGAATAACGCCTTCGAGTCGGCCTCTTCGGCGTCCTGGGTGGACACCATAAGCGAGTAGCCACTGTTCCGGATCGCGTCTTTCTGTTCCGGCAAAAGCAAAGAGTATGCCAAAGTCAGGCTTTTCATGCCGGACGAAGCGAGCTTCTGAAAGTCCCCGTTGCGGTACGGGCGCATCGCACCGATGTACTGGTCAACTTCCACCGGGGCGTTCCACTCCTTGCCCAACTTCTCTACGTCGGAATGCAAGCCGACGCACATCTTCATTTCCTCGATGTTCGCATGCAGGTTGCGCGCCATGGCCGCCTCATCCTCGTTCACGTCGACGTAGATCCTCAACGTGGAAACCCCCGACTTGTCGCCAAGCAAAATCTTGGAACTCAGGTCGCCGTTCTGGTAATCCTTGTACGCTCTGAGGAACGCGGTGTCGGCCGGCGGCAACGTCTTCAGTACGTTTTCGATCTTCACCAGGCTGTTTCTCACGGAAGAATACTGGTCATCCGGCACGATGGCGTCGAGATCCAATCCGTACTTGTTGCCGAGGGCGATTGCATCGTCACTCAGTTTCTTGGTTTGTTCGGGCGTCGGCTTGATGACGTTGACCTGCTCGGCTCCGGGCAACTGTGCGGGTGCATCCGGCACGCCCTGACCTTCCTTGGCTGCAGGCACTTTGGAAGCGAGATATTTTTCGATCGTTTGGAGAACCGGCTTCAGGAGATTTTTCTCCCTGGCAGTTCCGTTCTTATATTCATCACGCAGATCGATCGCCTCTTTCTTCGTCAGAAGCAATCCGTTGTCGTTTACGTTTTTCGCGAAGTCGGCTGCCACTTGGATTTCGCCGGCTTTGATACCCAGGATCTGATTGAGCTGCGATTTGCGGTTGATATTACTGTCATCAAGACTGTCCTTCAGTAAGGCATCAATTAATGGCTGTGCTTCGGTAATGACGTCGCTCTTTTCCACCCCTGCGGACTGCGGTTTTTCTGGAGCGACCGGGGCCTGTTTCGCCTCGGGAGGCGCGGGGATGACCAGATCGCCATCTTTGGGTCCCGGGGTTCCGCCAGGCTTGATTTGCGGTCCGGCAGGCTGCTGTTCCGCGGGCGGCTGAACCGGCGCGGGTTTCTCCTCTTCGTTCGGAACGTTCTCGATTTTCTGGACGAATTGCGGTTCCGGATTTTTTTTCACGAAATCGACGTATGCGCGGAGCTGCTCGTTCACGCGATCCTGGTCAGGATCGTTCGGAAGCGCGAAGCCGTTTGCATTCGGGAAGTTCGTGCCCGGCATGGAAATCGTTCTTCCCATGACAAGCTTGTAGTCTTCGTCGCCGAGCGATCCCAAGGCCACGTTGAGCTTGTTCCAGGTATCGTCCTTCAACCATGCTTCATCTACCTTGATGTTCAGGCGATCGAGCGTCGCCTTGAACGTATCGAGTGAAAGCCTCTGCTTTTCCGGCTGCTTGTTTTCAACTGGCTGCTGTTGCTGCACGGGTTGCTTCTCCTGCTGGTTCGGGGCAACCGGCTGCTGGACAGGCTGTTGCTGCTGTTGATTCCCAGCCGCGGGCTGCTGCTTCTCTTTGAAGAGCTCCGCGTACTCCGCGTCAAATTCCTTATAAGTAAGTGCTTTACCTCCCGGGAAAGACCATCTTCCCGACACGTTATCATACTGGCTTAAGCCCGCATTCGGGGAATATGCCTGGACGATATAATCGCCTTTGGCATTCCTTGCACCAGTTCTGTACATGAATACGCCACCCTTTCCATCAGGCGCCGCAGTCGGGATTTTACCCCACGTACCGATAGGCAGTTCACCAGCCTCCTTGTACTTCTGACGTTCGACGGCGAGCTGCATGGGATCGACAGGCGGAAGTCCTTTGACTTCAAAATCCCTGCGCTCGTGGATGATGCGCCTCTTCGTAGTGGGTCCGGGCACATCGTATCCTGCTTCGCTCC
>CAZSMX010000002.1:0-18503 GCA_964608325.1 uncultured Candidatus Peribacteria bacterium
CCAGGTGCTAGAGAAAGCCTACGACCCAAAGGCCGTTGAAGACCGCATCTACAAGATGTGGGAGGATAGCGGCGTCTTTACGGCGGATGTGAACAGCAAGAAGGAACCGTTCACGATTTCCATGCCCCCGCCAAACGCGACGGGCACGCTGCACCTGGGCCATGCATCCATGCTCGCGCTTCAGGACATCTTCATCCGTTTCGCGCGCATGCAGGGCAAGGAAGCGCTGTGGGTCCCTGGTACGGACCATGCCGCCATCGCCACCGAGAGCGTGGTGATCAAGAAGATCCAGAAAGAAGAGAAGATGAAGGATCCGCGTTCCCATTACGGGCGCGAGGCGCTCGTGAAGCGCATCGCCGAATTCACGGAGGAAAGCCGCAGCACCATCCGCGGACAGATCCGCAAGATGGGAAGCAGCTGCGATTGGAGCCGCGAGGCGTACACGATGGACCCGGCATTGAACCGCTGCGTGAATGAGGTCTTCAGCCTGATGTACAAAGACGGCCTGCTCTACCGCGGCGAAAGGGTGGTGAACTGGGATGTTGCCCTGCAGACGACCATCTCCGACGATGAAATCGAATACAAGGATACCGAGGCGACGCTCTACACGATCGAGTACCTCACCGCGAAGCAGACCGGAGGAGACCCTTTGTACGTCGCCACCAGCAGGCCTGAGACGAAGCTGGGGGATAGCGCGCTCGTCGTGCATCCGGATGACGAACGCTACAAGCATCTCATCGGCAAGAGCTTCGAGGTGACGTGGCCGCGCGACCAGAAGATCACCGTGACGGTGATCGGGGACCATTTGGCAGACCCCGCGTTCGGCACGGGCGTTATCGGCTTAACTCCCTACCACAGCAAGATCGACTACGAGCTCTGGCAGCGCCACAAGGCGGAGATACCCACGATGCCGCTGCATGTAATCGGCGAGGACGGCCGTATGACGGGCATGATCAACGGCTACGGGGGTATGACCATCGAGGAGTGCCGCGAGGCATTCGTGGCGGATTTGAAAGAGGTCGGACGCATGAAGGAGGAGAAGAAGTACGTGCAGCCGTTGTCCGTGTCCTACCGCAGCAAAAAACCGGTGGAGCCGCTGCCGAAGACGCAGTGGTTCATCGATGTGAATAAAAAAGTTATTCAGTGGAAGGGAAAGAAGCAGAGCCTGAAGGAAATCATGCAGGACACGGTGCAGAGCGGGATGATCGAGATCATTCCCGAGCGCTTCGCGAAGACGTACTTCCAGTGGATCGATAACCTGCAGGACTGGTGCGTCAGCCGCCAGATCTGGTGGGGACACCGCATCCCGGTTTGGTATAAAGATGCGGATACGTACGTCGGAGTGACGCCACCGAAGGGCGATGGATGGACGCAGGACGATGACACGCTCGATACCTGGTTCTCCTCCGCGCTTTGGACCTGGAGCACGCTCATCGATCCCAAGCTCGCCGAGGACACCTCGTTGTCATTGGCTGATATCCTGACTGGCAGCCCGGACTTCAAGAAGTTCCACCCGACGAACGTGATGGAAACGGGAGGCGACATCCTGTTCTTCTGGGTCGCGCGCATGATCCTCATGACCACCTACGCGCTCGGCAAGATCCCGGGTTATACCGAGGATCAGCGCATCCCGTTCAAGACCGTGTACCTGCACGGCATGATCATGGATCGCAACGGGCAGAAGATGAGCAAGAGCAAGCCGGAGACCGCCATCGATCCCTTGGAAATCATCCCGAAGTACGGCGCGGACGCATTGAGACTTTCGATGATCGTGGGCCAGAGCCCGGGCAACGACAGCCGTCTGTACGAGGAGAAGATCGAAGGCTACCGCAACTTCGTGAACAAGCTGTGGAATGCCACGCGCTTCGTCCTGATGCAGTGCGAGGCGGCGGGTCTGGATGCGCGCGCGATCGGGGGTGTTGCGGTCGAAATCGACGGGGAGATGAAAATCTCCATGGCTGATCAGGCCGCCATCTACGAACTGGATGCGACTATCAACAGCGTGACGGCATCCCTGCAACAGTACCGTCTGAGCGAGGCGGGAGAGCGTTTATACAGCTTCGTGTGGGATTTCTTCTGTGACTGGTACTTGGAGCTTTCGAAGACGAACGGCAACCCCGTCGTCCTTGTCCATATCCTCCGCATGACCCTGAAAATGCTTCACCCGTTCTGCCCCTTCGTTACCGAAGAGCTCTGGTCCCATGTGACCAGCGGGGAGGCGATGCTGATCAAGGGCGTCTGGCCCGCTCAAAACGAAGAGTACGAGCCTCTCAAAAAGGCGCGCGATTCATTCGAGACTATCGTCCAGGTCATCACCGCCATCCGCAAGCTGCGTTCGGACCAGAACGTGGAAGTCGCGAAGCAGGTTCCGGTCGTCCTGGTCACGAAGGCGCACAAGGAACTTCTGGAAAGCCAGGCCGAGCACATCAAGCGCATGGGCAAGGTGAGTGAGCTTTCGTTCGGGGCCAAGCCCGATGACGCGGCCGCCGCGTTCCTGGATGGCATCGAGGTGTACCTGCCGCTCGCGGGACTCGTCGACAAGGAGAAGGAAAAGGCGACGCTGACGAAGGAGAAGGAGAACCTCGAACGTTTCGCGAAGGGGATCGAGGCCAAGCTGGGCAACGAGCAGTTCGTGTCCCGTGCTCCCGCTACACTCATCGAGGAGCAGAAGCAGAAGCTCGCCGAGACGCAGGAGAAATTGCAGAAGATCGAGGAGCGATTGAAGGCATTGTAAAAAAGGGCGACGGATGTCGCCCCGATCCTAATCGACAGGATCGTTTTGCTGCTTTTTCAGAAGAGCTTCTGTTTCCGCCACCGCGGTTTCGATGTCGTGGGTGTCGCCTACAATTACGCATTCCCCGCCGTTCGCCATTAATAAGTCGATAGGCGATGCAACCGGCAGTACGGCGCAGCGAAGAGGATCCTCTTTGCTGGGTATCCAAAAGCCGTTGCGGAACGGGTGTTCGCATTCCCATCGGAAACATCCCAGGTAGGATTCCGCCGGTTCGTAGAAGTACGCACCTTCCGGTATCACGTGCCCTTCCCCGGGAATCAGGAAGCCGACGGGGTCGTACGGCCAGATCGGTTTGCCGCAGACCATGCATGCCACTGCCATTTTCGAGATGTCGGCATGCGAATAGTCCAATCCGCCTTCGTCATTGAGATTCATGACTACGCGGAACCGTTCGCCGAATGCGTCCAAGTACCCGACTCTCTTTGTCGGTGTTTTCGAGTATTTCGATACGTAGACCTTTCCGTATTTTTCCATGAACCAAAATCGCAGATCCGAGAATTTCTGCCGCAGTTTTTTCATAGATCCTTCCCCTTAAGTGTTTCATATCTCTTCTGTAAGCACCGTCACTATCTCCCGCAAGAGACAGTGGTGTGCGCACAAAATATGCTGTGAAAGAGGGGGACAGTATGACATGTATTCTTTACATATCAAGCGTCACTCCAACACGCTGTATCCCAATTCCGGTTTTAATTTTTTGTTGACGGGAAGCGCCGCGCCGAGGGTGATGACATCGCGGCCGAAGCGTTTGCGGATGGTGTCGAGCGACTGCTGCAGGCCTTCGTCGCGTTCCACATTTTCCGGTCCGTCGAAGAGGGAATATTGCACGGATCCGTTGGGCGTGAGGTTCCACAGCGCCATGCCCGCCTGCGTGTACGTGCGTTTGGGGTCGTAGCTTTTCCGGAAGCAGCGGCGGACGAAGGGCGTGAGGTACGCCTCGGTATCCAGCGGCCGCGTGAGCGAGCAATTGAACCCCGCGTGGCGGTACTCGCCGTCGCGCAGCCACACCGAGACGCCCTTGGCCATCATGCCCTGCCTGCGCATCTTGAAAACGCAGTACGACAGGTGCCGCAGGATGTGGGCCCACAGGATTCCTTCTTCCCGGGTCGCGCGAAAGCTGCGGGTGCGGGAGATGGACTTCTGGGGTCCGTTCTCCCCTCTGTGAACGGGGGAGAGGCACTCGCCGAGAAGTTCGCGCTGGATGTCTGTGCCGCCCCTGCCGAAGAGATCCTTGATCGTATGGCGAGGTGCCATGGCGATGTCCCAGGCCGTCGCCCAGCCGTGTGCCTTGGTGTGGACCTCGCGCTTCGGTCCAATGCCCGGGATGGCGGGTGCGGGACGGTCCTTCAGGAACCATTCCAGGTCATTCATCCCGATGGCCGTCACGCCCGCGGGCTTGCGGTACTCGCCGGCCATCTTGGCCAGGAGTTTGCTCGGCCCCACGCCGATCGAAACGGAAAGCGACGTCTGCCGCATGACCTCCTTCTGCAAGTCCTTCGCCCAGGCCTGCGGATCCTTCGGGATGCCGCCCACGAGCGACGCCAGGTCCATGTACCACTCGTCGATGGACATCTGTTCGATGAACGGACAGACGTTCTGCAGGACGGCTTCGATCTGCTCCGAGGCGACGGCCGTCTCACGAAAATCCGAGGGCATCTGCACGGCGTCAGGACACAGCGCCAACGCTTCCTTGAGGGGCGTACCCGTTCGGATGCCTTTGGCCTTCGCTTCGTAGCTGGCGGCGATTACGAAGCCCCCGCCCATGCCCATGGCCAGCAGGGGCTTGCCTTTCAGGTGGGGGTGCAGCCGTTGAAGGACGGACGCGAAGAAAGAGTCGGCGTCTACATGAGCAATCATTGAGACGAAGCGGGGGGGATAAGGGGTATGTATTACGTATTAAGGGGTTCGATTTTGAACTGTTTTGATGAGGCCGTTGATTAGCTTGCTTACAGTGACTGTTCTTTGGGCATTCAGTTGGAACAGCTCATTAGTGATATAGCCGACATCACGTGCAATCAGCATTTGATTTTGAACTTCTGTAAGCGAAGCAAGGGCAGTTGAATAGAATTGTGATTTCTCTTTCTTGAATTTTTTACTGAATCCTTCGGCAAGGTTTGACGATATGGATACTGCAGCCCTTCGAATCTGATCAGTTAATCCAAATTGCTCCTCCCGTGGGAAAGCCTTTGTCATCTCGTAAATTTTGATAACTAATGCGTGTGCTTCTTGCCACGCTTTCAGCCCGGTGAAGGAGTGAATGGTAGCTGTCATAATCCCTTATCCCGTAATACGTACCCCTTAATACTTTCGTACAACCCCCCGCACCACCCCCGCCGTCTGCAACTCTTCCATGGCGTACAGGTCCGGATAGGCGTCGTTCTCAGCCTGGAGGTAGTACTTGCCCTTGTCCTTGCGAAGTCTCTTCAACGTGTATTCGCCGTCCAGTACGCCCACTACGATGTCTCCGACACGGGGATTGGCGCCGCGCTCCACGATGACAAGGTCTCCTTCCTGGATGCCGGCGTTGATCATGCTGTCGCCCTTCACGCGCAGGAGGAATGTCGATTTCTTATCGCGCACGAGGTAGCTCTCCAGCGTCACCTGTTCCTCGGCCTGCTCTTCCGCGGGGGCGGCGAAGCCTGCGCGGATCGGGCCGAAGAGGGGAAGGATCATCGGCATGTGGCTGCCGCCGCCTTCTTCCTGGATATCCAGGATCTTGATGCGTCCCTTGGGGTCTTTTTCCAGGAATCCTCCTTTCACCAGCGCCGTCACCACCTTCGCGACCGCGTTCTTGCTGCGTACGCCGAAGGCCAACGCGAGATCAGACAAAGACGGCGAATAGCCGCGCTTGTGCTGGAACTCACGGATGTAGTTCAGGGTCGTGCGCTGGTGGGGGGTCAGTGACATAGGGAGTCAGTGGGGATGAACGTACACCATGATAGGTGGACGATCGGACACTGTCAAATAATTTCGATTTTGCTGTCTACTGCGTTCATGTCGTGATCACAGTGGGAAATAGTGATCGTCCCTTTTTGTCCCGCCAAAAAGGGACGGAAAAAGGCGGCCCGCGACCAAAGCCGACGCCGCCTGCCCCGCAGGCTCCGTTCCTCGCTGGCCGCGCTCGGAACGTTCGCCACGGGTGCTTACGCACGCGGGGCTTCCCCTTCACCCTCCGTGGTCGCGGGATGCCTGCAGGCTCTGATTTTGATAGATCAATGAATCGCGTCGAACGAGGGCTCCGCCCGAAGTGGAGACGCACCTTGCCGAAAAGATAGCCCATGAAAGAAAAACCGGAGGTTTGTCTTTCATGAATTAAATATCTCCCACCTCAATCACATCCAAATCCTTCTTCTTCATCAATTCGATGTACGTGATCGTCCACACTGCGATCTTGAACGCGTGCAGGTAGGCGAAGAAGTAGCTTGCGACAACGGTCAGTACCACGCCGATGATGCCCGCCAGGATGTAGCTGGCCGTGGTGGACAGGAACAGTGTCAGGAGGAATCCGATGCCGATGACGATGCCTGGAATGATGATGACCATGAGCGCATTCAAGAGGATGCGGATGGAGATCACCAAGAGGAGGAGCAGCAGGAACATCACCTGCTTCAAGTGGCTCACGATCAGCTTGAAGCTGCGGGCGATGGCCTGGAAAATGCCGAGCTTCTGGATCACCACCCCTTCCTCCGCGAAGCTGAAGGAGAACTTCAGGATGTTCATGGCGCAGAAGATGATCAGGAGGAGTCCGACGAGCCCGAATTTGACGGATCCGTCGATATAGCGGAGGGTGAGGGAGATCGCAGACGTAAGGGTCGTGACGCTGCTCAGGAACAGGAATTCGTGGATCGCGAAGAGCGGGAAGAAGTTGTACAGGCCCATCACCAACCCGCCCTCGGGGTTCTTCTCGCCGTTGTACGATTTGGCCGTGAGGCCGATGACGGCGCCGAGGCACAGGTGCGGCAGGAAGAATTCGATGACGAGCAGCAGCAGGAAGAGGATGACGACGACCGTGGTCACCGTCATGCCCGTATGTTCGTACAGGAGGATGACGTCGTCGAAGAGGCCCGCCTGGTGGCCCGAGATGAAATAGCTGTAGGCGAAGTAGGCCTGGTAGCCGAACAGCTTGATGTTCAGGAGTGTTTCCAGGAGGGACGAGACGAACGACCAGCGGCGGATCAGCGGCTCGCGCGTCGTGATTGCCCAGGCCTCTGCGATGATCTCCCGTGGAGTCATTGGTCGGTTGTTGGGGGTTCGGGTTCCGCCAGAAGCGTGGCCAGCGGGGTGAAGACGTAATCCTTGCCCAGTGTAACGGTGATCGGCAGCGTTGTCCCGGTTGCCGTTACCACTCCCTCGTCATCCATGAGGGGATTGAGGGGGATACTTAGAATCTCCGACAGGAATTCGGCATTCTTCTTGTCGCGTTCGTAGGCGTCGATGAACGACGTTTCACTCTTTTCCTCCGTCGGGGCGTTTTCCATCTCTCCTACGGTGAAGCCGTAACGGATCAACTCGCTTCCGAGGGCGCGTGATGATCCCGCAGGAGCGCCTGCATTCAGCACGTCGATCATCGATGGATTCAGGAAGGGCGTACGTGTGTCTATGAACAATTTCACGAGCGTGCGGATCGGCTCCCACCCTTCGCGGTCGCCGGACGTCGCCTGGGGGAGCAGGATGGCTGCGCCGCCAAAGAGTTCGCGTGGCGGGGGATAGAGGAATCCTCCCGGTCCGTAGCCGTCACGGATATTCATGGTAAGAAGCCCATCACGGTTCAGGTCTTGGCCCATTCCGGCCAACGAGAGAAGCTCGCGGAAGGTCATGCTCGTTTCCACATGGTCCTGCATGATATTCATGAGAGATACGATCTGGTCGGGTTTCGTAAGCAGGCCCTGGGTCTTCACCTTGTCACCAAAGGCCTTCAGGATCATCTGTTGGCGGCGGCTGCGGTCGAAGTCGCTCGTGGAGTGGCGGCTGCGCGCGTATTTCAGGGCGGTCTCGCCGTCCAACGTCTGCAGTCCCGCGCTGATGGCGAACGTCTGGTAACTGTAGTTCGGGCCCGGGTACTGCGTATCCACCAGTCCTTGCGGAACATCCACCTCGATGCCGCCGATCGCGTCCACCGCCTGCACGAATCCGATGAAGTCCACCTTGATGGTGTGATGGATCTGTATGTTCAGAAGCGTGCCCAGTTGGTCGGCCAATTCGCGCATGGCGATCTGCGACGCTGCGGAGCGCTCCATCTTGTCCGGTCCGAATTCCAGCGCACGGCGGTAGTTCCAGTATTGTTCGTTGATGCGGCCCGGCTGCATCTTGCCGCCCGGTTTGGTGAGGTACAGATCGCGCGGAATGGAGAGCATAGCCACGCTCCTGGTCTTCGGGTCGATGCTCGCGATCATCATCGTATCGGTCAGGTCAGCGCCCTGGTGGCCTTCGTCCCCTTGGCCGAGCAGGAGGATGTTCGTGTGTCCGTATGCATCCTTCGGCAGCGGCGTTCCCGCCATGCCCGTAATGGTGTGCAGGCTCAGGATTTTCAAAGACACCAGCGCCTTCACGGTGCCTGCGAACAGGATGGCGGCGCACAGTACCGTCGTCAGGATCACGAGGATCCTCTTCAGCACGTTCGTGCGCTTGATTTCCTTTTCCGCCTCGGCCTTTTTTGCCTTCTTGTTATCCCAGTGGTTCTTGAGTCCGATGATGGGCGCCGCAATCCATGCTCCTTTCTTCAATATCGAAGACAACGGCACCTTGGGCCGTTTTTTGTCCTCTGCCAAACGACGTACCTGGAAGGACATGGGCGGAGTGTAGCAAAAAGTTGATCAATCACAGAGGATTTTTTCAGATTTTCTTGACCAGATAGCGAAAATGACCAATCAACAATAAACAATATCCAGCGATGGAATCGCATTGGTGATTGGTCATCGGTCATTGATTATTTCCTTCGTATCTTTATATTCCCTGCACTATGTCCGCCCCCATCTTCTTCGATACCGATACCGAAGACCAGCCGTTGGTCCTTTCCAAGTTCCCCAACGCCGTCTTCCTTCCCGCCGACGCCACGTCCGAACAGATCGTGGCCACGTGCAAGGACGCCGAAGTCATTTCCACGTTCATCACCACCAAGTTCCCGAAAGAGATCCTGACGCAACTTCCGAACCTCAAGCTCCTCTGCACCCGCTCGGTGGGCTTCGACCATATCGACAACGCGTACTGCGCCGAGAGGGGGATCATTGTCGCGCACGTGCCGGATTACGGATCGCACGTCATCGCGGAGCATGTGTTCGCGTTGCTGCTTGCCACGTTGCGCCACATCCAGGAAGGAAACCGCCGCGTCACCTCGGGCGTCTTCGATTATCGCGGGCTGCGCGGTATGACCCTGCAGGGCAAGACGCTCGGTATCATCGGGACGGGCAAGATCGGCAAGAAAGTAGCCGAGATCGCGCACGGCTTCGGCATGAAGATCCTGGCGTTCGACGTGTACCAAGCTCCGGAGATCGTCGAAAAGTACGGGGTACAGTACGTGACGCAGGACGAACTCTACGCGCAGAGCGACATCATCTCCCTTCATGCGCCGTCGCTTCCGTCCACCAAGGGCATGATCAACAGGGAATCCATCGCCAAGATGAAAAACGGCGTCATCATCGTGAATACCGCCCGCGGCGCGCTCATCAATGCCAAGGACTTGGTGGAAGCGCTCGATGCCGGAAAGGTGAAGCATGCATTGCTGGACGTGCTGGAGCACGAATCGTCCATGGAGGAAGACAGTGCGCTCGTGAAGCACCCGAAGGTCATCACCACGCCGCACATCGCGTTCTACGCGGACGACAGCGTGCGCAACATGTACAACGACTGCTTCGAATCCATTGCCCAGTGGCAGAAAGGCGAAAAGCCCGCGCACCAGGTGCAGCTATCAATGACGAAGTAAGAAAGGGTTATCCAGGGAAGTCAGGCCGTCCCAATAGGAGCCACAGGAGCCCGATGATTACGGGTTGATGCGCCAGGTACAGGAAGAGTGCATGCTTGCTCATCCATGGGATGATCGAGGGCATTGGAAAACGCATGTCGGCGTGCCAGCTCGTTTTTCGTACGTATGCGAAGTGCCCGGCGCCGTATCCGATGAGGATTATTCCGAACCAAGGGAAGAGCGGGAAATAATCCATCGACGCAAACGTGGGGGTATGCCATCCGGCGATGAGTTTGATCCAGGAAGATTCGCGGACGGGTTGGATCCATTGCGCTCCACAGATGATCGCAATACCCAGGGGAATTGTCCATTCCTTCATCGGTCGGAAGATGAGTAACGCAAGCGAGGATAGTGCGATGAGGTGTAAAATCCCGAATCGTACGAATAGATAAGGATCAATGATGTAGGTCGCAAGACTCACTGCCAAGGCGCCCCCGCCGATGATGCAGAATCGTCGCATTTGCTTAAACGGCAAATGTCCCTTGGGTGTGCGGCTGGTACTGATGGCAAAACTGGCTCCCGTCAGGAGTAAAAAGAGGGAGGCAGTCGCCCGTGCGAGCAGCAGCCATCCGCCTTCAAAAACGGTGATATTCCATCCATACAAAACGCCTAGGTCGTAGGCGATATGGTAGGCAATCATTCCTCCTATCGCGATCGCTCGTAAAACGTCGATTTCAGGGTGGCGTTTGGACACCCCGTTAGCTTACGCTTTTTTAGGCCACAAAAGCGAGACGGCCGTGACGAGCACGACGATCGCGATGACGCGCAGGAGGGGGACGAAGGGGGAGAGGAACGACAGCGTGAGGCTGACGCCCAGGAGCGATACGGGTAGTGCGATGCAGATGGGGCAGAGGAGGGAGACGGCACCCAGCACTCCGGCGACTCCTGTGGCGCGCCTTACCCCGATGGGGCAGCTGGTCTCGCGATTCCTCCACGCGGCCAACCCGATCGTGAACGACAGCAGGATCCACAAGATGCCCGTGAAGGTCAGATCCAGTACCGTCGTACGGATGCGCGGGAGCGAAGGCGCTACTGTGTGCAGGATGCCGAGTTCCCACAGGAAAAACAGGCTCAGGACCGCGAGCGCGATCAGGAATGGAAACCAGAAGGAGGGGGAGCGGAGGAAGCGGAGCATGTCAGGCACGATGGTTCATGGCGTGCGAGGGGCATCGTACCGCGGTTTCAAATTGGAGGGAACCGGACTGCGCGAGCACGAGCGAATACCCGACCACCATGCCGAGAATACCGATCGTTAGCGGGAGCCAGGGGGATTTCTGTTCCATTTCCATACCACCTCAGTATAGCAGATTTTGGGGTCTTTTTGTAGCCCCTCAGCCGCCACCTCTCCCGCCACCTCTCCCGCCACCTCTCCCGCCCCTTCGGGGCACCCTCTCCTTAATGAGAGGGCTGGGGAGAGGCACAAAAAACGCCCCTTTCGGGGCGTTCTTGAGTTACATTGGAAGGTAACGACCTTTAGCTGCGGGAAGCCATGAAGCAGTTCTTGCAGAGGACCGGCTTGCCACCCTCCTCAACGGGACGGGGCTTGAACGGAACCTGGCACTGTGCACCGCACTGTGCGCAGACTGCATCGTGCATTTCGCGCGTCTGCATTCTGTCGTTCTTGCGCTTGTTCCTGCAGTCCTTGCAGCGCTGGGGAGCGCTGAGGTCCTTGGAGGCGTAGAACTCCTGTTCACCCTCGGTGAACGTGAACTGTTGACCGCAATCGCGGCATGAAAGCTGCTGATCAGCCATAAAAGAAAAGAAAGAAGGTAATAAGTGCAATGGCCTTCTTTACAGTTTCTCGGGGACCGATAGGACAGCTACGAAGGTTGCATGGCCAGTATACGGTGTTAAGGCTAATTGTCAATGAATATTGGCTCTTTTCGCGTATTAGGTACTAAAAATACGGCCGGTTCCCTTTACGGAAACCGGCCTGGTTCATGAATTGGGTCCTTGCCTTCCCACGCTGGCCAAGGATGGACGTCGTAGCGTTTTTCGAGCCTCAGAGTGCAACGACCCTGCGAATCCGGGTCTACAAGGCGCACATCCCACACCTTGCCGAGATGCGGCCTAACCAGATTGCGTACGGCTACCGTTGTGATTTTCGGATGCGGACGCTCTCCGTTTTCCAGGGTGACCATCACCGGCGTGTTGAACAAATGGTCACACAGTCCCTTACTTTCGTAGATCGCGATGACGCGCCCCTTCGGACCGAACGAACGGTTGATCTCCCGCTCCCTCGCAATTTCCTTCTGCTCGCACCGGTGGTCCCAGACGACATACGCGGCGATGAGCATGACGACGATGCTGAAGGGAATCGACCAGCGTTCCCATGCCTGCCGGTACTTCACGATTTCCCGCAATTCCGAAAACGATCGTTCCATGACGTTCCTCCTTGCTCCTGTGGTGACAACGAACGGAGCTACGCTAGCACAAAAAAACCGCCGGGGAGGCGGTTTTTTGCGATTGAAAATCGAATCGGAAAGGCTTATTTGAGGGTGACCTTGGCACCTGCCTCCTCGAGCTTCTTCTT
Source organism: uncultured Candidatus Peribacteria bacterium (assembly GCA_964608325.1). Lineage (GTDB taxonomy): Bacteria > Patescibacteriota > Gracilibacteria > Peribacterales > Peribacteraceae > CAZRVH01. The sequence continues at coordinate 12,283 of CAZSMX010000002.1, forward strand.
CATTTCTTCGGCATCGGCCTTGGCGACTCCTTCCTTGATGACCTTCGGAGCACCGTCGACGGCAGCCTTGGCATCGCCGAGGGCGAGACCCGTGATTTCGCGGACGACCTTGATGACGGCGATCTTCTGGGCGCCTGCATCGGTCAGTTCCACGTTGAACGAAGACTTTTCTTCGCCGGCACCTGCGCCTGCGTCACCGCCGGCTGCACCTCCTGCCATTGCGACCGGAGCTGCGGAGATACCGTAGACCTCTTCCATGTACTTGACGACGTTGTTGAGGGAGACAACGTTGAGCTTCTCGAGGGCGGAGATCACTGCCTGCTCCTCTGCGGAAAGCTGGATAGTCGTATCAGCCATACTAATAGGGGAAATAGGGGATTAAAAAGAAATAAGGATTAGGCAGCGGGAGGAGCCTCGGCTGCGGGTGCAGCGGGAGCTTCTTCCGTTGTTGCGGGGGTGGGAGCCGCTTCTGCGGCGACGGGGGCGGCCTCTGCGACGGCAGGAGCCTCCTCCTTCTTCTCTTCGGCCTTGGGAGCCTCGGCTGCGGGAGCCGGCTGTTCCTTCTGCTTCGCGATCTCGTTGAGGGCGCGGGCGAAGGAGCTGAGCGGTCCGTTGCACATTGCCATGAACATGCCGAGGAGCTGGGTCTTTCCCGGGATCTTCGCGAGACGGATCGTCTCTTCCTTGTTCATGATCTTGCCTTCGAACACGCCTCCGATCAGTTCCACCTGGGGGTGGTCCTTTCCGAACTTGAAGGCGATCTGGGCGCCGGTCAAAGGATCGTCGTAGCTGAAGATGCAGGCGACCGGACCGTCCATGAGGTCATCGGAGATCTCCGGAAGGTTCAGGTCCTTCGCGGCGATTTGCATGAGCGTCTTTTTCGCCACCTTCATCTCGCTCTTCTTGTCGCGCAGCTGCTTGCGGAAGTCGCTGACGTCGGACACGGTCATGCCGATGTAGTGGGCGAACATGACGGACTTGGCGTCCTTCATCTTCTCTTTCAGCTCGTTGAGCTGCTCGGTCTTTTGGGCTTTGGTCAGTGCCATACGAAGGGTTGGGATGAGGGTTAGGGTTCGGAGGATACGAAAAACGGACGGGTGCGATTCATTTGGGGTAACCCTTCGACAAGCTCAGGGTTGTTCGCCCTGCGGCGAACAAAAAAAATCGCTGGTTCCCGTCCGGGAGACCAGCGAGGCAAACGGCACGAATCACCAAGCCGGAGCCGGATGAGCGATGCTGTGTGCCTCGGAGGGGCTTACGTTCGGCCTGCGGCCTAGTGCCCTCGGTCTTCGGACAGGCCCCCATCATATCCGAAGGCCAAAAAGAGTCAATAGATTCCGGAGAGAATCAAGCTTTCCTCTTCAGAATCACGTTTTCAGCCCTTCCAACCGAACAAATAGCATCAGACGTATGTTGTGGTTGCACATCGCTTGGTACAATCCGGGACATGCGCATCCTCTTGCAGAAAGTGACGCAGGCTTCCGTCTCCGTTGACGGAAAACCGGTCGGCGAAATCGGCCGCGGATACCTTCTTTTCTTAGGGATTTTGAAGGATGACACCGATGCGCAAGCGGACTGGTTAAGCGAGAAAATCCTCGGTTTGCGCTTGTTTGAAGGGGGGGATGGGAAAATCAACGACCGTTCCATCGCGGATATCAGCGGGGAGGTCCTGATCGTCTCCCAGTTCACGCTGGCGGGGGACGTGTCCAAGGGGAATCGCCCGGACTATACGGAGGCCGCTGAGCGAGGGGAGGCGCAGCGGCTGTACGGTTATTTCATCGATCGCATGAGACAGGCGGGACTGAGGGTCGCAACCGGAGAATTCGGCGCGATGATGGAGGTGGGTTTGATGAATGATGGGCCGGTGACGTTGGTGATCGATAGGGATTAGGAAGTAGGTAGTAGGTTGGTAGGGATCGTACCTTGTTTCTACTTCCTACTTTCCTACCTCCTAAAAAGCGTCCTTTCGTAGTTTCTATTTCCTCATTTTCTCCTATACTCTGAATCCCGGTGGCAACCCGCCCGCCCATTGAGACGGCTCGCCAGAGATTCGAGGCTCTGCTTGCAACCCTGCAACAGAAGCAACCCGACCTTGTTCCCGATCGTTTGCGATCGGTGTTTGACCGAGTCGCCGTTTTCTACAAAGACAAGCCGCACTGGACGGGGGAATCGTTGCTCGACCACTGCCTGGGCGTGCTGAAGGAATTCATCTCCTTCGCACCGGATGAGGATGCCGTGACGGCGTGCCTCACCCATCACTTGCTGCTGGATGACGGACAGGAAGGGTGGACGTTGGAGGAGGTGGAGAAGGCGTTCGGCAAGGAGGCCGCGGGAGTATTGAGCGATTTGCGTTTGCTCTCACGCATTACCATGAAGAACAAGCGCCTGGGGGTGGAAAGCCTGCGCCTTATGTTCCTGCGCGTCGCGCACGACGAGCGCGCGCTCATCCTCGCCCTGTGCCACCAGCTCTACGTCATGGAATTCCTGCCGACCATGCCGCCCGAGGACCGGCGGGCACTGTGCCAAGACGTTCTGAGCCTGTTCGCGCCGGTTGCGGCCCGCATGGGTATCTACTCCCTGAAGCACCGCTTGGAATCGAAGGCTTTCCCCGTTATCTATCCCGTCGATAGTGAGCGCATCGCGGAGCAATTGCACCACTTACACGAGAAGCACGGCGACTTCCTGAGTCATGCCGTCCGTTCCCTCAGCAATTTCCTCGAAAAAGAGGGGATGCCCGTGCGCATCGAGGTGCGCGAGAAGCACCCCTACAGCATTTTCCAGAAAATGAAGAACAAGACGATATCGCACGTGGAGGATTTGTACGATCTCTTCGCCTTCCGTGTCATCGTCCGCGACGAGGCGCAGTGCTACCAAACGCTGGGACTCCTGCACCGCATCGGCCGCCCCATCGCGCACCGTTTCAAGGATTACATCGCCTTCCCGAAGCCAAACGGCTACAAGAGCTTGCACACCACGCTCGCCAACCTACCCGGCATGCCGGGGAATATCATGGCGGAAGTGCAGATCCGCACCGAGACCATGCACCGAGAAGCGAAGTTCGGAGTCGCCGCACACTGGAGCTACAAGGAAGGCGGGGACGCGAGCCAGACGGTGCGCCGGTCCCGCCTGCAACACGCATTCTCCGCCGAGGCGCAGGAGGACGTCGCCCTGCCCGCGCCGCTCTCCGATCATATTTTCGTCCTCACGCCCAAGGGTGACATCATCGAGTTGCCCGAGCAGGCCACGCCGCTGGACTTTGCGTTCCACGTGCACACCGATGTGGGTCTTTCCTTCCGCGCCGCGCGAGTGAACGGATCCATCGTCCCCATGGATTACCAGCTGGAGAACGGGGATATCGTGGAAGTCATCCGCAGCAGCGATGCCCGACCATCGCCCCGATGGATGAATCTCCTGAAGACCGCGTCCGCCCGCAACCGTCTGAAAAAATTCCTGGCGACGAAGGATCGTCCGCTTCTCATCAACCGCGGGCGAGACATGTTGAACAAAGAACTCATCCGCCGCCGCCTGGCGCCACTTGATATGCAACTTACGCTGTTGCGCGACGTGGACGGGGAGCGGCTCGCGTTGCATGACCGCGAAGACCTGCTGGCAAAGATCGGGCAGGGGGCGATGTCGATCCAGAACCTGCTTCCGCGCATCCAGGCCTTGGGCATCGAAGTGCAGAAAAAGAAAGCGGAACCCGTGTGCCCCGTCGACGACGCGTGCATCGCGCGGGTGGAAGGGTCCACGCCCATGCCCACGCGCTTCGCGAAGTGCTGCAAGGCCGACGAATTGCGTCCGGAAAAACTGGTCGGGGTCATCGGCCGCGACGGGGAAGTGCGCATCCACGGCGCGCATTGCATCCTGCTGAAGCACGTGAATCCGGAGCGTCTGATCGGCGTGAAATGGATCGTGCCGGAAGCCAAGAAGGTGAAACTGACGAAGCGCATCAAAAACGCGGCGTTGGCTTTAACAAGGAGAAGGGGGTGATCACTGATCCAGCAGGTCTTTCAAGACCTTCTCGGTCAGCGCGCGGTAGCGCAGCTCCTGGTAGAGCTCGCCCTTTCGTTCCCATTCGCGCTTGGCGGCCGCCTGCTTGTCTTCCGGCAGGTCGAGCAGGAAGTTATCGAAGGTGAGCTGCATTTCATCGTCGGATACGTCGGTTTTGCGCTCTTCGATCAGCTTTCCGATGCCCAAGCGGAGTTTCCAGCGTTCCTCGGCGCGCTTCTTGAATTCCTCCTCCATGCCCTTGGCGTCCTTGCCCTCGGACTTCAGCGCGTCTTCCAGGCTGATCTTCTGGGCGGCCAACTGTTCGCTCCATTCGGAGATGAGGTGGCGCATTTCGTCATCGATCAGTTCCTCGGCGATCTCCACCTGCGTGTGTTCGCGGATGAGATCCATAAGCTCGCGTTCGCGGCGCATGCGGTCGAACTGCTCCTCCTGGTCCCGGATGCTCTTCTCGATCATGTCCGTGAAGGCCTTGGCGGATTCCTGGTGCAGTTTCTCCTTCGCGAAGGCGTCGGTCAGTTCCGGCAGCGTGACTTCCTCCACGTTGTGGACGGTGACATGGAAGTTCGCCTTCTTGCCGCGCAGTTCCTCCAGTTGGAACTTCTCCGGAAGCGTGAGGGTGAAGTGCTTGTGGTCGCCCTTCTTCAATCCCACGAGCTCGGGTTCGAAACCGGGGAGCAGGTTGCTCTTGCCGATCACGATGTTGTAGCGGTCGGCGCGCATACCCGGGATTTCCACCTTGTTGTCGTCTTCCGCGTGGAAATCGACGGTCACCTGGTCGCCTTCCTTGGCGGCCCTGTCCACCGGCTGCACCATGCGGTGCTCCTGCAGGACGCTGTCCAGCACGCGCTGGATGTCCTTCGGGTCCACGGGGTGGGGCTTCTTTTCCACCTTGATCTTGTCCGCTTTCTTGATGGTGACCTCGGGCTTCTCCACGAACGTCACTTTCAGCGTCACCGGCATGCGGGACACGGCTTCCACGCGCGGCGGCATGATGGGTTTCAGGCCGTGCTCGTCCACCATGGGCTGCAGGTGGGTCTTCAAGAGCATGCGGATGGCTTCCTCGAAGAGGTTGTCTTCGCCGACGCGTTCGCGCACCTTGTCCGCGGGGGCGTGGCCCGGGCGGAAGCCCTTCACTTCCACGTGCTGACCGACGTGCTTCAGCGCTTCGGCTTCGGCCGCGGCGTATTCTTCCTCGGTGAAGGTCGCGGTCACGGAGACACGCGATTTCTTGAGCCGTTCAATAGGGAAGCGGGACATGGGGTTAGGGTTAGGATTTGGATTAGGGGACAAAAGATCTTATCTCTTGTCAGCTCTCTTCCTCCAGAACACCAGCAGCGGGGCCGCGACGAAGAAGGAAGAGTACGTTCCGATGACGGTTCCGATGATGAGCGCCAGCATGAACCAGCGGATGCTTTCGGAGCCGAAGAAGAACAGGGCGAAGAGCATGATGAGTGCGCCGAGACCCGTGTTCAGGGTGCGCGTGAGGGTCTGCTTCAAGCTGCGGTTGGCGATGTGCTCGAAGTCGCCGCGCTTGTCCTCGTTCATATTGTCGCGGATGCGATCGAAGATGACGATCGTATCGGATACCGAGTATCCCATGATGCTCAGCAATGCCGAGATGAACAGCGTGTCCACCTGGAAGGTCGTGTAGTGGCTGAGGACCGTGAAGATGCCGAGCGTGATGACGATGTCGTGCACGAGGGCGAGGATCGCGACGGTTCCGAAGGACCACGGGCTGAACTGCTTGGGGATCTTGCGGAAGGCGAACGCGATGTACGTGATGATGGCCGCGACGGCGGCTGCAAGCGCCCAGAATGCCCGCTGCTTCAGGTTCGCTCCCACCGAGGGGCCGATGGTCGTGTACTGCAGTTCGCGGACGTCACCCAGGGTGTTCTTGAGGTGCGCCAGGAGGGCCGTGTGGTCCTCGTTGCTCAGGTTGCGCATGCGGGCGAAGTACGTTTCGGTCTTCGTCTTGGTGATGGCCGGGTCCACGGCGGCGTCCGTTCCTTTCTTGAAGGATGCGAAAGCCGAGGCGAGGTCCGCCTGCGTCTTGGTGGCAGCGAGTTCCACTTCCATTTGGGTGCCTCCCGTGAATTCGATGCTGAGCTGCGGGCCCGGGTTGAAGAGGAGCACGAGCGAAGAGATCATCAGCAGGGCTGAGATCGGCAAAAGGACTTTGGCGAGGCGTGTGAAGATCATCGGAGCGCTAG
>CAZSMX010000002.1:18603-52640 GCA_964608325.1 uncultured Candidatus Peribacteria bacterium
GCTGAGATCGGCAAAAGGACTTTGGCGAGGCGTGTGAAGATCATCGGAGCGCTAGAGTAGCGGATGGAGGAGGGGGAGACAAAGGGGTTTTTACGGGTTATACGATAGAGGATTGCGTTAAGAACATCCAATCACCAAATTCCAATCATCAAACAAGGAATTTCCTTCATTGAACATTGGTGATTGATTTTTGGTTATTTTCGTTTATCTCGGTATTTCTAGTACCAGTCTCCCATTCTCCCTCCTCCCGTTCCAACGGATCGCTCCCTTCGCGTCCGGGAACACTGCGCGCAGGGCGGCTTCGTCGGCGGACAGGGTGAAGCCGAAGCCTGCTCCAGAGCCGGATAGCGCCTCCATCCCTTCCTTTAGTCCGTCCTGTGTATTCGCAATCACCACCGATGATCCCTGTGTCGCGGTCAGCAGCAATCCGTTGCCGCCTCCGCGCGTGCTCGTTTCGACTGTGAATCCGTCGCGGGACTCCGACGTGCGCTTCGCCGCGTCATCCGTCAGGCGCACGCCGGTATAGGAAAACTGGTCATCCAGGGGGAGTTCCACGACTTCCACTCCCGCCTTGGCGCCTCCGAATGCGTCATGGAGCTTCTTGACGCCGTCCCGAACCGATACGGACGAGGTTGCCTTTCCCGCAACGGCGAAGGAATTTCCGGCCAGGAAGATATGCGTGTCGCGTTCCACCAGGGGCCAGATGTCATACGTCGGACTCAGCGCCGATCCGAAGAGCGACGTGGCAACGGTACGGATGCGGCTTTGGGCCAAAGTCCTTGCGCTTGCGGACAGAGCCGATGCGAGGGATGTCGACGGATTTCCTTCCGGAAGGATGATCCGTATCGCGTCGGCTTTCAGTTGGATCGCTACCGGTTGCGCGGGTGCGAAGACGGTGCTCGCCCCCGACGGCTTCATGCCGACATCGGGGAAACGCAGGTACGCAGAGGGTGCGTCGCTGAGGTATGCCTTCAGGCCGACGTAGGATTCGTGTTCGGACAATCTGCCTTCCCCCTCGCCGATCATGCCCTGTACGGATGCATCGGATGCGCTGATGCTGAAACGCATCCCCACGGGGGCGGCTTTGGCGTCGAAGATCGCCCAGGCGGGGGAGCCGTTCGGCAGCCCGAGAAGCGCCACGTCCACCGGGTGGTCGGGGAGCGCGATGGAATCAAATCCGACGACGTACCTTTGCAGCGTGAGCATGCTCGCCCGGTCCGCATTGCGGACAAGGGCCAATGTCTGTGCCGCGGGGAGGATGTCCGCCGGATCATTCTCCGATCCCTGCCCCAGGAAAATGACGCCCGCGCCCAACGAGACGGCGAGAACGCCGCCTGCAATAGCGACCGCGATGTGTTTGGGCATCGAGTATTTCATGGGCGGAGTGTACTGCAAGATGAAAGAAGTGTCTTCATTTTACCGAAGAATAGGATGAGGATTTGGATGAGGGAATTATTCCCCGAGCTGGCTGAGTTTCTGTTTCGCGCTCTGCAAGTCCGGATCCAGCTCCAATGCTTTCTGCAATGCCGCGCGCGCCTCATCCTTCGCGTCGTTGGCGATCGCCGCGGTTCCCAGTAGGTCGAATGCCCTGGCGTCCGCCGGATACTTATCCGTCGCTTCCTTCGCCTTCAGGTATGCCTCTTGCTTGCGTCCTCCCGTAATCGCGTTCGTCACGTAGGTGAGGTACGCGTCGAAGTCCGCATCGGCGTCGGACACGTCGGCTTCGTATTGCTCCATCGCGAGCGTCAGGTTGCCCATGGCCAGCGCCTCGATGGCGATGACGCGGCGCACTTCCTTCTTGGGGGTGAAGCCGTTTTCCAATGCGTATTGCAGGAAGGTCAGCGCGTTGCCATGATCGCCTTGCATGGCGTAGGCGCGGCCCAGGAAATACTGCACCTCGGGTTTCTGCGGATCGATCTGGTACGCGCGCTCCAAGGATACGAGGGCATCCTGCGAACGTTCCGTCGTGAGTTCGCAGTATCCTTTCACGATCCATGCGTCACGGTAATCGTCCTGCGTGTTCACCACCGTCTGGAGCATAGGCAGCGCGAGTTCGCATTCCTGCACATCCGCGAGTGCGCGGGAGAGTAGCGCGAGCAGGTGGATTTGCGGGCTTTCCGGGAACAGGGCGTATTCCTCGTAGGCTCCCATCAGCGTCTTGGCGTACGCGCGCAGCACCGGTTCCCATCCGGCCAGCACCGTTAGCAGCTCCGTCTTGGCTCCTTCCAGGTTGTTTTCGGCGATGGAAACGAGCGCGAGTCCGTAATGCTTGTGCGGCGAATCCTCGGCGACGGTCAGGACGCCCTTCGCCTTCGCGAGGTCTCCTCCGCGGATGTGGATGAGCGCTTCCAAGAGCACGAGATCTTCTTCCTTCGCGCCGCTCCTCCTCAACTGGTCGAGCGTGTCCTGCGCGCCTTTGGTATCGCGCCGCTGGAGCTGCGCCTGGGCGAGCTTGCGGAGCGCCGTGAGTCCGCCTCCTTTGTTCACGCCTTCCTGGTATTCCTTCTGCGCGTCGGCCCAGTCTCCGCGCAGCGCCATCACGTCACCTTTTCTCAGGTGAAGCAACGCTTCGTCACCCGCGTCGTTGATGGGCAGGGGAGAGAGCGTCAGGTTGCCGGTCATCGATCCCGGAGTCGCGGAGTTGGCGTTCAGGTTTTGCAAAAACGCGCGCGTTCCATCGAGCTGTAGGAATAAGTACGCACCGATAACGGCCACGCATACGAAGGCGAGGCTGGCGGGAACCCAAACGCGGCGGGAGATGGCCATGGACCGCAAGCTTACAGTAGGGGTTTGCTTGATGCCAATAACCTGAATTTGATTAATGCATGAATAAAGGTGATTCTACCTTCCAGATATGTTCACAGTTTCAAGTTCGTTCATCTATAACTTTAAAATAGGCGATAATCTCCATTACAACTTGGAGGTCTTGAAATGGTTGTATGAGTCTATAGCCAGTAGGAGAGGACAGCCTTTTAATTTAAATAAGCCAATTACTATTATTTTAGTTTCAATAATTGAGGCAATTTTGTTTGATTTTCGAAAAAGAGTAAGTGGTCCTCATGCAGAGATCGTTGCTAATTTAAGCGAAGGATTTAGAGTGGCTATTGGAGCTATTAGGAAAGATGAGCTCGGCTTATATATTGATTGTGCGAAAGAACATAACCTGTTCGGTTCGAATTCATCATTTTATGATGAATTGGAGCTTTTAAGAAATGTCAGAAACCGCATCCACATACAAAATAAATGGCATAATTTAGTAGGTGAAGATGATGAGTTTCGAGTATTTACAGCCGCAAGAAAGTTGCTTGCTGAAAAAGCATTAGAAAAGACAATGAAAACGATGGCTTTAAAATATCCAAGACAAGTAAGGGTTTCTGATTATGTAGCAGACTTTCAATTGCCTTGGGAGCAGCATTATCGACCTTTGTCCCAACCTGTTCAAAGTCCTCCACAAGGAATGAGTTACGAATCTTATTATGGTTTCTCCGAAGAGCAGCTCAGGCTTCTAGACTTTCCAGTTTAAGCTTCCTTCTTCTTGCGCGTCTTCTTCACCGGAGCGTCTTCGTCTTCCTCAACAACTTCCTTGGCGCTCATCACCGGGCTCATTTCGCCATCCACCGCGCTGTCGTTGAGCATTTGCTTGGCGGCTGCCTCGGCGAGGTGCTTCGGAAGGACTGCCTCGACCGCTGCCCACTGCGCTTCCGTGTGGACGGGGAGCAGCACGGTCACCTGGTCGCCGACTTCGGCGCGGTAGAACGTGACCGATGCGAGGAGTACGCGGTACGGCTTGCCTTCGCAGAGGACCTTGTATTGACCGTCCTCCTGGATGAGCACGCCCTTGGCGATGCGGCGCTCGATCGGGGCGATCTGCTTGTAGATGAATTTGCCTTCGTCAGTGATGGTCAGCTTCATGCCGTCTCCTTCCACCAGTTTGCTCTTCGATGCGTAGTTGGCCGGGACGGGGTAGCTCTGTCCGGCGCCGTCCACCATGTTCTGTCCGTCGAAAATACCTTCGATCACGCGTCCGGATACCGATGCCGGTGCGGACACCTTGGATGCGCGGGTCATGAGGCGTTCCTGGCCCGGGTCCGTCACTCCCGTCATATCGCGCAGCAAAGCGTTGGCCGTCTTGAGGGACGACATCGCGCTGTCGAGAAGTTCCTGGATATGAATCAGAGAATCGTCTGCCATGGGAAGTGAGGGAAGTTTGTGAGTGTCTTTCCGGATATTTAGAACTCGCGAACGGTAATATCGATGTGCGTACTGGCGAGTCTGGACTGTATCTGGGTTTCTGTGAGGAGGCCCGGTTCGGCACCGATGACCCCTACGACACTCATCGCATTTATAGTACCCGCTCTTAGGGCAATTGGCAAGTCCTTCCCGTTCAAAAGCGCCCACGTCGCGGCCGTGCCGAAAGCATCCCCAGCGCCCGTGGTGTCCACGACAGGGCATTCCACGATGGGGCAGTGGTATACCTGCACCCCGTCGGTCGCCATGGTGCCGTTTTTGCCGTCGGTGATGCAGACGAACCTGGCCCCGCTGCCCGCCAGGATGCGCAGGGCTTCTTCCTGCGTGGAGGCGGACGTAAAGGTCAGCGCTTCTTCCTTGTTCATAAGGAGCAGGGTCGTTTGTTTCAGGAGGTTTTGGATGCTCGCCCGTTTGTAGCCCATGTTCACTTGGCATTCGCCCGGGTTCCACGTCAGTTTCGCGTGCGGCGTTTCCAACAGGACCTTGATGATGTCGTCTTCGATGACGCAGCTCTCCTCTTGGATGCTGTTGAGATAGATCCAGTCCATCGACTTCGCTTCCTCGCGTGCGAACGTCACGTCGTGCAGGTGTTTGCTCGTGCCCGGATGGTTCAAAATGATGCGTTCGCCCGTGGTGGAGGAGAGGATGATGGAGAAGCTGGCGCTTTCGCCCTCGATGATCGTTGCATGGGATACGTCGACGTTTTCCTTCTTCAAATTTTCAATGATTGATTGTCCCCACTGGTCGTCCGCGGTGATGCCGCAGAACGCCGCCCCGCATCCAAGCCGGGACAGTCCCACCGAGGTGTTGCAAGCCCCGCCCCCGAACGAACCGACGATGCCCTTTACGCGGATCTTGGATCCGAAGGGCACGATGAAAGAGTCTTCCTTCTGGTGGTTCGCCATCGCGGAATCATCCGCCGACACGAAGAGATCGAAGGTCGCCCCTCCGATGGACATGGTCCGGAAACGGCGGGGGGTCATCGACAAAAGGGTTGGGGTTAGGATGAGGGTTTACGAGTGGTACTGGGACTGGATGGCGTTCAGGAAGGCCGCCGTCTTCTGCACGTTGTGCCTGTGGCGCAGCCTCAGGTAGACGCCCGCACATCCCGCTGCCGCCATGAGGTACCAGGCGAACGGGGGAATGCCGGATCCCGGCGTATGCGGCGCCGGCTGGGCGACGCCTCCCGGATGCACGGAGTCGATGAACGGAATCGGATCGGCCGCGCTGGGCTTGAATCCCGCGCCCTTAGCTGACGGCGTTCCTTCTCCCGTTGCGGCCAGGTCTTCCAGCTTCTGACCCGTCACCGAGATCGGCGTGAGGCGCAGCTGGTAGGGGACGGCGTTCAGGAGGTCGCGCAGCGTGTACTCGCGCAATTCGCCGTTCAGGAAGCGCGTTTCGGTGAACTCCTCGCCCTGTACTCCGAATTCAAGGAGGTACGAAGCCAGGGGAGCGTCCGCTTTCAGGTTGCTCCATTTGATGGCGAGCGCCCCGTCCAAGGGTCCGACTTCCAGGGTGAGTCCCAGGACTGTTGCCTGTACGAGCTTGCTCTTCTCCTTGCTTTCGCTGTCGCCCTTGATTGCCGTGACGGCAAAGAAATACGTGCGGCCCGGAGTGAGTCCGGCAACCGTTGCCTTCGTCGTGAGGCTCTGGGAGTCCAGCGTGTAGAGGAAGTTGTCTTCCTTATCACCCACATAGACGCGGTAGCCGTCGAGGGGGATGGTGAGGGCGTCCCACTCCAATGCCACCGCGTTCAGGCGGGGTTCGGCGCGGACGTTCTGCACGATGGGGAGGGACTGGATGCCTACCGTCAGGATCGCGCGGAGCTCCGTCCTGTTTCCAGCGGCGTCATCCGCCGTGAAGATCGGCTGGTACGCGCCTGCTTCGTTGACGGTGAATACCGCCTGGTACGAACCAGTGGTTCCCGATTCCTTCAGGACGACCGGCTGCGCATTCAGGCCGTTGTCGAGGCGCATGGTGACGCTCTTCAGTTTCGGCTCGGATTCCACGGTGACCAGGATCTTGTCGCCCGCCTGCGGCTCGTCGGGGGAGAAGACGATGTCCTTCAGCTCCGGATCCTGCTGATCGAGAATGAGGTGGATCGGACCGGAGTCGCTGCGTCCCGCATCGTCGCGGATGCGGATGGTGAAGTCGCGCTGCGTTGCGGAAAGGGTGACCGGGATGGAGAAGCGGCCTGTTTCATCCGATGAACCCGTCACGTCTTCCGCTCCGCCCATGACGATGAGGTTCGTGAGAGCGGGGGCCGTTCCCGTCAGCGTGATCTGGGTTGCGGACACGCTGTCGCCGTCCTTGTGGGACGTGACCGTGATGTTGCGCGTGCCGGTATTGCCGGAAGATCCTCCGTTGACCGTTACCTCGGCTTCACCGGAGATGCGGTCGTCGTTCTGGTCTTCCACGCGGAATGTCTGCTTGCCGTTGGCGCGGAATTTGAGCACGAGTGCGAATTCCTTCACGCCCAGGTCGCGTTGCTTGAACGTATATTTTCCAAAGTTGGGGAGCGTTGCATCAGGGTCCGTGGACGAGAACACGACCGTACCCTCGTAGTCCTCGACGATATTGCCGTCGCGGTCCACCGCGCGGATCGTGACCTTCGGCGCTTCCACGCCCGCCGTCATGGTGGAGGGGGCGGTCACTTCGAATCCGTCGATGACGTCGAATCCGGAACTGACCTGCGCGTAGTACATGCGCTGTCCGCTGACGCGTTTGGAAGACGGGGCATAGTCGTCGTCTCCGCCGCGTCCGTATCCCGCGTCGATTTCCAACGACGCCGCGAGAAGGTTTCCGCTTAGGAGATCCAATGCACGCAGCGCGACCGTTCCTTCTTCCTTCGTGCTCACTGCGAACGCCTGGATGCCATCATTATCGGTTTCGTGTGAAAGGGGGGTCACGTAATCGTCCGGACGGCTGGAAATGAGCGTCACCGGGCGTCCCGGCAATACGTTTCCGTACGCGTCCGTCAGCTGCACTTCCACCGTCGCCTCATCGCGTCCGTCCGCGTCGATATGGCGGGTGTCGGCTTGCAGCGTGGAACTCACCGGATCCATGGATTCCGGAAGAACGGCGGCCGTCGTGGAGGCGATCGTTTCGCCATCCTGCGTCAACGCGATGCGGTACGTTCCGGCGATACGGGTCAACGATCCCGGGATCATCATGGAGCCCGCTCCGTTCTGCAGCGGCATGCGCACGCTCTTCTTATCACCGTCGGGCGTCTGCACTACCAATGTCGCTTCGCTGCCCTGCGCGCCATGCGCGTCCACCAGCGTGCCGATGCCCGCGATGGAGTCGTCCACGATCAGTTCGGCGCCTCCCTGGGCGATTGCCGAGAGGGGGGAGAGCGTCAGGACGACGATGAGTAAAGCGGAGACGGTGTGTTTTGTGTGTTTCATAGATTTCTGATTATTGTAGCACGAATCGGGTTTTTGCTCAATGATATGGGTGTATATAAGAATTCAATTGAATGTTTTGTCTAGGGTAGATGCTCTAAGGTTATAGGTGATAAGTGATAGGTTATAGGCCTCTACAGAGTCACTCCTTTTCACCTATGAAGCGCCCAATTCTCCTTTCCCTGGCCCTTTCTCTCGCTCTTACCGCGTGCGGCGGCTCGACGGTCGCCGTCACCTGCACCCAGCAGTATTGGGACGGTACGATCGGAACCTGCCTTCCGGACGGATGGCATGTGTTGGATCGTACGAATCTGGACCTCCGGGGTGCTCCCGCCGAGGTATTGGTCGCGTTCCAGGCGGATGCGCCCGTGGCCGGCCAGTATCCCATCATCACCGCGACGCGCGAAGCGTTGAATGAGGAAATGACGTCCGTCCAGTACAGCGATGCCAGCATCGTGTCCGTAAAAACGCTTCCGGGATATGCCGAAATCGACAAGCAGAAGGTGAAGATCGACGGTCAGGATGTGAACGTTCACATTTTCTCCGCGCAACCGAAAACCGACGAACCGAAGTCTCGCTTCTACCAGCTTAGCGCCGTCGCGGGAGCCGCCGGGTACAGCTTCACGGCAGCCACTCCTCTCACGGTCGAAAAGGCATTGGAAGGACAAATCCTGCTGATCCTGAAGAGCGTGACGTTCGTGAAGCCGACGGCGCAGTGACTCATATTAGGTATGTCAAAATGGTGGAGCTGAGGAGATTCGAACTCCTGACCCTCTGATTGCAAATCAGATGCTCTACCAACTGAGCTACAGCCCCACGTGTGGGAATTTGGTATGCGATGGTGTCAATGTTCTTCCTGGTCCGCGGGAGAATAGCAGATTTCCGCGATGGCTCAATTCAATTTGGAGGTGCCGGCGGGGATCGCACCCGCGTATGAGGGATTTGCAGTCCCTTGCCTTACTACTTGGCTACGGCACCATCAGAGAGCCCGCCTAGGATAATGAAAGAACGTTCCTAAGGAAAGCGCAGTATTTCGCTTTGGACATCAAAACGCATCCACCGCCTGTCCGCCCCTTCCCCCCGGGAACAACCACAAGATGGGACGCACGAAGACGTCTTCCGTGCCCGTCATAGCCGCGATGCTCCAGAAGAAGATGAACAGCGCGATCAGGACGACGAGGTTGTAGGGGCCGCCTACGTAGCGCATCCAATCCGCATCGCCGATCATATCCCCGATGTACTCGCGGAACTTCAGGAGGAAGAACGATCCCAGAAGCCCGATGATTCCGAAGAGGAACTTCATGCAGAGAGAACCGCGTCCATTTCCTTTTGCATTTCGCCCTTGGAGCGGGCGCCGACGAACGTCGAGACGATCTTGCCGTCCTTGTAGATGACGAAGGTAGGAATGCTCATGACGTTGTGGCGTCCCGGCGTCTCCATGTTTTCGTCGACGTTCATCTTCACGATGTTCATCTTGCCTTCATACTCCTTGGCGAGTTCTTCCATGGCGGGATTCATTGCCTTGCACGGACCGCACCACGGAGCCCAAAAGTCGATCAAGACGGGCAGAGCCGATTTGACGACGTCGTTTTCGAAGGTGCTGTCGGTGACTTCATGAGCCATGGGGAGAGTTGGGAATGATTGCGAAAGAAATTATAGTCAATGAAACCAGAATCACCAACATCCAAATTCCAATAATCAATGAAGGAAAATTCCTTCATTGGATGTTGGTTATTGGTGATTGATTATTCTCACTCAGGCCTTCCATGCGTCAGGATTTCCTTCGCGATCGTCTTGCTCATTTCCACTCCCGGCTGTCCGTACGGATCGATGCGGTAGAGCTTTCCGAGGAACACGACTTCGGCCATGAAGCACAGGAAAATCTGTCCCAAGTGGTACTCGTCGATGCGCGTGACGCTCATGGTGATGTGCGCGCGCTTCACGCTCGTGAGGCCGCGCGCGGTGCCGTCCAGGAACGCATCCAGTACTTGCCCGAAGCTCTTTCCCGCGATGAAATCAAAGGGGGCGCCGATGTCCTTCGGCACCGTGACGCGCGGCTTTTCGATCTCCTTGATGAACAAGTGCCAGCATTTCTTCGGCCCCTGCATCCATTGCTGAAGCAGGGAATGCTGGTCCTGCGTGCCGATGGCCGCGATGGGGAAGGGGTTCAGCACCTCGTTCTTGCCCAAGCTCTCTGCCACCAGCTGCTGGTTCCAGCGCGCCAGCGACTGCAGGCGGTTGCTGTACGGCATGATGACGCGCATCAGGTAGCCGCGCTTCGTATCCAAGAGGAACTGCATGCCCGCCAGCAATGCGGCGGGGTTTTCTTCCAGGTTCTCGTTCCAGATCGATGCTTCCATATCGCGTGCGCCCTCGATGAACGCATCCAGGTCCGCGCCGAGCAGCGCCATCGGGAGCAGGCCCACCGGCGTGAAGATGCTGTAGCGTCCTCCGACCGCGGTGGGGATTGGCAGTATTTCAATGCCTTCGTCTTCCGCGAAATCATGCAACGGACCGGTCTCCGGATCCGTCACGGCGATCGTGAAATCCTTCGCCCTGCTTCCGCGCACCCGCTTCATTTCCCTCCAGTAGTAGTGGAAGGCGCCCATGGATTCCAACGTGTTTCCGGATTTGCTCACCACCACCAGCATCGTCGTCTTCCAGTCCAGGATGCGGCTGTAGAGTTCCAGCGTGGAAGGGTCGATGGTATCGACGACGATGAACTCGGGCGTATCCGGCGTCTCGAAGACCTCCTGGATGACGCGCGGGCCGAGTCCGCTACCGCCGATGCCTATCCACAATACCGTTTGGATGCGTTCGGTTTTCATACGCCTCGCCAGATCCTTGATGCGCAGTACCAGCGCGTCGTTGTACGGGTCCTGGAGCCATGCGTGGGCACCTTTCTGGGCTTCGCCCTGCACGTCCGCGATCACGCGGCGCATGGTTTGCGCCATCGCCAGGAATTCCTGGTCCGGGATGCCGGCGGACGGCGTGATGATCTTCGCGAGGCTGGCGGTGGGGTCGATGTGAAGCACGAGGAGTAGGGTTAGGGTTAGGGTTAGGGCGTGGGGTGGAATCTTTTCTCTTTTTTACAAATTCCGCAAGGCGGCGGTGACGCGCGCTTCGGTAGTGGGAAGGTCCTTCGGAAGGCCCTTGAGGACCTTGAGGATGTCCTGCGTCGCGTAACCGAGCTGTACGAGCGCCTCGATGGTATCGCGGTCGTACGCGGCTCCCATGGGCTGGGCGTCCTTGGTCGCGAAGAGCGACGGTGCCTTGTCGACGAGGGACTTCAGTTCCACCAGCAGCTTCTCGGCCGTCTTGCCGCCCACTCCCTTCACGCTGCGCAGGATTCCCGGATCGTTCTCGTTCACGGCTTGCAGCAAGAGGTTGCGCGGTACGGCGCAGAGCTCCATGCCCATCTTCGGACCAACGCCGGACATGCCGATGCATTGTTCGAAGAGCAGACGCGTCTCGGCGTCGGCGAACCCGTAGAGTTCCAGCCTGTCCTCGCGGACGTAGGTGGAAATCCACAGCATGGTCTCGACTCCGTCGGCGAGTTCGTCCCATGTGTTCGTCGGGATGGTGACGCGGTAGCCCACCCCGTGCACGTCCAGGGAGCATTCGCCTGGCATGCCTTTGGTGACGGTTCCGCGGAGGTGGGCGATCATGTCCCGGAGCATACCAAATGAGGACGCATTGTCTTGCATCAAAACGCACGATTCCTGGCGGTTTTACGCACAGGAAGGCTTCCAATTTTTTCATGAATATGGTATAATATTTTCGAAACATGCATACACACAAAAAGATCTTCCTCGCCCTGTTCGCCTTCGCGATGCTTACGCCGCTGGCCAGGCATATTCCCGCCGCGGTGTCCTTCGTGGAACGCGACGCCTTGAAGGAGGATCTGAACTCCGCCATCAACGATGCCGTGGGCGATTACAAAAGGCGTAGCAGCCTCGTATCCATGAGCACGAAGGGGGAGAAGACGAAGGAGGCCATGCAAAAGAAAATCGCGACGCTGGAAATCGAGAAGCGCCGCCAACGCATCCGCATCCTTGCGCTGCGCCGCGTATCGGACCAGGTGAAGAAGAAATACGATTTGTCTTTCACGGGTTCCGTCGCGCTGCAATCCGTCATCCGCCGCGAGGAGGCAGTCCTGACCCGCCTCACCAAGGAGCACTTCCGCGTCCTTGCGGAAGAAAAACTCCGGAATGCCGGGAAGGCGATCTTGGATGCCGTTCGTGGCAACCCGGACAAGGATTCCCTGCGCGCCAAGATCGCGCGGCAGATCCAGTACCTGAAGGACTTGAACGCGGGATACCGCGCCCTGAGTGAGGAGGAATCATTGATCGCCAAGCGCCGCGGCACGATCGCGGAGTATGTGGCGGCCGTGCAGGAGCATAAGAAGGCAGAGAATCTCGTCGCTGTCAGCGAACAGGAACTCGAAGAGATCAAGTCGATCATGAAAGAGGTGCACGGCGAGGTGCTGCGCCTGCAGGGCGAGCTTGCCCGCATCGATGAGACGCTTCGCGTCCGCGCCCAGCGCGAACTCATCAAGAAGGGGCTCTTGGATCGTGAGGATATTGCCAAGCATGCGGCCGCCGATATGACGCCGTCGTTCTCCTGGCCTGTGTACGGTCCCGTGTCTGCCGGCTTCATGAACGCCGCCTACAAGAAGCACTTCGGCGTGAATCACTTCGGCACCGATATCGTCGTGGGGCAGGGTACGCCGGTCGCCGCTTCGGCGGACGGCATCGTGTTCCTGGCCCGTGACGGCGGGAAAACGGGATACTCCTACCTGCTCATCGGACACCGCGGCGGATACGCGACGCTCTACGGACATCTTTCGGAATTCCTCGTCGCCCCCGGGCAGACCGTGTCGAAGGGGGACGTCGTTGCGCTTTCGGGCGGACAACCTGGCACGCACGGAGCCGGTCCCATGACCACCGCCGCGCACCTGCACTTCGAGGTGATCCAGGACGGAACGAATATCAATCCTCAGTCGGTTCTCCCTTGAGGCGTATCGCCCCTATGACGATCACGAACTCTCCTTTCTGCGTGATCTTCTTCGCCGTGTCCGCCAGCCCCGCCACGGTCGTCTGAACGATTTCCTCGTGCATTTTCGTCAGCTCGCGGGCGATCACCACGGGGCGGTCGGGTTGCGCGGCCAATGCCTCGGCCAGTTCGTTCAATGTCTTTTCGATGCGATGGACGGATTCATAAAAGACGATCGTCTCTTCCGTTTCCGCGAAGCTGGCGAGCAGGCGCTTGCGTCCTTTCTTCATCGGCAGGAATCCAAGGTAGACGAAGTGGTTGATGGGCAACCCGCTGACGCTGAGTGCGGAGAGGAAGGCGCTTGCGCCGGGGATGACTTCTATCATGATGCCGTGTTCACGGCACTTGGACACAAGCGCGTAGCCCGGGTCGCTGATGCCGGGTGTCCCCGCATCGCTCACGAGTGCCAGGTGTTCGCCTGCGAGCAGGCGGGCGATGACCCCGTCCACGATCTTCGGGTTCGAATATCCGTGCATCGCGATCAGCTCTTTCTTCGGGATATCCAGCTGATGCAGCAGGTGTCCCGTCACGCGGGTGTCTTCGCACACGATGCCCGCGGCATTCGTCAGCGTCTCGATGGCGCGCAGCGTGATGTCCTTGAGGTTGCCGATGGGGGTAGCCACGATGGAGAGCATGTTTCGGGCATACGGTAGCATAATTCCGCGCTTGACGATGCCAAACTTCGGCCTATCGTAGCCCTATCGTCCTTTCGTATCTCAGGAATCAGAAAGGGAGGCTGTTCCATGGTATTCCCCATCATCTGCGGAGCGGTCGGCATGTGGGCTTTGTACCGCTCCATGAGCGCCCCGCACTTTTTGTACAGTCGCATGCTCATCTGGATTGCCTTGGGCCTGATCTCGTATTTTCGCGCCGAGTGCAACCTGTTGTGTCCGGATCACCGTTTGATCGCAAACCTTCAATTCGTGGCCGCAGCGCTCCTGGCAGGAGGGATGGTTCTGTATTCCATACACTGTGAGATCCGTCCTCCGGTCCAATACGTCCCGCAGACGTTCCAGATCGATGTCGAGGATGACACGCCCGCGATCATCGCTTTGGCTTTCTCCTGGTGTTGTATCTTCGGCAGCATGGCTCTCGGCGTGTGTATCGTCGCCTTGCTCTGACACCTGATTCCTTCCACGAAAGGAAGTAACCCTCCCAACGCGGAGGGTTTTTCAAAAAAACCGCAGCCCCGATACAAAGGGGGACTGCGGCGGCGCCGGGAGGGCAGAACTAGTTCGCGAACCGGAGGATGTCCTCCAGCGTGATGCCCTTGAAGTCTTCGGGCTTCACCATCTTGTCGACCTTCCGAATGAAGGCCTCGGCTTCGGCCTTGTCGTCGCCGAAGAAGTCGAGGAGTACGGGCGTCAGCGTCTTCAGGTCTTCACGTTTTTTCAGGCTTTGGGCCGTCGTGAGGATCTTCTGCAGCTTGGCTTCGTCCCGTGCCGCGATGTTCGCGATCCGTTGGCACTGGCGGCACTTGCAGTCCGGACCGCCGGTGTGGGCGGCCGTCTTGCCTGCGACGCCTTTCTTCTTCAAGGCCACGGTCACGACGACGGGGTCGTTCTTGGCGAGTGTGATGCCTTCGAACGCCGGCAACGTGCTCGGCATGCTGAGGCCGTCCCAATCGGGCGTGACCAGGTATAGCAGGCCATCTTGGACGTCTTCGACGACCATCGTCATGCTGCCGGGTTTCTTGGCAGCGAGGACGCCCTTCTGCAACGTCACGGTCACTTCGTCGTTCTCGCCAAGGGCGATCCCTTCGAACGCCGGCAGCACGGCCGGTTGGTCCAGGCTGTCGCCGGGAATTTCTAGGCTGAGCGCGCACCCTTCGGTGCTCGAGACGACGAACGTGGCGGCGCCGGGTTGCTTCTTGTCTTCGGCGTGCGTGGCGATCGCCATGGCGGCGACCAAACAGAGACTGAGGAACGAGCGTTTCATCCGCGGACTCCTTTCAAGGTGAACTTGTGTCTGCCCCGTGGGGCTCTGACTCCGAAAGGAGTCATAGCGCACGGGGGAGGTGATGGTCTGAATGATCGGTTACATATAATAATAAAATTGTAATTTTTGTCAATGTCCTGATCCTTCTTTTTGTTCAAAAGACTTCCATCTATTGCGAAAATCGTTATCATCGTCGGGCTAGATTTTCGCCTTTCCCTATGTCCCCGAAAGAATCCACTCCATCTCCCGATCAGCAGCCCCTCATGGGCGGTGACGGGGAAATGCTCTCCAGCGCAGGCCGCATCAGGCCGCGCCCGATCGTGAGCGAGATGGAGGAAAGCTACCTCGATTACGCGATGAGCGTCATCGTCGCGCGCGCCCTCCCGGATGCCCGTGACGGCTTGAAGCCGGTGCACCGCCGCATCCTGTACTCCATGAATGAACTCGGACTCCGTTCCGGGGCCAAATTCCGCAAGTCCGCCCTCGTGGTGGGAGACGTGCTTGGAAAGTACCACCCGCACGGCGACAGCCCGGTGTACGAAGCGATGGTCCGTATGGCCCAGGACTTCTCCATGCGCTATCCGCTGATCCACGGACAGGGAAACTTCGGTTCCATCGACGGTGACGGCGCGGCCGCCATGCGTTACACCGAAGCGAAGATGGCGAAGATCACGGATGAGATCCTCCAGGACATCGACAAGAACACCGTCGACTTCCACCCGAACTACGACGCCAGCCGCAAGGAACCCGCCGTGCTTCCGTCCAAGATCCCGAACCTGCTCCTCAACGGTTCCGTCGGTATCGCCGTCGGTATGGCGACCAACATTCCCCCGCACAACCTGAACGAAGTGGTGAACGCGACCATGCACCTTTTGGAAAACGACGACGCGACGGTCGAGGACCTCCTGAAGTTCATCCAGGGTCCGGACTTCCCGACGGGAGGCATCGTGTACGACAAGGAAGTCATCCGCCAGGCATACCTCACGGGGCGCGGTTCGCTCATGGTGCGCGGCAAGGCGGAGATCGAGGAGACGACGGGCGGCCGCTACCACATCCGCATCAGTGAAATTCCGTACCAGGTGAACAAGACGACGCTCATCGAAAAGATGGCCGATCTCGTCAATGAAAAGGTGATCGTGGGCATCAGCGACATCCGCGACGAAACCGATCGCGAAGGCATCCGCATCATCATCGAACTCAAGAAGGATGCGTACCCGCAGAAGATCCTCAACCAGCTCTACAAGCACACCGAGCTCCAGAGCAGCTTCGGTTACAACATGATCGCACTGGCCGACGGCATCCAGCCGCGCCTCATGAACCTGCAGGAAATGCTCCAGGTCTTCATCGATCACCGCCGCGTCGTCATCACCCGTCGCGTCACGTTCGACCGCGACCGCGCGAAGGAGCGCGCCCACGTTCTCGAAGGTCTTTCCATCGCCCTCGACCACATCGACGAAGTCGTCGCGACCATCCGCAAGTCCGAGACGAAGGAGATCGCGCAGGAACAACTCATCAAGAAGTTCAAGCTTTCCGAAATCCAGGCCAAGGCCATCCTCGATATGCGCCTCCAGACCCTCGCGGGACTCGAGCGCAAGAAAATCGAGGACGAACTGGCGGAGAAGAAGAAATTCATCGCCGAGTGCGAGGCGATCCTGAAGGACAAGAAGCGCATTGACCAGATCATGAAAGACGAACTCGCCGATATCAAAAAGTCCTACGGGGATGAGCGCCGCACGGCCATCGTCACCACGGCCGCGGGCGAGTTCTCCGCGAAGGATACGATCCCGAACGCCCCGATGATCGTCACGCTGACGCGCTCGGGCTACGTGAAGCGCAACTCGCCGTTGCAGTTCCGCGCGCAGAACCGCGGGGGCAAGGGCATCAAGGGCGCCGACGTGAAGGACGACGACGAAGTGCTGTCCATCCTGCACGTCATGAACCACGACGACCTCCTGTTCTTCACGAACACGGGCCGCGTGTTCCAGATGCCGGCGTACGAGCTGCCCCAGGCGGGCCGCATCGCGCGCGGACAGGCGATCGTGAACCTGCTCCAGCTCAAGCCGGAGGAGCGCATCACCGCCATCCTGAAAGCCGACCTCAGCCAAGTGAAGTACCTCTTCATGATCACCGACCTCGGTACCGTGAAGCGCACGGAAGTCGCGGAGTTCGACAACATCCGCCGCAGCGGTCTCATTGCCCAGAAAATGCCGGAAGGGGAGGAGTTGAAGTGGGTGCTGGCGACCAATGGTCAGAACGAGATCCTTATCGTCTCCAAGAAAGGAAAGGCCATCCGCTTCCCGGAGGACGACGTGCGTTCCATGGGCCGCGCCGCCGCGGGCGTCATCGGCATCCGTTTGGATGACAACGACCGCGT
This sequence comes from uncultured Candidatus Peribacteria bacterium, assembly GCA_964608325.1. Taxonomy (GTDB): domain Bacteria; phylum Patescibacteriota; class Gracilibacteria; order Peribacterales; family Peribacteraceae; genus CAZRVH01. The sequence goes on from CAZSMX010000002.1 coordinate 35,623, forward strand.
GGTGGAAGCCGGAGTGATTCGCGACGCGTCGAAGAGTAGCTTGATGGTGGTGATGGAGAACGGACTCGGCAAGATGAGCCCCGTCACCGAATACCGCTTCCAGGGACGCGGAGGCAGCGGCGTGAAGGCCGCCCAGCTCACCGCGAAGACCGGTGACATCATCGGAGCCGTCGTTCTCGAGGAAGGCGCCCAGGGAGACCTGCTGTGCATCTCCCGCGAAGGCCAGACGATCCGCATGTCGCTCTCCGATATCCCGAGCCGCGGACGCGCCACGCAGGGCGTCATCGTGATGCGCCTGGATCCGCCGGATAAGGTGGCTACCATGAGCGTCGTGATGTTCGACAAGGAAGCCGAGGAAGCCATTTTGGCTGCTGCCGCCGAGGAGCGCGAAGGGGAGACGGAACAGCTCTTCGAAGAGGCTGAATTGATCGAAAAGGCCGCCAAGAAGAGCAAAAAGAAGGCGATGAAGGAGGTGAAGTGATAAAAATGCATCTATAAAAAGACCGTCGGATATAAAATCTGACGGTCTTTCGATGGGTTCTTATCAACGGATGTCCTTATATTCCGATGATCCCCATGTCCATGAGTTTGCTAAAAATTGCACGGTACCGATATGGATGGTCGCCCCCGATGTTCATGCGAGGGAAGTGCATTTGAACATCGGGGAATGCTTCCCGGAGTGTACGTTGCGTCGCTTCGCAGTAGCCGTAACAGCATGTAGTGAATGCTATAATGCCTTGAGGCCTTATTTCTTCCATGCTGCGTCGAAACCATAGCATTTGCTCCTCGGATAAAGGCTGTTCGCCGCACGTGCCCTCAAAGATGAGGTCGATGGGCTTGAGGAATTTCATCGGTTTGCCGCGCTGCCATAGCTCGCACTCAGGGCCTTCTTGCGAAACTTCAAGTTTGTTTCCGTCTTGAACAATGCGCAAGAAGCTATTGAAAACAGCAAGATACGTTGCCGCGTTATGCGGGAAAAATGGGGTCATGTGATCACCGTTCGTGTAAAAGGGCAGAATTGTTGATAGAACCTTATTAATATTATGTAACATAAAATGTATATTGTCAATACTCTGTGTCTCCATTATTGCTTAAATTCGCTTGCCTTACAGCTTATTTGCCTTAGAATCCCCGCACTATGAAGACCGGAATCCACCCTGAAATGCACGCCGATGCCAAAATGACCTGCACCAACTGCGGGGCAGTGTACGAAATCCCGAGCACGGTTAAGGAGCAAACGGTGGAAACCTGCCGCGCCTGCCACCCGATCTACACGGGTAAGCGCCAGACCGAGCGCCGCGGAGGCCGCATCGACCGCTTCAAGAGCCGTCTCGAGAAGAGCGGAAAGAAGGCCTAAATCAGCGTTTTTCCTGGTATCCGGATCTGGCACTCAGGGCTTTAAAGTGCTATAATCAGAGTATATGAATACCAGGCAGGCCAAGCTATTAGCTGCCATCATCGACGAATTCATACAAACCGCCATTCCCGTCGGAAGCAAGCAGATCATCGACAGCGGCGTGTTTCCTTTGTCTTGCGCCACGATCCGCAACGAAATGAGGGTGCTTGGCGAGGAAGGCTTCCTGGAACAGCCCCATATTTCCGCTGGAAGAGTCCCGACGGCCAAGGGATACCGTATTTACGTGCGGGATTTCATGGAGCCGACGAGCCAGGAGAAGAAAGTTCGTACCAAGTTCAACGAACTCAAGGAGCAGTATTTCGAGCGCAAGGACCAGGAGCGCGTGTACGAGGCGGTCGCGTTGCTTTCGAAGATGATCCCGCAGGTCGCGTTCGCCACCGTGCCCCACAAGGAGCGCGTGTACTACATGGGGCTGGCGAACACGCTGCGCCTTCCGGAATTCCAGAACGATCCGGTGATGGCGAGCGGCGTTGTCGAAGTGCTGGAACAGCGCGTCTCCAACCTGCTCGACCACGTCGAAGTGGATGACAAGGTGCGCTACTACATCGGCGAGGACCATCTCCTCCCGGAGATCCAGAGTTGCAGCCTCATCATCAAGGGATTCAAGGTGCGTGACCAGAAGGGAGTGATCGGCGTCATCGGTCCCATGCGCATGGATTACGCCTACAACACGGTCGCGCTCGATCTCGTTTCGGACTTACTCAAAACCGCCTAAGATCCAGACACACATGACGCCCATGCTTCTCCAAGTCCGGCCCGGCCAGGAAAACGAACGCGGTCCGCAGTACATGGAATCCGCGCTCGCGGCGTTCCATTCGCTGGCGGGGGATGAGCCCCTGGGTCTCGAGATGGGCTATGCCGACGGCAAGGTTTCGCTCTTCGTCCGCACGACGGAGAACAGCGCCTCGCTCATCGAAAGCCAGTTGTACGCGCAGTATCCGGACACCGACATCGAATTTCTGATGAAGGATCCGTTCGCCACGAAGGAGAATGAAGAGGTCGTGTCCATGGACATGACGCTCGACAGCCCGGACATCTTCCCCATCAAGCGCCATCCGCAGTTCGACGACCTCCTGAGCGGCGCGAACATGGACCCCATCGCGGGCATCCTCTCCGCCTTGGCGCGTTACCCGTTGCCGACCATGCGCGGCCACGTGCAGATCGCCATCGAACCCGCCCCGTCCAAGTACCGCAAGCGCGCTCTCCGCGTGTTGCCGCTGCTGGGAAAGGGGATCGCGGGACTCTCCCCAAAGTACGCATCGTTCTTCGCGTCCCTGGCGCTCAGCAGGGGGTGGAAGCGCCTCGCCGTGTTCCCGCTCTACATGATGCTGGGAGGATTCCGCACCTGGAAAGTGTTCTCCAAGATCCAGGCCGCCGTCTCCGACGGGAAGAAGGGTTCCGACGACAGCAGCGATGCCACCAGCTCCCGCAGCCACGAAAAGGAAGACAGCGTCGCCGCCGCGAAGGACAAAATGAACAGGCTGCTGTTCTTCTGCAACATGCGCCTCAGCGTCGTGGTGCCCAAGGGGCATGCAGCCGAAGGCCGCAAGAAGCTTATGGAAATGGCCTCCGCTTTCCGCCAGTTCACACTGCCGCAGACCAACGAATTCGCGACGCTCGAACCCGTGGAAAGCGCCTCCATTCCGTTGGGATTCAAGTCGTCCAAGTTCGCCTTCAGCAACGAGGAGCTCGCGACGTTGTGGCATGTGCCCACCATTCTCGTCCAGACCCAGAACCTCGATCGTGTGATCTCGAAGAAACTCGAACCGCCGGTGAATCTCCCGATTCCGGGCGTCACCGATCCTCCTGAGAACCTTACCATTTTGGGGGAGGCAAACTTCCACGGAAGGCGCACCAAGTTCGGCGTCCGCCTGGATGACCGCCGCCGCCACGTCTACGTCATCGGAAAGACAGGTATGGGTAAGTCCACCATTCTGGAAAACATGGTGTACAGCGACATCATGGCCGGCAAGGGCGTGGGCGTCATCGATCCGCACGGGGATCTCATCGAGGCCATCCTCCGCTTTACCCCGAAGGAGCGCAGCAACGACGTCATTCTCTTCGAGCCGTCCGACAAGGATTTCCCGATCTCCTTCAACATGTTGGAGGCGCCGAATCCGGACCAGCGGTCGCTCGTCGCGTCCGGCCTCATGAGCGTGTTCACGAAGCTCTGGCCCGAGGCGTTCTCCGGACGCATGGAGCACATCCTGCGCAATACCTTGCTGGCGTTGCTGGAGAACCAGGGGTCATCCATGCTCGGCATCCTGCGCATGTTCGGAGACGACGCGTACCGCGCCAAGATCGTGTCCAATATCACGGATCCCGTGGTGAAGAGCTTCTGGGAAGTGGAATACGCCGGTTGGTCCGATAAATACCGCACGGAAGCCATCGCGGCCATCCAGAACAAGGTAGGACAGCTGCTCACGACCCCGCTCATCCGCAATATCGTGGGGCAGGTGAAGAGCACCTTGGATATCCGCCATGCCATGGACACGGGCAAGATCGTGCTCGTGAACCTCAGCAAGGGAAAGATCGGCGAGGACACGGCCGCCTTCCTGGGTTCCATGCTCGTCACGAAGTTCCAGATCGACGCCATGAGCCGCGCCGACATCCCCGAAAAGGAACGCAAGGACTTCTTCCTGTACGTGGACGAGTTCCAGAACTTCGCCACCAAGTCGTTCGCAACCATCCTCTCCGAGGCCCGCAAGTACCGCCTGAGCCTTACCATGGCCCATCAGTACATCGGCCAGTTGATGATCGGCGGCAGCGATTCCTCCCTGAAGGATGCCGTGTTCGGAAACGTCGGTTCCATCGTGAGCTTCCAGGTCGGTTCGGACGATGCCGAGCCGCTGAGCCTGCAGTTCGAGGAAATGGCCATGCCGAAGGACATCCTCAGCCTCCCGAAGTACCACGCCTACATGCGCGTGCTCATCGACGGTATCGCCACCAAGCCCTTCTCCGTGGCCACCCTGCCGCCGCCGAAGGTGGAAGGCGGGGAAGACCGCGTGGACGTGCTGCGCGCCCTCTCGCGCGAGCGCTATAGCGAGAAGAGGTCGGTGGTGGAGGAGAAGATCCTGCGCTGGGCCAATAGCGGCGTCGAAGCCGCCATCCAAAAGAAGACCGATGAGAAGGCGAAGGAAAAAGAGGACGAAGAGCGCAAGAAGGCCCGCGCGAAGGGTATGAAGCTGGACGAATACCGCAAGTGGCGCGACCGCGAGATGTGGGTGAACACCTACAACGCCATCAAGAAGAAGCAGATGCTGCAGGAGCCGGTGACCGATGCCGAACTGAAGGAGTTGGCAGAGCTGACGCCAAAGCTGGAAGCGACGGGAGGCCTGCCCCCGCCCAGTAAATCGATGTTGGACGCCGTCGCCAAGAAAGAGGGGAAGCTGACGAAGAAGAGCGAAGGAGAAGCTGCAGCCTGAACGATTGTGCTAGCATGGGGTCATGTTGAGCGTGGAAACCATGGCAGAACAGGCAAAAATCCTCCGGTATGTCGAGGAATTGCTGCCTTTTTTGGATTCTCCAGCGAAGCAAGAACGTTTGCTCCAGGCGATCGATGCCGCCGGATGGGACCTTGATGCGATGAAGAATGCGTTGGTCGTCGAGGGATACATGTCCCTTCCTGCCGGGAAGTCGCATCAATTCGGTGGTCATGAGTATTATCCGCGTGCGGAAGAGCACGTCGGATCGAACGAAACAGCCACGCGTATCATCGATGAACAGAACGACCTGACGGTGCGTGCGATCAATAGGGCACTGGGACTCAGCGTGCCATTACCCCGATCAACATCCGTCCGTACGGATAGAATACGAGCGCCAGAATTCCGATGACCAGGACAAGGCAGACGAGCGAGGCGCCTGCCGCCACGTCTTTCGTCGCTTTCAGGAGAGGGTGGAAGCCCGTCGTTCCGTCCAACTTCCGGTTGGCATCCAATGCATCCGTAAGCCGCTCGATCGCTGTATTGAGCAATTCGACCGTCATGAAGCCGAATCCTGCGGCCAGTACGGCGATCCATTCCCATGTAAGCAGTCGGAAATATAACCCCGCGATCAGGACCAGTACGTAGCACTTGGCGAACAGGCGCAGGTTTCGCTCCTTCTTCCAGGCATGTTTGATGCCTGTGAAGGCAAAGCCGAAGCTGCGGCGCAGCGTGTAACGCATTGTGTAGCGAGTATATACCGTAAGGGCCTTCATACTTTCTTGTCAGGGCGACAAGAAAGTATGCAAAGAAACGCTCCCGCGTCCAAAGCACGCTCCGCCCGCCCCGCGGCGAGTGTTTTGCTCAGTCCAAGGCTTCCCTCACAAAACACTCGCGATGTGCGCTCTGGCGCAGCGGGGCTTCCCCTTCGCCCCCATGGACGCGGGGACCATCCACCCCTGATTTGAGTAAATTGCATAATTAAAAAACCGTCGCGTGCAGTGGGTCTCGTGGGCCCCGCTGCTAAGCGACACTTTGCAGGAAAGGATTCCTCAAGGAAAACCTGGGTTTTCCTTGAGATTAAAAAAGAGAAGTCTGATCACGGTGACTCCGCAAGCACGTATACCAATACCCAGCGTGTTGCAAAAGTGTAGCAATGTGTGCCCGGGGGGAACGAGTGCGAAAGTTTTTGTGATCAAGCTTCTCTCTTCAGAAGTTAGAGAAAGTGATGTGAAGGGGCGCGTGCAGGGGTGCGACACGACAAAGCATACGTACACTATTTTTATTCGCAATGAAGACGGCTGTTGCAAGCCACGAAGTTATCGTACGACTACAATATGTATACATGTGTGTATGCCCTCCAAAGCCCTCCAAAAGAATAGTCCGAAGCAAGCTTTGACGATTTCCCAATCTCAGGGTCAGATACCCGGAACCGGGAACGTCAGGCAGAACTCCTTCACCTTCTTTCCCAGTGCCGCGAGCGCCGCTTCATCGGTTCTGTTGTGGATGGCATCCAACATAAACTGCCCCAGGATCTCCATTTCCTTCTCTTTCATGCCGCGGGTGGTGATGGCCGGGGTGCCGAGGCGTACGCCGGACGGATCCATGGCTTTGCGGGTGTCATCGGCGATCATGTTCTTGTTCAGCGTGATGCCTACGCGGTCCAATACGTGTTCCACTTCGCCGCCTGGGATATCCCAGCTCTTGATGCAGTCGATGAGCATGAGGTGGTTGTCGGTGCCGTTCGTCACCAGCTTCGCGCCGTTCTTCATGAAGAAGTCGGCCAGGTGTTTGCTGTTTTTGATAACCTGCTTCGCGTAGTCCTGGAACTCCGGCTTGAGCGCTTCGCCGAATGCCACGGCCTTGGCCGCCACCATCTGCATGATGGGTCCGCCTTGGAAGCCCGGGAAGACGGACTTATCGATCTTCTTGCCCAGTTCGGCGTCCCTTGTGAGGATCATGCCTCCCCGCGGTCCGCGCAGCGTCTTGTGCGTCGTGGTCGTGATGACGTCGAAGCCGTCGTGGAACGGATTGCGCAGGGCTTTGCCGGCGATCAATCCCGCGATGTGCGCCATATCGGCCACCGTGTAGGCGCCCACTTCGTCGGCGATCGCTTTCATCTTCGCGTAGTCCAGTTCACGAGGATAGGCACTGAATCCGGCCAGGATCATCTTCGGTTTCTCCGCCAACGCCACGCGGCGCATATCTTCGTAATCGATTTCACCCGTTTCCGGGTCTTTCATCTTGTAACGGACGAACTTGAAGATCTTCGTAAGGTACGTGACTGGGTGCCCGTGCGTCAGGTGCCCGCCGTGGCTCAGGTCCATGCCCATTACCGTGTCGCCCGGCTCCAGGAGCGCGAAGTACATCGCCACGTTGGCCGGGGCTCCCGCATGGGGCTGGACGTTCGCGTGGCCGGCGTCGAAGAGTTGCTTGGCACGGTCGATGGCGAGTTGCTCCACGACATCGGTGTATTCCTGGCCGCCATAGTAGCGCTTGCCCGGGTATCCTTCGGAATACTTGTTATTGAACACCGTCGCCATGGCTTCCATGACGGCGGGGGAGATGTAGTTTTCCGACGCGATGAGTTCCACGCCTTCCTTCTGCCGGCGCATCTCGCCCATGAGGGCATCAAATACCGCTTTGTCCTGGGTCTGCAGTGCGTCGTACGTGGGCATGACCGGATGGTAGCTGAGTGAGAAAGGGTGACAAGGGGCGTGTGCTCTTCTGTTGATCAGGGGGTGGGCGCATGAGCTTCGTTAGCTTCATTACCAAAGGAGAGATAATAGATTGTCCCATATTTTCCTAAGGAAGCTAATGAAGCTAAAGAAGCTGCAAGCTACAGTTCAACGCGACATGCAACGAACTTCTAGCGTTCTCGCAATTTGTAGCATCATCCTCCTCACTGCCTGCCAAGCCTCCGTTGTGGGGCCGCAACAGATCGAGCTGACCAAGCTGGGGGTTCGCTTCACGTATCCCGACGAAGTGATCCAGCGGGAGCAGAACGGGGAGTATCTTTTGAAGGGCGCGCGGTCGCATATCTTTGCATCGTCGTTTTCATATAAGCAAAAGTCGAAAGGAATTGGGGATTGGACCATTACGCCGAAGATCAGGGAGACCCTCCTGGCGACGAAATCCTGCGACATCCTGAAGGACAGCCGCGTGTTCTTGCCGGTGAATACGAGGAAAACGATGTTGTGTGACGTCATCCGCGCCGACGAAGAGGCGATCATCATCGCGGCCGTGGGCTACGGCGTGCCCGACGCGGCGATGGATTTCCTGGAGAGCATGATCGTACTGCTGCGTCCGAAGGATTTCGTAGTGGTGACAGGCATTACGCCCTTTGCCCTTGCCGATGCGCAAATCAAGAACATGACGGCTGCATTCCCGGCGTCGCGTCCGGACTTGCCGGTGCCCGCGTGGCCCAACAGGGGATTCCACTTCCTGGCGATCGACGTGCGTGCGTACTTGGAGACGCAGCTCAACCCACCGTCCGCCGAAGTCACGACGAACAGGAACCTTCTGAAAACGATCGCGAGCAGTGTGACCCTTACGGGCGCGGCGTCTCGATAAGTCCTCTGGCCGTAAAGACGCCATCCATGATTTGGTCGTGCGGTTCCACGGGGACGTCCGCGGTCAGTTGTGATTCGTAGGCTATGCCCCATACCTTCACGTTCGGATTCACCGCGCGCAGTTTCGCGAGCCATCGGTCGTAGCCCCCGTTTCCCCGTCCCAAGCGGCGGCCTTTGCGGTCGAAGCCCACGCCGGGCACGAAGACGTAGGCAACATCTTCCAAGCGCATCAGGGGGCTGCTGCGAAGCGGCTCACGGATGTCGAAGCGCCCGGTGACCAGGTCATCCATCGAGCGGAATTGCCGGAATTCGAATCCCTGGCCGGCGGATGACGGCCCGTAGACATCGCATCCTTGGTCGAGCAACGCCTTCACAGCATCGGTCACGTCGGCTTCGTTAGCGGTCGGCAGGTACGTGGAGAGGACGAAGGGGGTCTTCGGCAGCGCGTGCAGCAGTTCTTTGCAAAGCGTCCTGCTTTCCGCGGCGCGTTCGTTCGCCGGCAAATGCTTCAGGCGTTCCTTGATGGATTCCCGGAGATGTTGCTTTTGGGCGGAGGGGTCCATATCAGAAGACGTCGAGGGCGGCTTCGGCGAGGTTCACGGATTCACCTGCGGGTGCTTTCGGCGTGGGGCCGTCCGCGTCCATCGTGAATTTCACTTTCATGGGGGCGCCCAGCGCCTTCTTGATGGCGTCTTCGATGCTCGAGCCGCTCTCCGCGCTGCTCGCCTTGTCCTTGTGGAACGTCGACGTGAAGCGCACGACGATCACGTTGCCCTGCACGTCCACGGGCTGGCCGTTCTTCAGTGACATCTTCACGAAGGCTGGTTGCGCGCCGTCGACGATCGTAGGCCATGCTTTCAGTACGTCGGTCAGTGCGATATCGCCTGCCGCAGCGGGCTCCTCAGCTTTCTGCTGGGCGGCTTGCGGGGCGGGTGGGGTCGGCGGGGGAGTCGGGTTCGGTTCCACGGGTGCGGGCTTCGGCGGAACCGAGGGGGTCGGGGGCGACGAGGGGACGGGTTCCCGCTTCGGAGCGGGAGTCGGTGCGTGGGCGGGATTGCCGTCGGTGGAGCAGAGCGACAGGAGCGCGGATTCCACCACGAGGCCCGGAACGGGGGCGATGCGCACGTCCTTGAGCGCTTCCAGGAGCGCGTCCATCAGGCGCAGCGGCGTGCGTGTCTCCTGGTTGGCATCGATAGCCTGGTGCAGGCGCGCGCGGGCTTCCGCGAGGAGCATGCGAAGGAAGGATTCCATCGGTACCGCCGTGGCTTCCAGCTCGCGAACGATGCGCAGGATCTCCGTACGGTCCGCGTTCGCCAACGCATCCATCATCTGCGCCACATGCGCGTGGCCGGACTCCCCGATGCGCTGGCGGATGTCATCGATGGTGATGTTCGGTAGAGAACGCAACTGGTCCAGGAGCGACACGGCGTCGCGCATGCTTCCGCCCACATGCCGCGCGATGGCGGTGAGCGCTTCGTCGTCGATCTCGATCTTTTCCTGCGTGGCGATGTAGCGTAGCCGTCCCACGATGTCCTCGATGCTGATCTGGCGGAAGAGGAATCGCTGGCAGCGTGACTGGATGGTGGCGGGAATCTTGTGGATTTCGGTCGTTGCCAGGATGAAGTACGCGTAGGCGGGGGGTTCTTCCAATGTCTTCAGGAGCGCGTTGAAGGCCTCGCGCGTGAGCATGTGCACCTCGTCGATGATGAAGACCTTCGCCTTCGCCACGACGGGGGTGAACTGGATCTTTTCCAGGAGGCTGCGAATGTCGTCGATGCCGCGGTTGCTGGCCGCGTCGATTTCGGTGAGGTCCACCAGGCTTCCGTCCTCCACGGCTTCGACGACCTGGCGCTTCAGTGTCTCGTCTTCCATGCCGTGCGTCAAAATGGCCTTCGCCAGGATACGGGCGGTGGTTGTTTTTCCCGTTCCGCGCGTACCCGCGAGAAGATATGCGTGTGCCAACTTGTCCTGTTTGATCGCTTGCTGGAGCGTAGAGACGATTGCTTCCTGCCCCGCGACGTCATCGAAGGTTTTGGGCCGGTATTCGCGGTAGAGGGACATGGGATGAGTATAGGGTTGGGGCTAGGGTTGGGGCTAGGGCGAATGGAGATTAATTTCTTTAATATTTCCTTAAAGGCGATCAGATAGGATAGAATATAAGAGATCATCTTTTTCTCTCCATTTATGAAAAAATTTCTTTCGGTTATCCCAACACTAGCCCTAACCCTAACCCTCGCTGCCTGCGTCGACACCACCGGACTCTCCGCCGAAAGCTCGCGCGGGGCACATCCGTCTACCGATTCCGGCGCATCGGTCACTGTCACTGAATACGGGGACCTGCAATGCCCTTCGTGCCGAGGCGCCCAGGAACTCGTCGTGAAGCCGCTCATCGCCAAGTACGGTAAGCAGATCAGCTTCGAATTCGCGCAGTTCCCGCTCCAGGCCATTCATCCCTATGCGATGATTTCCGCCGAGGCCAGCGAGTGCGCCGCGGACCAGGGCAAGTTCTGGGAATTCATCGATCTCGTCTTCACGAACCAAACGTCATTGTCCCCGAACGCATTGAACGAATGGGCGACCCAGCTGAAGCTGGACATGGATCTCTTCGGCCGCTGCATGAAATCGCACATCAAGCGCCCCACCATCCAGGCGGAGTACAATGCAGGAAAGGCACTCGGAGTCGCCGGCACGCCGACGTTCTTCGTGAATGGCAAGAAGGTCGAAAGCACCCTGGCCGCCATCAGTGCCGCGATTGACGAAGCGAAGAAGGGGGTCGGTGCCCGCCTCTGATCACTGCGAGAGCTGGGCGAATCCCAGTAGTCTGCCGAGTCTCTTGTCCCACAGCCCGACGAGGCGGAACGCCTTGTCCTTCTGTTCGGTGGGAAGGACGTAGGTCTGCGCGCCGTAGGGTGTCTTGAGCAGTCCCAGGTTCACGGCGGATTCGTCCGGGAACAGTACCGAGCCGCTGCCGTCGCGCGGGTCCAAAAGCATGGATGCGTACACGTACACTTCCGGTCCGGGCAGGGTGTTGAAATCCTGTCCGAAGTACAAGGTTCCGTCCGTAAGGAGGACGTTGCCGGCTGCGTAATCCTTGTCACTCATGAAGCTGCCCCGACGGCTTGCGTTGATCTTCGTGTTGGCGTTTTTCAAATGTTCCAACGCCCGCGTCCGAACGCTTTCAACGACACCCTTCTTCTCCTGGTCTTTCAGGATGGGGTCGTTTTGGATGTTGTAGTTCGCCATCATGTCTGCCTGGTCCTGGTAGTAGTACCGCGCATAGAGGGGGTTTTTCAGGAGGTCCGCCTGGTCTTGGGATACGGGGGAGGAGCATCCGGCCAGCGTGACGGAGGCGAGTGCAAAAGCCAATGCGAAAGAGGGGGTTTTCATAGGCTTTCCATTGTAGAAGAAGGACGGCCGTATGCAATCCTCAAGCTGCTTTTCCATACTTCCTGCCGCCCTGTTCCAGTCTTCGCAGCCTTGCCTCCAATTGTTCGTTGAGCTGGCGTCCGTACCGTGCCTGAGTATCCGCCGAAATTGCCGCGACCGTGAGCGCCTTCTCCCGCTCTTCGCCGTGCACCACGGCATCCACTACTTCCAGCTGATCATCGGTGGAATCACCGGCTTCCACGACGTCTTCCTCCTCTTCGTCGGCCGACTCCCCGGCATGGACGATTGTCGCATCGGCTTCTTTCTTTTGTTCCATCGCACCGCGCTCCATGCTTTCGGCGAACGTTTCGAACACATCCGCTCCTTCCATGAGCATTGCGAGGTACAAGGTACGCAGCTCCGGATGTACGGACGCCAGGATTCCGTCGATTTCCGCCGCAGTGCGGTCCAACTCCTGCTCTTCTTTCGCGTCTTGCGTGTCCGTGCGGTGTTCGTGGAGAAACGCTTCCATAACTTTCAGGTCCGCATCTTCGGGGAAGCGCTCCAGTGAGGCTTGGATTGAATCTTCCGCAGCCGCCCAATCTTCGGTTCGCAGGAACTTTTCCGACACCCGCTTGGAGCGGGCGAGCTCTTCCTCCTGTTCCTCGCGGGCGGAACGCAGCGCGGCCATCCTGCGTCGTCCTTCCGCGATGAACGTGGTTCTCTTGCCCGTGTTCCATTTTACGAACGCATCGATGCTGGGGGTTTTGATGGGGGCCTCGTCGCTGCCCGAGAGTTCGGTTACCAATGCGTCAAACGAGACGCGCGTGTCCTTGTACGTGCGCAGCGACGGCAGGAGCGTGTCCTTGTGATGTTGCTCCGGTTTGTCCGATGCGATCATCTGTCTCAGCATCGTGCCCGATACGGCGGGGGACAGGTATCTATCCTCGCCGTCCGCCGCCTCGTCCAGGAGTGTTTTCGTTTCGGTATAGAGCTTTTTCTTTCCTTTCACGGATGCCATGTCCAATGCTTCCATGCGGTCCATCATGTTTTTGCGTGCCGATGCGTCCAGCGAGAAAAAGGCCTCGGGATTTCGGAGTGTCGCCAGGTCCTGGGCATCCTGATCCGATAGCTCTTCCAACCGCGAGAGCAGTGCCAGTCGTTTCCTTGCCATCACGTCGAATTTCGCCACGAATTCGGACACCTTTTGATCCAGCAGTTTCGAACGGATCATTTCGGGCAGGCTGTCGTCCTGGAACCACTCGTGCAGTTCCCGCATGTCCCGCTCGTTGAAACGGCCGTTCTTCTCCCGTTGCAGTTGTTCGATCATGTTCCGTTCCTCCGCTTCCGCTTTCGAGATGGTTTTTTCGAGGAACCCGATGTTGCTTTCCGCCCAATCCAGACGCTTCTTCTGGAGGATTTCCTCGAACATTCCTTCGTAACTGTCGCGAGTGACGCCGGATAATAGGCGGTGGTAGTACATGCCGCGGCATGTCTCGATGCATTTGTGTATTTCCTTCATCGTTGCCGCTTCCTCTTCCCTGGCTTCTCCGCCCTCGGCGGAATTCGATTGCTTCTGCCGGTTGAGGGTCGAGGCTTTCGACATGGGAGCAGAGTGTGAAGCCGTGCCATGAAAAGAACAAGTGTCACCGATACTACATGTAGTGTCTTATTATTTTTTGAACACTATATATTGCACATTGTGCAATACCGGTACTCAACCGCGGTTGGCGTTTCCCATGCACTCCATTATCCTTCGCTCACTTTCCGAACACCCATGATTCTTTCCGATCGAGACATCAAGGCAGCCATTGCATCCGGACGCGTGAAGATTTCCCCCGAGCAGGCGCTGGAGGACATGCACATCTTCGCGTCCAGCATGGACCTGCACCTCGGTCCGTCCTTCAAGCTCTACGAGCACAGCAAGTTCGCCATGCTCGACCCGAAGAAGCCGGAAACGTTCGTGGGAAACAGCCGCACCATCGCGGTGCCGGAAGGGGAGGCGTTCATCGTCCAGCCGGGGGAATTCGTCCTGGGCGTCACCGTCGAATCCATCACCGTGCCGGATGACCTGGTCGTCCGCGTGGAAGGCCGCAGCTCGCTGGGCCGCCTCGGCATCATCGTGCACTCCACCGCGGGATTCATCGATCCGGGATTCTCCGGAACCGTCACGCTGGAAATCAGCAACCTGAACCGCATGCCGGTTGCCCTGTACCCGGGCATGCGCATCTGCCAGCTCGCGTTCCAGCAGATGTCCAGTCCCGCCGACGTGCCGTACCACAAGAAGCCGAACAGCAAGTACCAGAACCAGGTGCTTCCGGAGGAAAGCCGCATCGATAGCGATCCGGAGTTCAAGAGATAAGGTGCCCTTGCGTCCGGCGGAATCGGGTCTATCGTGTCGGATAGTTCCGATCTTTCCCCTTGCGAGGAGTGCTTATGAAACGCGCCTTCCTTGCGCTCTTCATTGCCTGCGTTCTCATGCCCGGCATGTCTTTTGCTTCTTCGAAGGAGAGTCAGATCTTGCGTAGGGATCCGTCCAATCTGCCGCCGTCACCTCCAAGGTGGTATCAGCGTTTGGGCGAGCATTTTGGAGGCATTCTGCTTCTCATGTGTTCGATCGACGGGCATCAACGCCAGGTCATCCGTCCATGGTGACGCGAGCAATCCGGCCTTCCTTCTGGGAGGGCCGTTTTCAGCATCGATGTGTGAATGGTGGACGATCTCGGACTCGAACCGAGGACCTTTCGAATGTGAATCGAACGCTCTAACCAGCTGAGCTAATCGTCCAAAGAGGGCCCCATTATAATCATCGGGCTCCATTTTACTATTTATTTTCGTATCTGATCAAAGGGACTACATTTGTCGTATGGAAACTCTCCTTACAGTCTTTTCGGTCGTGTTCCTGATTGCCGTGATGGGTATGGGGGGAGGTGCCGGAGGCGGAGGGGGCGGGGGTAAAAAGAAGGGCGGTAAAAAGAAGAAAAAGTGAAAGAATTGCCGTTTTGGTGTATTTTGGTTGTTTTCTGATACTTGCAATTAGTAAATAATATTGTATTATATACGCAAGGTACGCCGTTTGGAGTTCGTACTACACAAGCACAAGGAGTTTGAGAATGCGACGTTCCGGATTGCTCTTTGACACCGACAACCGACCGACCCAGTTGTTTGCAGCCTTTCTGAAAGCGCTGTTGGTGCCTGGCGATACCCTCGCCGCCATCGATGATGAACTGCAGAAACGCTACTTCCCGAAGCACGACGACGGCCGCGGAAAAGAACGGTGGGAGTTGCCTCCGGTTTCCCTGGAAGGCGGCTGTACCCCCGAGGATTTTCGTGGCCACCTCTCGAAGTGTGGCTTCCTGGACGTCATTAAGCCGACGCAACTGTCCTACAAGTACGGCTGCGTGCCAGGAGCGTTGCTTCCGCGCGCGCTGGTTCGCATGGATGATCTGATCGGCGCCTGGAACAAGGGCGTGCGATGGGATAAGAACGTTTTCTTCGGCGGCGAGCGTCCGTTGATGCTCAACGACAAGGAAAGCATCCAGGCCAGTTACGCCGCGTTGGGCGTCACGAACCCGGAAGGCGAAGCCGAGCTGTGGACTTCGATCGATCCCGAAACGGAACTCGACATGATGAAGTACTGCTGGGCCGTCCGTGATTACCAAGGGAAAATCCCCAAGGAACTCTTCAGACTGCCGACCAAGTTCGTGAACGCGCCGATGAAACCGGGAAAGAATCCGGGCGATGCGCCCATCCGTCCCGACTCGTTGGATCCGCTTTACACGTGGTTGGCCGAGGAGAACCCCGAGCCGGGTTCTATGCTCGTCTCATCGGGGGCCCCGTACGGTATGGCGCAGTCCGTTGCGTTCGAAACCGTCTTGGAGCCGAAGGGCTTCGTCGACATCGAATTCTTCGGGCACGAAGCGCCGGCACTTGGGGTAGAAAACTTCCTCCGCGAGGTCGCTGGCTCGGTGAACCGCCTGCGCAAGCAGCGCGGCTTGTAAGGGGCGTTACGGTTGTCAGTCAAAGAGCGAAGCCCCTTCCTGGTTCATTCCAGGAGGGGGCTTTTGCTATATCTCTAGAAGCATGTTTTCGCTATCCTAAGCCCATGGCAAAGCCCAAGCACATCAAGGAAATCAACCCCGGCCGTATCCTCTACAAAGACGAGCACCTGCTTGTGGTGAACAAGTTGGCCGGAGAATTGGTGGTGGCCGCGGGCGGGAAGGGCAAGCAGCCGCTCTTCGACTTCCTGAAGAAAACCAATCCGGGTCTTCGCGTCGTGCACCGCCTGGACTTCGGTACGTCGGGAGTCATCGTGTTCGCCCTCACGGCCGATGCGGTCGCCAGGATCCGCGAGCGCAATTTCAAAGGCTGGAAGAAGACATACCACGCGCTTGTCGCGGGGCACATCGAGCGCAGGCAGGGGACGATCGAGTACAAGTTGAAGGCACGCACCAACGACATGCTGGTTGACGCCGTATCCCACTACCGCGTGTTGGAAGCCTTCCAGTACGCCACTTACGTCGCGGTAGACATCGACACCGGCCGCAAGCACCAGATCCGCCAGCACATGAAGCACATCGGGCATCCGCTGCTGCTCGATCCCTTGTACGGGGACGAGAAGAAGGACCGCGCATTCAAGAAGAACTTCCACTACAGCCGCTTCTTCCTGCATGCCTACAGCCTGGACTTCCCGCATCCCATCACCGGGGTGCCGATCCACGTGGAGGCGGAAATTCCCGCGGCATTCGAGAGCGTTTTGAATAAGTTGAGAGAACGAAGATAATTGTTTGTCCCTTTTTACGGCGCCAAAAAGGAACCAAAAAGCGCTCCCGCGTCCAAAGCACGCTCCGCCCGCCCCGCGGCGGGTGTTTTATTCAGTCCAAGGCTTCCCTCATAAAACACCCGCGATGTGCGCTCTGGCGCAGCGGGGCTTCCCCTTCACCCCCATGGACGCGGGTGAATCCACTTCTGTTTAAGAAAAATATGAAAAAGATATACCCCTTGTGCGTGGCCACCCTCTCCGCAAAGCGGAGAGGGTGGGGGTGAGGTCGAAGGGGTTCGACGAGCTCACTATGACCGTGTATCCTCTCGGCATGCGCGTTTTGTCAGGCATCCAACCATCGGGTCAACTTCACCTGGGCAACTACTTCGGGTCCATGCGACCGAATTTGGAGATGATCGGAAAGGCCGATGAGAACGTGTTCTTCATCGCGGACCTGCACGCCCTCACGACGGTCCAGG
>CAZSMX010000002.1:52740-57857 GCA_964608325.1 uncultured Candidatus Peribacteria bacterium
GCCGATGAGAACGTGTTCTTCATCGCGGACCTGCACGCCCTCACGACGGTCCAGGACAAGAAAGTGCTGAAGCAACTGCGCGAAGACATCCTGCTGGACTACCTCGCCTGCGGTTTCGATCCGGACAAGGCGATCATGTTCTACCAATCCGACGTTCCCGCCCATACGGAGCTGATGTGGATCCTCTCCACGCTGACGCCGATGGGGCTTTTGGAGCGTTCCGTGAGCTACAAGGACAAGGTGCAGAAGGGGATTCCCGCCATGGCCGGATTGTTCACGTATCCCGTGCTCATGGCGGCGGACATCCTGCTCTACAACGCGGACATCGTGCCGATCGGGCAGGATCAGAAGCAGCATTTGGAGATCGCGCGCGACCTGGCCGAGAAGTTCAACAACGCATTCGGCGACACGCTCACTGTTCCCGAGCCGAAGATCGCCAAGGAAGTGGCGGTGGTGCCGGGCACGGACGGCCAGAAGATGAGCAAGAGTTACGGCAACACCATCCCGCTGTTCGGCGAAGAATCGGCAGTGAAGAAGGCGGTGATGGGCATCGTGACGGATTCCAAGGGGATGAACGACCCGAAGGATCCCGAGACATCGCCGATCTTCCAGATCCACTCGCTCTTCCTTTCCGAAGGTGAGAAGAAGACGCTGGCGGATGAATACAAGAACGGTTTGCCGTACGGCGAGGCGAAGAAGAAATTGCTTGCGAGCATCAACGACCATGTCGCTCCCATGCGCGCCAAGCGTGATGAGCTGGCGAAGGATCCGAAGAAGTTGAAAGAGATCGCCGCCGAAGGCGCCGCCAAGGCGAGGGTGATCGCAAACGAGACCCTCGCGAAGGTGTATTCCGCCGTGGGACTTCGCTGATGGAACGTCTCATCTTGGCATCCGGCAGCAAGGCGCGCAGGAAGCTTTTGGAGGAGCTGGGCGTCGTGTTCGAGGCGATCGCCGCGGACGTGGATGAAGACAATCACCCAGAAAAGGATCCTCCCAAACGGGTTGCCGATCTGGCGCGTATGAAGGCCCGGAAGATCGCAAGTGAGAATCCCGGAGCTTGGGTCATCGGAGGCGATTCCGTCATTGTCGCGCAGGACGGTACTCTTTTGGAAAAACCCCGGGACATGGCGCATGCCGAAGAAATGCTGCGACGCCAGAGCGGTACCTGGTCCACCGATTATGCGTCCCTCTGCATCATCCGGCCGGACGGGGAGATCTTCGAGGACGTGGCGTCGGGGAAGGTGTTGTTTGACGATCTATCCGAGGAAACGATCCGTTGGTGGTTGGACGCGGGGTTCTGGAAAGGGAATTCGGGCGGCTTCGTCATCGAGGGGCCGGGCCAGCTCATCCTTCCGAAAATCGACGGGAATATGACGAGCGTGATGGGGTTCCCGATCTGGCTGTTGGGTCAGCTCTTCGAAAAGGCGGGCACGCCGATCCAGTCATTCATGAAGTCTTAATTACTACTGCTGTGCGTTGCTGATGCTGCTGTCCTCGCCCGGCACGTCGGTGTTTTCGTAGAACCCCGCCTCGGGTCCGGCTATGGCTTCCTCGTTGCCTTCCGGTACATCCGCCTTCTCGTCGTCATCGCCGCCTTTCATATTCAGATCATCGATAAACATATATGCCTATTGTACTCAGGCATCGGATCGTCTCAAAGCATTTACCCGTCTTTTCAGAGCGTCGGCAGGCGGTATCCCTTCAATTCTTCGCAGTACTTCTCGTAGTTCGGCAGCACGTGTTCCACCTCGCGCCAGTACGCGCGGGAGTGGTTCTGGTACCGGCGGTGCGCAAGTTCGTGGATGATGACGTAGCGCAGCAGGGAAGGCGGCAGGAAGAGCAATGCGGTATTCAGCATGATGCGTCCGCGTGACGAGCAGCTGCCCCACTGGGTGGTCGCGAAGCCGAGCTCCACGCTGCGGATGAGCGCGCAGTACGTGTCGTTATTGATCGAATGCACGAGCGCCGTGATGCGCTTCTCTTCGGCTTTGGAAAGAAGCGACCACAGGAAGCGGTGCAATGCGCGGCGGCGCGTGCCGGGTCCCACTCCCACCTTCCATCCCGTCGCCGTGCGTCGGGCTTCCGTCCGCGTCGACGGGTACAGGCTGAAGACGTACTTCTTTCCCGTCGCCAGCGTCACGGTCTGCGTCTGTCCGCCCATCAGCAAATTCTGGAAGGGGTGGATGGATTCCTTCTGGCGCTCTTCGGTCACGAGCTGCGTCATGCGTTTCAGCAGGTTCTTGATATGCTCCTGCTCCTCGGTTTTGGACAGGTTCCTGGCCAAACGGATGACGATCGTATCGTCCTTGCACACAGCCCTGGAATGCTTGTTTTTCGTGTATTCCACGCGATGGCGGAGGCGCAGGGGGTTCTTTGATGTTCGCTTCGGCGAGGTGCTCATTTTGGCTAAGGGAAGCGAAATAGAATGGATACCAAGAAAAGCTACAAGCTTCTGGGTCGCGCAGCTTATCTCCCCGGAGCCACCCCTGGGAATTGTCACATTTTTGGGAATAGTTCGTAATACTAGACCGGGCAAAATCTCCCGGCCGGAACCTACCCTTCTGTCTCGACCAAAATGCGAAGTGTTGCGGCACACTCCCGACTCTTCGCCAGGGCGGTTTTCAGTGATGTTAGGGCAGTGTCGAATGCCGAGGATTTGGCAATAGATAGTAAATTCACAGTCTCTTCCAGGCACGAAACCTGCGAATCGGCACTCGTTTCGGGCTCCTGGGAGAGGAGTTCGTCCATGCGGCTGACGTGCCAGGCGGTCCAGGGGACCAGTCGGTCCGCGGACAAGTGGAAGAGTGCCGTCCAGTACGGGATACGGTACTGGTCGCGCAGCTTGCGCTTCGCTGTCTGCAACAGCTCTACGGTCGAGTAGACGTTGGTATCGATGCCGTCCACGATCGCGGACTGCGCGTCCATCAATTCGGCCGTCGCGGACGAGTATGTCGAAAGCACCGTCGCGTCGACGCTCGGGAGGGATTCCATGAACTGCTTCTCCTTGCGGCGCAGCGCGAGTTCTTCCATGAGGTCGCTTCGGAAGCATTGCGCCGACTTCGATACGATCGTGTCGCGGTTCGCTTTGCGAATTTCCTCGCGGCACTTCGCTCTCAGTTCCCAGATGCGCTGCTCATGCCGTGCTTTTTCCGTGTCCCATGCCTTCTGCTTCGTCGCGTTCGGAAGCAACGCGCCGGTGTTCGCGGGGATGCGTGTTTCGATCTGCGTGCGAAGGGCATGGATACGTTCAAACAGCGACCCGCCCGTTCCGGTGTTCTCCGCTGCGAGAGAGGTGGCAGGAAGAAGGCTGCAAATGAGGGAGGTGATGATGAGTGTTCCGCGGTTCATGCGGCAATAAGTTTATCACAGCTTCCTTAGCTTCGTTAGCTTCATTAAAAATATCGTTACGGAAATGTAGTGAAGCTAATGAGGCTACAAACTAAACCCCATCATGCGTGCGCTTCCTTCATTAATTCCTTTTCTCTTTCCACATACGCCAACACCGTGTCCACGAACGTCGCATGGCTCCACGTGAGTGGCGCTACGGACAGGGGGGTTCCTTCGTACGGATGCAGCTGTTCGGCTAGGACGCCGGTCTTGGTGGCATACTTCAGGACCCAGTCGAACGTCGGCTTGAGAGCGTGCAATTCCTCCAGGTTCTTGGCGCGCAGGATGCGCCACTCCATGTCCCAGAGTGTCGTGAGGATCCAGGGGTTTCCCGGCACCTCGGCGCTCGGCTGGCCCGGGATGTGGTAGAAGTCATCGGTGTAGCGTGCCATGCCGCCCACCGGGGTCTTCACCGTCAGGAGGTCATGCAGTTGCGTTTGGGTGCTGATGACGCGCGGGTCGTCCACGGGGAGGATTTCCAATTTCCAGATGACCGCGATGCTTGCGTCCGGCGTCAGGTCGCGCTCGACGGTTTTCCCGTCCTTGCGCTTGATGCTCTTCACGAAGCGTCCCTCCTTTTCGTCGTAGAGGTGGAACATGAGCGCCTGCTTCATTTCGTCGGCGATGCCTTGGTAGCGTTCGGAGTGCTGGTGGTGTCCCAACATCTGCGACATCTGCGCCGCCGCGTGGAGGCCGGCGATCACGGTCGCAGTGGTGTAGGTAAACACGGCGCGGCGCTCCTCCCACAGGTCATAACTGGGGAAGGGGAGGCCCGTTTCCGTTTCGCGGAAGTCGCACAGGAACTGCGCCGCCTTCTTGATGAACGTCTCGTACATCTTCTGCAGGAATTCGAAGTCCTGCCCCTGTTTGAAGTGTTTGTACATGGCGTACAGCACCAGCGCGGTTTCGTCTTCCTGCATCGGCAGCTGGGACTCGCCGTCCTTGTACCAGGCATGCCAGGAGGACCCCAGGGATCCGTCCGGATTGTACTTGTGCAGCAGGTAGCCGTCCGGTGTTTGCACCCTGCAGCAGAAGTCGAAGAAGCGGCGGGAAATTTCCCCGTATCCGGCCTTGTCCAAGGCGAGGGATACGAAGGCCCCGTCGCGCGGCCACACGTAGGTGTACGTGTCGCGGTTGAATGCCATGATGTCGTTGTCCGTGGCCGCGATGATTCCTCCGTTGTTATCGGAGTTCATGCGGATCATCAGGAGGCTGCGCTTGTAGAGGTCCACGATGTCTTTGCCTAGCGAGCCGAACTCGCGGCGGTTCTTGTTGGCCCAGCTCTTCCAGTAGTTCGTCGTATTGCGGAACAGGCGATCGGGTGTTTCATCGAGCGTCTTTTGCTGGAGCTGGATAACGTCGTCCAACGTCTTTCCGACGCACAGCCACATGGTGGCCACCGTCTCCTCGCCCGGCTTCACGAATACGTGCAGTGCCACCGTGGAGTCCACGGAACCCTGTTCGATGGGGTGCTGGCTCAGGATGCCATCCTCGGCGTCCTTCCAGGTCCCTTCCAGGCCGCGGTATTCCGTCTTTCCCACGGTGAAGGAGGCGATGCCGCAGCTTCCCGTTTGTTTGCGGCTGTGGAGAATCGTGTCGTACATGCCGCCCTTGTGTCCCGCGAAGCATTCCGTCGGCTTGTTGCTGTCGCCGCCGATGAGGAAGTAGCGCTTCTCGCGGTAGTGGATGACGCTGTTCGTGTACGGTTCGTAGAAGGCGGTGTCCTTCTG
>CAZSMX010000002.1:57957-59848 GCA_964608325.1 uncultured Candidatus Peribacteria bacterium
AAGTCGCGCATCTGCAGGCGTTCATCGAACGTCGCGAGCATGGTGCCGTTGCCGAGGACGAGGGAGCGGGGCATTGTGGGGTTTGGGCTAGGGTTAGGGAGTGGGGGAGGCAGTTTTCTTTTTCGATTTGGATCTCGCTTTGATCGTGACCGTCGAGGTGCCGGTTTTCGCCGGGGCGGCGACCTTGGTCTTCAGCGCGGCGAGCGCGTGGCTGAAGCGGCGGTACGCTTCGTAGGGCGAATCGTACGGACTGAAGTACTTGTGGACGTCGCCGTCGGCCCAGAATTTCGTACACATGTAGTAGAAGTGATCGGATGTCTGGAGCTTCCTCCACTGCTCGATGAGATCCGCGTCCTTGGTCGCCTTCACGGCCTTCTCGACGGCGTAGATCGCGTTCAAGGCAGCCTTCTGGATGTGGTTGCCCTGCCATGCCGAAAGGTCGCGCTCGCTGTCGGCCCAGGAAATGTGGTTATGGACGTCGTAGGTCGGCGTGTGCCACTCCTTGTTCCAATCGTCGATAACCATGCTCGGGGTGGCGGCGCGGATGTTCTTCTGCTTCAGCATATGGGGCAGGCTCTCCACGAACTGGAAGATGCCGGTGTGTTCCCACTGGTGCTCGCCGAAGGTCTCGTAGTCCATGAAGAGGTTCACGCTGTGGCCGTCGACCTGGGACAGCCAGTCCGCGTAGGTATCGGAGTGGAGCGGGTGGCAGGCCCAGTTCTTGTCGGAGAAGCGGAAGGCCACGTCATCCGAGAGCTTGTAGTTCTTCAGGAGGATGTGGATGCTTTCGGAATGCGTCTCGAGGGGGCGGAACTTCTTGATGATCGCCTCGTTCTTCTTCGGGATCTGGAAATCCGGCGGCGTGTACGGGTGGTTCGGGCTCTGGTTTCGCAGGACATGGTCTGCACCCTCGGCGATGATGCCTTTGAATCCCATGAGGCGCACCATCTGTGCGATTTCATTATTGAAGATGAGCTCGGTATTGCGGAAGACGCTGGGTGTCTGTCCGAAAAGAGTCTCGATCGCCGTCACGTGCTTCTTCACCTGGGTGCAGAACTCTTCCAGGGACTTGATGGAGGACAGCGAGTGGTAGTACGTCTCGGCGAGGAATTCCACCTTTCCCGTCGCGGCAAGCGCCTTGAAGGAATCCAGAACGTCCTCTCCGTATTCCTTGCACTGGTCCAGGAAGACGCCAGAGAGGGAGTAGGAGATGTGGAACTCGGGATGCTCCTGCACGAGCTTGAGCATCAGTTTGTTCGTCGGGAGGTAGCACTTCTCGGCGACCTTGCGGAAGATCTTGCGATTGTTCTCCTCATCGAAGAGCTCCGTCTTCGCGTCAGTCACGTCGCGGTAGCGAAGGTCCTTGAGGCGGTACGGCTGGTGCACTTGGAAGTAGAAACAAATCTGCTTTGCCATATCAGAGAGAGGAAGAAAGGGTGTCGTGATAGACGGATTGCACCTCGGCGGCCTGGTTCTTCCAGGTGAGGCGTGTGAGGACGTGGGGGGCTTCGGAGCGCAGCTGCTCGGAGAGGGGATCTTCGCGCAGGATCGTCAGGATGCAGTCGGCCATGTAGTCGGTGTCCCAGAAGTCCACCTTGAACGAATGCTCGCACACTTCGGCGGCACCGGACTGCTTGCTGAGCACCACCGGGACGCCATGGGAGATGGCTTCCAGCGCGACGAGTCCGAAGGGTTCCGAGAGTGACGGCATCACGAAGCAGCTCGCGTGTTTGTACAGGTGGTCCGCTTCCTTGCGGCTTACCTTGCCCGTGAAAATCACGTTCTCGGCGAGCCCGAGTTCGCAGGTCTTGTCGAGCAGCTCTTCCAACATGTTTCCCTCGCCGGCCATGACGAACTGCACGTCGGGGCGGTGCTCATGGATGGCCTTCGC
>CAZSMX010000002.1:59948-89083 GCA_964608325.1 uncultured Candidatus Peribacteria bacterium
GTGCGTTAAATCCAGTTATTATAGCAGAAACAGCGATTCTCGACCATCCAGAGGACTGTTCAGATAATAAATGGATGGTCTAGTATTGTTTTTATCCTGATTTTGAAAATGGAGGACGTATATGCCCTCCATTAGTCATTCAGGATGACTATTTAACTTTACACGCTGCGGCTCCGGAACATGTTGAGGAGGAACAGTAGGACCACCGCGCCAATTACCGCCATCACGAGCGAACCCGTAAGACCGTATGCGCTGATACCGAGGATGCCGAAGAGGAATCCTCCGATGACAGCTCCCACAATACCAACCACAATGTTCCCGACGAGTCCAAAACCGTCACCGCGAACAATCTCGCCGGCGATCCAGCCGGCAACCGCGCCGATGATGAGAAACCAGATGATATCCATAGTAGGTGGGGGAAAAGAGGGGAAAGGAAATATAAACAGTGCGTCATTGCTGACGCACTTGCTTGCTCTTTATGACCGAATTATTCAGCGGCGTTTCTTCCCCTTCGCAGACTTCTTTTTCGGAGCCGTTTTCTTGGTTTTCTTCGGCGCTTTCTTTACGGCCTTCTTGTCCTTCTTAACGGCTTTCTTTTTTAGGACCTTCTTCTTCGCCGTTTTCTTCAAAGTCTTCTTTTTTGGCTTCGGCTTGAGCTTTTTCTTGGCTACGGTCTTCTTCTTTTTCGTGGGTTTCTTTGCTTTCTTTTTCGCAGGCTTCACCTTCCGCTTTTTCGGAACGATGCCGAAGTCCGCCGCCCTGGGTTTCGGCATGGCAGGGCGGTCCTGTTCGAGGGGCATGTTCGGCACGCCCTGGACCATGGGTTCGTTGGACGTGGAGAGTTTGGTCGCCGCCGTCGCTTCCAGTCCTCCGGTCTCCGCGGAGTTCGGCTTCTTCTGTTCCTGCTCGGTCGGCGGGTTCAGGCTCGCCTCCTGCGGGGGAGTCGGACGGGGCTGCGGGGCGTTTTTGAATAGGTGCGCGAAGGCGTTATTCTGGTTGGGCTGGTTGTTCATAGCAAGGGATGATAGCAAGGATAAGCCGTTTTTCAAGAAGATGGAGCCGAATTCTTCCCCTATGGCTGCTTTTCGCAGATAAGAAAAAAGCCCGACTGAATCGGACTTTTGTCTTTGTGTCATCCGGTGCGGCTATCGATGCTCTTTGGAGCATTGAGCCGCGGTGTGTGTGGATGTGCGATGGGGAGGTATCCCGCGTCGCTGCCTTGCTCTGGTTTCTTGTTTCTCCTCGGAACCTACCGAAGTCCCCGGACCGGTCCGCCATGAGGACTTGCGTCCAAAGGGAACACTGGGGAGAAGTGGGGTGCGCCGCGCCTTCCATACCTCTGGAGGGCGGACGTTCCTTGCAAAGCAGAGAGGGTTGTCATCACAAGGGTCAGCGGATCACGTTCCGTCTCGGTGAAATGCAAAAGGGTGCAAATGTTGGCCCGGGGGAACGAGCGTGAACTCGTATGACGACAACTCTCTCTGTGTGTGGTCGGTGGTGGGAAGGGGCGGTGACCTGCTCTGTGCAAATCACGCCATCGTACGCAGCAGTTGATTGATAGGCAACTTCTGCGACTACCAAGAACCAAACAATATTGTTTGAATATAATTTGTGTTCAGTATGCAAAAGAGATTCGACGTTTCTTGGTTCCTATCCATCCTATCGCTTTTTTATGAATTTATTGTCTATGTGTCTTTGCTAAGACAAATAAACCTACCTTCGCGCAGAGCCAGGCGGCGATAGCGGTCGGTAGTGCGAGGATTTGCCGGAAGAGGAAGGGGAGCAGTCGCGCAGGATTCTTTCGTGCAGAGTACCACTCTTCTTTGGCAAAGCGATTGTACGTTTCCACTGTATCGACGATCATTTGCAAAATATGACGTTTTGTAATCGTGCTCACTCCTTTTAGGGATTGAACGATGGGCAATTGTTCCACGCGCAGCTCTCGAAGGTGCGCATGTGCCAGTATGTCGATATCGAACGCATATCCATGGATGTCCGATGCTCCGAAAAGCTCTTTTGCGACTGGGCTGCGGAATGCTTTCAGGCCCGCCTGCGTGTCTTTCCAGGGAAGGGCAAACAGAAGCCAGTTCATTAAGCGGTATACATGACTGTAGAGGCGACGGATGGCCGTCGTTCTGTAGCCATTGGGAATCATATACCGGTTTCCAATCACGATATCGACGTAGTCCGATTCGCGAAGGATGGATATAGCTTCCAGAAGGTACTGGGAATCGACCTCGCCGTCTCCATCGATGAAGCCAATAATCTCACCGCTTGCAGCTTCCACCCCGGTACGGATTGCGGCGCCTTTTCCCTTGTTTTTTTCATGTATGAGGACCTTCACCCGCGCGTGTTTTTCAGTCACTTCTTTCAGGGCATCCGCCGACCCGTCCTTACTGCCGTCATCCACGACGAGTATCTCTGTATCCGTTTCCGGGAATGTTACCAGTAACGATTCGACGGTTTGCCGTATGTACGGTTGTTCGTTGTAGCAGGGGATGACGATGGAAACGACAGGCATTGGCATAGCAGGCGGGGGGGTCAGTGAATGCTTTCCAGGAAATAATTGTTACCATTCTGGGCTCTCTTGAAGCGATATTGTTCTATAACCGAGGAAGGCAACTCCAGGGTTTCCAGAAGCGGGCTGATGTCATGTTTCCACGATACGGAAGGAGCCGAGGCATCGATCTGATATATCATACTTGATTCTGACGTCGTCGAATCCCCGTCAATCACCACGATTTTTTGCTCGAGTTCCTTGGGTACGAACGGATCGAAAATACTCGACCAATATTGCGAGATGTCACGGCGTTTGTTCGTATCCTCGATCACTTTGAATCTTTCGTTCGCATCAGTATGGAATGAGACGAATTGGTCGTTGGGATTCGAGAAAACACGCCTCCACAAGACATTATCATCACCCAAAATGGCCTCGATATCGTTTCGCGGTATGCGCGCCTGTTCCTGCAGGATCTTCATGGATCCGAATGGAACGTTTCCACTTAAGCTGTAAAAACTTTGCAAAAGGACCAATTTTCCCGTCAGGGATAGGTAGATCGCGTCACTGAAAAAGTCGGAAATGACTTTCGAGGTGCCATCGGTGATGGAATAGAGGACGGTGGCATTCCTCCTTCCGTCGATGACGCTGAAGGCGATGTCGTTGTCACCAAGGAATGTCGGGGCAAAGTGAATCTGCTTGTCGGAGAAATCGGGAAGGATCACCTCTTTCGTTTCCTTCGAAATAAGGTTGAGAATATTGATGTGGGATCCGTATGCATGATCCAGCACGGCGGCATTCGTCTGGGACGGGGACAGGGTGATGGTTTTTTGGATGGGAAGCCCTTTCTCCCGCAGCATATCCGCGGCAGGCGTATCGGTGCTTCCCAGGCGCAGGACGGAGGGTTCTTGGCAGTTTGCGAACAGATAGTGCACCGTAAAACTTCCGTTCGCTTCCCTCGTTGTGAACAGGATGTCTTTTCTGCTCGTAAGAACCACGGATTCCATGTTTTTTTGACTTAAAAGATCATACGTTCGTTCATCGTCAGCGTCGAATATCTCCGCCATAGAGCCGTTATTGGCCAAAAGCGTGCTCGGACCGATAATCGACAAGTCGAATGACCCGCTTGATGTTTTTTGTATCGGACTGTCGGCGAAGAAAATATTGTTACCCATCGGAACAAAGGAGAAGTCCTCGCGGTTTGTCTTCGTATGCTCATTCGACAGATCCGTGACTTTTTCGCTCATGTTCATCAAGGCAAAATCGTAGAAGTCATAGCCTTTTTCCGTCCTCAAGAGCATGCCGTCGTAATGCTGGATCGCATTGACCCGCTGGAGCAATTCAGGCTTCGCGTCTTTGCCTATATAGGCGACGACGATGGAATAGAAGAAGAACGCGATGACACAGAAAATCATCCTGGTTTCCAATTTTTCATGGATAACCGTATGCAATCTGCCTGCGAGCATGCGCGTGTAGGAGTTCATTTTCTGGTTTTAGGATCTAAGTAATTGATGGGGATCGTGTGCAGGTTCACGAAGGTCGGGCGCAGGAGCACGCCTTCGACGACGAGCGGATTGTCGTCGTTCTTCTTCATGTATAGCCAGTGGGTTCCCGGTTTTAGGGTTAACTTCCCAAGGGACGTATAGCTGTATGCGTTATTCATCGGGATGATTTGGCGCGGGATTCTTTTCGCCAGTTCTTCCTGGCTGTTGTTCGATACATCCACAAGTTGTTGCACCCTCGCACGCACGGTTCTTAGCCGTAAGTAGCGGGTATCGGGATTATCCAACACCAGGGTGGGGATGGTTTCGTTGCCGACGCTGATATCAAGCGTATTGCGCGTGGGCATTGCGCGGAGGAATAACTCATACTCGCCCTCCTTTTCGACTTTAAGGGGGATTTTGATCGCTGATTTTCGAGGTAGGCCTATAAAACTTGAAGTCAGCGTGTCATACGTTCCCGGAATGATCATGTTCAGGTAGTTGTACTTACCCAGAGTGAAGACGTTGAACATCGAGTAAATGATATTGAAATACAGGCTGCTCGGGATGAGGTTTTCATTAAACGCCAAGCTCGCGATACTCGGCCTGAAGAACATATTCGTATTCAGCTTCGCATACACATCCATTTCTGTTTTCGCTTTGTTCTTCGTGATGATATCCAGCGAAGTCGCATTTGGGTCAATATTCCTGCTATCCAGTGTCATTTCATACACGGCGGAATTCGGTGTTACCGTCTGTTTGTAGCACCTAAAAGACGTCCAATCCAAATTGATGTATTCCTTGGCGGGCATATCCGTCTGCGACGATGTGAGTTCGTACAATACGAACCCGCTGTTCTCGAATTTTTTTTCAAGGAATACGGGCGCGTCGTTGACGTTCTTTGTAAGAATGGATTCGATATTGCTCAGGTATTCATTCGTGCTGAATCTGTTGGGCCCCGTTTCCTTGCTGATGATGAGATAGCGAATATCCTGTTCCTGCAGCGTGGACATCCACCAATCCTCGTTATTGAGAATCGCCCATAGCATGAAGAAGAAATCGTTTTTGTTGCGGATGTCTCCTGACAATCCGAAGTGATAACTCGGTTTGTTAAGATAGTAAATGAAGAACTTGTCGATGAATTTGTGCCGGACCCCGTTCATGTCGGTTGTTCTTTTTTGTGCTTCGCTTGGCGGCAGAACGATCGTTTTTCCTTCCGGCAGCATGTCCAGCTTGTCTCTGATTTCCTTGATGTCTCGCACGGGGTAGGGGGTCAGGAAATCATTGAAATCACCGGAAAGGAACGTATTTCGATAGCTCCAACTGCTCATTAACGGGATGAAAAACAGAATGAGAAGTAATCCAAAGCTCCACCTTGGGAATTTTTGCAGGGATTTCAAATGCCGCGAGAGGTGGGCATGGATATGTACGAGCCCGATCGGCATGAGCATCATCAGGATCGTGAACGTGATGAATTGGAATCGGTGCGGGAAGCGCAGGATTTCAATCGTAGAAGCGCACACGGACACGATTGCGTTTGCAAGGAAGCCGTGCGCCTCGTAGAGCGAGTTGACCACGAGCGATAGCAGACGATGGAATGTGGGAATATAGGTGTTTGGCGTATATCCCAGTGCGAACCACACTGAAAGCAGGAGCAGGATTCCCACGCAGTCCAGCAACCTGCTTTGCTTTTCCGTTGGAAACAGCGACCGCTTTACGGAAGGTATGAAAGGAATCAATCCTATGAGGAAGTAGAAGAAATTCGGGATGCGCGGATAGGGCGGCGAATACTGGCCGTACAGGTAGTTGTCCATGATGCTGGTGATATCAAGGGACAGCTGCTTGATGAGCGGGATCGACGTGTTCCGAATGAGGAAATAGTTCACCGGTACGGTGTCCTGCAGATTTTCGAAGCCATGCAGAAAGAAAAACTTCGTCGCCAATCCGTAGGGGAGGATCGTCAATCCTGCCAGCATAAGCGTTGCCAGCGTGAAATGTTTCCCGCGGCTAACCAGGCGCCGGATCGTTCCCGCAACAGGATCTGCCGGTTTGCTCTTCCATACGAGGTAGAGCATCACGAGCATGTGAACGATGCAATAAATGACAATGTAATGCACGGCGGGGTTAATAGCCGCCACGAGATCGGCCGCCATTAGGATGCGCCAAGGGTGTTTTGGCTTCAGGAAAGCCGCGATTAGCAGGAGAAGGAAGCTGCCGAAGAACAAATTGAAGCCCAGGACCAATGTGTAGAAGTGCGTGATCTTCGAATAGGTCAGGATCAGGTTAAACAACATGACGCTCGCGGCGGATGCATACAGCAGCTTCCCGGGCGAAAGGTCGGGCGTAAAACGGCGCAGGAACGAAATGAGTGCCACGAATCCGAAATACGACGAACCGATGGAGGAGAGAATGATCGCGAAGGGGACGAGTTTGTAATAACGCATCCACGTCGTCAGGATGGAATATCTGACTCGGAATTCATATCCGTTTGTCAGCTCGCTGAATTTTCCCTGAATCTGGTCCCAAAACTGCGTTTTTGCATCGAAGATGGGCACCATTTCGTCAAAGCTCAAAACGGCATCACCGCTTAAAATCGAAGGAATTGATGCGATCAGCCCCCTGAAAATGAACGCATAGATAGCGCAGAAGATTCCGAATACGACCATGTAATGCACCCAAAGGCGCGGGTGACGATCGGATTGCTTTGCCGGCAAGGGTATCAGGGAAGCGTTCATGCGATCAGAGCGTCGCTGGATGATGGGAAATCCGGTGGAGATTTGCAGCCTGATGCTTCTTATGAAGCAACGCGATCGTGAATATCATACCGAATGCGATCATGATTACGGCTTGAACTTTGGCAATCGATTGCATGTCATGACCGAAAACGATCAGTCCAGCCACTTGAGCCGCCGCGAGTCCGCCCGTCAGCGCCAGGTGGATATTTCTGTGTAGGACGCTCAGGAATTGGAAGCTGAAATTGATGAAGCAGTATGCGGTCGCAGCTGCGAATAGCATGGGTAGTGCCCTATGGTCGATCTGTGATGCGTCGGGGCTTATGAATGTCAAAAGCGGCATTGCGGCGACATAGAAGCCTGCTACGCAGACAAGGCAGATGCCGACGATGACCCCATAAGAAGAAAGCACCATATGCGTGAAATTGTTCGTACGTAGGAATGACAAGGAAGCCCTGCTCACGCTGGAGCTATTGAGGAACAGCACGCTCGCTATGAAGTTCATGATTCCGTACACGCCAGCCTGTTCGCTGCTGAGAATGTGCTTTGCCCATAAGATGTCGATTTTTAGTGCCAAGCCGACCAGCACCGTGGATGCGAGGATGCATACCGCGACATTGAAATCCTTGGCCGAACTGAAGCTCAGGGAAAATGAACGGAGATACGTGCGCAGCGACTTCGGTACGATGATGATATTGACCAATAGAGCGCAGGAGCTTGCGAGAAGCATGATCCACGCGGCATCGGTGGAGTGGTAGCCGTCGTAAAAAAAGACGAGGCAGAGGGGCAGGCGGCTGATGCTTTCCGTGATAAGGGAGACGGCGTGATGCGTGCAATGGTCTTCGGACGCGAAAATTCCCTGCATGATGCCGTTGATAACATAGGTGAACGCGCATCCGGATACGATAATGAAGGGCAGCGGCGATTCGAAATGGAGGAACTTTGCGATAATGCCACTGAAACCGGCAATTACCGCCGCTTCGGCAATAGCGATCGGCAGTAGCGTCGCAATCGTTCTTCCGATGCTTTTACGCAAATTCCCCGTTTCCTTGCGCACCAACAGCAGTTGGTTCCTTGCCGATGTCTGGCTGACGGAAAAGAGGAACGTCGTCGCAAGGATGCTCGTGATTTCCGCGAACGAATGGGCCGGGAGCCGCAGGGCGATCAACATGAAGATAATGTTGAACAGGTTTGCTCCGTTGATCGCGATTCCAATGATTGCCTGTGAATACAGCATGGATGTTTTTTTCATAGTCATGGATTTGGAATGAAAGGGGTCAGGGGGAGGGGGGTGCCATCTTCGGTGCGTACGGCACTTTTCATCGCTTCCACGATACCGATGTGCTCCATTGCCTTTTCCCGAAGCCTCTTTTTTTGCTCGTTTAGATGTTCGATAACGGACGGAAGCGATTGCATCAGTTTTGCATGAAGCGCATTCAATTTTTCTGCGGAAAAAGTCTCGTCCATTTCAATGCCCCATTGTTCGCAGCCGATTTCCCGGAGGAATCTGCGGATTTTCTCGTCGTAGATAAGCGCGATGAAAGGCGTGCTGTTGATGCAGGCAAAGACCAGGGAATGGAGTCTCATTCCCCAGATCACATCCGTGTTTCTCAACGTAAGAAAGGCCGTATTCGTCGATAGTTTATGATGCACCGAACAGCGCTCCGTCGCGCTGATGTGCTGCATGATTTCGTGGCTGACGACGATGTCGTTGTGCGGGTGGAATGCCGTTTGGAAGGGGAGGAAAGTGAGTGTGAGATCTTTGTTCTCGGACAGGCATTTCTGCGCGGCAAATCCGATTTCCTTGATGAACCTGGCGTATTGGTCCTGATGCTCGACCTGATATGCGGGTGCGATGGCAAGCGTCCGGAACCTGGTCGTTGGCAGTCTTGATGCCGCGGTATCCAAAAACGAGAGATCCGAGGCTGGCTTGATGTCGCTGCGACCGGACAAGGCCGTTGCGTCCTTGAAGCTCGTTTCGTCCCTGACCGTCACGGCATGCGCATATCGCAGGCAAAACGCAGTCATGGCCTTTGCCAGGCGCGTGTGAATGTCCCCGATGCCGATTCCCAAAAGAAGGGTTTTCTTTCTCCATATGAGATTGGCGATCGTCAAAAGGCACATTTCTGCGAGCAGGCCGTAACGCGATCTGCCGGATGCCTTCTTGATCAGTTTGAACTGGTCTCCTCCGCCCACCACGACCACGGATGATTCCAGGAACGCGCGCAGGGTCCTGATGGAAAATTTGCCGCTGGGAACGGAGCGAACGCCATGGGCGTGAGCCGTCTGCTTGTCATTCGTGGAAAGCACCACGCAATCTTCTTTCCCAAGCAAGCGAAGGCATACGTCAAGAAGGTATTCATCGCCGAGGTTTGCTTGTCCGTACGCACCCGCGACGAGTATCGGCTTTGCCTTTCTTGCATCCATCAACGATTCATACAGTTGCGAGGTTTTTTCCGCGACCACCGGCCAGACCCTTTTGCGCTTCAGTTCCTGCACGAACATCTGCGCATGCGACTCGGTATGGAGGTTGCGGTTGGAAAACGCCTCCATCCTTTTTTTCAGGGAGTTTTTGTAAAAATTGAAGGTAAAGGCATCATTCTGGATAAGCGGTCTCAGGGCCTCCGACACAAGGAACGGGGTTTCGGTTCCGATCGTAATGGACAAAACATAGCTTCCGCCGTTTGTTTGCCTGTACGGAAGGATCATGCAGTCGATGAGGTCGTAAAAATGGTTGATCTGCTCATCGGTGACGGTGCCGAACCAAACGATCCTTCCGTTTGATTCGCGAACCATTGCCTTCAGTTTTTCGATATAGGCGCACAACTCTGGATTTGTCAGATAATCCGGATGGATGCTTCCTGCGATCAGGAGAACGCTTTTGGGATGTTCTTTCAGATATTCGTTAAATTCCTCAAAGAGAAATTCGAGTCCCTTATATTTTGAAATGTAACCGAAGAAGCCGAAAACGGTGCCCGCATCCTGGGGAAGGTCAAATTCTTGCAACAGCAGCTGCCTGGAGAGGGGATTTTGCGAACGCAAGATCGTGGCGCCATGGGGTATGACCGAGATTTTCTCTTCCCTGACTCGGTATTCGCCCGTCAGCACCCTGCGGCCGTATTCCTCGTGAACGATGATATGCGTTGCGACCGCTCCTACCGCTTTATAGAACAGCCAGAAGCCCATCCGGATGAAAACCGGATGAATACGAACGTTGTAAATTTCATTAAAGGTACGGTTGATCTGTTGCTTTGAAATGACGTGATGGAGCGTAATGATGCAGTTTGATCGCATCCTGACCATGAGCATGAAGAAGATGAGCGAGGGCAGCGATGTAATTCCCCCGTACAGGAAAATTTCATGCTCGATGTGGATGATGTCGAACGCGTCGCTCTTCCAAAGCTGCTTCAGGATGGACCAAAAAGGGTGTTTGCCTTTTTGATAGCACCTGTTGATGAAGACTCGGCTGTCTTCGGATTCTTCGAAATACGTTTCAGGTTGTGAAAAGTATTCCGTGAATATTGTCGTATCACATTCCTGCTTTGCGTGTTTCGTTTTGTTCTTATTGAGCATTTCCATGTATTGCGCCACGGCACTCATTTTCGTGAGCAATTTGCGTTCTTTATCCGGATAGGGAGATATCATCGCGAGTCGCATTTTTTGATATGTATATGGAAAACAGGAATCTCTTGATTATAGCATAAAAGACGATCCAAATCGACCCTTTCCAGCACCCTAAAACAACCATATAACCTATTTCCAAGCCTTTTCTCTATATTCCAGGATACAGCGATGCGTATTGAAGTACGAAAGCAGTGCCATGCTTCTTTTCATGCGATCGATCCATCCGTCCTTGGAATCGGCGTAATACGAAGGGATGATTTCGAATTCGAGTTGCGTATACAGATCTTCGGCATCTTGCTTTACCATTTCTTCGATGCCGCCGTGGCCCATTTCGGGTCCGATTCTCCATCCTGATTCCGGATCCATGGCGTATGCTTCCGCCCACCATCCGTCCAATACCGACAGGTTGATGCCGCCGTTCATGGCGGCCTTCATGCCCGACGTACCGGATGCTTCTTTCAGTCGCTCAGGCGTATTCAGCCAGATATCCACGCCGGCCGTAAGGATCTTCGCGCTGTCCGGACTGTGATTCGGCAAATACGCGATCGAAATTTTTCCCGCGTATTCCTTGGAGCGCTTGCTGAGGTGCTGGACTATCTCCTGGGAGAAAGAATCATTCGGATGACTGTTGCCCGAGTGTACGATTTGCAATTTTCCATTCGCAACCGAAACGAGGCGGTCCATGTTCGCGTACAAAAGCTCCGTTTGCTTGTAGGGA
Organism: uncultured Candidatus Peribacteria bacterium; assembly: GCA_964608325.1. Classification (GTDB taxonomy): domain Bacteria; phylum Patescibacteriota; class Gracilibacteria; order Peribacterales; family Peribacteraceae; genus CAZRVH01. The sequence continues at coordinate 71,001 of CAZSMX010000002.1, forward strand.
ACGATGCGCCGCGCGGCGACGATCGTCAAAATGTTTTCCGAAAAATCTTGCCCCGTCCGCTTCCGTACCTCCTCGCATAGCTTCTTCTTGTTTTGCTGATGCGCTTTCCACAGCTCTTCATTCGGAAGGGACAATACTTTTTTCAATTGGTCTGGCTCTTCTTTCCAGTTCGGAACATAGGTGTCCAACATCTTGCGGATAGGTGACGACGCCCATGTAGGGTGATGGATTCCATTCGTGATGTAATCAATGTTTCCGTTTCCAAGCATGTCGGCGGCGACTTTTCCATGAATGCGCGAAACCCCGCACGTATAAGAGCTCTCATTCATGGCGAGCAGCGTCATGGAGAGCATCTCGTCTCCGGCTACCTTTTTGATGTGCCAGGGCAGCATGTTTCCCACGATGTTCCATGCGAGGTCGTACGGAAAAACGTCGTGTCCGGCGGCAATGGGGGTATGCGTTGTGAACGCGCAACGCTTCCGGACTTCCTTATCGTCGAAATTATTTTCTTTCAAAAGTTCCAAGGTAAGGAAGGCGGAGTGCCCCTCGTTCAGGTGAAAATGCCCGATGTCCGTATGTCCGAGGGCGCGGAGCATGCGTACTCCGCCGATTCCCAGGACTACTTCTTGCTTTACGCGCGTCGCAAGCGTCCCGCCATACAGATATTTTGTAATATCGCGATCCTCCTGTGAATTCTCCGGCAAATCCGTATCCAGAAAATAAACAGGTACGGTGTGCTTTCCCGATTTCAACGGATACATCCAAGCGCCGACCTTCACGGTTCTTCCCTCTATGGAAACATCAATGGTAGTGCCAAGCTTGGACAGTTCCTTTTCAGGGTGCCAATGTATGTCGCTGTATGACTGCTTTCCATTCGCATCGACATCCTGATGCGTGTAGCCGTGTTTCCAGCACATGGTCATGCAAGCAACGGGGGTTTTCAAGTCGGCGCACGATCGCATGAGATCGGCTGCCAAGATACCGAGTCCTCCTGCATACGTGGGAATGGCATTGGACATGCCGATCTCCATCGTGAAATATGCGATTTGTATGTCTTTGCTCATTGATGCGATTATTGTCGATTTCTTCTGGTACAACAATTGACAAAAATAAATCGCGTATTTACATCTTCTATTTCTTCGTCCTGAATGCCAGTAGTGTGTGGATACCTATTTTCTTTGCCATCAGATTATGACGTACCGATTTCCTTCCGTGGTTTTCCTGGGTTTTCTTCTTTCGGCATGCATTGTTTCCCCACAGGGTTCCGAAGGTCCGGTGACGTTCGAAAGAATAGAATTGGATGGCGAATTTCCCGCGATGACCGATTTCAGATTCATTCCTGGTTCGCTCGATTTCCTTGCGTTAAGCAGGTCTGGGAAGGTTTCATACTACGGTTTGAAGGGGGATAAGACGACGCTTCTTGCGGATTTTCAGATACCGGGCGTCCACATGGCGGCGGATTGCGGCGCGGCAGCTCTGCAAATGGATCCGGATTTTTCGACGAATCAATTTTTCTACGTCAGCTACTGCACCGATGTGCAGACGAGCACGGTGAGCCGCTTTGTTTTCAATAAGGATTACTTTGCCCAATCGGTGAACTCCATTGCAGAAATAATCACCGTTTCCGATCCGCTTTCCACGCGTTCGATTCATGGCGCGGGCGCCATTAATTTTGACCAATCAAAAGCCATGCTCGTGAGTTTCGGCGAGAAGGGAAGGCCGGACAGTGCCCAGGCCCTGGATAATCAACTTGGAAAAATCCTTCGTATCCTCCCGAATCGGGATCCATCGGGAAAAGGATATGACATCCCTTCGGATAACCCCCTCCTAGGCGGGGACGTAGCGGATGATACGGTGTTTGCGTACGGCTTGCGCAATCCCTGGAGAGCATCGTTCGATGCATCAGGAAGGTATTGGATTGCCGATGTGGGCTCAACCAAGTTTGAGGAAGTGAACATCGTCACGAAGCCCGTGCCGAATTTCGGCTGGCCGAAAGCGGAGGGGGATCTTTGCATTTCTATTTGCGACGGTTTGACGTCACCGGTTATTGCGTATGATCACACGAGTCAAACTGATCGGGAAAAAGAGGATCCCTTGGCGGATAGGTCTACAAAGTTCCGCGTGGCGTGGGTAGGGGCGGAATACGTGCCGAAAGAGGCCGACAGGTACCGCGGACTCCTGAATGGATACATGCTGTACGGCGAGTGGTACGTCGGTTGGGTACGGCTTGCGAAGGCATCCCCCGAGGGGGCATTGGTCGATGACCGTCCTTTGGCCCACCTGCCCTTCGCGGTAGCCTGGAACCAGGGGGTCGATGGCTATATGTATGCCGCGACTATGTTTGGTAACGTGTCGGTGGATGACAATGGCAACCCACAGTTTGCCAGTCAAAAGGAAATGAATGGCGTGTTATGGCGCATGGTGCTGACCGAGGAATCAGAGCAGAATACGCTGTGATTATTTCTCGATCACTTCCCTGATCGTGTTTACATACCGGTTGTCCAGTTCCTCCCGGATCTTCCACCTGTTGAAATCAGGGCCGGACCAGTAGATCGTGCTGGGGTATGCACCCTGGATAATCAGGAAATCGTCGAACGTTGATTTTTCGTGATCCTGCCAGAAGTTCTGGGCGGCTGTCGGCGCAAAAGAGCTATGGGGACGCAGGTCAATCATCCAAAAAGTATCGCCAAGATAAGGCGCTACGAAGGCAATGCATAAAATAAATCCGAAGTGCGTGATCCTGCGTACGGGCTTGGTTTGCACGCTTGAGTATGCACACAGCAGAAAAAAGCCCATCAATGGCAGATACAGGCAGTATCGCAAGACCGAGGAGTGCGGAAGGTTGGCGGCCACGCCGACGCACGTCACGAACGCGCTGAACGTCAGGCCGTTGATGGGATAGGAAACGTAATAAACGAGAACCATGGAAAACAGAACGATCATCGTCAGGAAGAAAAAGCCTCCCATGTTGTCGCGCTCAAACGGCCTTCCGTGTTCCTGGAACGCGGCCCAGGAGAGGGGGATGTTGCTTCCCCTGTTCATTTCCATGATCGAATAAAAGAATTCTAGGGATTGGCTTTTCGTGACAAGTGATGATGGAATATTCACTTCTTCCACCTGTGAAACCACTGCTACGGCAGGCAATGTTTTCATATAGAGCTTAAGTTCGATCGGGTGCGTGGGATTGCCAAACAGCACTAAGTTCCTCAGCGGGAAATAACTGACGCCAGCAATAAGCAGTGCCGTCAGCAAGACGATTTGTATTTTTTTCAAATGGGGTGAGTGCCAATGCAGGAAGAGCGCGGAGAGCGCGAAGGCAGCGATCGTGACGGCGGCGGGCCATACCGTCATTTTCGAGAACATCGCGAGCGTGCATCCGAGTATGACAAATATTGCGCTCCAAAACGGCTTCTGGTTGATATTGAGGCTGTGTAGCCCCGCGAACGCCAGAAGGACCATACTGGAAGCAAAGAGGTCGATGAACCCTATCGTTATGTGATAGTAAAAGAGCGGAATTGCCAGGCAATAGGTAAGAAACCAGCGCATGGGGAATGTCCTCCGAAAGAGGAATAAAATTCCCAAAACCGCGGCTCCGAATCCTATCAAATTGATCGTATTGACTGAATTTATCTGGCCCGTGAGCGCGACCATAAATCCCTGGATGAAATTCGGCAAGCCCGGGAAGCCTGCGGCTTGCCGCTCGGCCCATTCGCCAAAATGATATGTCGTTAGGCCGAAGTATTGAAGTGCTCTCGGAAGGTGAAAGGCCAGCAGGTCGGCCGGGCGGCTAAACTGGAAGGTTGCTTTGACCAAAAAGAAGGAATACACGGATGCCAGGACCATCCAATGGACCGTGGCCATGGCGGTTTTCAATCGCCCGGACTTCAGCATATGTGTAACCGCGAATTTCATCTACGAAACGTAAAGGGGAATGCGTATTTGACTCTAATCCACAATGGCTGCTTCGGCAATCGGGTTATTATTCAACGGAAAAGATCCCCATCATGCCTGCCTGGAGGTGTTCCGCGATGTGGCAATGGAACATCCACGTTCCCGGGTTTGTCAGCTCCAGGAGAATGTCCGCCGTTTCGCCCGAACGCAGCAGGAACGTATCCTTCCACACCCTGTTTTCCAGCGGCTTTTCGTTGACTGATAGCACGAGGAATCGCTGTCCGTGGAAATGGATGGGATGTTGCATGGATTCGTCATCATTGATGATGCGGATTTTTTTACGGTCACCCAATTTGAACATCCAATGGATATCCATATTCGTTTTTCCCGTTCGGTCGTCCACGAGTTTCCAGGTGAAGTTATTTTGGTTCGTCATTGCGTTCATCATCGGCATGGAATCTTCCCACTCGATTCCATCATCATCCGTTACCGTGCCATGATTCATGCCTTCGAATGACACGCGCAGGACTTCATCGGGCTTTTGCTCCAGGTAAGGGGCCAAGGCAGAAGCTTCCGGCACGGAGTCTGGATATGTGCGCAGGCTTGAGAATTCCTCGGCATACGGTCCCTTCTGCGGGCGAGGGGACACGTTTACGGTTCCGATGGAAACCGGTTCGCCGGTTCCCCAATGAAGGAGGCGTTGCCGGCCTGGCTTGTCGAACAGGACATCCACGATGTACCTCTCGGCCGGACCGATCGTCAGCCATTCGACGGGGCGTTCCGTTTCGTACGTACCAAGATCCGATCCGACCAGTTTCATTGCAGCGCCACTGAATGAGATGCGAAACGGACGGACGCTGGCGGTATTTGTAAGATAGAAGCGGATGACTTCCCCTTGCCTCGCGCTCAGGGTGTAATCGGTTTCTCCGTTCAGCAGCATCGTGTTTCCGTAGCGTCCCATCATCACGTACGTCGCTCCGTCCTTTCCGTACGGCACGATGTTTCCCAAGGCATTCAGCAGGATATCGTCCAGAATGAGCGTCTCTTCCCGGTCGGCAGGGATGTTTTCGCCTCCCGTGGGGGTCACGAGGATATTTCCATACAGTCCCAAGTCCTGCTGCACGTCCTCGCGTACGTGGGGGTGATACCAATAGAGGCCGCTATCAGGGACCTTCACGGTGTACTGAAACGAATCGCCTGTACGGATTTCCGACTGGGAGATGCCGGGCATTCCATCGAATGCGTTGTCCAAGCGCAGGCCGTGCCAGTGGTTCGTCGTCGGCAGGGGAATCTTATTCGTCACGTTCACGAAGAAAGTCGATCCTTGCTCCGCCTTGATCAGGGGGCCGGGGATTTGGCCGTTGTATCCAAACATCACCTGTTCCTTCCCGTTGATCATTTTCTTCACGACCATCGGCGACAGGTCGATGGTATCGCCGTCTTTCACCATCAGGACTGACGAAGGTTTCGCCGTTGGTACGGTCTTCGCATCGATTGAGTCGGAGGGAAGGTATTTTCCGACGTCTGCGCCTTGCATCATGCCGCCATGGTTATGCGCCATGGGGACTTCGGCGGGGGTGCAGGCCGAAAGTGCAAAGACAAGCGCGATGAGAAGTGCTGCGAACATACGCATGCAGAATAGGCGAACGGACTTCGTGATGGAAGCGCCGTTCATTTCCACTGGCTTCCCTTTAAGAGGTAGTACGCTTTGTACAGAGTTCCCTTTGAAATCACTGTTTGATCCAGCTCTTCTGCGGACAGGGCGGATGTCTTGTCATCCAGGAGTCCGAGATCCATCGCTATTGTGCGATTGCCCTCTTTGTCTGTTACGACGCCCTTTTCCGTGAACAGAGGCAGCAGTTTGCCGTAGGTAAAATTTTCATCAAATGCCGCGTCCAGCTCTTTCCCGAGGGCGGTGCTTTCGCTGTCGATCGGTTCTGCGAAGTGCGAAGAATAATAATACTTTACGATAGCCGCTTCGTATTTTTTCGTTGTGACGGCGATTTTTTTATCTGCGATAAGGTGTTGCACGGCCCTGACTGCAAGGGGGGATTCCATCATGTCGTCGATCGGATAGACGACATGATTTTTTTCTATCAGGTAATGTTGAAATGCCTTTACAGAAGCCGGGTCTTTGTATAATTCCATTGGCGTCGTTTTATGGAGCGAGACGTACGACAGGAGTTCTCCTACCGCAGTTCCGATCGTGATTTCCGTCAAGTGGGTTCGCATGCCGGAGTTCGCGATTTGCGTAACCCCGAAGTTCGTCGAGGCGGGATAGATATTGGAACCGTCGGCGGGGATGATCGAGCCCAGCGTGATCTCGGAGGGCGCTGCACGCATCGTCCTTTTGAACAGGGGCTGTTCGTCGGACTGGAGAAAGCCTTTCTTCTTCATGGTATTGATGAATTCATTCGGTATATATTGCTCCTTTTTTGCGAAAAACGTGTGGAAATCCAAAGGATAAAACGCCGCCCCTACCGCGTCGTCGAACAGAATCGCAGTTTGGGTTTTTTCCAGGCAGATATTCGTGGCTGATTCGAATTCCAAACATGTTTCCCTCGTGCATTCGTTGCATTTCCTGTACCCGAGCAACAAGTCGTTTTCCGTTATGGGTTTCAACGTCTTCGCTCTCCTGCCTTCGCGGATGTAATTTTCTTCCGCAAAGCCGTCATCCGTTCCTAGGAGATCCATCAACATCTCCACGCGCTTGGAATTGCAGAGCGGTTGGTCAAGCGTATCGCATCCCAGGAACGCCGCGGATTTCGGCATCATGTATTTGAGCCAGTAGTAGTACGAATAAGCGAGTGCCTTGGAGTTCCGGTACAGCGCGGGGTCGTCGATGGAGCCGGCAAGGACCGGGGAATAATCCGAGTTGAAGTCCAGGACGAGGGCTACCCCGTGGGAATCGTTTGAGACATCCGCTATGGTCTGCCTTCTTTCCATGAGGAGGGGGAGATTGGCGCGCGTGACGATGTTTCTGAACTTGAAGAGGTTCAGGGTTGTTTCTGAAAAAAGGTTTCGAAAAGCCTTGAATGTGTCTCCTGTTCTCGGGATGGCTTCGAAGAGGTAAAAGGCGGACGGCGCATCGGATGCGATGAAACCGACCGTGAGCGGCCCCCCGGTATGCAGGAATATCGTACCGGTTTGTGTTTTTCCCGTGACATCATGTGTAAACCTGACTGCTTCGGATCGAACGGGTGAGTCGGAAACCATTTCATATTTCCCTTCGTCCAATCTCTGTATGTTCGCCGATGCAGAGAAAGAATCCATATTCCTTCGGTATACGTCGATGGTGCGGTTCGGAATCACGAGGACATCGATCTCGTGATTGCTTTTTAACACAAGCTCCTTTTCCTGCTGGAGGAAGAAAGTGCCGGCGTGCTGGTAGTTCAGGTCTTCGTCATCATGGGCTACGAAACACGGTTCGGTTTCGTAAGTGCATTGCAATTCCCCGCCGGGGCCAACCGCGTCCTTGATCCAAACGTCGAACATGCCGCTGTGGCTTACCTTGATGGAAGGTGCTTTGCCGCTTGCCAGCTCGATGCCTGAGCTTTCAAGGTGAATCAAGGTTGCCGCCAGCTTTGACGGATCCGTTTCCAAGGGCGCCGTGATATTCAAGACGTACTCCTTTCCTGCTTCCAGCACGCCAAAGGCAAGCGGGGTGTCCGCATTCAGATAGGGGGCATCATACCGTGCGAAAATGGCGGGTACATCCCTGTGTGAGATCCTGAAATACGTATATTTGGGGGGATTCCAATCGGTCACGATCAAATATTTCCCCTTTTCCTTCACGTTGAAAGTCCATGTTCCCGAACTTCCTTTTTCCGCAGGCTGCACTTTGCCGTTTTGCTCCGTGAGGATCACCCTGTTTTTCGTGGATTCGCCCGTGAATACCACCTTTAGGCGCGCAGGGATAGCGTTCCTGAACGAAAGAGAATTTTTCCCGGCGGATATATTGACGTTTTCGGAGAACCACGTGCCTTGAGATACCTTTTTGAACATGAATTCCGTTCCGTTGATCTTCATGTAAAAGGATTTGATTGCGTCATCATTTTCGATGTCGGCATAGACGGTTGCGTCGGCGAATCCGTACTCGTTCTGGAATTCCAACGATGTGTCTTTTTCAACGTTTTCGACGTAAATGGGAGGATGTGGGAAATTTTTCTTGAGTAGGACCACGCCTTCCGCATCCAATCCTTTTTCTTCCCCGAGAATCCGCACGGACGACACCCGGTCATTGCCGAAATAATAAGTTCCCATCTTGATGAATTTTTTCGAAGAAACGAAGGTCTTTTCCAGTGTAAGCGTTTCCCCGTCGGCTGCCGAAACGATCATCCGTACCGATGTGTTGCCATGGTTCATGAAATATATGTCGTATGTGTCGCTGAAATCGGGTCGAATTTCGATATTGGCTTCGCAGTTTTCGGTCAGCATGGATACGGATCCTCCGACCATCATGGGTTTTGCATCCGGAGAGGATTCGTAGCAGGTCTTTTCGGTGATCCCGTAGAAATCCCCTGCGAAACCTTTGTCCAACAAGCTGAAAATCACGCCGGTCGATTGTGTCCTATTGCCAATCCCTTGCACGATCTTTTTTCCAATTTTATAGCCGTATACCAGGAAATCGCGAACTTTTGAGGGGAAGGCGCTTACTTCTCCTGTTTTTTCCCGACTGTCGAATCCTATGTCGAACGAACCTGTCTTACCGAAGACTTCCCCTGTTTCCGTCCCGTCGATAAGAGTATTGAAACGTACCAATAAGAGATTCGAAGGATCATCGACTCCCGCGAAGATCGCGCCCGTCGCCGACGGCGGGTTGCCGATGAGTTGCACGAGACGATATTTATTCACGGTTCTTAATTGCTTCAGGGAGTCGATTTTATACTGAATGAACCGCTCTATGTCCTCGGGGAGGGTCGCGATACTCGGTCCGATGCCCAGCGATGCATTGCCGAGTGTGGGATAGACGTTCTCCCCTAAGTAATTTTGCATTTCCTTGACTAGTCCCTGGTTTTCCCATTTTTGCCCCGCGCTGTCGAAAGCGCTGAGTCCTGCGTGCACGGGGGCGCCGCCGTACCTATGCGTACTGGCGACCAAAAGGGTGTCTATTCCGTTCGAAGCCGTTGCGAATGCGGCCGACATGCCCCCAAGTGACTCGCCGACCACGAGGACGTCCGTCTGCATGACATTGCGTACCGTCGAAGGATCTATGTGGTCTGCTTGCCTGGCCGGCGGTTCTTCAAACGTCTTGTATAATGTTACGCGTTCGCCAAGGTAGAAGAGAAAAAAAGCTGCGCCCGCCAGGGCTGCAACGATTGCAAAGGGCGCTGTGATTTTCACCGTGCGATTCATTGGATGTGCCAAGGAAAGAAGCGCCTATAGGAAAGCATGAATATGATACATCGTCAGGATTTTTTTCATCTGTACGTTTTCTGCCAAACAATGTGGGACAATAAGAGGGGATTGGCGCACGGGAGATCACATGTATGCCTCCTGCGCGAATCTCACCGCCTCGACCACGCTTTCGTCGGGATGTTCCGTTTCTAACATTTCGATGGATACCCATCCGTCGTAGGATTCCTCCTTCAATGCCCGCGCAAAGGCGGCATGCGTTGGTTGCGGATTGGAGAATGTGCCGAGATGGGGTTCGCTCACATGGAAATGGTTCAGGATATCCATGTTGTCGCGTATGGCATCGGCGGTGTCTGCCTCCAGGGTCATGCAGGCTGCATCCAAATGCAGGCGAAAACCTTTGCTTCCCACATCTCTTACCAAGGAGGACGCTTCCGCCGTGTTCGTGATGAAATTGCAATGATATTCCCGGGCGTTTGGTTCTATGCAAATCGAAACGTCCCTGGCAATTGCATGTTCTCCCGCTTCACGAAAGAAGGAAACAGCCGTTTTCCTGCATTCATCAGGGTCCTTCCCGGTCGTATCACGCACGCCCGGGGCGCCGAACACGATGGTTTTTGCACCCAGGGTTGCTGCCAACTCATTCGTTTTTTTCATGTATTCCATGAGCCTTGGCCGCGAATCATCGTCGAAGAGGCGAAAATCTGTTTTTGGTCCGAAAATGCCCTGGAGGGCGGTGATGGTGAATCCCTCCCCATTCATCTTCTTCCGATAGGATCGAACATCTTCGACCCGAGTTTTCGCCAGATCGCCCCATAGCTTGAAGGGTACAATTTCCATTCCTTTCACACCTTTTTCCTTAAGAATGGCAATGATGCGATCCTCCTGTGTCGATGGCCATGCCAGATTGGAAATCGAGAGTTTCATTTGGAGGTATAGGAGGATGCGGATCGGATGAATGCCCCGAGTCGTTCCAGGCTTTCTTCCTTGCCATATAGGTACGGCGCGGAGTTCCCGAAGAGTGCGGCATGCTTGGTGCGGATGTCATACTGCGACTCGGGATTTGGATGGGTTCCTATCCTGTCAGCAAGGCCTGGAAAGAAGGGTTGTATAATTTCGTCTGTCGCGATTGGTGGCGTCACGAAATTCACCAGGGGCACATCGGCGGACAAGCACGTATGCATGTCTTCCCATATCCTGGAAAGATCATAATATTGGAAAGAGCTGCGCGGATTGATGGATGCGAGCTCATTGGCATTCAGGAGGTCGAAGATAACGTTTTTTTTCAGTCCTTTTCCAAACAGCGCAGGGAGGCGTATGACAAGCGTCTTCGGGAACATCTCCCGGATGCGCATTTCCGCGAGGAGGCGGTTGCGGCCATACGGCTCACCCGAGTGTTCTTCGATCGCCGTGTCTTCATCGACGCCCGACGGAGTGGGATAGACATCTACCGTGGAAATCAGGACGAACTGCTTGGCACGGACGTTTTCCAGGTGATCCAAAAGGGACCTGATTCCCTTCCAATCTTCATCTCCGTCCTGGTTTGCCTTCCATTTCACGGCCGAAAAACCTGCGCTGACAACCAGGTCGAATTCCTGGCCATTGATTTCGTTGATATTCGAGGAATGGTACGTGTGGCTGAATCGGCCGTCATCACCGCCCATAATGTTCGAACCCACGAATCCCGTGGAACCTATCAAAGCGTTTTTCATAAATGAAGATAAGAAAATACGGATTATTTTGCGACAAGTTTGTCGACGCAGCGCGTGAGGGACGAGTCAGATAAATACCAGACCCTTGCCCGATTCTCATCGATGGGAGGCTTGCTGTCGAATCCGCACGGGTACACGTAAGCGCCCAGCAGCTGCACAACCACCGAGAAGGTCAGGAAGAACGCAAATGATACCGAAAAGAAGCCCAAGGGGTGCGGTCGTATCTTTTCACGCCAGAACAGCGCTGCGAATATGACCAGGAATGGCACGAGTTCCGTCATGTATCTGTAGCCGAAGGTCCATCCGCCTACGCCGTTCACGAAGGCATACATGACCATATACAGGACGATGCACGGTACGAACCATTTCAAGAACGGCGCTTCTTTCGCATTCTTCCAGATCGATGGCATCCTGAGGAATCCGAATATGAAGAAAGGGGAGAGGGCAAGCAGTCCTCTGCTCGGACTGATGAGCCACATCATGAATGTTGTCGAGATCGAGTGGAAATCCTTGTCGGAAGTTTTGATGGCTGCTTGAGAGGCTTTTACGTATGGGCCCAGCAGGGAGCCCCAATATGTGTAGTAGTAATAGAAGTTCAAAGCGACCGGTATTGCCGACCAACCCGCGAAGGCTGCCGATGTGAGCAAGGGGCGGTTCAGGACGACATATGCCGCCGCGGCAACATAGAAGAAAATGTTCGTGGGCCTGTTTACCACCGCTAGCGCGAAGAAGAATCCGGAAAATCCGACATAGCTCTCTTTCTTAAGAGAAAGGAGCAAAAGCCCCGTAAGCACGAATAACATGGATGGGCCGTGTTGCCAGAGGCCTCTGCTTGCGATGCTCCAGGTGCAGGTTGCAAAAAGGTAAATCAACGTGAAGAGAACGGCGGTGGATCTTTCGCCTGTTATGTTCCTGAGGAAATAAAACATAGCAACTCCCGACAGGGAGGCCACCCATATCGCGGTCAGATGCGACAGCCATTGCTTATGCTTGAAGAGATCCGTGCCCAGCAAATCCGCCATGAAGAACACCGGCACGTTCAGGATGCCTGGAACGATTGGGAACAACGAGACGACGTTGCCTTGGGGGGTTTTGCGGAAGAAATACTCAGAGAGGCCGTCATTGACCTTCGCGTAAAATTTTTCGCGTTCCGTGACGGGTTCGGGTTTCGCGAATTCGTTCATGTAAAGGTCATGCGTCCGTATGACGGATATGGGAATGAGTTCGTTTGCGGCGAAATCCCCGCCGCCCGTGTATCTGTTTGTAAGGAAAATCAGTGCGCTCACGATGAAAATCGCACACGCTATTGCCATATCCTTCTTGTTTTCGATTGATCTCGGGTCACCCATGCAATTATGATTGCAGTGTTTTCTCGCTTTTACAAGCAACGCAGCATGGTCAAAACAGCCGTCATCGCAGTCTGGGTGCTCACGTTGCTCCAGGTTTCATCGCTCGCTTCCCACTATTTCATCTGAGCGTGGACGCGTCCGTCAATTTGAAACGTTCGGGAGGTTTTCGGGGATTTCGTAGATGAACGGCCTATCGGGATACAGTTCCATCAGGGCATTCGAGAGCTCCTCCACGTCGGACCTGTAGTAATTCCTCACGCGGCGATAAATCGTGACCTTCGTATCCTTGCCCAGGGAAAACTCGCCGGGCACTTTCTCAAACGAACGGGCGATACCCGTGCCGTTCAAAAGCATCTGCGCGGGAAGGATCGCGATCTGCTGTTCGTCCGGGACGAGCGGGGCCGTCGGGTCCCCGACGACGACGATGGTTGCTTCGAATAGCTTTGTCGGGAAGCCGTCCCTTTTGTCGACGTCCAAAGTATTCATGATCTTGCTTCCGATGTTGTTCTTCCTGTCGAAAGTGAAGTACGCGTTTTTGACCATGGAGTAATTCAATGCAGGCGAACTGACGAGGAAATAGACCTTGTCCTTCGGGCCCGTGACTTTTTCGAGTGCGCCGATCATCGCCAGGAACTGCTCCATGTCCGTGCGGAAGCGTGGATAGAAATGGCTGCCCAACCCCATGTTTTTGCCGAAAACCTTGATGTACGACGGATGATTTCCGAGCGCGGGGTAAAAAGTCCATTGGAAATTTCCGATACAGAAGGCTATGTAGGCCAAAAGCAGTAATGCTTGTAGGACGCGAAACCTGGCATAGTGCACGACCGTCGAAACAAAGAATGCACATCCCAGAAGCATCGTCAGCATCAGGAAGTAATAATGCGTGGGGTTATAAATCTGCGGGAAAAACATCGTGTAGGCGACTGTCCATTGTACAAGAAGGAATATTGCGAAGCGCCGCGTCGAAGCGTTGATAAGCATCGCCAACAGCCCTCCGGCGCAAATACAGCTCTGTATGTATCCGAACTGCAGGATTATGTTGTGCACCCCCCCTCAGCAGGGTGAGGTTCTTGATCGTGAATGCGGCGTAAATATCGTCGTAGTTGGTGGTGAGGGCGCGGATCATGAGCGGCGTCAGCAGCGCGAAGCACAAACCCGCTAGCACAAGCCCCATGTAGAGGCATCTGAGAGCGAATTTCCTTGTTTCGGGCCTCCTGTCTGGGTGCAACCAGTATGTTATTGCGCAATCAACGAACATCGCGACGAAGAATCCCGCTATCCAATACATAAACCAGCGTCTCAGTATGAAAAGGATCAGGAACAGAAAAGACATCCCGAGTATCTTCTTCCATGTCATTTCCTGCGGCGTGACGAAAAAATACAGGATCAGAATCGCCGACATCAAAAACAGCCCGAATACCAGGGGCACTCCGTTAAGCACAGGGATCCAGAATTGCGGGAAAAAGCACAATGTGGCGAGTGCGATGAACGCATGCAGAAACCAGCCTTTCTGTATCCCCGCGTTCCTCAGCACGTACGCGTTCAACGCGACGAACATCATGCCGACAGGGATAACAAGCACGTTCACGATACCCATTACGAGGGAGATGCGGTCATGCCCGAAGAGGAGCGACCACGGAAGCAGGAACAGCAGGACGGAGTAGTTGTAATCGCTGTTGCGGCTCGTCATCATAATTTCGTTCAGCGGTGCCAACGGATTCGTCAGGAGCTTTGAACCCAGTCTTTCGAAGGTTATCCAGTAAAAACTCGCGTCGAAGGAAAAGATAATTTTTCCTTCCTCCTCCATCGCGAAGGAGTACACGAAGAGATTGCAAAATAATGCGAACAACGCGAACAGCGCGACGTACGCCAATAGTTTTTTCCGATTGCTGAAGAGCGAAGAAAGCATGGAATTCATTACGAAAGCACGTTTTTCTCCTCGGCGTTCGCCAGGAGAACGGAACTGTTTTTCTCGAAGATGATCGGATCGATTTCTTTTCCGATAAGCTCATTGAACAGCTTGCCCACGTAGTTGGAAAGCACTGTCAAAAACGTGAAAAGCAGGAAAAACATTATTGAAATCTGCAAAGAGGTGGTTGTCCATCCGTGCATGACGTCTTTCTTCATGAATGCGACTGCCAATACGTACATGGTGTATACGAGATTGATACCGCTCGCGAAGAGTCCGAGAAACGTCACCAGGGTCAGCGGGTAGACGGAGTTCGATTCGATCGTATCCGCAGCGGATTGCAGCTTCTTGATAAAGGTAAAATTCTGGTCGTTGCCGTGCTCCTTGGCGGTGTATTGCATTTCGGTTCTTTCCAGGCTGATGATGCGCGAGAAACACTCGCTGGTTTTTCCCTTCGTCAGGCTGTTCACGGATTTCCGGCTGAGGACCATGAACATTTCGAAATTTTTCGGCAGTATGAGGCCCATTGTCTTCTTGCAATACCAGTGGAAGAGGCGAGTGAGGGTTTTCAGCGCGAGTGATTTTTGCCTTGGGTTTTTCTGTATGCCGAGCACGACTCCTTTTTTATTCTGCATCGCGGCATCGAGAAGCTGGGGAACAGCGTCAATGGGATCTTCCTTCAGCGACATCACGCAGACAAAATCGCCGATCGCGCTGCGCAGGCCCATGGTGATAGCCGCTTCCTTCCCAAGATGCCTGCCCAGGCGCAGGTAACGCACGCACTTTACGTCGTTTAGCAACGCATCGATAATCGTCGTCGTATCGTCCGTGGATGCATCATCGATTAGCAAAATTTCGAAGTTTTCGTACTTCTCATCGAGCTTGTCCGCCAGTTGCGGAATTATTTCGCGAATGACGTTGCTTTGGTTGTGAACCGGCGCGACGACAGAGATGACATAATCAAGTTTATCCATGGGGTTTATGTGTATGTGGAGCGGTTTGGATATGCGTCAGAGAGTATGTCCAGTATATCATAAATATTGTCCATTTTGCCACCCATAATGCAATGAAGCCCTTTTAAGCCGCAATTTGGCAGGTATAGAATCGGCCGTCCTTTGTCCTTTTCACTCGTGACAAGGGTGGTCTTAATTTCCCATAGCGAACCTTCGTAGGTGGCGCCCTCGATGGAGGGGAAATACCTTTTGATATCCGAGACCATTTTGGGGTAATTGCTTTCTTTCGCGGCGACGTCGAAGTACTCGTACGGATCCGTGTATTCGTATCCTCGGTTGATCCAATGGGAGTGCGGCGTATACCGAACATGGCTGACGGTATGCAGTCCGGGCCGCGAAGGGAACGGCATGAACGAGAAAAATGGCCCTGCCATCACCGTCATGCCAACTTCCTGCAGAGCCGGTGGCATTTTCACCAAGGCCATTTCCGTCAATTCATACTTTAAGGGAATCAGGGGCAGGTTGGATTCGTGCAAGAGCCTGTTTATCTGGGCATATGTGCAGTTGAAGGCCTCTTTTGCTTCGATGGTGAGCGGACCCTTGTCCGACATGCATTCTACGGACAAGCCCTGCTCGGTTGGCACCACTTTTTTGGCTTCCGTTCGAAGGTAGACGGGGATTTTGGCTTCCTCGATCTGGCGTCGCAGATGTTCCCGTATGGACGATGCATCGAATGCATATTCCTGCACTTCGAATACCTCCTCGATCGTGTCGGGGTTGAGCTTTTGACGGATGTGGTCGGGCCCTTTTTTGATAGGCGCGCCGATGCGCTGGCAGAAGGTTTCGAATTGTTCGGCCGAGACGTCCGATCGGGCTTTTGCGATTGCGTAGTATTTCGTAAAATCGCTGTCGATGCAGGAGGAGTATTCCTTGATGAAACGCGGGAAGTTCATGCGCGAACGCAAGGCTGTCGTGATGTTCATCGGGTAATGATAGCCGTTGTGAACGCGCGCCTGGTTATTGTAACTCGCGCGGGTGAGAAGATCGGCTCCGCTTTCCACTAAAACAACGTCGTATCCCTTTGCTTTTAATTGCAGTGCGATGTTGCAACCGTAGAAACCTGCGCCGACGACTGCGATATCGAATGTTTGTTTCATTCCTCTCATTATATCAAAAAAGCGTGCTTTTAGCTATGCAGAGGTTGTTTGATTATTTTTGTGTAAAATGTTATAATACATAGAAGATTCCCATGCACACACAATCCCTTTCCATCGTGCTTCCTTGCTTCAATGAAGAGGGTATTATTCCCGCTACGATCGCCGATGCGCAGAAGTGGCTGCTCGCTTCGGGAATGGATGGAGAGATAGTGGTAGTGGATGACGGTTCGACAGACGGAACATCCAAGCTTTTGGACAGTCTTGCGCGTGTTATTCCCATTTTGAAAATTGTCCGTCATCCCATCAATAAGGGGTACGGAAGCGCGATCAGAAGCGGATGCGATGCGGCCACAAAAGAGCTTATTGCGTTCATGGATAGCGACGGGCAATTCGCTGCCGCTGAGCTTACGGCTTTTTTGCCGCTTTTCCCCGAATTCGACCTTGTATCCGGTATCAGGACGAAGAGGGCCGATCCATTTTTCCGGGGGTTGAATTCAAAGATCTATAGGGCGGCCATAAATTGTTTTTTCGGAATGAAAGTGGTGGATCTTGAATGTGGCATGAAGGCTTTCAAAAGAGAAATCTGGCCGCACATTCGTCCTATCTATGCTACCGGGGCATTCTTCGACGCCGAGCTTTTTTTCAATATGAAAAAAAATGATTTCCGATTCGCGGAGGTGCCGGTTCGTCATTTGCCGCGTACTGTCGGAAAGCCCACAGGTGCCAAATTGAGAGTGATTCTGAAAACTTTCGGGGATCTTCTGCGTCTCGTCGTACATGACGGCAACAGTAGATTCCTGTTTTTCCCGATCTACAGGGGGGTGAAGATTTGAGCGTTGTAGCACCTATAAGCGATACATACGTCATTTTACATTGCGTTACTTTGCATTACTCCGACTATATCGATCGTCATGCTTCCATCTCCCCGATGAATATTTGAAGTGTGTTAAGATCTTGGCCTATGAAGCACATAACGTCCCCGGAGCTTGAGAGACACCGCACTGAAGAGTTCCACGGCCATGCGCTGGGATCTTCCATCCGCGAAATAGTCTACGGAGGCAACGACGGCATCGTCACCACCTTCGCCGTGGTCGCCGGCACCGTCGGTGCGGATCTTCCGTCGTCGATCGTCATCGTCCTCGGACTTGCCAACCTGATAGCGGACGGCTTATCCATGGCGACGGGGGCATACCTGTCCGAACGGTCGGATCAGGCGCAGTGGAACCGCATTCGAAAAGAGGAAATGGCCGAAATCGAGAGCCATCCGGACATGGAACGCGCGGAAGTACGCGAATATATCGAGACATTCGGCTTCAAGGGGGCGGATTTGGATCATGCCGTGGATGTCGTGACCTCCGACAAGAAAAACTGGGTGGAAGTCATGATGATCGCGGAGCACGGACACGCGGGGGATGCCAATTCGAAGCCGTTCCTGGATGCCGTCATGACATTCGTGTCTTTCGTGCTCTTCGGGTCCATCCCGCTGCTTCCTTACATGTTGGGCATCCACGAAGCGAGTCGCTTTTCCACTGCCATCGTTGGAACCTTCGCCGCCCTTATCCTCCTTGGATTCGCACGCAGTTACGTCACGCGCGAGAAGCTCTACAAAGGGCCTCTCGAAATCGTGTTCGTCGGAGCGATCGGCGCATTCGCCGCCTATGGCATCGGCATGTTATTCCGCTCGGCGGTCGGGGTTGCCCTGTAAGCCATATCCGGCTTTTTGATCATTGGGGCTGTATGTCCAGAGGCTGCAGGAT
>CAZSMX010000002.1:89183-112047 GCA_964608325.1 uncultured Candidatus Peribacteria bacterium
CCATCACGTAGTTTCCCATCTCCGGACCCAGCTGATTGAGCTGCCATCCGAACGCATCGCCGTAGAATTTCTTCATGCGTTCCATATCGGTGCCTGGGAGTTCGAAGTGGACGACGGGATTCATCATGCGGGGGAGGGGGCAGGGGGTGGGTGAAGTGTATGGCGAAAGGAACCGAGGGGCAATTTCGGTTGGAGTTCTTTATGGGAGCTTTTCGGAACTGATGAAGTTTCGTACCGCGACGGCGTCTTCCTTATCAATGGCGTGACCATTGATCGATCTGTTCAGCCTTTCTTTATAAGCGATGAGCTCATGGGGATTGATCACGGGTACTTGTATACCCATGACTTCCCGTATCACGCGCTTTTCCAAATTGCTGGGAATTTTCACCCAGACGTTTGCTGCCTTGTCGTAGATGCGTACGTCATCCATGCCAGAAAGGTCGATTGACTGGCCATTGCGGCTAAGGGTCATGAGGAGCAAATCCCAATCGGCATCCACGTATCGTGCGAGCCTATGCGTGACGAACGGTAGTACATCCTCCATTATTACGGGAAAAAATTCGTTTGGTATATCGATATCAATATCGTTCAGCGGCCGGTTGGCATTATAAGCCCTTGCCGCAAGGCCTCCCGAAACTTGAAAGGGGATTTGATGCTTCTGCAGAATTCCGATGATCCAGTTGAATGCCTCTTGTTGTATTGCGGTAAATTCCATTGTTGGAGCGGGTAGCGGGAATCGAACCCGCGTCCTCAGCTTGGAAGGCTGATGTACTACCATTGTACGATACCCGCTTGGACAGGCATGAAAGACAAACCTCCGGTTTTTCTTTCATGGGCTATCTTTTCGGCAAGGAGTGCCTCCACTTCGCGCAAAGCGCTCGTTCGGCACGCTTGTTTAAAGAGCCCCGTTATTCTACGGAATTACCGTTTGGCTGCAAGCTCGGCAAGCTTCTCATCGCTTATTTTGGCCCATGGATGGCAGGAAAGGAGGCGTTTGGCAGCCAAAATGCCTCCAATCATGGCTCCGCGCCGCCTCACTGCGTCGATCGCGTACATCGAGCAGGTGGGGGAATGGCGGCAATAGCCATAGGTCCACAGGTGCCTCAGGGGTCCGTGGTCGGGGGACAGCGTCAGCTGGTAGAGGCGTATTCCCAATATCAACGCGTGGCGCGGCAGGAGCCAGACATGTCTCAGCTGTGCCGGCAGTGAATGGCTTGTCATGAGTCGCAACGAATGATGTAAGAGATTGCGCATATGCGCGTCGGTCCGTACTGTTCAGTGTAACACTTCCCTCCATCCTATGGTGTGGTCCACAGCGGATATCATGACGGCCCTGTACATCGCAGTCGCGGTGTTGCTCCTCATCGTCTTGTATCACCTCATTTTCATCGTGGTATCGCTGCGCAAAGTGATGAA
Source organism: uncultured Candidatus Peribacteria bacterium (assembly GCA_964608325.1). Classification (GTDB taxonomy): domain Bacteria; phylum Patescibacteriota; class Gracilibacteria; order Peribacterales; family Peribacteraceae; genus CAZRVH01. The sequence goes on from CAZSMX010000002.1 coordinate 90,600, forward strand.
GCGCGTCGACAACGTCACGACGGAGATTGAAACGGTGATCCTCAAGCCCCTGTCCATGACGGACCAGGCGATCGAGTGGGTATCCGGTTTCCTGGAGGGAAAGAAGAAACACCACAAAAAGGAAGACTGATTCCGCCGGACAGTCTCTTACTGGATCGACTGCTTGTCCACGAATACGCGGACGAAGAGTCTCTTCAGCACGTCCAGCGACGTATCCCAAATGGCAGCCAGGAGTGAGTTCAAATGGCGGATCTGTCGGTAGAGGAGCGTGAGCTTATGCGCTCCGCCGGGCTGGCCGACGCGCGTGATCGTCTTCGCCTGCTTCCGCAGTTTCTTCACTTCCTCCTTGATGTGCTTTTCCAGCTCCTTCTGCATCGTCTTGGCAGGAGGAAGGTTGGCCATCGCCATGTCGCGTGCGGATGCGCCCTGCTGCTGCCCCGTCGTCGTCACGGCCTTCTGCGTTCCGGAGCCGCCCGCCCATTGTTCGCCCGCGGTATCGGATGCGTGTTCCTTGATCTGATTAATCTGATCGACGAATTCACTGAGGCCTTCCACCTGTTCCAACTGGATTGCCTTCGACGGCTGAGAAACCGTTTCAGGGGATTTTTGTGTGTCGAGGCCGCGTTCTGGTGTAGCTGCTGCCATTTCTTCTATTATCCTCCTTTTTGCTTGAAAAATCAATGATATTTTGGCTTATGGATGCCTTTTGTGGCACCATACGGCGTATCTATGACCACCGACACCATCTTCCATAAGATCCTCCGCAAGGAAATACCCGCGTCCGTCGTCCACGAGGACGAAGACGTGCTCGCGTTCAAGGACATCCATCCGCAGTCGCCGACGCACATCCTCTTCATTCCGAAGCATTTCATCGAGTCCATCGCGCACGCGACGCCCGAGACGGCGTACATTCCGGGCATGCTGATCCTGAAGGCGCAGGCATTCGCCAAGGGGCACGGGATCGATGGGTACAAGCTCCAGTTCAACGTCGGCAAAGGGGGAGGGCAGGAGGTCCCGTACCTGCACCTGCACTTCCGCAGCGATCAGGCATTACGCGAGTAGGTCTTCGAGTCGTTCGCGTGTCAGCTGCGAAAAATCATGTATGTGCATGTGGGCAGCCGATAGGTTTTGCTCTGCGTTATGGGAGGTATGATAGGCAATGCTTGTCATTTCCGCGGCATGAATGGCACGCAGTCCGATGGATGAATCTTCAACGCCGACGCAATCCGCAGGATCCCTGCCGATGGTTTGCGCTGCGAGAAGGTATACGTCCGGATGAGGCTTTGTGTTCTCCACGTCGTCCGCCGTGCAGATTCCGTCACGGAAGAACCGGTCGATCTCCAGCCGGCGCATGGCCTTCATGATCCAGTCGCGGTGTCCCGAGGATGCGATCGTGAAGGGTACCCCGGCTTCTTCCAATCTTTGGAATAACTCGCGCGCGCCGGGATGCAGTTGTGCCAGCTGGGAGTACACGATGTCGCAGTACCGCCCGACCGCAGTGCGGAATTCCGGAAGGGTGTGCGTCATGCCATGGTCCCGCTGCAACACCAGGTGTTGCGCGTCCAGCCCGTGCCCGATGAACTGGCGTTGTTCCTCAAAGGTCCAATCCTTTCCCGTCACCTCGCGAAGCAGTGCTTGCGCTACCGGCGGCCAGTGCGTCTCACTGTCCACGATCGTGCCGTCGAAGTCGAAGATAATGCCTTTTCTCATGGGAGAAGCAGCATACGAAAAGGGCGCCCGTCTTGCAACGGAGCGCCCTTTTGGATTTCGTATGATTACGCGGTGTACCCTGCTTCCTCGGCCTCCTTCTCGCTCTGGAAGAAGACGCGCTTGTCGCCCTTGATCTTCTTGCCCGCGGCGGAGTCGGATGCGTAGTATTTCTTGCCGTCCTTGGAAGCGACGAACGGACCGGCCGGCGCCTCCTCTTCCTCGGAAGACTCCTCGGTCTTCTCTTCCTTCGCCTCGGCTGCCTTGGCTTCGTCGGCCTTCATCTTCTCCAGCGTCTCCTTGTCGATCGGCTTGAGAGCCTTGATGGACAGTCCGATGCGGCGCTCGTCGACGTCGATGTTGATGACCTGGGCCTCCACCTTCTGTCCGATCGTGAGCACCTCGCTCGGGTCGGTGATCTTCTGGTGGGCGATCTCGGACAGGTGCACGAGACCGTTGATGTCCTTCTCGAGCTTCAGGAACGCGCCGTAATCCGCGAAGCGGACGACGGAACCGGAGACCTTCTTGCCCACCGGGTAGCGCTCGGCGACTTCCTCCCACGGATCCTTCGTGAGCTGCTTGATGGACAGAGACAGCTTGTCGCCGTCGATGCCGATGACCTTCACGCGGACCTTGTCACCCATGTGGGCGTACTCGGCCGGGTTCTTCACGTGGCCCCAGGCGATCTCGGAGATGTGGACGAGTCCCTCCAGGCCGTCGAAGGTCACGAAGAGACCGAACTTCACGATACCGCTCACAAGGCCGTCCTTCTCGGTGCCGATTTTCAGTCCTTCCAATGCCTTCGCACGCTCCTCGGACATGGCGTCGCGCTCGGAGACGACGATCTTGCCTGCCTCCTCGTCCATCGTGACGATCTTGACCGTGAACGTGTGGCCGATGAACTTGCCGAGGCGGTTGATGATCTCGCCGGAGTCGGCGTTGTTGACGCGGGGATAGTTGAGCGGGGAGAGCTGGCTGACCGGCAGGAACGCGCGGATGCCGTCGATGTTCGCGATGAGACCTCCCTTGTTGGCTTCCTGGGCGGTGAACTTCATCGTCTCTTCCTGTTCAATCATCTTGTGGAAGCGGTCCCAGGCCTTCTTCTGGCTGGCCATGCGGAGGGACAGGACCACGAGACCTTCGTCGTTCTCTTCCTCGAGCACGAGGGCGGAGACTTCGTCGCCTTCATGGAGATCCTTGAAGGTGTTGAAGGAATCGCGCAGTTCGCGGCCGGAGATGATACCGGTGGCGACGCCGTTGATATCGATAAGAAGCTTGTTCTTGCCCTTGTAGACAACAACACCTTCCACCAATTCGCCCGGGCGGGCACGGTAGACGGCGGGGGACTGCTTCATCAGTTCCTCCATGAACGCATTCGCTGCGCGTGCGGATTTTTGTGCTGACATAAAAATACGGGGTGCAAGGGGAGAAGTAAGGGGTCCGCGGCTCTTGCACGAGCAGCTGCGGAGGCCAGAATCTTGCCTATGTCAGGTGGATTTGTCAAATGACGGAGGCTGGCCTCATTAGCTGCGTTAGCTTCATTAAAAAGCAAATTTCCACACCTCATGAAACTAAAGAAGCTACAAACTAACCCTTCCTCAAATCGTCAGCTTCTCTTCCTTCAGGTCGTCGACGTTCTGCGGAATCTTCTCCGTCTGGCTCGTCTTGGGATTGTAGACCTGGTAGAGCATTTCCAGCAGGCCGCGCGTATCCAAGCGGTCCGTGTGGAGTCCGACGTTCGCCAGGCCTGCCGCCACGAGGTCCACGCGCTCGTTGAGCTGCTTGTTCAGCCCGGAGAATTCCTTGTTGCGCTGGCTTGCCTTCGCGGACGTATCGTCCGGATGGATCCAGTCGAAAAACTTCTCGGTGTAGGTCTTCTTGCGCTCGGAGTGGTCCACGGGAACGATCACGTAGAACTTCTTCTGCATGATGTCCGCCACTTCCACGAGGCGCTGCATGAAGTTGATGTAGCCCTGCGTCTGATCCTTCAGCAGTGTGTTCTGCTGCTTGTCCGCGTACCCCTGCATCTGGAAGAGGTATTCGTCGATATTCGTCTTGAACGAACGGATGACGATCTGCAGCGGGAAGGTGAGGGTATTCACGAAGGATCCGTACCCCGCGATGATTCCCTGTTGTTCCGTTTCGCTCTTTAGGTTGAAGTTCAGCGCTTCCACTTTCAGGACGGCGCGCACGCCTCCGTTTTTCAGGATAATCGTGTCGTTACGGATTTCCGCGATCGGCAGGAATCGCTGCGTGGACGTCAGGGGAGACGTCTTGCGGTTGCGCACGGTGCTTTTGGAAAGGAATCCCATGGTTATGCGGGGTGGATGTCGTGGAACAAAGAGACGCGGCTGCGAGAGGTCTCGCCGTCCGCAGAGGGGAGAGGCGATACGCTGATGCGGCTTTTGTTCACAGGCAGGGTGGGGAGGGCAGAGACATTCGATGCTTGGGTTTCAACGGGTTCCTGCATCTCTAGGGTCTGATTTTCTTGAGAAGCGGGAGGGGTTGCCTGGTCTACGTGGTCGAGTTCGGCAGACTGTTGGTCCAGTACGGCGCTCAGTTCCGCGAATTTCGCATCGTTGCGTTCCTTGATCACGGCGATCTGGGGGGCCTTGTTCTGTTCGTTCTGCTGCGCGGTGCGGATGGTCAGGGTGATGCCTTTGCGGGGCGTCCACACGCGTACGGGGGCCTTGCTCATGCGTTCGATGGTCAGGAGGACCATCTGGAACATCGTCAGGTCGTTGAATTTCACGAAGGCGAAGATGATCGAGAGGGCTCCCGGGATCCACACCATGATCGTGAGCGGCAGTGACATGCCTCCCCCGTATGCCTTGCTGATCATGGAGAACATCGCGTAGCTGAATCCGCACCCGATGGCCGAGATGATGACCTGGCGCAGCGTCAGGGGGCCGACGATGCGGTCCTCGATGTAGACGTTCTGCGGAATTTTGACGGGTTCGATAGGCATTTGTGTGGGTTTTGAGACTTCACATAAGTATAGCAGAAAAAGGGCCCGGATACCAGATCCGAGCCCCCTTTAAAACCCTATAGAATCGCGTATTCAGGCATTTACGGTCTCTTCCTCCTCGTCCTTCAGTTCCTTTACGGCTTTCTTGTCCCCGTGCAGGAATTCCAGCTTGTTGTCGGCTTTCTTCACGATTTTGATGACGTCGCCATGGTGGAAGACCCCCTTCAGGATATGCTCCGCAATCTCGTCTTCGATCCTGGACTGGATGACGCGGCGGACCGGGCGGGCGCCGTATTCCGGATCGAAGCCTTCGGTCGCGATGAGATTTACGACCGGCTGGCCGATGTCCAGGATGTATCCCTGTTCCTTCAGGCGGCGTGACAGCTCGGTGAGCTGCGTTTTCACGATCTTGCGGATGTGCGCCTGGTTCAACGCGTTGAAGACGATGATGTGGTCGATGCGGTTGATGAACTCGGGGCGCAGGTTGTCCTTCAGTTCCTTGATCACCTCCGCGCGCTTGGCTTCGTATTCGGTCTCTTCCTTGGTCGCTTCGTCTTCCAGCTTGAAGCCGATCTTCGCCGCCTGCTTCGTCAGCTTTTCTGCGCCGATGTTCGACGTCATGACGATGATCGTATTGCGGAAGTCGACGACCTTGCCCTGTCCGTCCGTCAGCACGCCGTCTTCCAAAATCTGGAGGAGGAGATTGAAGAACTCGGGATGGGCTTTTTCCACTTCGTCGAACAGCACGACGCTGTACGGCTTGCGGCGGACCTGCTCGGTGAGCTGGCCTCCTTCCTCGTATCCCACGTATCCGGCGGTGGCGCCGATGAGGCGGGAGACGTTGTGGCGTTCCATGAACTCGGACATGTCGATCTTGATGAGGGCGTCGTCGCGATTGAAGACTTCGCGGGCCATGGTGCGCACGAGCTCGGTCTTACCGACTCCCGTGGGTCCCAGGAAGAGGAAGCTGCCGATGGGGCGCTTCGTGTCGCCGATACCGACGCGGCTGCGGCGGATGGCGCGCGAGACTTTCTGGATGGCGTCGTCCTGGCCGATGACGTGCTGGCGCAGGATCTGCTCCAGGGTCGCCAGGCGCTTCGCCTCGGGCTTCATCAGCTTCATCACGGGAACGCCCGTCATGCGCGCCACCACCGCCGCGATATCATCGCCATCGATGGACACGGGCGTGCGCTTGTCGCCGTCCGCGGAAGCCATAAGCTGCTCGCGCTTTTCCTTCAGCTCCTGCTGCTCCTGCTTCAGGCGCAGCGCAAGGTGGTACTTCTGGTCCTTCACGGCGGCTTGCTGCTTGGCCGTGAGCTTTACGAGGTTGTCCTCGATCTCCTGGAGTTCGGGGGACACGTGGCTGTGTTGCAGGCTCTTGCCGGCGGCCGCTTCGTCGATGACGTCGATCGCCTTGTCCGGAAGGTAACGCTCCGTGAGGTAGCGGTTGCTCATCTGCACGGCGGCCTCGATGGCTTCGTCCGTGATGGTGAGGTGGTGGAAATGCTCGAAGGATTCGCGCAGACCCTTCAGGATCAGCACGGTGTCCGGCAGGGACGGCTCTTCCACCTGGATAGGCTGGAAGCGGCGTTCCAAGGCGCGGTCTTTCTCCACGGTGCGGTATTCGTCCAACGTGGTGGCGCCGATCACCTGGAGCGTGGCGCGGCTGAGCGCGGGCTTCAGGATGTTGGCGGCGTCGAGCGATCCCTCGGCGGATCCCGCACCGACGACGGTGTGGATTTCGTCGATGAACAGGATGACGTTCTTATCCGCGTGGCTGGCTTCCTTGATGATGTCTTCGAAGCGCTGCTCGAACTCGCCGCGGTACTTGGTACCTGCCACGACGGAGCCGAGATTCAGCACGAGGACGGTCTTGTTCTTCAGGGCCGTGGGGACTTTTCCCTGCGCGATGCGCTGGGCGAGTCCTTCCACGATGGCCGTCTTTCCCACGCCCGGCTCGCCGATGAGCACGGGGTTGTTCTTCGTCTTGCGGTTCAAAATGTGGATGAGGCGTTCGATCTCCTGGTCGCGTCCGATCACCGGATCGATCTTTCCCTCCTTCGCCTTCGCCACCAGGTCGTCGGTGAAGTAGTCGAGTGCGGGCGTCTTGCTATCGCTGTTCGCGCGCTTCTTTTTCAATCCCTCCGGTTCGCCTCCGCCCATGCCCTGATTGCCGCCGGAAATGGCTCCCTGGAGCCCCGAGAAGAACGCCTCGAGCGACTGCTCGACGTTGCGGTTCTGGTTCCTGAACTGGCTGATCTGGCCGAACATTTCCTCCACGTGCACCTTCAGATCCTCCGGGTCCACCTGCATATTTTCCAGCAGCAGCGTGGCGCCGTTCTTGCCCGTCGATACCAAGGCGTAGAGGAGGTGTTCCGTACCGACGTTCGTATGGCGGAACTTGTGCGCCGTCACCACCGCCTGCTCGATGACCGTGTGCAGGAAGGTGGAAAGGCCGTGCTTCACGTGCTTGCCTTCGATGGCCGATGTCTTGCTGGCCTTCAGGAGGATGCGCACGTTTTCCAACGTGACGCCGGCCCCGGTGAAGATGGAGAAGGCGAGGGACTTGGGGATCGACAGCAGCCCAAGCAACAGGTGCTCGGTTCCGATGTAGATGCTCTGCATCGTCTTCGCCTCTTGTTCGGCGATCTGCAATGCGAGCTTGGCGTTGGGGGTGAAGCGATCGAACGGGTGCATACGACGAGGGGGCGTGGGGGATAGGGAGTGGGATTGTCACTCAGGGATTATGAGTGATAATTATGGGCTCTGTTCATGTCAGTGTACAGCAAATGGACGACTTTTTGGAAGGAACGCACTCGTCAAACGATGGTCTCTTAGAAGGATGTAAAGTGCCGTTGGCATACGGTCCGCATACGGCCTTTTTGCTTCTTTTCCGCCCTTCACGAGACTTTTTTCCTGTAGCTGCGCCAATCTTCGAGGAAGATGGTAAGAATAGTTGTCACCGGCACCGCGAGAAGCAGGCCGAGGATGGGGTGGATGACCATGGGGAAGCTGAAGCCTGCGAGCATGGCGAACATGATGGCGATGGGCGAGAGTCCCACGGCGCGCTTCATGATGAGCGGCACGAGGAGGTTGTTCTCGCACCACTGGATGACGTAGTAGACGCCCATCACGATGAGGGCCCATACCCATCCGCCCTGCGTGAAGGCGATGAGGATGGCGGGGACGGCGGCGATGAAGGGGCCGAGGTAGGGGATGAACTCGGTGAAGCCAGCGAGGACCGCGAGGGTGGTGGCGTAGGGAATGCCGCAGATCGCCAAGGCGATGAAGACCAGGCCGCCGATGCTGAGTCCCAGCAGGATCTGGCCGCGTGCCCACTGGCCGATCTTGTAGTGAACGGCTTCGGTCTTGCGATCCAAATACAGGCGCACGCTGCTGGGCAGGAATCCCGAGATCCACACGTGGATATGTTCCTTTTCTACTTGGATGAAGAACGCGAGCACCAGCACGATGACGAGGTTTACGAAGAAGCCGACGACGGAGCCTGCGATCTGCGTCGCGAGTCCCGTGAGGTTTTGGGCGATGGAAGAAAGGTCATTGCCGAAGCTCTGCAGCGCGGTCGTGAAGTTCTGGATGCTGAGGTCTTTCAACGTGGACGTGACGAGTTGCGTCAGTCGGTCGTTGACGTCCGGCGCCAGGAAAGGGAGGGAGATTTTCGGGTTGGCGAGGAAGAGGTTCACCTGGTCGTTGAGCAGGATCGCGATCTGCTGGATCTGCTGGGCGATGATCGGAATGAGGGAGATGAGCAGGAAGAGGAACACGAACAGCGCCACGAAGTAATGCAGCAGCACCGCGATTCCGCGCGGGAAGCCCATGCGTTCCAGCCAGCGTACGCCCGGGTCCATGATGGCCGCGACGAAGAATCCGAGGAGAAGGAGGATGATCGTGTTCGTCAGCATGTAGACGATCCAGGCGCCCACGGCGACCAGGATGATGACCATCGTGGAGAGTGCAACGCTTTTCAGTGAAAACTCGACGCGCAGGGTGGATTCCGCGGCCACATCTTCCAATACCGCTTCCTCCGCTGCCATCTGCACCTGTTTTTTCTTCATCTCATGCGCTTTCAGCAAGAGGTTTTGTGCCTTCTTTCCGAGGATTCGGAACGAGGTGAAGGCTTCCCGTTTCTGTTTTTTCTCAGCCATATCAGGCGCCGGCAAGGGTAATAACTAGATCGACTACGAGGTATGCGCAGGCTGCGGCAACGAATCCTCCGATGGAGTGGAACAGGCGGTCTTTTCCTTTGCCGTCCCCGTCTCCCGTCGCGGCGCCGATCAACATCTGGTAGCCAGCAAAAATCACATTAAGGAGGAAGAACACCCCGATCAAGCTGAAAAGGACTTGCACCAGGTGTCCTATCAGGATGGGCACGCACTTCGCTTTGATCTTTCCGCTGACGTAATCACATCCGCCTTCCTGGGTCAGGATGGAGAATTGAGCGTGCGTAACGACCGGGATCATTAATCCTACCAAGGCCCAGTACACCCGAAAAATGGGTTGCATAGGCCTACAGTGTGCTGTAAATCCGGGAAAATTTCCTCTACAATATGCCCGAATCGACTCGCGTTTTTTCGCAGTTGTTCTCTGGCTTGCTTTTATGTCCCGTTTCTCCTGGTCATCGGCTTCCCGTCCCATCGTCGCGCTCGCGCCGATGGCCGGTGTCACGGATGCGTCGTATCGTCAGTTGATCAAGAAGATCGCACCCGAGACCGTTCTCTATACCGAGTTCCTGAGCACCGACGCGTTGGCATACGGCGGCAAGAAGACGATGCAGATGATGGCGTTCGATCCGGAGATCGAGTTTCCGTTCATCGTGCAGGTGTTCGGGCACAAGCCGGAGCACTTCCTCATGGCTGCGAAGATCATCGAGCAGTGCGGTGCGGACGGCATCGACATCAACATGGGATGCCCGGCTGCGAAAGTCGTGTCTTCGTGCCACGGCGCGGCGCTCATCCGCGAGCCGGAGCTTGCCGCGGAGCTCGTGCACGCGACGAAAAAGGCGGTGTCCATTCCCGTCAGCGTGAAGACGCGCCTGGGATGGGACAGTAAGACAACGCTCATCCCGTTTTGCCAGAAACTGGAAGAGGCCGGCGCCGACGCGTTCGCCATCCACGGCCGCCGCTTCTGCGACAAGTTCACGGGCAAGGCCGACTGGGAGCCGATCTACGAACTCAAGAAACATGTGAAGGTCCCCGTCATCGGCAACGGCGACATTGCCAATGCGCAGGATGCGGTGGAGAAAATCGGCAACCTGGACGGGGTGATGATCGGTCGTGGCACGTTTGGCAATCCTTGGATGATGAAAGAAGTATGTGACGCGCTGAAGGCGCACAAGGAAGGTCAGTCGCTCGAGCAGGTCCCGCCGATGATCCAGCGCCTGTCGTTCGAGGAGAAAATCCCGCTCATCCTGGAGCACTGCGAGTTGGCCGTGCGGACGAAAGGGGAGACGCGGGGCATGCTCGAAATGCGCCGCCACTTATCGAGCTATGTGAAAGGATTCGACGGGGCGTCGGAGATGCGTCAGAAGCTGGTGCGCGTCGAAAAGTTGGAGGATGCGAAAGCGATCCTGAGGGGATAATTATCCGACGACGACATAGCTGCGACTGCGCCGCCACTCGGCGTCGTTCACGAGAGATCGCATGATACCGCTCACGGCGAAGCGCAGGGTTGCCATGATATGTTGCGGTCGCTGGCTCCTGGCCATGGACAGGCGCTCCTGGAAATCCGCGTTCTCAGGGAACGACTGCTGAATATGCTCCGCGAGGGCGGTAATGCTTTCCGGATCTGCCTGTGGTGTGAGCCCGGGTTCGAAGTGTTCTCGGAGTGTCATAGCCCCTCATTCTCCTCCAGTGCTTTCTACAGTCAATTGACACCTCACCCTAGCCCTCTCCTGCGAGGAGAGGGGAATGATAAAAAGCGGCCCGAAGGCCGCTTGATCATTGGTTCTTGGTGATTGGTTATTTCTTACAACGCGATCTTCACGCCCGGGCCCATCGTCGGTGCGACCGTGACGGAGAGGATGTACGTGTTCTTGATGCCGGACGGGCGCGCTTCGTTCAGAGCGGCCATGATTGCCTCCAGGTTCTCCTGCAGCTTCTTGCCGCCGAAGGATACCTTGCCGAACGGCACGTGGATGATTCCGAACTTGTCCATCTTGCATTCGATGCGTCCCTTCTTCAGGGCTTCGATCGTCTTCGTCAGGTTATCCGTCACCGTTCCCGCCTTCGGGTTCGGCATCATGCCTTTCTGTCCGAGGATCTTGGCGACCTTTCCGAGGCTCTTCATCACCTGGGGAACGGCCACCGCGACGTCGAAGTCGATCTTGCCGGCTTCGATATCGGCGACGAGGCTCTCCAGTCCGTAGACGTCGGCGCCCGCCTTCTTGGCGTCGCTTTCCATGTCTTCCGGAACAAAGGCCGCGATGCGCACCGTCTTACCCGTTCCGTGCGGGAGGGCGACCGTCGTGCGGACCAGCTGGTCGGCTTGCGTCGTGTCGGCGTTGATGCGGATGTGGGCCTCGGCCGTCGCATCGAACTTAGTCGTGCTGAGCTGAGAGACGAGCTCCGTTGCTTCGGCCAGCGGGTAGCTGTCCTTGGTTACGAGAGCCGCCTTTTCGCGGTATTTCTTCCCGCGCTTCGCGAGAACATCTTCAGGAGTGGCATTCTGACGTGCCATAGTGAGTTGGGGGAATGTGGTGATAGCGTCCTGGACATGGTCCTCGGGACTCCCACGGGGTTACGAGGGTATTGTGAAGGAGATTTAACAGGTTTGCAATACTGTTATTGAGCTGTTTATGATGCTTTAATCACCAATAGCCAATAATCAATCACCAATGAAGGAGTTGTTTTAATCAATAAATAACTTCCACCATTGATCATTGGTTATTGATAATTGGTCATTTACTTCCTTGTCGCCTTCTTCTTCGCGGCCGTCGGGACGATGCGAGCCGGCGTAGGCGCCGTGATGTGCGGGCGCGTGAGCGTGAAGAAGGAGATCATCATACCGTAGAAGAACAGGATGACGTGCATCATCCATCCGCCGCCCATGAAGCTGCCAGGCGTGAACAGCAGGTTCAGCACCAGCGAGATGCCCGAGTACAGGACGATGAGCAGTCCGATGAACTTCCAGGTGTAGAAGTAGAGTGTCTCGGGGATTTCCTTGGATGCGACGCTCATGGCCTTCAGTTGGACGTCATTCCAGAGGAATAGGAGTCCGCCGACCGCAAAGACCGTGAGGAGTCCCATGTAGGCCGTGCTGCCAAGGGACTGGTTGCTGATCACCACCTGCAATGCCGGCAGGCTTCCGGCGATCATGAAGACGATGCCGACCGACTGCGCAAGGCAGTGGAACGCGGCGCGCGCGATATCCATGGGGCGTGCGTTGCTTCGCATGAATGCGGGGACGCAGAGCAGGAAGAACAGGACCAGGGAGGCGAGCGGGAGCATGATCGCGTAGGTCATAACGGACGTTTGCATCAGGCTTCCGAGGGACATGGACATCATGGTGAGGGTGGAAAGGACGTACCCCATTCTAGGGATTTCCTTTTCTTATGCACAAAAAAGGCGTTGCGAGCAACGCCTTGTGATGATCTGGAGGGTGATTAGGCCGCCGTCGTGAAGCCTTCGACCGTGACTCCCATGCTGCGCGCCGTACCGGCGAGCGAGTTCATGGCAGCCTCGATGCTTGCGGCGTTGAGGTCCGGCATCTTGATCTCGGCGATTTCGCGCAGCTGCGCGACCGTGATCTTTCCAACTTTGTTCTTGTTCGGCTCTCCGCTTCCCGCCTGGATCTTCGCCTTCTCCTTGATCAATTCGGATGCGGGCGGCTGCTTCGTGATGAACGAGAACGAACGATCTTCGTAGACCGTGATTTCGATCGGAACGAGCTGCCCCATGCGATCCTTCGTCTGGGCATTAAACTGCGTGCAGAATCCCTGGATGTCGACTCCAGCCTGACCGAGGATCGGTCCGAGAGGGGGAGCAGGGTTCGCCTGTCCGCCTTTAGCCATTGCTTTGACGACTTTCTTGATCTTTTTAGCCATAGGAAACGTAGGAAGTGCGGGGAGAGTACTTATGAAATTGAGGGTTGTAAAGGTGAATTGACGGTTGTTTAGGACGAAATCCAGCTTCGTTAGCTTCATTAGCTGCGTTAGCGATGCGACTTTTATCAAATTACCCCTAATGAAGCTAAAGAAGCTAATGAAGCTACTTTTTCTTACTTCGTCGTCAAAACCTCAATCAGAGCATTCATCTCCGTATCCTTGCCGCTGGCGATGTGGAATTCGTACAAACGCTCGCGGACGCGAACGAAGACGAGGCGTTCCTCGCTGAGGGACGGGTCCAGGAATGTCAGCAGGTTTCGTACCGGCTGTCCTTCGCCTTGCAGCGTTTCATCGCGCAGGTCCTGCACGTTCGGTGAGAAGGCGCTCAAAAGCCCTTCTTTCAAGGAAATGAAGAACGTCTTCACCTGGGGCGAATCGATCCATGTGACGGAACCGACGCGGTCGGAATTCTTGAGAAGGACGAGCGTCTGGGGCTGTCCGGTCACCACCTGGGAAAGCATGCTCAAATCCGTCGAAGACTGTGTTTCATAGCCCAATTGACTCATTGCCGTAGCCACATCCACGCCCGGTTGCTTGGCAACGGGGTTTGCCTCATTTGGATCTTCCACGATCATGCCCGAAGACACGGAACCGCTGCCGCTCGTCGGAAGGGAGGCAGGAAGACCGTTATTGGAGATGTAATCGGCAATACCGAGGCCGCTGAGAACCACGAGCAATGCGCCGGTGGAGAGTGCTTTTGCTTTCGTCGTCATAGGAAGGCTTGGATGATACGGAGATTCGGGCGGTTCTGAAAGGGGTACCCGAAGGAAGAGTACTGTATAATTTTTATTTGAATCTGTCAATAACCTTCATTAACCCCTTTAAAGCCGCATATTTGCTAATTTAAAATAATATTGTATATTAATCGAAGTTTCGTTGTTCCATTACATTCTTGGCGGAGGGGCAGTATGTCTATAGGTATACATCGTCAGCCGGTGGTCGAGATGTGGCAGCTTTGGAAAGGACAAAATAAAACCTTCGACCTTGCAGCCGTCTTGGCCTTGAAGGGGTTGGTTGGTGATGACGGCGTGAACGGTCGGCTGGAAGCAGCCGTCCTGCGTCAATTGCCGACATGCATCCGCGTCGGTGCGGTCACGTGCGGAACGAACGTCGCGGCTGCCCTACTGCGCAGCATTCCTGAATATTTGGTTGCGATCCAACAGGATGCCGGTCTTGATGCGCCATACGATCCCGATCAGGTTCAGTACTACAACAACTTCTATCGGGATTTCACCCAGGCAGTGTTGCGCGAGGCGGCCCTGCAAATGCTGATCTCCAAAGAGACGTCGCCGCTAGCGTTGCAGGCGGTCCTCCAGCGCGAGTTTTCGCCGCCGAATTACGGCACGCACTGGATGCAAATCGGCAAAGAGTTTGCCGATCTCATGCAGTTGGATATGAAGATCGTCTACAAGTACGAGTAATTGCGAGACGCCCGTACGTCGGAACAACGAACGAACCCCTGTCTCAGACAGGGGTTCTTCGTCATACGCGATCATGGATTTCCCATGGTGTTCGGTGGTACACTCAGGACCACATGGCGTTGAAGCGACAACAGATGCGGCAGGAGTCGGTGGTGGAACCGCAGGAGATCCCGAAGGACCAGGATGCGCTGGAGCAGACGCTTCGTCCCCGTGCCTTGAACGAGTACGTCGGCCAGTCGAAAGTAAAGGAGCACCTGCTCATCTATTTGCAGGCGGCCATGAAACGCAAGGAGCCGCTGGGCCATACCCTTCTTCACGGTCCTCCCGGACTCGGCAAGACGACGCTCGCGCATATCCTGGCGCAGGAGATGGGTGCGCAGATCCGGGTAACGAGCGGGCCCGCCATCGAGAAGCCGGGCGACCTCGCATCGCTCCTCACGAACCTCGCGGAAGGGGACATCCTCTTCATCGACGAAATCCACCGGCTGCGTCCCGCCATCGAGGAAGTGTTGTACGGCGCGATGGAAGACTTCCTGCTGGACATCATCATCGGCAAGGGGCCGACCGCGCGCTCCGTCCGTCTGACGCTGAAGCCCTTCACGCTCGTCGGCGCGACCACCAAAGCGGGATCGGTGTCCGCTCCGCTGCGCGACCGTTTCATCCACCAGTTCAAGCTCGCGTTCTACGAGCCGGAAGAGATGAGCAAGATCGTGCATCGCTCCGCGGGGATCCTGGGCATGACGATGGATGAGTCCGCCGCGTCGATCATTGCCGGGGCCAGCCGCGCCACCCCGCGTATCGGTAACCGCCTCGTCCGCGCCGTCCGCGACTTCGCGGAGATCCGCCACGAGGGAATCATCGGCACCGCGTGCGTGGAGGAAACGTTGGCATCGCTTGAAATCGACAGGGACGGATTGGATAGGACGGATCGCGCGTTGCTCTCCACGATCGTCGACACGTTCGGTGGCGGACCCGTCGGCTTATCGACGTTGAGCGCCGTGCTTGCGGAAGAGGAGGATACGATCGAGGACGTGTACGAGCCGTACCTGATGCAGAACGGATACATCCAGCGTACGCCGAAGGGGCGCGTCGCGGCTCGCAAAGCGTATGAGAAATTGGGGCGCGGGGTTCCTTCCGGTGAGAACGGGCAGCAGTCCTTATTGTGAGAAGGAGGGTAGCTTCATTAGCTTCTTTAGGCGTTCTCCACATTAACTGATTTCCTAATGAAGCTAACGAAGCTACAAGCTAAGGAATCACGTTCTCACAAATATTCTTTCACGAACATGTCCGGCAACGCCGGCTTGGTCGCTTTCAATGTGAGTCGCAATGTCCTCCTGGAAATCCTATTGATGAACACGAACTGTCCGCGCACCATGTAGGGAGTGGCGAAATACCCTCCGCCCGCACCCGACGAAATCTGCTCCGCTGCTTTTATAGGAGTCGGCAATGAGAACCACAGCGATGAGACGAAACCGACGACGATCGCTGCTCGCAGCAAAAGGTATCGAAGCTGAAGGGGGAGCGACATGCGCAAACTATAGAACAAAGTTTGTATACAAAAAATCCTCCACGATAGGTTCCAAACTTTTTGTCCAGCCAAAGGAAACGCGGGTCACGCGATTGCCATCAACGCGTCGATTGCGGCTTCGATTTTTTTCCGGAAATCGGATTCCCGGAACGACTCCGCGCGGAACCGGCAGTCTTCTGCGGTGTAGAGCGAGGGGTCGAAGGCCTTCAGTGCATTGGCCAATCCCTCGGCGGATGGATCGTGGAAGAAGGAGCCCGTTTTCCCCTCGATGACTGTTTCCAGCGGACCTCCTTTGCCCAGCGCGATTACCGGCGTGCCGGCCGCCATGGATTCCACCGGCACGAGTCCGAAGTCTTCTTCGCCGGGCACCAGCGTCGCGTACGCGGTGCGGTAGTACGGCAGCAGTTCCTGCGGCGACAGGTGTCCCAGGAATTCAATCGTCGGCCCCGCCATGCGTTCCAGCTCCCCGCGTTGGCTTCCCGTACCCGCGATCTTCAGCGGCATCTTCAGCTTGTTGCAGGCATCGATGGCCAGGTCGATGCGCTTATATGGCGCGAGGGTGGAGACGATAAGGAAGTGTGAGCGGACGTGGTGCTTTCCGTCCGGCTCGAACCACGCGTCGGAAATCGGGGGATGCACCACCGTGCTTGGCTTTCTCCAGTAGAGCTGGATCCTACGCTGTACCTCCGCGGATGCCGCCAGCAACGCGTGCGGCCTGGATGATGCGTCCGCGTCCCACATGCGCAGCTTGGGGAAGAGCATGTTTCCGTAGAGTTTTTTGAGCGGGGAGGAATGATCCAGTACATCATGCGTACGGTCCCACAGGTAACGGGCGGGAGAGTGGACGTAGCTCAGGTGCTTCGTCTTGTTGCGCGTACGCACCCCGTGCGCGAACGCGGAGGACGACGAAAGGACCAGGTCGTACGGGCCGAAGTCCCAGGCTTCCACCGCGCGGCGGAAGAACGGCAGGTACAGATGGTGGTTCGTCGAAAGTCCCGCGAAAGATTGGAGCGTACTCGCGCGTACCCGCTCGGGCGGGAACATACCGCCGAGTTTCTTTTCGTCGTACAGGAGCGTGAAGACCGGGGCATCCGGGAACATGTCCGCGAATATCTTCGCGACGTTCTCCGCGCCCCCTCGCATCGTCAAAAGCTCGTGGACTATGGCTACCTTCATGCGGGCTGAGTGTAGCAGAGGGCCTCCTTTTCGCCTTTTGATAATTTTTTCACTGCGGCCTCGCGTTTCCGCGCCTCCGAGAGCGTTTCGTATTCCTCCGTGTAGATGATTTTCAACGGCAGGCGGCTGCGCGTGTATTTCGATCCCTTGCCGCTGTTGTGCACCGTTTCGCGAGCGGCGACGTCGATACACGTCCCGGCGTACAGGGAGCCGTCGGCGCAGCGGGCGAGGTAGACGTAGTGCATCGGACCCATAGTATCACGGTTTGTGCTTTTGGATTGTTTTAGAATGCCGCTTTTCCTTTCTTAGAAGCCAAAGCGGGCGTATACCATGCACAGACAGCCACCCCGGTTGTCTCACCTCGTTCTTTTCATTTCTGGCATGGGAGGGATTCTATCATGTCACACCATTCTTATCGCTTGATTGAGGTTGCCCGGTATCTACGCTTCCTCGTCGTCACTTTCAAGAAGCGCATGCTTGTCCATGAGGACGACGCCCGCGATTTGAATGCCGACTTGTATTACATCCGCCACAACTTGAAAGCCGCTACGACCCTCTTCGACTGCGATGACGTACGCTTCATCTCGAGCAGCGTTTTGGGTGTTCTTTTCTCTTTCCAATCGGAGCTGAAGGAAAGGCAGCACACCATGGCGCTGTGCCGCCTGCAGGATCAGATCGACATGACCTTGCGTATGTTTGGACTCGACAAGTCATTCACCCTTTCCGACGGCTCGGAATTGCCGTCCCAGTTCGTCCTTTCCCATGCCCATGCCGCCTGACGTCTTCGTATGTCAGGTTCGCCATCAGCCGCCGCTCCCTGTGTTTCAGAGAGCGGCGTTTTAATATTAAAAAACAATAAATTTGACATTTGGCAAACAGGGTGTATAACGGCCGGTGGTTTTTCCGTTCTGTTCATTCGCATTTTAGGTTCTAGCAAGGAGGTTCGTCATGACTGTTACCCCCACCCCCGTCCGTTCGGTTGCTGCGGCAGCTTCGGTCTCCTCGGCATCAGAATGGGTCGGGATGTTCGATCACCGCATCGACCCGGCCGAACTCATTCATTGTGAGATCGCGTCCGCAGTCCTCGGGGACATTCGGAAGTACTTTGCCAAGTTCAATCCGAATCCTGGCAAACTCCAGTTGGAAGAAATTCCACTGAACGTCATCGTTTTCCGCACGCCGCGGATCGGCCCAGAGGCCCATTCGCAACTCATCAAGCGCCTCGATGCATTGCTTGAGGCAAAGCCCCTGTCACGCGTCTACGTCCGGCTCAACGAGGTGCGCGAATGCTGCGATGAAACGGTTCGTTACCTCGCCGAAAAGAGCCGTGCCGTCCGCAAGGCGAAGGGCGAGCTGGCGGTGTCGTACACGTACGATGCCGTTGCCGCGTCCATGCGGAGACTCGGCGTCCGCGACGATTTCAACCTGCATCTCAACCCGATGGATGCAATCAGCTACCTGATGATCCCTCTCGACCTCGACGATTAACCGCCTCGATACGGTTCGCCGTTTCGTACCTCCAACCCCGTCTGTTCTTGTGAATAGACGGGTTTTTTTGATGCGATAAGCTGTTATTGACAAATATATTAAAGTGTTCATAATATACATCCTGTCCTTTCACAGCATCCACCCCGTAAAATCTTCCCTCCTTTCCAGTTATTGAAAGACGACATCCCGATGGATGCGTAAGGAGCGAAGAAGTTGCGGGGGACTTGGACACCTCACCTAGAAAGGTTTGTATGGCCACGATGACTCGAATTCGCAAAGGAAAACGAGGCCACACGGATGTGAATAAGGCGCAGGCGATTCGCAACGCGTTCGACGCGCTCAAGGATCTCGATGCGAGCGCCGCCGACATACAGGCGCACGTTGTTTCCGCTCATCCGGGAACCGAAGTTGCGCCGGCGCAGATCAGCAATATCCGGACGAAACTCAAGGAGCAAAAAGGCTGCAAAGCTGCTCGCAAGGGCGGCAAGGAGCCGGCGTATACGGAATCGGAACTGGTCGGCGCCCGCACCTTGGCCGAAAAGGTCGGCGGCGTCGAACGCGCGAAAACGCTGATCGATATCCTCTTCCGGCTCCGGCCCAGCAACAACTAACCCTAACCCTAACCGTTACCGTCCAAGTTTCCTCTTTCTATCGCCCGTGTGATCTTCGGATCATGCGGGCGTTTTTTTGCGTGAAAAAAGTTCTTTCTGTCGCTTGAAGGGGTATACTGGAACCATGGCACGCACGATCGAAAACGGCAGGCGCATCGTCGATCTGGAAGCCGCGACGCAGCTGCTTCTCGATTTGAACCCTGAGATATGGGGCCGCCTTATGCAAATCAGGGGGGATACCAAGCAGAACGTCCTTTTGTTGGTGCGCGGCGATTATGTCGACCCCGTGCGCATGCAAGATCAGGAGGTGACGCCTCGTACCCTTACACTCGAGCCGGGGCAGGTAGTGGTGGAAGTGTCGGGGTTGGATGAAGCGCCTCGCATCAGGATCGTCAAAATTTCCGGTGACGTGCATTGGCAGATGATTGAATCGGCCATTATGGCGGAGCCGGCGCGTGTTATTCCGATCGATGAAAAAACAGTTTTGATCATGGATGACCGGGAGGGCATGGAAACGGGATCCCAAGTGCGTCCCGAGGTGGATAGGTGGGATGGAATCGATGCCGCATAAACAGCCTTCCGAAGGCGAAATAGTTCGTCTATAGTCTCAGCGCTTCCGACGTTTGGAGGCTTTCGTCTTACTTCACATCACGGGTCGGTAGCTCAGTTGGTAGAGCAGTGCCCTTTTAAGGCATTGGCCGAGGGTTCGAATCCCTCCCGACCCACCACGTCATTCGCGAATGAGTGGCCCACCATCGGAAAGCAATCAATTGACACTGGATAGGGAAACGCTATACCAGTTGCCAATTTATTTATGGAAACACTTTCTTCGCCATCCGAACTCCCGCCTCTTCCGCCTAAGGACGAATTTGCCAACGGTTTGCTGCGCGACGGCAAACAGGCCCATTTCTTGAAAAAAGACGACAAGTACAGGCTCTTCCGCGCTATCGAGGAAAGAGTAAAGGAGGGGCATGCCGTGGATTCCATCCTCGCGCATCTGGGAATCAACCGCGCGGCGTATTTCACGCACGTGTGGTTCACGTCCGAAAAAGCGGCGGCGTATGAAGAGGAGTTGGCCGAGAAAGCCGCGCAAGAGGCCGCGCCCGCCGTTGCCGCTCCGCTCAAGGCAAAACACAAGGCGCTGACCATCGAAGAGAAGCTCAAGAAAATCGAAGAGGTGGCGCGCCTGCGCTACGTCGAGGGGCATAACTTCGACGAGGCTTGCAAACTCGCCGGCGTCCGGCAGGACCGGTTCTACGCATGGAGCGAGAAACGGAATTCCTATCTCACGACGCTCCGTCGCAGGAAGGAGAAGGCATCGCGCCTGGCCAATCCGCGCCAGCGCGCGGAAAAACTACCGCGCAAGCGCGAAGCGAGGGAAGAGATCGATGAAAAAACGCTCGAACAGAGGCGTCAGATCATCGGCATCATCCATAACAAGGTGCGCAAAGGAATTCCGTTGCAGCGCGTGTTGAAGGAAAAGGGAATGAAGTCTGCCCTGTATCACGATTGGGCGAGGCAGGTGGATGTGCCGGCCGTGCCGAAAGTCTCTATTTCCGAACTTTGGGAATCGTTCAAAAATCCCGAAACAAAAGAAGACGCGCGCAGCGCGTTCATCGAGTATTTCAGGGGATACGCGCAGCGTTTGGCGGCCCGTCACGGCGAACAGTTGAGGTTCGTCGGCGCGTTCGACGTGGATGAAGAGATGCTGGTCAGCGTCGGGTTGTTCGAGGGGGTTTCCGAAGGGCTTGATGCGTATGACGAGAGCAGGGGGACGCCGATCGCATCGTATCTCGGGCAGAAAATCGCGCTGCGCATGATCGATGAATTGCGCGTCCAGGATCCCGTAACTCGCAACGAGCGCGCCAAGGAAAAGGCCACCCGCAACCTGCGCGACGAATTTTTCCGAAAGTACAACCGATTCGCGCGCACCGACGAGGAGCTGACGGAGTACGCGTTGAGCGTGGGGGCGACGGCGCCGCATTTCCCGGTGCGCCACAACCGCAGCCTCGATGCGGAATTCCGAAAATCAGATAGTCTCGACGTCGAAGAATCCCTGAACCTGTACGCGATTACCGAGGACGCAAGTACCGCTGTGCGCAAATCCCAGGGCGAATACGCCCTGCTTGTCGAAAAAGTTATGAAGAAGTGTGACAAACAGGAAAAGGAGGTTCTGAGGCGGTACTACTTCGAGGAATTGACGATGAAAGAGATCGGCGCGGAGATGGGTCTGAGCGAATCCCGTGTGTCGCAAATCCACACCGCGATAGTCGAGAGATTGGAAGTACTCCTGGAAGACGAAAACCCCTTCCGGTTCGCTTCGCATGAGAACGACGGTGATGCGATGCTCGCCTCGTAAAAGTCTCCGTTCTTACTTTGCACGGGAGAACGACCCGTCGTCGTTTTGGTAGTACATGTTTTCCTTGCTTG
>CAZSMX010000003.1:0-9783 GCA_964608325.1 uncultured Candidatus Peribacteria bacterium
TCATCCTTCACGCGGTGTCGCTCCGTCAGGCTTTCGCCCATTGCGGAAGATTCCTAACTGCTGCCTCCCGTAGGAGTATGGACCGTGTCTCAGTTCCATTCTGGCTGGTCGTCCTCTCAGACCAGCTACCCGTCATCGTCTTGGTGAGCCATTACCTCACCAACTAACTGATAGGCCACAGGCTCCTCCCGAACCGCAAAAGCTTTACCCTTGCGGGACTATCCGGCATTAGCCCGCCTTTCGGCGGGTTATTCCTGAGTTCGGGGCAGATACCCATGTGTTACGCAGCCGTTCGCCGTGGGTCTAAACCCACTCGACTTGCATGTCTTAGGCGCACCGCCAGCGTTCACTCTGAGCCAGGATCAAACTCTTCGAATGAACAATCCTGCGTGGTCCTTGCGGACACCGCTCAAAAGTTCAAGAGTTGTTGGCTGATGCCACGGAGGAGGGAACCTTGCGGTTCCGACTTTGTTCGCGGCGGTGATCGAGTGATCACTGTATATGCGAAGTTTTTAAAGTGCCTACGCACTGTGAACTTTTAAAGTGGTTCAACACCGAGTGTTTTGAGCGGCTCCCCGCTTTATATTCTTAAAGGAATATGGGTTATGCTTCCTTTTAAAGGGAAGATAAACACATCTCTCTACTACACAATGCTGTGAAAGAGCCCGTGAACCCACATGCGCGAAGGCCCAAAGGCCGGTTGCGGTACAAGGTGGGTTAAGAAATCTGGCTTCCTGGTATCCGGTGAAGGACCGAGGCGACAGCCCGGAGATAGTACACGGAGAAAAAGGGGAGTCAAATGGATTTTTCACGGAAAATACCGGCGTCCTGTGGCAAGTGGGAAACGCGTCTATTGACAGGGTATGTACTCAGGCTTACCTTCAGTAGGTGTTTCTTGCCCATGCGCTACGTTGCACTCTATGCGGTGAACGAGCCAAGGGCTTTCATTCCCTTTTTGCTGCATTGCAGCAAGGAGTTGCGCCATGAAGACGTTGTGGAATTTCTCCCCTCAAGCCGCGGTCGCCGGTCTCGCGCTGTAATCAAAGAAAGAAGCAGCGCGGGTCGGCAACGTCTGGACACAACGAGAGAGCCCCGTTTCCAATGGAAACGGGGCTATTTTTTTATAGACGCGTTTCCTTCACATAAGTACTCTCTGGGTCCTTATTGATTTCCGTATGTTCTCGTAACGCACGGTTTTACCCACAAATCCATATGGCAAATTCGTTGTATAATAGGCTCGGTGATTTTGGCACGCTGGTTTATACAGTGGGGGACGGTGTAGACGCCCGGACGACGATGGGACTGAATAATCTAAGCCTTCAAAATGCCTTTCAGGCAGCGGATTTGACGGTGAATACACGGGAGAGTATTCTCTTTATTTCCGGAGGAAACGGGGGAAGCGAGCATGGGCGAAACGCGGATAAACTCCCTCCCGGCAGCCAGCCCGAGGCGGTGCGCATGGTGCATGCGTTGCGGGAGCGGTACGGGTCCGTACTTCCCGTCATCACCGATTGCGATCCTGAATACAAGGAAATGTTCGGTTTGGATCCATCTCACAATACTCCCGAAAACGCGCGCAACGCCGTTGCCATAGTGGAAGCGGGAAAGATGCCGGAAGGCGACGTGGTGGCGGAAAATATCCATTCCAGGCGCGTGCTAGCCACCCTGCTCCATGCCATGCGGCAGAAACAGGTTGATGCGTTGTTGCGCTTGCATCCGGTCGATGCAGCATTCGAACCGTCCAATGACCAGTGGCATATCCGTAATAAGGCGGTGTTTCGCGCCTGGAACCTGGTCGGCTGGACGGAGCACTTCCTTAAAGGAAAGGTGGACTGCTGGGAAGTGATCAAAGAGGCGCTGACTTTGAGGAGGTTCGGGCGATTCCGGGAGGGTGCGCATGTTATTCCTTCTTGACGTTCCCCGTTTCCTCTACTAAAGTCCGGGTCCTTATTGATTTCCGTCCGTTCTCGTAACGCACGGTTTTACCCACAAATCCCTATGGCCATTTCCATGGTGCCATCAACGGAAGACGGACGCATCTACGAGTGCGCCGTCGTATACCCTTATCCCATGAACCAAAAGGAGGAATCAGACCTCCTGAAGGGAATTGAGGAAATTTTCGCCGAAGCCGAGGCTAAGATCCTCCTGAAGGACAGCTGGGGCCAGCGCGGTCTCGCCTACAAGATCGGAGGCTACGAGGACGGCAACTTCGTCATCTTCTACATGGAGATGGATCCGTCCAAGCTGAAGGAAGTCGACACGCAGCTGCGCATTTTGAAGGGCGTCCTGCGCCACATGATCATCAAGCCGCCCAAGAAGTACGTCATCGCCCCCATGGCCGACAACCTCCAGAAGTGGAAGGAGCAGAGCCGTATGGAAGGGGAGGCACGCGCCCAGGAGAAGGAAGAGAAGCTGAAGAAGCAGGTCGTCGAGAAAGCCAAGCGCACGACCGCCAAGAAGAAAACCGAAGAGAAGGCCGCTCCCACGGAAACGATCGCCGAGGGCCTGGACAAGCTTATTTCCGATAAGGATCTCGAGATCTGATTCCCCCCTGACCCATGGCTACCAAAGCACCCAACCGCAACCGCAACCAGCAGAACCAGAACCGCAGCGATCCCCGCCTCAAGAAGTGCCCCTTCTGCGAGAAAGACACGCTGTACATCGATTACAAGGACTACCCGACGCTGAAGCCCTTCATCGATTACTTCGGAAACATCCGCAAGCGCTACTACACGGGCGTCTGCCTCAAGCACCAGAAAATGCTTAAGACGGCAGTGGAGCGCGCGCGCTTCATGGCGATGCTTGCCTACCGCAAGTAATTCGCTTTTCCATCGATCTTCAAAAGCCCGCCTCCCGGCGGGTTTTTTGTTGCATATCAAAGGAGACCCCGGCGCGTGAAGCGTCGGGGTCTGAGTCCTTTCCCGCAATCGGATGCGAGGAATGCGAACTACTTGGTCTTGATGCCGAGCAGTCGCGTCTTGCCTTCGGCGGAGATGAGCACGGTGTGCTCGTCCGGGAGGGCTAGGCAATCAACCTTGCTCGGCACGTCATCATCGGACGCGATCGCGTCTTCGGCGGTTAGGCGGAAGACGTAGAGACGGTTGCCCGTCGTGACGGCGAAGAGTTCCCCCGACCAGCAGAACGCAAAAGCGTCGATGGCCGAGCGGAATTGTTTCACGTACCGGGGCTGAAGAAGTTGGGCGCTCGGAGAGCCCCCGAGGTCTTCCAGCTTCCAGATGGTGAGCGTTTTTCCCTCGTTGGTCAGGGCGGCGACGTGGGAGCCTCGTTTGCACATGAAGATCTGCGACGGAATGTCCGTCGAGAGATACGCATGCAAGGCGGGCTGATTGACGGTCCCGCAGACAGTTCGGTCATATGCCACCAGTCCGATATTCTCGGCCTGTATGGCGGCCGCTGCGTCTGCTTTCGTCTGTCCCTCCGTCGGCTTCGGCAGCGGAGTCGCACTGTGGTTCACGACCACGATGTGTTTGTCGCTGGCGACAGCCAATTGTCCCGTAACATCCATCCGAGGCGAAAGATTCGTCAACATACTGCAAACTCCTTCAAAACCTGTGTGTAGTTCATTTCCTCAACAACCGATGCTGTGGAAAGAACTATGATTATTATACAATATTTAAGTAAATTTGACAATAAAAAGGTCGATAAAATGCACGTATATCCCAATTCAGGCATATATGGGTGATATTGACGTAATTAAATAATAGTATAATATGTAATAAGTATTGAAATGGAGTACCCGCGTGGGTGTTCCTTCACAGCTTCGAAACGTTAGGAGTACGTCATGCAGAAGATTGCCTTGTTTTGTTTGTTCGTGATCGCGATCGTCGTTCCCGCTTCGGCCCAGGAATCCTCGGCCACCGACGAGAAGTATGCGAAACTCGTGCAGGCCTTGCTCGACCTGGACGCGAAGGTGGAACGCCAGGGCGAATTGTACGAGAAGGATCTCGCCGATCGCCGGCACCAGGAGGCGCAGTTGCGCGAAGAATGCGCGGCGCTGAAAGCGAAGATCGAACAGATGGAATTGGAGCACGCCGAACAGCGTCTCTCCGATGCCCTGACTCGCAAGATGGGACTGTGCGACGACGCGATCGCCGACATCGAACGGAAGCTCGCCTCGACGCGCACGGTCTCGGCCGGGCGCTTGGGATTGCTGAAGAAGCAGGTGCAAGCAGTCACCGGCGCGGAACGTGCACGTCTTATTGCCCGTCGCGATGACTTGCAGAAGCAGCGGACGAAGGCGATGGCGGAATTCATGCGGCATGTCTTCGCGAAAGCGCAGGCTGCCATGACTTCGACTTGTACGGAGTATCCGTCGGTCAGCGCTCACGGTTTTGGAAGTATCACCCAGTGACCGTCGTTTCGTGTTAGTAAGCGGTGCCGGACCTTCGGGTTCAGCACCGCTTTTTTTGTGCCTTGCCCCGTCCGCTATACTGGCGTCCCTATGTCCGGACATTCCAAATGGCACCCGCCTTCGCCTGCGGGCTACGGACGGGCAGGCAACATTCCTTCCTTCAATTGATATGTCAGGTCACAGTAAATGGCACAACATCCGCGTGAAGAAGACCGCCCAGGACGCGGCGAGGGGAAAGATCTACACGAAGCACGCGAAGCTCATTGAGATCGCGGCGCAGCGCGGGCCGGACCCGGCCACGAACGCGTCGCTTCGCAGTGCCATCGACAACGCCAAGGCGGACAACGTGCCGAATGCCAACATCGAGCGTGCCATCAAGAAAGGAAGCGGCCAGCTGGAGGGCGCGCAGATGGTGGAGGAGATGTACGCGGCCATGGGCCCCGGCAATACCGCTCTGCTGGTCGAGTGCCTTACCGATAACAAGAACCGCACGCTGACGAACGTGAAGATGGCCGCTAGCAAGAACGGCGGAAGTTTCGTCGAGTCTTCGTCCGTGTTGTGGATGTTCGCCAGGAAGGGGATCGTGGTCGGGACGAAGACGGGAGTGCTTCCGGGCGAACTGGAAGAATTGGAGCTGGAACTCATCGATTTCGGCGCGGAGGACGTGGAGGCCTCCGGCGATACGATCTCCGTCACCACCGACCTGACCAACTGGACGAAAGTGCGCGATTTCCTGAAGGACCGGGGCTACCAGATCGAGAGCGCTGGCCTGCGGTACGTGCCAACGCAAAAGACGGATATCAAGGACGCCGATACGGCCCGGAAACTGATGCAATTGGTCGATGCGCTGGAGGCGGATGACGACGTTTCGGAGGTGCATACGAATGCCGAGATCAGCGAGGAAATTGCCGCCGGTTTGAACTGAGGAAAACTGGAAAAAATTACGGAAAAATGCTAGAATAAGACGATATGAAAAACACACAAAACCCTTTCCCCGGAGAGTCGATGGAACCGCATGCGCGCCGCATCACGCGTGAGCATCCCGTGAACGCGCAGATCGTCGACTTCCAGGATATGTTCGGCAATCAGTTCGATAAATTGATGGAGGGATTCAACCTCAGCGGGGAGAGTTCGGACATGGACTGATCACTGTTTGGCTTCCACGCGAATCTCCACCCGGTCTTCCCTGGTGTTGCCCGCAAGGTCCGTCGCCACCACGCGCAACGTGTGCGTGCCCGCGGCCAATTGGTCGTATGTCAGGGTGTAGGGCGCGGAGGGTTTGCGCGATAAGAGCAGGTCGTCGGCGTAGAATTCGACGTACTTGATGCCTGCGTCCTGGTCGTCCGCCACGGCCGTGATCGTGATGCTGTCTCCCTCCGTCACCACGTCCCCGTCATCGGGGGAGCTGAGGCGGATGTCCGGGCCGGCCGTGTCTTCGTCAAACGTGAAGGTCACTTCGTCGGACGCCGTGTTGAAGTACGTGTCTGTCACCGTCACCTTCAGCGTGTGCTTGCCGGACTTGCTGATGCTCTTGGGCACGCGGATGGGCTGCGTGTACGGGGCCTCGGTACTGCGGCCGACGCTCTTGCCGTCCAGTTCGTAGGTGACGAAGCGGACGCGGTCTCCCACCTTGATATCCAGCCTCGGCTGGAAGGACGGATAGGAAGCTGTTCCGTCGGGGCTGAGGATGCTGACCTCAGGCTTCGTCATGCGGCCCGGCGTGAGGGCGAGCGAGCACTTCTCCCGCGGGATGAGGGGGAGGGGCAGTGTGGAGCCCGTGAAGACGCCTGTCACGGGATCGTAGGATCCCTTTTGTTTCTCGGCCCATGCCTGGACGCTCTGGTCCCACTGGGGGAAGCGGTCGGCGAGGATGCTAGTAGGCACGAAGAAGCTCTTCTTCTCGCGCGCCTCGGCGGGACATTCGTCGGAGGCGAGCAGGTTCGTCACGCGGTCCACTTCGATGGTGACGCAGGCGGGGTCCGCCAAGGTCGGCGTATGGTCTGCCAGGAAGACGTCGGACTTGCGGTTGGCGATGGGGGTGCATTCGGAGGGAAGCTCCCCGGAGAGGGTGGAGATCTGCGGCTGTACGATGTTGCTTGGTACGGCGAAAGTGGTTTTGGGATTTTGTACGAAGGAATGCGCGCGGGTCATATAGTCCTTCCAAATGGGGGAGGCTTGCGAGAGGGACTCCGCCTTTTCGGCGAGTGCGCTTGAGTCCGCATTGCCCACCCAGACGCCCGTCACGAGGTTCGGCGTGTAGCCCATCGTCCACAGGTCGGACGGCCGGCGCACCGTGCAGTTGCCGGTATTGTTGCGATCAAGGCACTTGTTGCTGGTTCCAGTCTTGGCTGCCGCCGGATAACCGGGGACGGACAGGATGCTCTGCCAGTATTCGTTCGGGCGGGCGGAAACGTCGCTCAGCACGGACGTCACTTGGTAGGCGACGCCCGGATCGATCACTTGGCTGCCCTTTTCCTCCGGCGCTTCGTACAGGATGTTGCCGCGGCGGTCCTTGATGCGTTCGATGGAGACCAGCGGCTTGTACACTCCGCCGTTCGCGTACGTGGCGTAGGCGTTCACCATTTGCGTCAGCGGGGTTTCGCCCGCGCCCAGCGACAGCGGCCAGCCGTACTCGAAGTTTCCTCCAAATTTTTCCTTCTGTTCCACCGGGGATGTGGCCCCGAGGCGCGATGCGAAGTCCAAGACACCGTCTTCGCCCCCCGCCAGGAAGAAGGCCTTGATGGCGGGAATGTTGCGCGAGGCTCCCAGCGCATGGCGTGCGTCCATCAGTCCCCAGAAGCCTCCATCGAAGTTCTGCGGCTCGTCCGTTCCGATCTTCGTGGGTACGTCGTAGAGGATGGTCGCCGGTCCGTATCCTTTTTCAAATGCCGCGCCGTACACGATCGGTTTGAAGCTGGATCCCGGCTGGCGCGGGGCTTGTGCCATATCCACCTTGCCGCCGTGTTCCTCATCGTTGTAATCGCTATTGCCCACGTACGCGCGGATCTTGTTGGTGCCTGTTTCCACGGAGACCAGCGCGATGTTGTGCGCCATGTAGGTCTTTGCGGTGCCTTCGGCTCTCGACGTCACCGCTTTTTCCGCCGCCTGCTGCATGTTCCAATCCAGCGTCGTTTCGATGGTGAGTCCGCCCTGGTCCAGGATCCCTTCCTCGGCTCCGTTGGCGAGAAGTTTTTCTGCCTGGTCCTTCACCCACAGCACGAAGTGCGCGGCGCGGATGTTCTCGCGGCTCTTTTCGAATTCCATGGTGAGCAAGGACTTCACCGCGTCGGCACGCTGCTGCTCCGTGATGTACCCGAGGTCCTGCATATTCTTCAGGACTTGGTCCGCGCGCCCGCCCAGGTACACGAGGTTCGCGCCCGTTCCCACGTAGCCTCCCATGAGTCCGATGATGACGTCATCATCGTCGATCTGATCCGCCTTGGTGACGCGGCCGGACGCGATGTCCTGGAGCACGTCCGCCGTCACCGTGGTGCGCACGTGCTTGCCGTAGGGATAGTAGTAACTGGGGGCCTGGGGGAGTGACGCCAGCACCGCGGATTCAGCGAGCGTCAGGTCTTTCGAATCCTTGTTGAAGTATGTCTTGCTTGCGAGGCCGATGCCGTAGGCGTTCTTTCCGAAGGGGATCCAGTTGAGGTAGAGGTTGATGAGTTCGTCCTTGCTGTAGTGCGATTCCAGCTGACAGCCCAGGATGATTTCCTTCAGCTTGCGGTTTACGATGAAATCCTTCTTGAGGTCGAGTGCGTTCCTGGCGAGCTGGCGGGTGAGCGTGGAGGCTCCTCCGCTCTGTCCGAAGCGGAAGACGACGCGTAGGAGGGCGCGGACATCCAGGCAACCGCGGCTGTAGAAGCGCTCGTCCTCGATGGCGACCACCGCGTTCTTCACGTTCTCCGGGATTTGTTCGCCCGGCACGTACACGCGATCTTCCTCGCGGAAGAGGCGGTAGAGTTCGACTCCTTTGTGATCCACGATGACCGAGCTTTGCGCGGCGATGAGGTTGCGCGCGTCGGTAATGTCCGGAAGCGTAATGAACAGGAATGCCCCGTAGACGAAGGCCGCCCCGGTTCCCCAGAGCAGGACGTCCTTGATCAATCTCTTCTGTCCGCGTTGCCGGACCCACGCGACGCTGTTGCGATAGAGGGCGACCATGCGTTCCTTGTTCCAGTTCGATGCCTGGCCGGACGCGCGGCGATGCGTTCCGCGCTGATGCGGAGCATGACGAGCCGGCGAATGTTCTTTGCGGCCGTCCAGCGGCCTGCTGTGAAAGTCCTGATCCATGTTGGAGCGTAAGTGTAGGGGCAAAAACCCGGGAGGCGCAATGTACATTCCCGTGAAAAATGTGCTATACTGCGTTCGTGATGCGCACCCTCGTTTCGGCGGTTTCCTTCCTGTCGGCGGCTCCCGCCGCTTTCGCGCAGGGGGTTACCGGCAAATTGCAGGTGAATACCGGTTCGAACATTGATTTCTGGACCCTCATCGGCAACGTATTGGGATTCCTCGCGAACGCGGCGCTTTTCATCGCGCCCGTCATCTTCCTTCTAGGGGTCCTGTATTACACCATCGGCGGGGCCACGGGGGATACCGACAAGGGGAAGGACATGATGAAGACGACATTGAAGGGATTCATCCTTATCATCGGCGCGTACTCCATTTTGCGTACCGTTTACTATTTCCTCCAGGGCTGATCCGGCTACGCTTGCGAGCTTTGCCGTGATTATGCGGTGTAAATTATCGCGAATTTCCTTTCCTTGGACCCTTTTTTCCATACAATCCTGCCATGAGCGACAGCGGTTCCCTTCCGCCGGATGTCCTGGAGCAGCTTGAACGTGCCGAGCAGCTGAAGTTGAGCGGCAAGCATATCGAAGCCTTGATGCTCCTGGAGCAACTCGTCCTGGATGACCCGGGGAACGTCGCCGCGCTCGAGGAAATCGCGGATAACGAATTGAGCTTGGAGCGCTACGACCGCGCGGAGATCGCCGCGAGCCAGGCGATCGACATGGATGCGGCCAGCTACACCGGCCACTACATTATGGGATTCATCCGCTCGCACCAGGGCAGGTGGGACGAGGCGCACGCGTGCCTCACGCTTGCCAACAAACTGAAGCCGAACAATCCGGAGATTTTACGCTGCCTGGGATGGGTGCTCTTCAACATGGACAAGAAGCCGCAGGGGGTCGTCACCCTCGAGCGTTCGCTCAATCTCGATAGCGATAACACGCTCACGCTCTGCGACCTGGGCGTGGCGTACCTCGAACTCCGGAATTTCCAGAAGGCCCGCGCCCTCTTCATTCGCACGCTGGACCTGGACCCGATGAACCTGCGCGCACGCGAATGCATCGCCGCCATCGACCGTATCGAAAGCCAGATGGCCGACAAAACACAGAAGATCGTGT
>CAZSMX010000003.1:9883-78097 GCA_964608325.1 uncultured Candidatus Peribacteria bacterium
TTCCTGGAGCAGTACAAGCTGAGCAACCCCTTCCCGGACAGCTTCCTCGTGACGTTACGCAACGCGGATGATTACGCGCCCCTCCTTGCCACCATCCAACAGGAGAAATACCGCTCCGTGCTGGATCCTTCTTCGCTCACGTCCGTGTCGGACCAGGAAAAAGACCTGAAGGGAGTCCTTCAGATGACGCAGGCGTTCCAGGCGTTCGCGTTCGCCTTCGCGGTCCTCGCCGGGCTCATCTTGTGCGCCATGATGGCCGAGTACGTGGGCCGGTCGCTCCGC
This sequence comes from uncultured Candidatus Peribacteria bacterium, assembly GCA_964608325.1. Classification (GTDB taxonomy): domain Bacteria; phylum Patescibacteriota; class Gracilibacteria; order Peribacterales; family Peribacteraceae; genus CAZRVH01. The sequence continues at coordinate 10,166 of CAZSMX010000003.1, forward strand.
GGACGCAAAGAAGAATTCGTCCTCCAAAACGCCCTCGGCGCGGCGCATGTCTCCTTGGTCTCCCTGCTTGCGTCCGAGATTACGGCGTTGCTTCTCATGGCGTTCGCCATCGCGTCGGTCCTGACGGTCGCGGTCGTCGCGCTGGCCCCCGTCGCCGTCGCATCGTTCAGCACGAACGATATCTTCCTCCAGTTGCAGGCCGCCATCCGCCCCTTCCTGTTCACCGCCATCCCGGCCACGCTCCTGATCGAACTCGTCCTCATCCCCGCATGCGCATGGGGTATCACGTCATTCCGCGTCAGGAGGAACCTGTCCCGTCCGTCGTAATCGCATGTCCCGATCCTCCGTCATGGACGGCATCGTGATGCGCACGATCGATATCGGCGAGGCCGATCGCCTGTGCATCTTGTTCACGAAGGAGGCGGGCCTCATCGCCGCGCGCGCGAAGGCCGTGCGCAAGCCCGGGAGCCGGATGGGAGGAACGTTGCTGCCCATGCGGCGGGTGCAGGCGGAGATGGTGCAGACGGACAAGAACGCCATCATCACCGGCGCCCGTGCGATCGGGGAGATGCCGAAGGACGCCAAGGATGCGTCACTCTTCCTGTTCCTCCGGTTCGGCCAGGCGGCGGAGATGGTGCTGGCGTTGACGGAAGAAGGCGAGCCCATGCCAAGGATTTACGATCTCCTGTGCCAATTCCTGCAGATCGCGGGGACGGAAGAGGACCCTCTTCCCGCGTTCCAACTGCGTTTACTCTTCCTGCTCGGGCTGCTCCCGTACCAGCAGGACGACCGGCGCTACGCGAAGCTCTCGCGCGAGGCGCAGATGTGCGTCGCCGCGTTCGCGAACAACGCGCCGCTTCCGGCGTTCATGGATCTTCCGTTGCGCATGGAAGAAATCGACCGCTTCCGCACGCTGCTCATCCAGGATTCGCTGAGCCGCCCGTTGCGATCGGCCGGGCTTCATATGACGCAGTATTAATTTCCTCACCCTTCCCTCTCCTCAAGGAGAGGGTGCCCGAAGGGCGGGAGAGGGTAGGGTGAGGGAAATCAAGGAAGGGGGTTCGAATCAGACTCGAACCATGTGGGCACGTCTGCCCCGCTTCCGCTGCCGGTGACCGGCATGCTCGACACGCCCACCAGGTAATAGAGGGGGCGCGCCTGGTAGTTCGAGAACACGGGCTCCGTCTTCTCGGTTCCGTCCACGCTCTTCACGATGCGGTACCACGCTGCCTTCAGTCCGGGGACGCGTTCGCCGACTTTCTTTTTCTCGCCGGGCGCGAGGTCCGTGGTGTATTCCGTCCTGTCCGGCGGCGGAGCCACGCGGTCCCAGATGTACGGGCCGACGACGTTGCTCACGCGGTCGTCATGCGTGCCGTAGTAGATGAAAAACGCGAGATCGCCCTTGGCGTAGGTCTGCATGAGGAGGGCGCCCGGGCTGTCGTTTTTGAACTTGATGTCGACGTTCGGCGGATACACCGTGGCGTCCGTTCCTTGGGGGAAGTAGTGGCTGACGCTGTAGCTGTGATTCCTGCGCTGCGTGATGGGGAAGCCGTATTCCCATACCCCTCGGTAGGCCGTGGAGCTCACCTGGCACAGTCCTCCGCCGTAGTCCGGCACGGTCTGGTCGCCCTTGATGACGAGTTCCTTCAGGTAGCCCGTGGAACCGTCGACGGGTCCCAGCGTCTCGACGAAGGAAAATACGGAGTCCTTCGGAATGAGGTGTCCGTTGAACTTCGCGAGGCCCGTGGCGATGTTATGCCTGCGGTTCGCCGGCGAGTTATCGAAATTCGATTCGCCGATCGTCACGATTTCCCGTATCCCGGCCGCCTGCAGTGTAGGGTCGAGCACGGTCACTTTGGGCTGCGTCTCGATGATCGGCAGCTCCACGTCCGCGATGCCTTTCTCCATGGCGGCCTCCGTCAGGTCCGCCGCCCCGTCCAGGTCGATCCTGCGGCCCGTCAGTCCCACGCCGTCGAAGACAATCTTCCCCTTTGCGTCTTTGCTGATCGTGACGTCGCTCGCCTCCCGGTTGAGCGTCCATCCCGCGTGCTTTTCGATGACGGCCTTGATTGCCTCGCGGTTCGAAGCAGGACGTCTCTCCTCCCGTACGCCTGCCGGCAGCGGGGGCGTCACGTCGCCGTCCACCAGCCACTCCTGCGCCGGTTGGATCGGTTCGCCATTCAGCGTCCATACGTCCTCCTGCAATTTCTGGTTTGAAAATTCCTTCGTTTGGATTACGAAGATGTAATGCTTATGGCGGTACGTGATCGATGTTACCGCGGCATGCGCGGAGACGGGCAGGAGCCACGTTAGAACGAAGCCGGCGAAAAACACGGTGCGTCGCACGGCCGCATTGTGAGGCCTCCGCTGCTTAGTGCCAAGAGGATCGCTGATTTTGTTGGCGGTAGGAGTCGCCCGGTGAGGATTTGTGCGAAGGCTCGTTGAAGAGGGAGGCCTGGGGGGTCGGGCGCGGGGCGTGGGGCGTGGGATCCGGCAGCTCGTCCAGCGCCTTGTTCACCAGCGCGTCCGCGCGATGGTTGTCCCCGCGGGGGATATGCTCGAAGACGACGTCTGCCAGTTCCTGGCTCAGTTCCCGGATTTCGTCCACGAACGGCTTCAGGGTGGCCATTTTCACCTGGTATTCGCCCCGCACCTGCTTCACCACGAGTTCGCTGTCCAGGTGGCAGATGAGGCGGTTGGGTTGGTAGGCGAGGGCCATCTTCAATCCCTCGATGAGCGCGCGGTACTCGGCCACGTTGTTGGTCTCCACCCCGATGCGCTCGTAGAGTTGATCCAAGACCTCGCCCTTCACGGGGTCTTCCAAGATAGCCGCGATGGCGGCTTGCCCGGGGTTGCCGCGCGATCCGCCGTCCGTGAACAGGTGCAGGACCCCTCCCACCGATTTAGGAAGGTCATTCTCCGGGTTTGGTTCCCTGGTGAGTGCTTCCTCCAGAATCTGCGCCACGAATTTCTCCCGCTCGCGCAGCTTCGGAAACAATTCCGCGAGTCGTCGTTCGAGGGTGGCGGGGAGGCGCATGGGGTGATTATAGGGTTAGGGTTGGGGTTGGGGCTAGGGATTAGAAAACCAGCTGCAAATATGCCCATAGGAAATAGGAAGTTCCTAACCCCAACCCTAACCCTTTATTTTATCGCCCCGCTTCCCGTCGGCACGCTCACCTTGCCTTCCGTAAGGAGCTGGAGCGCGGCTTCCAGCTGCCTGTCCGCGTCCACCGGTGCGTTCTTCTCCTGCTGCACGGTCACGTCCGGCGATACTCCTTCCTTGCTGAGGTCCCGGCCCTTCGGCGTGTGCCACTTCGCGATGGTGACGCGCAGGCTGGACCCGCCCGGAAGGTCGATCACTTCTTGCACCGTGCCCTTGCCGAAGCTCTTCATGCCGATGATGGTCGCGCGCTTGTTGTCCTGCAGGGCCCCTGCCAGGATTTCCGAGGCGGAAGCCGAGCCTTCGTTGATAAGTACCACGAGGGGAATGGCGGGGAGGATGGTGTTGCCCGACACCTTCTGCACGTCCACGGGTTCGTCGCGGCGCACCACCGATACCACGTCGCCCTGCGCCATGAACATGGAGGCGATATCCACCGCGCCGTTCAGGTAGCCTCCGCCGTTGTAGCGCAGGTCGACGATGAGGCCTTTGATCTCGTCGGGCTTGATGCCGCGGAGGATGGAGTCCACTTCCTGCACGGTCTCGGATCCGAACTGGTGGACCGAGAGCAGTCCGATGCTGCCCGTGGCGGTCTCCTTCACTTCGTACTCCGTACTCGGCACGTGGATTTCCGCGCGCGTGATGGTGAAGAAGCGCGGTTCCTTGTCCCCGTCGCGGAATACCTCGATCTTCACGTTCGTTCCCTCTTTTCCGCGGATGCGGCTGACGACGGTGTTCAGGGGCTGCCCGAACACGTCCCAGTCGTCCACCGACAGGATAATGTCCTTCGGCAGCAATCCGGAGCGTTCGGCGGGGGAGCCTTTCACGATGCCCACGATGACGATGTTTTCGTTGTTGACGGTCAGCTCCGCCCCGATGCCTTCCAGGTCGCCGTTCAGGGAATCGCGGAAGTCGACGTTCTCATCCGGCGTCATGAAGACGGTGTAGGGGTCGCCTGCGGAGGCCACCATCCCCCGTACCGCCCCGTAGACCATTTGCTGCGCGTTGAGTCCGGCCGTATCGATGTACTTGTCCAACAGGAGGTTCCACACGCCCCACAGGAGCCCGATGTTCACGTCTTTCTGCGGGTCCGTCACCGTCGCCCCGCTTTCCGTCGCGTTCACGTACAGGCTGTCCAGGCGCGTCTGCAGGTCGGTGACCTCTTTCTGCACGTAACGCATGCCAAGCTGCCACCCCAGGATAAGGGTGAAGAGCGGAAGGGCGATCAGGGGGAAAATACGGGAGAATTTGGACATGCGAATGCCAGGAAATTCGTTGGAGCGGGTCGGTCCGTGCGGTAGGCTTTCAGCATATGCCCGCCTCCAAGGCAACGCCAGTGGCAAACGCGGAAAAAAACGGGGATCTTCTGATCCGCAAGGACATGCGCGTGTCCGACATCGTCGCGCTCCTTCCGGAAAGCGAGTCCCTTTTGGCCGAGTACGGCTTGAGTTGTTTCAGCTGCAGCGCGAATGCCTATGAAACGCTCGCAGAGGGCTGTGCCTCCCATGGGTTTTCGGACGAAGATATCAACGACCTCACGGCGGACCTGAATATCCTGCTCTCGCAGCGTCCCGAACGCCCCCAAACGCTCACGGTCACCCAGGAAGCGGCGGAGCAGTTGAAGGCGATCCTGACGGAACAGGGAACGCTCGCCAACGGGCTGACGGTGGGTTTGGATGAGAACGGAGGCTTTTGCATGGAGTCCGGTGAGAAACCCGCGGGCGCGAAGACATTCGCGAACGATGCCGTGCCCGATATGAAGATCCATGCGGCGGTCGTGACATTGAAGAGGATCGGCGGCGCGACGATCGATTTCCGCGAGGGGCGTTTCAAATTGGATCTTCCCGAGGATGCAAAGAAAAAAGCGTGCGCTTGCAAGGACGGGGGAGAGTGCGCGTGCGGCGGGGGAGGAGCGTGCGGCTGTGTATGACAAAACCGCCTCGGAGAGAGGCGGTCGTGATTGCCCGGGGCAATCGATGGTTCAGTCCGTCTTGATGCGGATGATACGTTTTTTCTTGTGTACGCGTCCCACTTGGTAGACGAATCCGATACTGCTGTACTTCGGATGCCGTTTGAATTCGTCGGCGGTAACGTACTTTTCATCCGTCCATCCGTCGTACGAGATCGTCAGCTTGCGGCTCACGTACGGTCTCGTCTCCACCATTCCTCCATCCGATTGGGCGACGGCCGTCGCTTTTTGATACTCGCATTCGGCCTCGGTCACCGTACCATGCCCGTGGTAGAGGGTGCCGCCGCCGTAATTCACGAACTCCCAGAAGTAATGGAGCAGAACCAAAACGATGCAGACATGAATGCCGATGAAGATGATCCAGCCCAGGCATTGGGAGGGCGTCTCCATGGGGGTCAGGGCGTCGAACAGTTTTCCGTAGAACTCCTTGGCGTAGCGCATGTTGTCTTCCTTGCGTTGACGTGTGAAAGGATCGGTCTGAACATGTATATTTTGCTATACATATCTATTTTTATCAACCGTCAAAAAACGGGGCTGCATTGCCCCGTTTGATTCATTGTAACGATATCAGTAGCTGAACAGCTCCTCGCTCTTGAAGAAGCGGGCGATTTCCGCCTTGGCTGCCTCCTCGCTGTCGCTGGCATGGGCGATGTTCAGCATCTTCGATTCCGGTCCGCCCTTCGTTCCGAACTCGGCGCGGATCGTGCCGGGTGCGGCGAGCGCGCTGTCCGTCACGCCGAGCATGTCGCGGATCTTCGCGATGACGTCGTCACCCTCGAGTACGAGCGCGATGACCGGCGTCGAGCTCATGAACTTTTCCACGTCGGGGTAGAAGGGCTTTTCCGCGATGTGCGCATAGTGTTCGCGAAGCACCTCCGGGCTAAGGTTGATCATCTTGCAGCCGAGGATCTTGAGTCCCGCGTCTTCGAAGCGGGTGATGACCTTGCCGCACACTTTCTGGGAGACGGCGTCAGGCTTGAGGAGGATGAGGGTCTGTTGCATGGGGGTGGGGAAAAGAAAATGAGGCCCTATCTTTCACGAAGAAGGGCGGAATGACAAGGGAAATTAACGCAGGGGTTTCTTGGGCCGCAGGGGGCGGGTCACGGCGTTTTCCTCGTTCTCTTTGATGCGCGCGCGGACGGGGGCGAGTCTCTTATCCACCGCGGCCTTGCGCTGGATGATGTTACGCAGGCAGACGCGTTCGGCGTCTTGGTCCGATGCGAATTTCTCGTTGCACTGCTTCAGCAGCTCCTTCTCCTCCGCGGTGGTGAGCGACGTGCTGCCCTTCGTATTCACTTCGCCTTTCTGTACGCGCACGATCGTTTGTTCGTCGAAGAACGCCTTGCGAACGTTGCGCACCTGCTCCTGGAAGTATTTTCGCTTCTCCTGCATCTGGTCGTTGAAGGCTTTCAGCGCAAGCGTGTATTCCTCGCTGATGCCGTCGCCATCATGTTCTTCCCTCCATTCCTTCACTTGATTCTTGTACCACAAAGAGAAGTTGTACTCGATCGTGCGGATGCGCTTCAGGACGTCCGTGATGCAGCGTCCGATTTCCCTTCCTTCCTTGCCTTCGCAGCTGAGCGACGTGAGTTCGCGGGACAGGGATTCGATAGTCTCGGGTTCTTCCTCGGTCCATACTTCTTCGGCCATCGCTGCTTGGGCGAAGCCGAGTGACAGGGTTGCGAGTACCGAAGATGCGATGATGCGGGCGTTCATGAAAGGATGGGGTACGGAGGCCTCCATTGTGACAGGACGGCGTGCGGATGCAACGTTGACGGAACGTCAGGCCATTGTCTGCGTTGCGATGCTTCCGGGTGATTCCGAGAGCGTCAGGGCAGGCGGGGTTTGGGCCGGGCTTGCCTTGGTTTCTGAAATTTCTTCGATGACGACGTCATGCAATCCGATTCTTTCGAACATGATGCGTATTTGCGCATGGCATCGTTCCCGGTTCTCGTCCCCCGGCATCGTCGTCGGGCGCGTCATGTCGAGCATCAGTCTCTTGTTTTCAATCCTCGTCCCCTCGATGCTTCCGGGAAAGACGCTGTGCGCTATTAGCTGAAAATTATCCAGGACGACCGACGCGTCCCGTTCGCCTATATCGGCTTCCGCCGTGATCCTGGGGGTGTGCATGCCGTCAGTGTACACCTGCATCCGTGAAAGCAAGGGGTTCCCGTTTAGCTTAGCTGATGAGCGACAGCAGGCGCTCGCGGTCGTCGGCTTTGCCGATGACGACAAGCTTCATGTTCTCCTTCGTGAGGAGGCGCTTGGCCAGGGCATCCACCTGCTCCTTCGTCACGGCGTCGACCATGGCGAAGTAATCGGGAATATCCTTGATCTTCGGATACAGGAGTTGCTGCTTGCCGTAGAAGTGCGCCCGCTCCTCGCTGTCCTCCAGGTTGAGCGTCACCTTTCCCTTGATGTAATCCTTCGCGCGCTGCAGCTCTTCTTCCGTGATGCCGTCCTTCGCGCAGACCATGTACTCGTGCATGATCGCGGTGATCGCTTCGTCCAGCCTGGACTGGTCGATACCCGCGCGGGTCGAAAGCGCACCCGCATCCAGGTAGCTGTCGGAGTCGGTGGAGATGTAGTAGCACATGCCCTTCGCCTCGCGGATGTTCAGGAACATGCGGCTGCTCATGTTACCGCCCAGGATGACGGCCAGCAGCTTGTGCGCGAAGTGATCCTTGTCGAGCGATCCGGGGGCGGCGACGCCGAGCACGAGGTGCGCCTGTTCCGTCGCCTTGGTGCGCAGGAAGATTTTTTCGTCGTTGTACTTCCCGAACGGTTCGAAGCCACCCGTCTTCTTTCCTCCCAATGCGCCGAAGTACTGCTCCGCCAGCTTCATCGCCTGCTCTTCCGTGACGCGGCCGGCGAAGGCGATGACCGTGTTGTCCGCGGTGTAGAGCGCGTCCTTGTGCGCCTGGAAATCCGCCTGCGTGACACTCTTGATGACGCTCTCGAGTCCGATCGTATCCCATCCCAGCGGGCAGTTGCCGAAGATGAGCTCTTCGAAATCCCAACCGGCGCGGTACATGGGGGTGTCCTGGTACATGCGTTCTTCTTCGATGATCACGCCGCGCTCCTTGTCGATTTCCTCGGGCGGGAAGGTTGCGTTCAGCAGCATGTCGCTGAGCACGTCGCAGGCCATCTCGGTCTGTTCCGCCGCGACCTTCACGTAGTAGCCCGCGTATTCCTTTCCGGTGAACGCGTTGAAGTCGCCGCCCACGCCGTCGATCGCCGCGCTCACCTCCTGCGTCGTTTTGTATTTCTTGCCTCCCTTGAAGAACATGTGTTCCAGGAAGTGGCTGATGCCGCGCTCGGCATTCTTCTCGTAGCGCGAACCCGCGCCGGCGAACACCATGACGGTCACCGATTCCGTGCCGGTCACGGGAGCCGTGAGGACGGGGAGGCCTGAAGGAAGTCTGTTGATGGTATACATAGGGGTTGGGGGAGGGGTGACTCTATCACTTCGGCCAGAACGTGAGAATGGCAAAGGCAGAGAATACGAGGATGGAGACGAGGGCAAGGACGGTCGCCAGCCCTGCGGATCGGCCGGATGTGCTTTGGACGCTGGTATACAGGCTCAGTCCGCCGTACAGCAGTCCGCATGCCAAAAGCGGAAGCATAACCGATAGCATCCATTGCATCGTTCCGTCTGCCCAAATGCCGTTCCTGTGCAATACGTACGCCGCGAAGACCGAGCTTCCCAGGATGTAGAACAAAACGGCGGAGACCGTGTGGAAGTAGCGAAGCATAGGGTGATTATAGGGTCCCGCCTTCGCTAAAGCTACGGCGGGCAGGTAGGATTGGGGTTGGGGATATGGAATTTTTTATTACGAAAAAAGACCCAACCCTACCCCTCACCCAAACCCTAGTTTAGCGGGCCATTTTGCGAGCCCTCTTCTGCACCGTCAGGCGCTTGCGGCCCGTCGCGCGGCGGCGCGACAGCACTTTGCGTCCGTCAGCGGTGGCCATCCTGGAACGGAAGCCATGCTTGCGGAGACGCCGACGCCATTTGAGCTTTCCTAACATTGTGGGGGGAGCCTACAGATGGCCACGGAGGCCGTCAAGAATATTATGCATGCCGGCCTTATTCGTAGGAAACGGGCGCATTGGGCATTTGGCCTTCATTAATTGGCTTCAGCGTTGTTCTGAGGCGTGTTTTCAAGAGATGTTCCATTCATACGAAGGACCGCATCCATTCGTTCTTGGAGCCATTTGCGACTTTCGCCCTCCGCATCGAGTACTTTCCCGCTTCGCTGCAGTGCCGCTTGTTCCGTTGCTATTCTTTCCCATTGGCTCGCGATGATTCCTACTGCCAACTTTTGCGAATCATCCAAGGGTTTTTTTAGGATTGATATAATTGATCCCCATCCATCCGATTGAATCACTGCGACATGCGCCATCAACTTTGCCCAATTCGCGTAAAATAAACCGTCTACATGCTTTCCAGCTTTCTCGCGCTCTTGGGCCATTTCGGAGAGATTCATTTGCCACGCTGGTAGAAGACGCATCTTTACTACCAATTCCGCGGCAATCGTAGCATCTGAACCGTTTTCGGCTATTCCCAATACAGTTCGATTGCCTCGAATTTCCACGTACGGCATGGAATCTCCATGGTCCTTTCTTCATCGTGCTTCGGGATTCGTTGCCGCACTTAAGACCGCTTGGTATTTCTGCATTGCTTCAAATGATAGGCGCGCTGCTTCATTCAAAATTGAAGGAACAGATTCTGGAGCCGATGTATCAAGGACTCGTTCGATAGACATATCAATAAATATATATTGATGTTTTAATTTAAAATTGTCAATTATCTACGTTATTCGTATGAAACGGGCGTATTCGGCATTTCGGCGTCTTTATTGGCCTTTTCGGCAAGAAGGAACAGGTAATCGCTCAGGCGGTTCAAATAGATGACCACATATGGTCCCAATTGTTCCTTTGCGGCCAGCGATACGACCCAGCGCTCGGATCGTCGCGTGATGGTGCGGGCCAGGTGGAGCATCGCCGCGGATTCCGTCCCGCCGGGAAGGATGAACGATCGAAGGGGAGGAAGTTCTTCCTCGAGCACCTTGATCCAACTTTCGATTTCGTCGATGTGCGATTGTTCCATGCGCGGCACCTTCGCGGCGTTGTTCTCGATGGGTGTCGCAAGATCCGCCCCCATGCGGAAGAGGAGGTTTTGCACGCGGGTGAGCTGCGCACGCATAGCTGCGCACACTTCCTTGTGCGCGATGATCAAACCGAGAACCGCATTGAGTTCGTCGACGTCGCCGTAGGCATGGATGCGCGGATCGTCTTTCGACACGCGTTGTCCGCCGAAGAGGCCCGTCGTTCCCTTGTCGCCGGTTTTGGTGACGATGGTCATGAGGGGAGTATACGCTTACTTCATGGCTGCCAGCACTTTTTCGTGCGCTTTCTTCGCCTCGTCTTCGGTAAGCGTCCTGTCCTCGGCGCGGTAGGTGAAGCGCAGCGTGAGGTTGTACTCGCCGTCCTTCAGCGGTTTGCCGTTGTAGAGGTCCTTCACCGACACGTCCGCCAGCAACGGATCCACACCGTCCGCTTTCTTCAGGAGTTTGTCGAGAGCGTCCTTCTGCGTGCGTTGGATGGTGACGTCGTAGACGATGTCCGGGAAGGCAGGGACTGGGGCGGCGAAAATATCGGATGCTTTCTCCGCGAAGAGCATGTCCAGGTTCAGCGTGACGGCGGCGGCGCGGGCGGGGAGATCGAAATTCGCGGCGACCGTCGGGTGCAGTTCGTACAGGCAGCCGATTTTCTTCCCGTTTACGGAGATCTCGGCGCTGCGTCCCGGGTGCATGCCCGCGCTCGGGTCTTTCTTTGGCGTAACCGTTACGTCGTATCCGATCGTTTCCAATGCGGAAACGATGTCGCGTTTCAGCAGCAGCAGCGGTTCTTCCAGCAGTCCTCCGTTGGCGCGCGCGGCGATGAGCGCCGTCAACTCGGTGGATTCCGGTTGTCCCTTGCGGAACACGTGCGCCCCATGGAACGTGCGGAGCGCGTCGTCGACCTGCAGCATGTTCTTTTGTGCGTGGACGAGCAGGGCGGGGAGCGTGGTCGTATGCATCACGGACGTTTCCTCTCCCAGCGGGTTGGCGAGGGGAATCGCTTCGTTCGGATCCGTTCCTGCTTTTGCGAGCAAGGCCGGGCTGACCAGGTTCAGCGGGACGATCTCGCTGTATCCGGCCATGGCCAATGCGTCGCGCAACGCGTGCTTGCGGGTGTCGCGCGGGGGGACGCGGACGGGAGCCAGCGGCATTTCCTCGGGTACGTTCGCGTAGCCGGCAATACGTCCGATTTCCTCGATGAGATCGTGTTCACCGGTGATGTCGCGCAGCCGGTGGAGCGGGGGCGTCACTTCCAACATGCCCTTCTTTCCAGCCTTCACCGCGAATCCGAGGTCCGTGAGGATTTCCGTCACCGCTTTCTTCGGCACGGTCATCCCCAGCGTCGCGGACGCGCGGTCCAGCGAGAGCTCGATCGCTTCCGGCTTGCCGTCCTCGCCCCATTCGATCAGCTTGCTCTCGATCGCCATGCCGGGCGCGGATTCCTTGAGGAGATGCAGCGCGCGGGACAGTCCTTGGAGGGATGCGACAGCCGGGACGGATTTTTCATAAATCGTAGCGGCTTCCGTGCGATGTTCCGTCGCCTTGATGGCCTTGCGGATGCGCAACGGGTCGTACACCGGCGCGTGGATCAGGGCGCGTTTCGTGTTTGCGTTGAACGCGCTGCGGTCATCGCCCATGAGGCCGCACAAGTCGAACAGTCCTTTCCCGTCTTCCATCACGATCAATCCCTCCGGCAGTTTTCTCCGGATGCCGTCGAGCGTGGTCACCATCTCGCCTTCCTTTGATTCGCGGAATTTCATTCCCACTTCGATCTTGTCGACGTCGAAGATATGCAGCGGCATGCCGACATCCATCATGACGTAGTTCGTGACGTCCACCGGCAGGCTGATGCTGCGGATGCCGACTCCTGCCAGACGTTCTTTCATCCATTCCGGCGTCGTGCCGTGGTCCGGCAGTTCCACGATGCATGCGTTGTACCGCGTGACCAGCGAGGGATCGGCGTTTTCCACTTCCACCGTCGTTCCCTTTCCGAATGCCGGAGGAGTGAGGTCCGGAAGTTTCTTCTTCCAGGTCGCGATACCGAGTGCGACGCATTCTCGGGCGAATCCATAGTGTGAGAACAGGTCCGGGCGCGTGGTGATGGCGGTGTTCGAAATGACGAGCACGGTGTCATTCATTTTCAGCGCCTGCCTCAGGTCCTGCTGGGGCTGGAAACCGCTGTGCGTGAGGTCCACGATGGGGCGCTCGCCGTGTTCGGGCTTGGGCGGGAAGAGGCTTTCAATACCGAGTTCTTCCCCCGCGCAGATCATGCCGTGGCTTTCTTCGCCTCGGATCTTGGCCGGTTCCAGCGTCATCATCTCGCCTCCGTGCCATTTTACCCTTGCCCCTACGTGCGCGAACGCGACGAGCATATGGTCTTCCAAATTCGTTCCTCCGCAGACCACTTTCTTCACTCCGCGGTCCGTCTCCACCTCGCACAGCCGCAGTTTGTCGGCGTTCGGGTGCGGCTTCACCGTCAAAATCTTTCCCACGCAGCAGTTCTCCAGGAGCGCCCCCTGCTTCTCCACGCCGTCCACTTCCGCCGTGCCCGCGGTGATGCGGTTCACGATGAGGTCGGTGTCGGTTTCCGTCCAGGTGATGTAGTCGGTGAGCCAGTTCAGGGAGATCTTCATGGCCGATAGCCTACCCTACGCCCAGCCATCGGCACAATTCCGCTCTTTGTGGATATTTCCAGCGAGGAGTACACTTTTTTTGATTTACCCTTTCCCCATTTCCCTATGTGTGGTTCCCATGAATCCCGCTGCAAGACATGCAAGACGGTCGGCATGATCACGATGATCTTCACCGTCCTCTTCACCCTCGTGGCCCTCTACGCTTCGTATCGCGTCTTCTTCGTCCTCGATAATCGCATTGGCACGACGGATGGATCGCTCGTCATCATCGCCGCGATCTTCTGCCTTGGCGCCGTGAACAAGGGTATGAAGATGTGTCCCTGCCGATCCAAGGGATGCGGCTGCGGCGGAGGCTGCGGATGCGGAGACAAGGGTGGTTGCGATTGCGGACATGACCACGGCGACGCCGCTGCGTCCCACCAGCACTAAGACCGTTCGATGAAAAAGAAAGGCGGGCCGCGAGGTTCGCCTTTTTTGGATATAGCAAATGGCCGCAGGCCAGCCGAAGCGGGTCTACGTTTTCCGTCCGCCTTTGCCAAGGCTACGGCGGACAGCATTCGCTTCGCGAAGGCTGGCGGAGGGGGGGAGATTCGAACTCCCGAGACGCTTTCACGTCTACACGCTTTCCAAGCGTGCGCACTAGGCCACTATGCGACCCCTCCAGATGTGCGGACGCCAGTATAAGGATTTGTGGGGCCAAAGAAAGTGGTTCGGGTCCCCTTTATTCCGCGTAAAACGAGTTTTTGAATGATTCAGGGTGTTCGTGATACCTTGGAAGGCAATTATGGAACGCAAGATTGTAGCCATCGGCGGAGGAGAGATGGGCCGGCCCGGAACGAAAAAAGAAACGGTGCCGATCGACAAGGAGATCATCGCCTTGTCCGGAAAAAAGAAGCCTAAGGTCCTTTTCATCCCCACTGCCAGCAAGGACTCCGAGGGGTACGTTCAGGTATTTTTCAAGTATTACGGGAAGCTGGGTGCCGACGTGAGCGTGCTGAGCATTCTCAAGGAAAATCTTTCAAGGAAAGAGATCAAGGAAAAGATCATGGGATCGGACATCGTCTACGTCGGCGGAGGCAACACGATGCAGATGATGAAGAAATGGAGGGCCGCCGGCGTCGATGTGCTCCTTCGTAAAGCTGCTCGCAAAGGCATCGTCCTGTGCGGCCTCAGCGCGGGATCCGTGTGTTGGTTCCGCGAAGGCAATTCCGATTCCCTGAAGTCCATGAATCCTAAACTGCCGTATGTGAAGGTGCGCGGTTTGAATCTCATCCCCGCTTTGCATTGCCCGCACTATGACGCGGAGTTCGATCGGCAGGCATCTGTCAAAAAAATGATGAAGACAACTCCCGGCGTCGCCATCGCCTTAGACAACTGCTGCGCCATCGAGATCGTGGGCAAGACGTACCGTATCATCCGATCGAAGAAAACCGCCAAGGCGCGCAAGCTCTATTGGAAGGGCGGAAAGTACCATGACGAACCGATCGAGTCATCGGATTCCTTCGAACCGCTTGCCCACCTTCTTGCAAAGAAGGACACTGCCGTCTGACATATGGATCGTGACCTCCAACTTCTCTTCGAACTCGGCACGCTGCGCTTCGTCCCGCGGACATGGAACCAGCTCCATGATCCCAAGTTCGCCAACGTCGCGGAGCACATGTTCCGCATGCTGTGGATCGCGCTGATCCTGGCGAAGAGGGAAGGGGCGGACGTCGACAAAGTCCTGAAAATCGCGTTGGTGCACGACATCACCGAGAGCCGTACGGGGGATGTCCACACGCTCACGCGCCACTACGTGCAGCGCGACGAAGAGAGCGCATTGGCGGACATGATGACTTCCACATCTTTCGAATCCGAAGCGAAAGAACTGATGGAGGAGTACCACAAGCGCGAGACGTTGGAGGCGAAGGTGGTGAAGGATGCCGATACGCTGGATGTCGACATGGAGTTGCGCGAGCTGACTGCGAAAGGCGGGAAGTACCCGAAGACATGGGATGAGAAGCGCCGGCAGATCGTGGAGCACGATTTGTACACCGAGAGCGCCAGGAAGATGTGGCACGAGATCAACGCGGCGGATCCGTACGAGTGGTACGCTGATGGAATCGAGAGGGTGATGAAAAGGAAAAAGTCTTCATAAGTCCTCTCCCTAACCCTCTCCTGGAAGGAGAGGGAACTCCCTTAGCCGCTTACGCGCCTGTCTCCATGTCCTTCCCCGTCGAACTCGCACCGGCATTGATTGCCCTGGCTTCCGAACTGAAGCTGAACCCGAACGACGTCGAAGAGTCCTTCATCCGCGGAAGCGGCAAGGGCGGGCAGAAGATCAATAAGACCGCGTCGACGGTTCAGTTGGTGCACAAACCGACAGGCATCGAGGTGCGCATGCAGAAGCACCGCGAGCAGAGCAAGAACAGGTTGAGCGCGTGGAAACTTCTGATTCTCAAGCTGGAAGAGAAGGAGAGGGGGGAGGAGTCCCAGCTCGCGCGCGAGGCGTACAAGATCAAGAAGCAGAAGCAGCGCCGCAGCAGGAAGTCTAAATTGAAAATGCTCGACGCGAAGCATCACCGCGGGGATATCAAAGAAAAACGCCGCGGGGCGTGGAATGAATGGAGGGAATCCGCGTGATGTCTTACGCCTTCTGCCCCTTCTGCATCCTCTTTGCGAGCGTGCGCAGGTAGCTCGTCGAAACCTTCATCGTCTTGTAAAGGCCCGTAGCCGGGTCGAACACGCGCTTCTTCTGCATGTTTACCTTCCAGGAGCGGCGCGTGGAGCGCAGCGAGTGGCTTCGGGTGTTCCCGAAAGCGGTCTTCTTGCCGGTTTTGATGCAGGCGCGTGCCATAAAGCTGCGGTACCCTACCCGAGGGTTTTGGCAATGTCAA
This sequence comes from uncultured Candidatus Peribacteria bacterium, assembly GCA_964608325.1. GTDB lineage: Bacteria > Patescibacteriota > Gracilibacteria > Peribacterales > Peribacteraceae > CAZRVH01. The sequence goes on from CAZSMX010000003.1 coordinate 25,930, forward strand.
ACACCTCTTTTGCCCTAGGAAAGGTGCTTTCGGGCTTTATTGACTTAAAAAACAAATTATATAAAATGTCAATGTGCCCCTTCACAGCACGGGCAGGATCTATGCGAGGCAAGCACCGAGCGCATCATTTTCGTGCCTTCTGCGCTTGCCTCACCTCTCGCGATTCGTCATGAATCGCACAAGCCGCCAGCGTCCGGCGATAGCGGACAAAGATTTTTATCTCTGGAGAGATAAAACCATGTTTCCTGCTAACATTGGACTAGATTGTTGCCTATTTGATACCACTGCACTCTTCGGCGAACAACCGAAAGGAGGCCTCCATCCTTCGCCAGGCAAATATGTCATTAGAACTCACAAGGATATATCGCCGAGCGAGCTTCGCATGGCGGATATTGGGAAAATGTTTCTTTGGCAGCATGATTGGCATGACAACTATCCCTGGGCGTGCCAGCAGATGACCAGTGGCGTGTTTGAATTGAGACTGTTGGCTCCCGACGGCAACTTGAGAAGCTTTGAAGATCGGATGTCCTTGTTGGATCAGGGTGAGGTGCCGGCCCCACTCGTGCTTCTGGAGCTCCTACTCCTTTGTTTGCAATGTACTGGACTACCCGACCCACTCCGTGGCGAGTGGGTGTTCTGCCCGGAAACGAACTCATCGGGACAGAATATTGCGCTCTCGTGGAGCAGCGGGCGCATAATAATTCTCAATGGTATGGTTGCAGGTACAGAACAATTCGCATGGTTTGCAGCATGCAAACGACTGCAATAATTCCTGCACTGCTTCAGGTTATGCACACAGTGCCCCCGCAGCTTCGGCTGCAGGTTTTTCTCATGTAATCCATCGACTCCCACGCCCGATCGGTTATGCTGGCATCGATATGGATTTCCTCAATCCCACCTACATCATCGCCATCCTCATCGCCATTTCGGTCCACGAATGGGCGCATGCCTTTACGGCCGATCGATTGGGGGATCCCACCCCCCGCGACATGGGCCGCCTGACAGTGAACCCCATCGCCCACCTGGATCTGCTGGGCGCCGTCATGTTCCTGGTCGTCGGGTTCGGATGGGCCAAGCCCGTGCCGGTGAATCCCGCGTACTTCAAGCACCACAAGGGCGGCATGGCGCTCACCGCCATCGCGGGCCCCCTCAGCAACCTCATCCTGGCGTTCGCCGCGTACACGCTCCTGAACTTCATCGCGCTGCGTAATCCCGGCAGCGTGGAAGACCTGTTGCGCGGTACTGCCACCGGCTCCCCGCTGATGACCATCATCCTGATGATCCTGCAGGGATCGCTTTTCGTGAACCTGGCCCTCATGGCGTTCAACCTGTTCCCCATCGCGCCGCTGGACGGCAGCAACGTCTTGCGCCTGTTCATCCCGCTGCGCTACGAGGACCGCTACGATGATTTCCTCCGCGTCGGCCCCTACATCCTGCTGTTCCTCCTGCTTTTCGAATCCTTCCTCCCGTTCCCGCTGCTCAGCAGCTGGGTGCGGTGGATCATGGAGGCGGTGTTCAACGTGTTCGCGTTGGTTTTCTAAATCTTCCGTGCGTCGTACGCCCAGTGCAGCACTGCCTGGCGCTGCCTGCGCCTGCAGGAAAGATCGCCGCGTTCGCAATTCTTTTTGATCTGGGTGATGTGCCGCTTGATCGCGAGCCAGCGTTTGATCTGCCGGTCGTCTTCCCCGGGCATGCGGCGTCCCATGTAGTACCGGCAGTACCACTGGAACCAGCCGCGCGGGTCGGCGGGGTGGATCCATCCTTTCTTCTTCCACACCGAGAGCGGCTGGCTGGCGTTCACGCTGAAGAAGTTGAGCGTCTTGTCGCGCTTCTCGGGTGAGAGCTTCGCACGGGCGAACCAGTCCTTCGGAAATTCCTTTGCGCAGTCCGTCATGTACTTCCCCCCGAACACCCCTAGCGCGAGCATCTCCTTCGGAGTGAGTTCGGGCTTGAAGCGCTCGTCGAAATTCTTCCCTTCCGGTTCCGTGAGTACGTATGTGCACTGCTGCATGAGGTCATCGACGTGCACGGTGACGGGGGAGCGGCGCGGCATATGCGCCTACCATACGCAGATCGCGGGCAACAAAAAAGCCCGCCGATGAGGCGGGCTTCCTATTACATCGATTAGCGGCCGGGCTTGTAATCCCGTACTAAATTACCATTGTCGTCACGTTCTGCAGATTTGTAGGCTTCGTACTCGTGGTTTCCAGGCGCCTCGTCATCTTCAGTGGCCGGAGCGGGAGCTTCCGTCGGACGGAGTTCGGGACCCATTGGCGTCTTCGAAATTGCATCGCGCGTCTCAGTGGTACCCTTCACTACGGCTGCTTTTGCCCTTTTTTGCTGCCTTAGGATAGCTTCGTTGTGCTGATTGATAACTTCTTCACCCCTGCCTCCGGGCAGACCTGCCTCAAGTTCTCCATCCGGACCACGGCCTTCATTGCCGTCTTCGTGCGGATTAAAGAAGCTATCATCGACATCATCATTAATCTCCATATGTATTTATTGGTATGAAATAAATGAATATACGTATTATACCATCATTTATTAATTTATGCAATAATTTGGCAATACGTCAAATCGACTTTTTGGATAAAAATATCGAAGATATTGGCTTAAAGGTTTGTTTAAAAACAATGGAGCCGTCCATCAGCCTTCGCTTGTGAGCTTCGGCCGACAGGCCGGGAACCGGCGAGCCCGTCCTTACCCTTCGATTCTCTCAGGGCAAGCCATGGACCTTAAGCACTGCCTGCCCGCCATAGCTTTAGCGAAGGCGGGAACTAGGACGGCTTATTGGGTTGATATTGAAAGAATGGAGCCGTCCACCGGGATTGAACCGGCGACCCCGTCCTTACCATGGATATGACGGCTGTGTGCAGATGTAGTTTTTTTGATGCTCGCTTTCGCTCGCAAGCACTGAGCTAGGACGGCTTATTGGGTTGATATTGAAAGAATGGAGCCGTCCACCGGGATTGAACCGGCGACCCCGTCCTTACCATGGACGTGCTCTACCACTGAGCTAGGACGGCTTGGGGCCGCAATCCTAACGCATCTATCAGTGGGAATCCACTGTTTCCTGCCAACCTTGGGGTGGTTCTTTCCGATAGGCATGTATTGCGTTGTTAAGCGTATGGAGGCAGAGAAGGGCGCATTTCATGCGTCTTGCGCCCACAGGTACTCCTAGCATCCCGGTGATCTTCGCGGCATTCCACGCTTCCAGCTCCTCTACCGTTTTGCCCCGTATCTCATCGGACAGGATGGACATCGTCGCCTGGCTGATGGCGCATCCGTCGCCCGTCCATCCGATGCCGGCGACAGCGCCGTCTTCGATCAAGAGGTCGATCGTGAGCGTGTCGCCGCAGCTCGCGTTCAGTTCGGCATGCGAGATTGTCGGAGAGGGGAGGCGTTCCTTTCCGTGGGGATGCTTGTAATGGTCGATGATGTTCTCCGCGTAGATGTCCACGATAGGGTGAGGGTTGGGAGTAGGGTTAGGATCGGAATTTTTTTATGATTTCACGGATAGCCGGGCCTAATCGTTCGATCTCTTCCGCCGTATTGTAGATACCGACGGACAGACGCGCGCTGGCGGGGATCTTCAACCGATCGTGCAAGGGTTGCGCGCAGTGATGCCCTGCGCGGAGGCAGAAGCCGTTCTTTCCCAGGATGTCCGTAAGGTCGTGGGGATGGATGCCGTCCGCGGTGAAGCTGATGCATCCGGAGATCTCGTTTGCGTTCTTCGGACCGAGGACCGTCACTCCCTCGATGGAGGAGAGCGTCTTCAGTGCCGTCTCGAGGAGCAAGCGCTCATGCACTTTCCGGTCTTCGATCGGGAACTGTGCGAGCCACTCGATTGCCGCGGCGAATCCCACCGCTTCCGCCACCGGCTGCGTGCCCGCTTCGAATCGCATCGGGATATCCGCGAGTGAAAATCCCTGCATCGTCACGTCCCCGATCATCATGCTTCCTTGCATCAGGGGCGCCATCGTTTCGAGGATCTTTTTCTTTGCATACAAGACGCCGATTCCTGTCGGGCCATAGAGTTTGTGGCCGCTGCATACCAAGAAATCACAATCGATTTTTTGCACGTCGATTACGTCGTGGACGGCGAGTTGCGTCGCGTCGACGAGAACGAAGGCGCCGGCGGCATGGGATTTTTGCACGATCGCGTCCAGGTCCGGCTTTGTGCCGAGTACGTTGCTCAATCCCGTGACGGCAACGATCTTCGCCTTTCCATCCGCCAGGTGCGCGTCCAATTCGTCCGTCATCAAAAATCCCTTGTCATCGATATCGATCCACCGGATCTCCAGGTTTTTTTCCTTCGCGACGTGCATCCAGGGGATGACATTCGAATGGTGTTCCAAGACGGTGAGTATGATCGCGTCTCCTTCCCGCAGATTCTGCCTCATGCCGTACGCGGCAAGGTTGATCGCTTCCGTGGCGTTCTTCGTGAAGATGATTTCCTCCGGAGCGGACGCATGGAGAAAAACCTGCACGGCTTTGCGCGCTTTCTCGTAGGCCGCGGTCGCTTCTTCCGCGAGGATGTGCATGCCCCTGTGCGGGTTCGCATTCGATGTTCGGTAGAAGGTGTCCATGGCATCCAAGACAGCCTCCGGCTTCTGCGTGGTTGCCGCGGAATCCAGGTATGCGAGTCCTTTTCTGTTCGTAAAAAGGGGAAATTGCCGGCGGATCGAGGAGGTGTCCAATGCCATCGGGGCCGCAGTATAGACCAAAAACACGTTTTCAACCTCTCGAAAGGTGGGTTTTTGGCCCAGGAAACCGTGACCTGGGCCCGTTCCCGAGATACACTGCCTTCCCGTTAGCCTCCCTCCATTATGAACGACCGTACTTTCACCATTCTCCGCTACGCTTTCTTCTTCGCCCTGGTGCTGTTTGGAAGCTTTACCTTCCTGGCATTCCTCGGCGTAGACCAGCATTTGGCCGTCCTTCTCTCTGCCGATGCCAAGGACGCAATGACGCGGGCCTGCGGAGACAGCGCTTTTTGCAAGCAGTGGTATTCCATCTTCCCTGTCATCACCCACACAGTTGGGCGATCCGCCCCGTTCGCGTGGTTCCTCGTGTGGAGTCTCGTCGCGTTCGCGGTCGTGCTCATCCGCGGCTACATGCGCGACGGAGACTGGAGGCTGCGCCTGACGTTCTCTCCCGCAAAGATCCTTTTCCTATTCATCGCTTCCGTGTGGGTGCTGTTCACCATCTATGCCACCGGCAGCAGCGGGTCGGCGGATCTTCCGCACCGCCGCCTGTTCGATATCTCCCAAGCTCTGTATCCCGATTCCACGCCCGGAGAATTGCAGGCGCTGTCGGACAACCTGGCCGATCTCAAGGAGCGGGGCTGCCTGCGCACCGTCGGCGCGCTGCAGAACGGAACCGGTAACGCGTATGACATGAAGATGTCCTGTATCCAGACGTCCTTCGTGACGCGAGTGCTGCCGCAGATGGCCATGGTACTCGTTGTGTTCTTCTCCATGCTCGTGCTGGGAAGCGTCTTGCTGCGCAAGGTTTTGAAGCCGGATTTTCGCACTCCTCTTCTTGAATTCATGTTCAGTCTGGTAGCCGGCGCATGCGGATACATGGCCATCCTATGGTCCGTTGCCGTGTTCGCGATGTTCATTCGCGTGCCCATCTATTCCACGCCGACGGGCTGGTTGTTGGTGCTCGGTATCCCCGCGGCTTTCTGGAGGACGTCCCTGGATTGGTTGAAGAGAGGGTGGAATACGACCTGGAGCTACGATGCCCCCTGGTACGGCGCGCTCCTGCCTCTCAGCTGGCTCCTGCTTTCCTACCTCGCGTTCAACTTCCTCTCCGTGGTCCGTCCGTTCCCCATCGGATGGGACGACCTGGGGCGTTACCTGAACCAGCCGCACCTCCTCGTTAGCTACGGGCATTTCATTCCCACCATGCCCACTTTCCAATGGGAGTACATCACGTCGCTGGGGTACATGCTCTTCGGATATGACAGCACCTTCGGGGCAACGCTTTCCATGCAGATAAACTGGGCGGCAGGCGTCCTTGCGATTCTCGCAATCATCGCATTCGGTTCCGCTTTCTTCGGTCCAGGCGGCGGCATTCTGGCGGCACTCCTGTACTATACGCTGCCGCTTGTGGGGCACTTTTCTTTCGCCGACATGAAGGTGGACAACGCCATCTTCGCTGTCGGCGCGATGTCCATGCTCGCTCTGTTCCTCACCTTGTTCCGCACTGCGGATGACGAAGAAACGGGTGCCGAAGAGCATCCTTGGAGCAACCGGCGTACGTGGATCATTATCGCCGGAATCTTCGGCGGTTTTGCATTCGCGATGAAGGCGACGGCCATCATGGTCGTCATGATGCTCGCGTGCGTCCTCGCGGGCGGCATGTTGGGAGGATACGCTTTCACGGGATCAATATTCCTTTCCTGGTTCTTTTACACGCAGCAGGACCGCTTCGACGTCGCCGGCGCGTCCCAGCGTATTTTCGGAGATCCTGCCGCCATTTCCCGCCCTCTCGTCATGGCCGTCACCTTCCTTCTGGGGGCCGCCTTCCTGGGCTACGCATTGTACAAAAAGCGCGGTGGCATCCGACCCGCACTCGTTTCCATCGGCATCCTGGTCGCATCCGTCGTCGCGAGCATGCTTCCTTGGCTGACGTTCAACAATATTGCGAACGGCAACGTCGTCCCCAACCTTTCGCTGTCCGCGCCCAACACGTTCGCCCCCGTCCTTATTATCGGCAAAGGAGAGAAAGTGCCGGCGGACAGAAAGGCAGTTGCCCTTCCCGATGACCTGCGCGTGGATATGACTCATGCGGCCTGCGTCTCGACCGCGCGTTCGGAAGAGCTGGACCGCTACTGGGGCGAGCATTCCGGTATCGGACATTACCTGACCCTTCCCTGGAGGAGCGTGATGAACCTGGACAGTGCGGGGTATTACGTCACGATGATCCCGGCATTGTTGCTTTTCCCGCTCTTGCTGCTCCTTCCGTTCTTCTGGATGAAGCAGGGCAGGTGGTTGCGTTGGTTGTTCGTCGGAACCCTTTTCTTGGTCTTGCAATGGATATTCTTTGCCAACGGTATCCCGTGGTATGGCATCGGTATGTTCTTGGGGCTCGTCCTTGGCCTGGAGGCCTTCGTCTTGCGCGCCCCGGATATATCATCCGCGGCGGCCGCGTCGGTGTTCCTGGGACTCTCCCTCGTCAGTTCCTTCGGGCATCGCGTCTGGCAGTATGAGATGCAGCACAATATCCTGGAATATCCCATCGGCAAGATTTCGGCTGATGCGCTGGAGGAGCGCACGATCACATACTACGACGACATCCGAAAATCGGTGGAAGCGCGCGAGAAAGAAATGCCGGAGCAGCCGTATCTGTACCGCATCGGCACGTTCATCCCGTACTTCATCCCGAAGAGCCTGGAGCGTATTCCCGTTGCCGATCAGCAGTTGGATTTCTTCAACTGCATCAATCAAGAACGCGATGCCGCACTGACCCTCAAGAGGCTCCAGGCCCTCGGGTTCAACGCCATCGTATTCGATACGAATACCGATACCATTGAGAAAGATCCCAATGGAAGCTTGCACCAGAAGGTGAACGCGTTCGCCGACTTTGCCAACACCCAGGGCATCGGTCTCACGTTGGACGTGTATGACCCGAACGCCGGTATCGCTTTCATTCTCCTTCCGAAGAAACCCTGATGCGCGTGATGGTCGTCGTGCCGGCGTACAACGAAGCCACCCGCATTGCGAGTGTGGTGGAGAAGGTGCGTCCCTACGCCGATGAAGTGATCGTAGTGGACGACGGCTCGTCCGACGGTACCGCGGAGAGGGCGCGCGCGGCCGGAGCCACGGTCCTGTCCCACATGAGCAACTGCGGGGCAGGAGCCGCCACCATGACGGGTATCGAGGCCGCCAGGCAGAAAGGCGCCGAGGTCATTGTCACCATCGATGCCGACGAGCAGCACAACCCCGCCGATATCCCGTTGCTCCTGGCCCCCATCCAAAACCGAGAGGCCGATGCGTCGTTCGCAGACCGCTTCGCCCGCAAGAATTCCATCCCGGCGGTGCGCCGTGCCTTCAACATGATCGGCAACATCGTCACCCTGCTCGCCACCGGCAAATGGCTCTCGGACAGCCAGTGCGGCTTCAAGGCACTCGGACCCAAGGCCGTGAAGGACGTAGAGCTGAAGATGAGTGGTTTCGAGTTCTGTACGGAGATGGTAGGCGAAGCCGCCCGCCACAAGTGGCGTGTGGTTCCCGTTCCCACGAAGGTCGTGTATTCCGAATATTCCCTCGCCAAAGGACAGTCCTTTGCCAATGGCGTGAGGACGGCGTTTAAGATTCTGTTGAGGTCGTTTCTACGTTAGGGTTAGGGATAGGGTTTGGATGCCTAACCCCAACCCTATCCCTTCCAATCGCTTTCCCCTTATACTTCTACCTGTTCACATGACCCTCACTCCCTACCAGATCATCGTTCCGGTCCTGTCGCTCGTCGCGATCCTCTACGCCTGGACCCTCGCGCGCCGCCGCAAGAAGACGGTGTGGGAGGCCATCTTGTGGACGCTCTTCTGGGGTGCCATCGCCTTCATCGCGTTCGAGCCGGGCATCGTGTCGTACCTCACCGTCATCACGGGTATCAAGAGCCAGGTGAACGCCATCCTCGTCACGTCCATCGGCATTTTGTTCTTCATGATCTTCTACATGATCATCCGCTTGGAGGAACTGGAGCAGCGCCAAACGAAACTCATCCGCGACATCGCGTTACGCGAGGCTGGACTGCAGGCGAAGGACGAGGAGAAATAACAACCGCATCCCATGAAAACCATCCTGCTCATCAGCCCGTACTGGAAGGAGCCGCACCGCTGGATGGTGAGCTCCTACAAGCTTGCCGAACTCTGGCAGCGGCTGGGCTACCGCGTGGTGGTCGCGTGCATGGGGAGCGAAACCAAGATTGAAAAGCCGTCCGACACGCTCACGGTCCATTTCAAGAAAGACATCTTCCTGAAAGATCCGTGGAACTACGGCATCTGTGTCGGGTTCTCCGGCTTCGTCCGCAGACTAGTCGCGTCCGAAAAACCCGACGTCATTGTGTGCAACAAGCTGCTCTTCTGGTCGTCCCTCGCCGTGATCCCGCTCACTCTCGCCGGACATAAGGTGACGGTGATCACCGACGCACTCGTGGGCATGACGTGGTGGCCGCGCGGGTTCGTCCCAAGGTTCGCCGCTCGCATCTATGCCTGGACGCTCGGCTGGCTCATCCTGGCTTGCGCTCAGCGCGTGGTGTTCTTCCATCCGCAGCCGGAAGGGTTGCTGAAGGCATTGGGCGTCGCCGCGAAGAGCCGCGTGATCCCCACGGGAATTGATGAGAGGAAGTATGGGCCTGGGGCGTGGGGCGTGGGGAAGAATGACGTAAGCCGAGAGCCTACGCCCGACGCCCCACCTCCCGTTATCATCACGTACGTGGGACGCTTGGAATCCGTGAAGGGGGTCGATGACTTCCTGGCCGCTGCCGCCCCGCTCACCGAGGAGTACCCGAACCTGAAAGTGCAGATCGCCGGCCGTTACGAGGAGGGAAGCCCGCTCGTGCGGCAGTACGAGAAGCAGGTGCACTTCCTGGGTTTGCGCGACGACGTACCGGCCATCCTGGCCGCGACGGATATCTTCGCGCTCGCCAGCTACAGCGAGGGTCTCAGCAATGCCGTCATGGAGGCCATGGCCAGCGGCTGCGCGCCCGTGGTGTCCGATGTCGGCGGCAATACGTATCTCATTCAGAACGGTATCTCCGGCCTCCTGTTCCCCGCGGGAGATCGGGAGGCGCTGCGATCGCACCTGAAGCGTCTCATTGATGATCCCGCGAAGAGGCGTGCCATCGGCAAAGCGGCATGGGAGAGGATCGAAGCCGAATTCAGCTGGGAAAAGGTGGGGAAGATGTACCGCGAGTTTTTCGAAGCATGAAGAAGATCGTCATCCTGTCGGCCTTCCTTTCGCCATTCAGAAGCGGTGCGGAGGCGTGCGTGGAGGAGGTGCCGCCGTTGCTGAAAGACCGGTTCGATTTCACGATCGTCACCGCGCGCCTGCGGTCGGATCTTCCCACGAATGACGTGATCAACGGCACCCCCGTCGTCCGCGTGGGGTTGGGCTTCGGTTTCGACAAGTGGCTCTTCCCGTTCCTGGCCCCCTTCGCCGCGCGCAAACTGAAGCCCGACATCGTCCATGCCGTCTTGGAGTCCTTCGCCGGGTTGGCGCTCGTGTTCTGCGTGTGGGCAGTGCCGAAGGCGAAGCGGATCCTCACGTGCCAGAGCACGAACACGTCCTTGTTGGTCGGGGAAATGCATAGAAGCGCGGACGCGGTGACGGTCATCAGCAACGTGCTTTTGCAACGCGCCAAGAAGTTCGGCAAAGAAGCTGCCTTGATCCCCAACGGCATCCACTACGGGGCGATCCGCAAAGCGGTCGAATCGAACAACCAGTATCCCGCGCGCATCCTGTTCGTGGGGCGCCTGGAGCCGATGAAGGGCGTGGATACGCTGCTTGCGGCGGTGTCGATCTTGAAAGAAGACGGCACGCACTTCCATCTGCGCATCGTCGGCGACGGGTCGCAGCGCGAGTCGCTGGAGGCGATCAGCCGGTCGCTTGGGTTGCAGGATGACGTCACGTTCGTCGGTGCCAAGAAACACCACGAGGTGTTTGACGAATACGCCCAGGCCTCCATCTTCTGCGGTCTTTCCCGCAGTGAGGCGCTCGGCAACGTCTTCCTGGAGGCGCAGGCCGCGGGGTGCGCGGTGCTGGCGACCAACGTCGGCGGCATCCCGGACGTGGTGAAAGACAGCGTGACAGGCTATCTCATTCCTCCCGACGACGCGCAAACGGCACGCAACGCATTGGGGGTCCTCCTAAAACATGACGCCCTGCGCGAGCAGATGGGGGAGGCGGGGGTGGAGAATGCGAAGCACTACGATTGGCCTGCAATCGCTGAAATGTACGCCGGGGCGTATCAGGACTGACGCGTCCGACGAAGCAGGTACCCGATTACCGCCCTCAGGATAATGAAGGGGTGTTCGATGCAGAACTTCTTCAGTTCGCCGCTGCCTTCCGTCGTCATCACGCGTCCTTCTTTCTTGCGCTCGAAGTACCGGGCGATCATCAGTTCGAACGTTTTTTGCAATGCTTTCTTCACGCGCGGCTTGTCTTCCTCCGGCGCCCGTTCGAGCAGTAATTTAAACGTGTCGAAGCGTTCGAATACGCCTTTTCCCATCGATTCATTCTGCGCGCTCGTGCCCGCCGCGTGCACGCGGAATTTGCCCACGATGTCCGGAAGGTCGTACCAATCGGCGTGCAGCAGGCAGCGCGTCCAGAACTCGCTGTCCAGGTACTGGCGCATCGTCTCGTGGAACCCGCCTGTCTTCTCCAGGAGTTCGCGCCGCATCATGACGAAGCTCGGCTCCCCGATGATGTTCGGGCGCAGGCCTTTTTCGGCCCACCAGCAGAGCAGCTCCTTTCCGTTGTGGAATCCCGTCTTGATGTTCGCTTTTTTGAAGTCCTCCACCTCCTTGTAGATGTGTGTGACGGGGGATTCGCCTTCCATCAAATACGTGTGGTTGCCCGATACGAACCCGACGGTCGGGTGCTCCGCGAACGGTTTCAGCATCTTTTCCAGGTAATCCGGTTCCCACAAATCGTCGTAGAAGAGGTACTGGATGAAGGGGGTATCGGCGTGGGGAAGGCACTCGTTCCAGTTCTGGCCGATGCTGCGGGGGCGCTCGCCTTGGACGAAGGTGACGCGCGGGTCCTTGAGATACGCGGGGATCGCATCCTTGATGCTTCTGTCGACGGGGTCGTTCACGAGCACGATCTTCCAGTCCTGGAAGGTCTGCGCGAACACGCAGTCCAGCGCGGCCCGGAGGTACTCGGGCTTCGCTTTGTGGAGGGGCATGAGAACGGAGACGATCGGTGTCATTTTCCCGAGGGGGAAAGCGATGGGTATGGCTTGAACAAGTACTTCCCGAAATATTTTAACGCATCGATGAGGTGCTTGCGGCCCGCCCATTTCGTGATGAAGCGCAGCGGCCCGCCCTGGGATAGGCGCGATTCGTTGTGGGTGGCTTTCGCATCGCGAAGTTGATGTACCTTCATGCCCAGGTTCCAGGTTTCGCGGCACAGCGTGATGTCGGACATGAACAGGAAGAAGCTCGTGTCGTGTCCGCCCGTTTTTTCCAGGCACGCGCGCGTCATGACGAACATCGCCCCCACGAACCAATCAACCGGTTCGTAATCCCTTTCCCCGAATTCCGTATGAGGCTTCATGCGCCCGTTGGGATTCGTGATGCGCCTCCATACGAGCTCGAGCAGGTTGGGGAACGGACGGGCGCTATCCTGTTCGTGTCCGTCCGGATAGATCAGGCGGGGAGCGACGATGCCCACGTCCGGATTCGCTTCCAGGTGCTGCAGCAGGAGATCGATCGTGTCCTCGTGCACCGTGATATCCGCGTTGACCGTCGCTATGTAGTCGCCGGAAGACAGTGCGTACCCGCAGTTGTTCCCGTCGATGTAGCCTCCGCGCGGGAGGTCCGCGAAACGGATGTGCTTCAACGTCGCGTAGGATTCAGGATCGATGTCGTCGTTCGCCAGTTTTCCCCCGTTATTCAGCACGATGATCTCCGTATCCGCGGGGAGTTTCGCTTTCGACAGCGCGGCCAGGCACTGGGTGACATCCCGGGGCTTATTCGTCTGTAAAATGACGACGGAGAGTTTCATCGATGGGAGTATAGATTCTTTTTTATACGAGAGGGAATTTATTTAGCGCCGAAAAGGCAATCGATGCAATCGAGGGAATCGAAGCAATAGAGGATTGATCCCTAAACCATCCTCTATTCCCTTGATTGCTTCTATTTCTTCTATTTCTTCTCCAAAAATGGCAAATTTTTGTCCTTTTCCGACAGTTCCGTCACCGGCAACGGCCACTGCACGTTGATCGTCGGGTCGTCGTAGCGCACGCCCCGTTCCGCTTCTTTCATGAAGGGGTGCGAGAGAGGGTATGTCATCATCGTGCCGTCCGCGAGCGTTTGGAACCCGTGCGCGCAGCCTTCTGGGATGTACAGGGCGAGGCAATTCTCATCCGTCAGTTCCACGCCCACCCACTTTCCGTAGGTCGGGGAGTCCTTGCGCATGTCGACGCACACGTCGAACATGGCTCCTTTTGTGCAACGCACGGCTCTGGCCTGTTCGTGAGGAGCGGTTTGCCAGTGGAAGCCGCGGACCGTGCCCTTCTTCACGTTCATGGACATGTTCTGCTCCACGCCCATGCGGCTCAGCCCCTTGCCGGTCCATTCTTTCTCATCATATATGCGCGCGAAAAAGCCCCTGTTATCCCCGATGCGCTCCGGTTCCAGGATATAGCAGCCGGCGATGAGGGTCTCTTTCAGGATCACGGGCGGCACTATAAGCCATTGCCTCCCGTATGCCAAAAAGATAGGCTTTGGAGCCTTCCTTTCCGCATTCCTACCGCTATACTCCCATCACTATGAAGCGAGTCCTCCTCACCGGCGCCGACGGATTTATCGGCCACCATATCGTCGAAGCGATCATGAAGCACACCGACTGGCATGTCATCGGTCTGAGCAAGATCGACAGCGCGTCGACGATCCACCGCTTGGCGGACATCGATAACTGGGAACAGTACAAGCACCGTTTCAATTTCGTGTTCCACGACCTTCGTTCGCCCATCAATCCGTACGTCGCCAACCGCATCGGACCGGTGAACTACATCCTGCACCTTGCGGCCAGCACCCACGTGGACCGCAGCATCGACGCTCCGATGGAGTTCGTTTTGGACAACGTCGTGGGCACCTGCAACCTCCTCGACTTCGCACGCACGCTCGACGGCCTCGAGCTCATGAACTATTTCTCCACGGACGAGGTGTTCGGACCCGCCCCCGAGGGTGTGGCATACAAGGAGTGGGACCGCTACAAGTCCAGCAATCCGTACGCCGCGGCCAAAGCCGGAGGCGAGGAGCTCTGCTATTCCTACTACAACACGTACGGCTTGCCGGTGATGATCACTCATACGATGAACGTGTTCGGCGAACGCCAGCACCCGGAGAAATTCATCCCGAAGGTCATCAACGCCACGCTGACGGGGCAGAAGATTTACATCCACGGCAACCCCGAGCGTACCAGGGCCGGCACCCGCTTCTACGTCCATGCGCGCAACGTCGCCGCCGCACTTATGTTCCTCATCAAGCAGCATGAGGAAGGCAAGGCAATCGCGGGAGACAAGTTCAATATCGTGGGGGAGAAGGAAATGGATAACCTCTCGCTTGCCCAATTCATCGCGAATATCGTCGGGCAGCCGCTCAACTACGACCTCGTCGATTTCCACGGCAGCCGCCCCGGCCACGACCTGCGCTACGCGCTGGATGGCGAGAAGCTGAAGGGGATGGGATTCGAGTATCCCAAGACATTCGAACAAAGCCTCACGAAGACGGTTGAGTGGTACCTGGCGCACCGCCAGTGGCTGCTCGATGACTTCTCCAAGGCGCAGTTCGCCAAGGAGGCGCATGGCCTCGACCAAGGAGTGAAGGCGATGCTCCAGAAGACGGTCCAGAAGGCCGTCGGACAGGAGCAAAAGGTCGATACGCACTGATAGTCCCGTGGTAGACTGTGGTCCCATGAAGGTGACCCTCGCCACCGGCATCTATCCTCCGGATATCGGAGGTCCCGCGACGTACGTCCGGGAACTGGCCCATGCGCTTCAGAAGCAGCAGGTCCAGGTGCAAGTGATTACGTACGGAAAGGGGAAGTCTGGAGACGACCTGTTCCCGGTCATCCGCGTGCCGAAGGGGGTACTGCCCGTCGTCCGCTGGTTCCGCTTCGCCCGCGCGCTCAAAAAGCACGCCGCGGACGCCGATATCATCTACGCGTTCTCTTCCGTGAGCGTCGGTATGCCCCTGTGGATCACGCACTTGAAGCAGCCGAAGAAAATCCTGCGCCTTGGCGGGGATTTCCGTTGGGAGCGCTACACCGACAAGGGCGGCGCGTTGGGCCTGAAGGAATGGTATGAGAAAGAGCAGCGCTTCCACGGTGCCATGAACGGCCTCCTGAAGACCTTCGATCACATCGTCTTTTCCACCGAGTTCCAGCAGGCGATTTACGAGAAGGTGTACCGAGCCCTCCCGTTGCATCAGGTCATCGAGAACGCCTTGCCGGGCGGCATGCCCACGCACCATGCGAAGCACGTGCCTTTCAAGTTGCTCTTCCTGGGGCGCTTCGTTCCGTTCAAGAACATCGGGTCCCTCCTGTGCGCGGTCAAAAACCTTTCCGATGTCACGCTCACCCTCGTCGGCGACGGCCCCCTTCTTCCCGCCATCCGCAAGGCGGTTCGCAAAATGCAGATCGGCGACCGCGTCGAAGTTCTTCCTCCTCAACGGGGCGATGCGAAGAAAGCGGCCTTCCGCGGACACGATCTCATGGTGCTCCCGTCGTATACCGATATCAGCCCCAATGCCGCACTCGAGGCGCGCTGCGAAGGATTGCCCGTGCTGCTGACCAGTGAAAACGGCTTGAGCCGCCAGCTGTCCGAGGGCATGCTCGTCCGCCGTTTGCAAACTCCCCGCGATATCCAATCGGCATTGGAAGAAGCGATGCGGGATTACGAAAAAATCGCGGAACGGTGCGCGCAGCCCCTCCCCGAACGCAACTGGGATACGCTCGCGCGCGAACACCTCACACTTTTCCAGGGAATCCTATGAACCTGCTCATGATCTCCGGCGATCGGTCGCTCCTCGAGGGAAAGAGGGGCGCCTTCTACTACACGCTCGAGGCCTTTTCCAAGGAGTGGGACCGCATCGACATCATCACTCCCCACGTAAAGGACGCTCCCGAAGCCATGACGCTCTTCGGCAACGTGTACCTGCATCCGAACCCCAACGGGCTCCTGTCCCAGCCGTCGTGGATCAAAAGGAAAGGCATGCAGCTCCATCTGCACTTCCGCCACCAGGTGATGACCGTGCACGAATACCCGCCGTTTTACAACGGCATCGGCGCGCGCATGCTCGCGAGGAAGATCAGGATCCCGTGGGTATTGGAGATCCACCATCTCATCGGATACCCGAAGCCCGCTTCCTTCTCGGAGCGCATCGGCAGGGTGCTGTCCCGCCTGTACCTTCCGGGAGAAATCCGCATGGCGTCCGCCGTACGCACCGTCAGCAAGAGCACGGCCCAGCGCCTGCTCGATTGGAAGTCCCCGAAGTCGAAGATCTTCGTGGTGCCATCGTTTTACCTGGACCGCGAACTGTTCGAGAGCCTGCCCGACACGCACCAGCTGTACGACATCGCGTTCTGTGCCAGGATCGTCTCCAACAAGGGCCTCCCAAACCTCCTGAAGGTCGTGGCGAAATTGCCAGGCGTGCGCTTGCTTGTCATTGGGGACGGTCCCGACCGCGCCTCGTGCGAGAAGCTCGCGCGCGATCTGCGCATCGCCCAAAGAGTAGAATTCCGCGGATGGATGCCCACCCAGGAGGAGGTGATCCGCAAGATCCGCAGTGCCAAGGTATTCGTCATGAACTCCCTAAGCGAGGGCGGGCCGAGGAGCGCCTTGGAAGCGATGGCTGCGGGCATGCCCGTGGTCGTGACGCAGGTCGGGGTGATGCCGGACGTCATCGACGAGGGGAAGAACGGGTACTTCACGACGGGGGAGCCCGATGACTTGGCCGAGAAGATTTCCCTGCTCCTGCGCGACCCTGCACTGCGCGATGCGGTGGGCCGCAATGCCGCCATGATCGTCGACCGTTTCGAACGCAGGCAGCTCATCGCGCAGTACGCGCGTTTCCTCAAGACCACCGCTGTTTCATGAAGCTGCTGATCGTCACCCAGAAGGTAGACCGGCATGATCCCGTCCTGGGATTCTTCCATGCCTGGATCGCGGCTTTCGCCAAGCATGCGGAACATGTCACGGTGATCACCCAGTCCGTCGGGGAGCACGCGTTGCCCGGCAACGTGACCGTCCTTTCATTGGGAAAAGATACGGGGAGGGGTACGCCCGCGCAGATTTTCACGTTCAAGAAACTCCTCTGGAAACACCGCCATGACTACGACACGGTGCTCGTCCACATGACTCCCGTGTGGATGGTCATCGGGGGACCGATGTGGATGCTGCTCGGCAAGTCCCGGTACCTTTGGTACGAGTCCCGAGGCACGCGATGGCCGCTGCGCGTCGCCTTGATGATGGTCCATATGGTATTCAGCGCTTCTTCCTACGGCATGCCGTTGCAAACGAGGAAAAGCATCGTCACGGGGCATGGCATCGATACGGATCTCTTCTCTCCCGACGAATCGCAGCGCGTTGCGAACCGACTCCTCTCGGTCGGGCGTATCACGGCGGGGAAGTTTCCCGGCCGCGTCATCCGGCTCTTACCCGACCTTCCCGAAGGGTGCCATCTTCAGTGGGTCGGCGGTCCCGTGACGGAGGATGACAGGAAGCTTGAACAGGCGTTGCAGCGTGATATCGACGTGCTCCGGCTGCGCCAGCGCGTCTCGTTCCGTACCGTTCCGCACGACCGGCTCGCTCAGCTCATGCAGGAAGCGGATGTCTTCGTGCACGCGAGCGTGACGGGTCTCGACAAGGCCGTGCTGGAGGCGATGTCCTGCGGATGCATCATCGTTTCGGTATCGCCGGCACTTACGGATATCCTTCCCAAGGCCCTTCAGTGCACCCCCGAAACCATGGGCCAGGCGGTTGCCTCCGCCCTCGCCCTTCCGGCCTCTGAAAAAGAAGCCCTGCGCAAAACGCTGCGTGAAGCGGTTATACGGCATCACGGGCTCGATCGCCTGATCACGCTGCTGGTGACGCACATGCAGACAACGAAAAATTGATCCTGTATCATCCGGGCATGGCACATGCGACTCACAGCCTGTTCCGGACACGTTTTTACAATGCGCTCAAAGGCGTCGAATTGAACGGGTCCGTGCTGGACCTCGGAGGCTCGCGCAAGTCCGGGTATCACGAGTTGTTCCAGGGGGCGCCTTCGTTCACGGTGGTGAATATCGACGAGGAGTATGGGTACGACCTGAAGTTCGACGTCGAACAGCCCTTTCCGGTCGCCGACGCATCGTACGATCACGTGCTGTGCCTGAACTTGCTGGAACATACCTACGACTACATGCATGTCCTGCGCGAGAGCCTGCGCGTGGTGAGGCCGGGAGGGAAGATCGTCTCCGTCACGCCGTTTTCCATCCCGCTGCATCCCTGCCCGCATGATTTCTACCGGTTCACGGGGGAGACATTGCAGCGCATGTTCACCGACGCGGGGTTTGCCGTGGAGGAAGTGGAGGCCATGGGGTACGGGGTCTTCGCCTGCGTGTATCAATACAGTTCATGGCTGCTCCCGGGCGTGCTGCGTAGGATTGCAATGCGATGCGCCGCTGGCATGGATCGGTTGCTCTCCCGCGTGAGCAAACGCTACAAGGAACTTTCCGCGAATTACGTCCTCGGCTATCTCGTCATCGCCCGCAAGCCCGCATGAGGATCGCCTACTGCACCAATGTCCGGCTTCCCAGCGAACGCGCGCACGGCCACCAGATCGCCCAGGTGTGCGACGCCCTCATCAATCTCGGCCATGAGGTGACGGTCTTCGCGACCATTCGCAAAGAAACGGTGGAGCAGCCTTTCGCGTCGTACTACGGCGTGAGCGGGAAGATCGGACTCAGGCATATCGGCTACAAGCGGCTCCTTCCGAACTGGCCACCGCTGCGTCCGCTGCGCCTTTTCCTGCAAAACAGGGGGCTCTTGCGCGATTACCGCATGCATCTGAAGCCTGAGAACTTCGACCTTCTGTACACCCGCGCCCCCGCGCTGCTCCCCGCGCTGCTCGAGACGGGCATCCCGGTCATCCTGGAGCTTCACTCCCTCCCGCGACGCAACCTCCGCACGTTCATCCGTCACTGCGGACAGTGCCGGCTCGTCGACTGCCTCACGTCGTCGATGCATCGGACGTTGAAGGAGTGGGGCGTGCCGGAAGGCAAGCTGATGACGGAAGGGGACGGGGTCGACCTGCGCCGCTTCGCGAAAGTTCCGCCGCGCGACGAGGCCCGACTTGAGATCGGATTGCATACGGACCGTCTCGTCGTAGGGTACGTAGGCCGCCTGAAGACGCTCTTCATGGAGAAGGGCGTGAAACATATTTTGGAAGCGGTGAAGCAGTTGCAGCACGAGAAGAAATTTCTGGCACTGATCGTCGGCGGGCCCGAAAAGGATGCCGATGAGTACCGGAAGATGGCGAAGGACTTGGGACTCGGCGACGAGGACGTGCGTTTCACGGGAGAGGTGTCCGGCAAGGAGGTCCCGAAAATGCTCGCCGCATGCGACGTGCTTGCGATGCCTTTCCCGGACTTCCCGCACTACCGCCATCATATGTCGCCGCTGAAGATGTTCGAGTACATGGCTGCGGACCGTCCCATGATTTCCTCCGATCTTCCTACCGTCCGTGACGTGCTCACGGAAGAGGTCGCGTACTTCTGTGTGCCGGGGGACAGTGCGGATCTTGCCGCGGTCCTCTCCCATATCGCCGCCCATCCCGACGAGGCCCGCGCGAAGGCCGTCGCCGCCGCGGAGAAGGTGAAGAACCACACGTGGGAGGAGCGGATGAAACGGGTTTTACGCGCCGCTTCCCTGCCTGCCTGATGCTGTGTTTCGTCCTCGGTACCCGGCCGGAGATCATCAAGATGGCGCCCCTGCTGCGCCGCTGCGTCGAACGAAAGATCGACTTCCGCATCGTGCACACGGGCCAGCATTACGACCCGCTCTTGGATGGACTCTTCTTTACAGAATTGGAATTGCCGAAGCCCGATGTACAGTTGCAATGCGCCGGGAAGTCCTCGGCCGAATTCCTTGAAAAACTTCTGCCCGCGTTGCGCGAGGCGCTTGCGGATCCGAAGCCGTCCTGCGTCATCGTCCAGGGTGATACGAACAGTGCCTACGGCGGTGCCGCGGCCGCGCATGCGATCGGGATTCCCGTTGCGCACGTGGAGGCGGGCCTTCGCAGCGACGACCTCTCCATGCCGGAGGAAGTGAACCGCATCAAGATCGATACCATGGCCGAGCGTCTTTATACGCCAACCGAGCATCAGGCCGAGCGGGCGCGCCGCGAGGGGATCGACGCATCGCGCATTCTCGTGACCGGCAACACCGTGGCCGATGCCGTCTCGGAGCATCTGGAAGAAGCACGCACGCGTCCTTGGGATGCCGCCCTTGCACCGCTCGTGTCCGGGCCGTACGCGGTCATTACCCTGCATCGTCCGGCGCTCGTGGATCATCCCGAAAGACTTCTCTCCATCCTCCACGGTATCCATGATGTCTTGGAATCGCACGGCCTCACGGCGGTTTTTCCGGTGCATCCGCGCACCCGCAAGATGATCACCGATCCGACGCTCTTCGACCGCATCACCATGGTCGAACCCGTCGGATACTTTTCCATGCTAAAACTATTGTCGGCCGCGCGCCTGCTGGTCACGGACTCCGGAGGCCTCCAGGAGGAGTCTGCGATCGTCCGAGTCCCGTGCATTACCGTGCGTGAAAACACCGAGCGCCCCGAGACGGTGGATGCCGGTGGAAACAGGATCGTTGGGTTTGACCTTGTCGCCATCCGCAAGGCCGCCGATGAATTCCTCGGCTCCTCCATCCCCTGGAAACCGCTCTACACCGTGGAGCATCCGTCTGATGCGATCCTGGAAGACCTCCTCTCCCGCTACGCATGAAGATCCTCATGACCAGCGACACGTATCTCCCGCGCCTGGGCGGCGGGGAATACCACGTGCACTACCTTCTGAAGGAATTGCGCGCGCAGGGGCATGACGTGACGTTCGTCACGAACGAAAAGGGGACATGGGAGGGTGATGCCGCCTGCCCGGTAATCCGCGTTCCCTACAGGGGGTTCGGATCGCTGGGTTCCATCCTGCGCACGCTCTGGAAAGAGTCCGGCTCCGCCGAGGTCTTGCATGCCCACTACAGCACGCGCCTCGGGTTCCTCACGGGTTTCGTCGCGATGCTGCGTCGCAAGCCCTTCGTCGTTACCCAGCACGGACTCGGTTTGCTGCCTCCTGCCAATGCGTCCGCGTTCCATATGCTGGTGTTTCGTGTCTGGCGCCATCTCACGATGAAGTGGGCGCGCGTCATCGTTTCCACGAGCGAGGACATGAGCGTGGAGATCCGCGCGTGCGGGTTTAGCGACAAGATCGTTCCCATCAGCAACGGGTATGACGCGACGCTCTTCACGCAGCTCCCGCCCCCTTCGTTCGACCAGCCACGCCTTCTCACCGTGCGGCGTCTCAACCCGAAGAACGGCGTGCAGTATCTCATCGCCGCGCTGCCTTTTATTCTCGAACGGCACCCGAACCTGAAGGTTACGTGCGTCGGCGACGGCCCGTGGCGGGACAGAATCATCCAGCTTTCCAAAGATCTCAAGGTCGACCATGCCGTTACGTTCGAAGGCCCCGTCGACCATGCGCGTCTGCGCGACTTCTACCGCGAGGCGACGGTCGTCGTCATGCCGTCGACGGCGGAGTCCACGAGCCTCACGTGCATCGAGGCGATGGCGCAGGGGCGCATCGTCGTGGCGAGCAAGGTGGGAGGGCTCATCGAGTTGCTCGGACGGGATTCGGAGAGGGGGTACCTCGTGGATCTCACGGGTAACGAACATAGCGAATACGACGCACTATTCTCTCTTCCTGAGGCATCCATCAAACGGCTTGCAGATGCCATTTCATATGCCCTGTCGTACCCCGAGGAATCCCTTGCGAAAGCGAATGAGGCGGCTTCCTATGCTGCAAAAAATTTCAGCTGGGGTACTATCGCGGGGCGTACCGCCCAAGAGGCGTACCTTCCACTCGTTTCCCGATGACCCAACTCCTCGACTCCGACGGCAACAAGGCGGTCTACACCCAGCTTCACGACGAAATCCTGGAGAAGCGGTTCAACTCGACATCGCCCATCCGCAGGCATGCCCACCACACGCAGTACCAGGCGTTCGTGGACCTCATCCCCGCCGGAGCGACGGTGCTGGACAGCGGCTGCGGCGAAGGAATCATGTGCGTGATGCTCGCGAAGAAAGGATGCATCGTGACGGGCGTGGATCTATCCGAGCCGAACGTCGCCGCCTGCAAGAAGTACGCGGAAGAGCAGGGGGTGGGCGATAAGACGACGTTTTTGGTCGGCGATGCAGAGCGTCTGCCCGCCGAGGATAAGTCATTCGATTACGTCGTCTCCAGCCACGTGCTCGAACACGTGCCGGACTTCTCCAAAGGCGCCGCCGAACTCGCCCGAGTCGCCAAGAAGCAGGTGATCGCCGCCATTCCCACATGCCTCAACCCGAGCGCGATGGTGCTCCTGGGAGGAGACAAATACTGGACGTTCTCCCGCAAGACGTCGTACGCCTTCTTCTATGGTTTGCTGCAGGTGCTGTGGGCGCTCGTCACGGGGCAGGACGGGGTGAACGAAGGCTACGCCGGACGCACCGACCTCATCCACATCTGGCGTTTCCCGCGCAGGGGAAAGAAGAGCATCGAGGCGGGCGGACTCAAGGTCATCCGCTACCGCGGCAGCTCGTACATCTTCCCGTATTTCCCTTTCTTGGTTCCCCTAAGCAAGCTCCTTCTCAAGGGATGCTGGTTGCCGGGGCTGCGGAATTTCGGCTACGGCACGACGTACGTCTGCGAGCCGGTTCAGGGAAGCGGCAGATAGTCTTCTTCCTTCGACGACACGATCCAGTCCGCCAGCGACTGCAGTCCCGGATCGGTATCGATGTCTTTCGCCGAGCGAGCGCTGATGCGCATCCGGTGGTCCACCACGTCGTCGCCATCGTAGACGGGCTGTACCCGGAAGCTGCGGATGACGGCGGGGCGCATGGCGAAGAGACCGTAGGCATGCTTGCGGGCGAGGGTCGTGCGCTCGGGGCTGAGGGCTGGGATTTGGTGGATGGTGCGCATCTTCTCCAGATATTCCTCCTTGGATGAGGAGTCCTCGGTGAAGCCCATGTTGGCGTAGCGGCCTGTGCCGGCGGTGAACGTCGTGATGCCGAAAATAGGGCACTCCAGCCCGATGGTTCCGCGGACGGTGATGCAGAAGTCCGCGACGCCGAAGAACGAATAGGTGCTGATGTCCGTGTCCGGCGGGACGACTTTGACGTGGTCCGGAAGCGTGCCGCCCGTGTTCGCGAGGATGGCGATCATGTCGCGCATCTCGGAATCTTTCTCCATGAACTTCGTCTGCCAGATGTAATCCGGATGCAGCTTGATGACCCACTGGATGTTCGGGTTCTCACAGGCGGCCTTCACGGTCTGCACCAGCCAATCGTCGAAGTCCCGAAAGAGGTTCTTGCCGTAATAGAACGATGCGTCCCATACGACGTGCGAGAAGATGACTGCCGTCTTTTTGGCCGGATCAAGCCCTATCTGCGCCCTCACTTCCTCCGGCGTCTTGTGCTTCTTGTCACGCGACGAGAGGAAATTGAACCACGATTTGTCCCGGTAGTGGCCGTGCAGCTCGTTCAAAAATCCTTGTTCCTGTTCCGGCGTCCACGGCATGGCCTTCAGTTTCTCCCAGCTTGGTTTCGAGATGGAAATGGGATCCACCATGTTCTCCAGCGTGAGGTACCTCTTCATCGTGAGGGCGTCCAGCCGCTGGCTGTGTACGTACTGGATGGGGGTCATGCCGTACTCGATCGCGACCGCGAAGAGTTCACCATGCGGTGTGTAGCCGGTCTCGGTGAAGAGGAGGGTCTTCGGATTGATTTCTTTCAATACTCCGCGTGCCGCGCGTACGGCGGAGCGGGCTTCCGTAAGCAACTGGATCGTGCGCTGTTCGATGGCCGGGTTCGACAGGTCCACGCTGCCCGCGCGCTCGTTCTTCAGCACGACCGAGAGGGCGTTCGCCCCGATGTTCACGCCGTCGAAGGCATAGCCGAGCATGTCTTCGTTGGAGGGCTTGGTCGCGAGGAATGCCCGGATCTCCTCCTCGTCCTTCGGGTCGCGGCAGGCGCGCATGGTTTCCTCGAAGTACACGAAGTCGGTCACGCCGCACACGCGGAAGTACCGCTGCATCCATTCGTTCGTCCGGAACGTGGCGACCACCGGCGTGATGCCCCGCGCGCGCATGGCACGGGCGAGGATGCCCTCGGTTTCGGCGTGGTACGGGGAGTCCGTGAAATTCACGATGAGGATCTTCTCGCCCGTCGGGGCGGCGTCTGCCGGGGAGCCGATGAAGGCATATCGGGCGCGGAAGAGGAGGTAGCCCGTGAGGAGCTGCCACTGCTTGCGGAATTGGGCGGGACGCAGGAGGAGCCGGAGGATGCGCTTGAGGAGGGTCATGGGAAACGGCGGAAGGGGCCCATGGGAGGGCTTTTGCCTTCGGGGCCCCATAGTAGCATCCCAACGGGCGATATCGTAGGATAGATGCCTCACTCCATGCGGAATATCCGAGTCATTCCCCGGCTGGACGTAAAGGGCCCCAATGTCGTCAAAGGGGTCCATATGGAAGGGCTGCGCCTCATGGGCGCCCCGGCCGACCTTGCCAGGAAGTACTACGAGGCGGGGGCCGACGAGCTGCTCTACATCGATATCGTCGCGTCCCTTTACGGCCGGAGCATCGACCTGGACCTGGTGAAGGCGGTTGCGGCGGAGCTCTTCATCCCCCTCACGGTGGGCGGGGGCATCCAGTCGCTGCATGACATCAGCGCGGTGCTCCGTTCCGGTGCCGACAAGGTGGCCATTAATACGTACGCGTTGAAGCATCCGGAGCTGATCAACGAAGCCGTGAAACAATTCGGGTCCCAGTGCATCGTCCTGTCCATCGAGGCGAAGAAGACGGCGGCCGGCAACTGGGAGGCATACACGGAAGGGGGGCGCGAGCATTCAGGCCGCGACGTCGTCGAGTGGGTGAAGGAGGCGCTGGACCGGGGAGTGGGGGAAATCCTACTCTCCTCCGTCGACCGCGACGGGACCCGCAAGGGGTTCGATCTCGAGCTGACCCAAGCCATCACGGCGTTTTCTCCCGTGCCCGTCATCGCCCACGGCGGCGCCGGTACGAAAGAGTCGGTCCTGGACATCATCACGCAGGGAAAGGCGGATGCCGTGTCCGCGGGCACGGTGTTCCACTACGACGATTACTCCGTGAAGGACTTGAAAGGGTTCCTTGCGGGACATTCCCTCCCCATCCGCCCATGACCAAGGTTTGCATCGTCGACTACGGCGTCGGAAACATCCACAGCGCGCTCAAGGCGTTCCGCCTCTTTGCGAACGACGTCGTCCTGTCGGAGGATCCGGAGGTGGTGCGCGGCGCGGACAAGATCGTATTGCCGGGAGTCGGTTCTTTCGGGGCGGGGATGGAGGGGTTGAAGGTGCGCGGTCTCGTCGATGCCATCCGGGAGAAGGCGAAGGCCGGCACGCCCATCCTGGGCATCTGCCTGGGCGCCCAGCTGATGATGACGACGGGGCATGAGTTCGGCACGTTCGAGGGGCTGGACCTGATCCCGGGAGAGGTGGTGCCGTTCCCACCGTTGGACGGAGCCAAGACACCGCACATGGGATGGGACACGCTGCAGGCCCCCGCCGATTGGAAAGGCACGATCCTGGACGGCCTTCCCACCGATCCCCAGGCCTATTTCGTCCATTCGTTCATTCTTCAGCCGTCTTCGCCGGAGCACGTTCTGGCGACCACCGAATACGGGGGATGCGTCTTTCCCTCCGTCATCCGGAACGGTAGTCTGTACGGGTGCCAATTCCATCCTGAGAAGAGCGCGGAGCACGGATTGCGCATCATTCAGAATTTTGTCACCCTACCTTGATTTCCCTACGCCCATGTCCCAGCCCGGTACCCGCTACGGCCTTCCCCAAGAGGTGAAGTTCTGCACCAAGTGCGTCCTCTCGAATACGCGCCCCTCCTCCTCGAACGAGTTCAAGCACAAGGGCGACCGCAAGCACGACTTCGTGGCGTTCGACGAGCGCGGCGTGTGCTATGCCTGCCAGTTCGCCGAGGCCAAGGACACGAAGATCGACTGGGCGGCGCGCGAGCAGGAACTCATCGAACTCCTGGACCAGTACCGCAGCAAGGACGGTTCCTACGACGTGCTCGTCCCGGGCAGCGGAGGCAAGGACAGCTGCATGGCCTCCCACCTCCTGAAGTACAAGTACGGCATGCACCCGCTTACGGTCACCTGGGCGCCCCACTTGTACACGGACATCGGTTGGAGGAACTTCCAGAACTGGCTGCACGTGGGGGGTTTCGACAACGAGCTTTTCACTCCGAACGGCAAGGTCCACCGCCTCTTCACGCGCAACGCCTTCCTCAACCTGCTGCACCCCTTCCAGCCCTTCATCATCGGGCAGAAGACGCTGCCGGTGAAGACCGCCGCCCGCCACAACATCAAGTTGATCTTCTACGGCGAGAACCCGGGCGAGTACGGCAACAACACCTCCATCAACCAGAAGCGCTTCACGTCGGATCCATCCGAAGGGGAAGGGCACCGACTGTCCTTCGTGGACCGCTCGAAGATCGACGACATCATGATCGGGGGCAAGTCCGTGGCCCAGTACATCAAGGACGACAAGTTGGAACTGGCCGATTTCGACACATACCTGCCGCTGCAGGAGGGAGTGGCCGAGAAGCTCGGCATCGATTTCCAATACCTGAGCTATTACGTGAAGTGGCATCCGCAGAGCGCCTATTACTACGCGCAGGAGCACTGCGGGTTCCAGGCCGCACCCGAGCGCACGTCCGGTACGTACAACAAGTACAACAGCATCGACGACAAGATCGACGACTTCCACTACTACACGACGCACATCAAGTTCGGCATCGGCCGCGCGACGTACGACGCCGCCCAGGAAATCCGCAACGGCGACATCACGCGCGAGGAAGGAGTGGCGCTCGTCCGCAAATTTGACGGGGAATTCCCGCAGCGGTACTACAAGGATTTCCTGGAGTACATCGGCATTACCGACGAGCAGTTCCGGCAGACGGTAGACTCCTACCGCGATCCCGTCCTGTGGGAACAGCAAAACGGCGAGTGGAAGTTGAAGCACCAGGTGAGTTGATCATGCCTTTTCCTCGCTTGCTTTCGTCAGCGCGTCCTGCGCGATGTCGTTCAGGAGCTCCTCGATAAGCACCCCGATTTCCTGCTTCGTGAGCGGTTTGGCGTCGGTGGAGTCGAAGCCCGGGGCGTTCTCCTTAGGCTTCACCTCTGGGAAATCCTCGCCCCGCAGGTTGTGGAGGGCATGCACGACGAACATGCCGTCGCGGTCGTCTGCCCAGCGTGCTTCGTCCTCGGTCATCAGGATTTCCTCCGCCTTCTCGCCTGGGCGCATGCCCATGATCTTTTTTTCGATCGTCGCGGGATCCTTGCCGTAGAGCGGCGCGCCCTTCTCGATGAGTACGTCCGCCAGGTCTCCCAGGCGCACGACGGGCATCTTCAGGATGAACACTTCGCCTCCTTGCATCGATTCCATCGCACGCAGCGTCAGGTCCGCGGCCTGGGGGATGGACATGAAGAAGCGGAGCATGTCGGGATGCGTGAGGGTCATGGGTCCGCCGTTCGCGATCTGCCGGAGGAACGTGGGGATCACCGATCCGCGGGAGCCGAGCACGTTGCCGAAACGGACGCTGGAGAATATCGTCTTTCTGGCCCCTTTGGAGTGCATCGCGGACGTCATGAGTTTCTCGGCCAAAAGCTTGGTCGCGCCCATGACATTCTGGGGGCTGACCGCCTTGTCCGTGCTTACCAGCAACACGCGCTCCACGCCTTGGCTCAGGGCCGCGTCGATGACGTTCTGCGTGCCGACGACGTTCGTCTTCACCGCTTCGAAGCTGTTGTATTCGCAGGAGGGGACATGCTTGTAGGCCGCGGCATGGAACACGATGTCGATTCCCTCCATGGCCGTCTGCAAACGCGCCGTGTCGCGCACGTCACCCAGGAGGTAGCGTACATTCGGATATGCGGCCAATGCTTGCTGCGTAAGGAACTGCTTGTGCTCGTCACGGGAGAAAATACGCACGACCTCGGGCTTGTGTTCCAAGACCTGCCTGACGATTTCGGACCCGATGGATCCGGTGCCGCCGGTGATGAGGATGCGCTTTCCGCGGAAGAAGGAGGACATGATGAAGGGGGACGGGGGAAAAGCTTCCCCGGGCGTTCGCGGCCATTGTACACCCGGTGGACGTTCGTCACAGGGGGAATCACTCCCATCCGTATACCGCGTTCTAGGAAAGATTCTCGCGGAAATACCGTTCCAACGTATGCGTCGGTCGGAACGCGATGAGCCGCTCCAGGCGCGAGGTGTCGATGTGCCCGATGTTGCCCGACGGCATCGCCTCCCCGTATCTGGCGGCGATCGGTTTGCCTGTCATCCGTTCGCATATCGCGATGATTTCCCTGATGGAATAATTCTCCGGCCCCGCGACATTCACGATGCCGCGCGCATCCGCGACGATAAGATCGTGGATCATCCTCGCGGCGTCTTCCGTATGCAGGAACGTTCGGCGGAGTTCCCCGTTGTTGTCTGCGATCACGATTTCCTTTCCGTTTTTCACGCAGTCGAGGATGAACCAAGGCAATCCCTTTGACTGTCCCGGTCCGTACAGGTTGCACAGGCGCAGGATGAGGGCCCTGTCTTTTGGAAGCCGGGTTCCGATGCGCGACTCGGCATCGGCCTTCGCCGAGGCATACTGCGTTTCGGGATGCAGCGGGGATGTTTCCTCCGCCTTCTCGGTCGTGCCGTACACTAGGGACGTCGATATGTGCACGAGCGTCTGGGCGCCGCCTTCGATCGTTTCCAGGAGATGGTCCATGCCCTTCGTGTTCAGGTCCAGGCACGCGTCCATGGGATCCGTCACCTGTCCCGTGAGATTCACGATTACGTCGAACTCCTTCAGCTTCGCCAGGTCTTCCTTTTTCAAAAGATCCATCTGCAGATACGGTCGTTCACCCCGATCCCGGGTGCCCGAAACCGTCACGCGGAAGTCCGAGGGGCTTTCGTCAAAGACCCGTTTCAGCGCCTGTCCCAATAATCCCGTTCCGCCGAGGAGCAAAACGGACTTATTCATAGAAGCGCTTCTGGACGAGTCCATCGAGCGGCAGTTCCTTCAGGAGCTTGTAGATCTTGGGGGCGGTGGTGCCGTCGCCGTAGATGTTCGGGATCGCCTTGATGCTGTCGCGGAATGATGTGTCGAACAGCGCCTTGCGCAGCGCCTTCTCGATTTCCGCGCTGTCATACGGCGCGTCGATGACGCTCACAGGTCGCTCGCGTCCCTGCTGGCGCGTGCCGATGTTCACGGTGGGCACGTGGAACGTGGCTGCCTCGTGGATGCCCGAGCTGGAGTTGCCGACGATGGCCCAGATGTGGCGGTAAAGGTTCGCGAAGGTCTCCACGTCGAGGCTTGGGTACCAGGTGAGGCCCGAGTCCGTCACCGTCTTCACGATGCTGCTGAAGCCGGCGTCGTTGTTCGGAAGGAGAGCGATCGTCTGCACTTCCACCGCCTTGAGCGCCTTGAGAGTTTCGGTGATCTGGCGCAGCGAGTCGGTGTTCTCCGTCGTGACCGGGTGCTGGATGAGGATGACGGTTGGCTGGGAGAAATCCACCCCGAAGCGCTTCTCCAGCTCCTCTTTCGGGACGACGGGCGCGTTCACGAGCACGTCCAGCGAGGGGCAGCCGACGACGTGGATGTCCTTCGGGTTCTCGCCCATGGCAATGAGGCGGCGCTTCGCGTCCTCGGTGGCGGGGAAGTGGATGTGCGCGAATTTGCTCATGGCGTGGCGCAGGCTCTCGTCGATGCTGCCAGTCACTTCGCCCCCTTGGATGTGGGCGACGGGGATGTTCATGTGCGCGGCCGCGACTGTCGCCGCAAAGTTCGCGCCGATGTCGAAGCCCGTCAGGACAAGGTCCGGCTTCTCGCGTTCCAGGATATCCACAAGTCCGGCGAGGACGCGTCCAATGCCGCGGACCATCTCGCCCCCGTTGTCCGGCGCTCCCTCATGGAACATCTCGATCGTGCTATCCACGGTGAATCCGTCCGCCTCGATCTTCTTCACGTCTTCCCCATGGCCAGGCAAGAGGTTGATGCCCGTCACGACGAGGTGGAGCTGGAAGAAGGGGTCCGCCTTGATCAATTGCAGGACGGGGCGGTAGCGGCTGTAGTCGGCGCGCCGTTCGATGACGACGAGTATTTTGCGCATGGGAGAGGAGGGGGAATCAGCGGGAAGCGACGTCGGCCCAACGGACCTGGGTGTCGGCGGGAAGGTCCTTGCTGGCTTTCTTGCCGAGCAATCCCTTGTAGTCCTTGGCCTTGATCTCGCCGGAGCCGGGGCGCTTCACCCAGAGGTTCTTGTCGCTGAACTTCTCGCCTTTCTTCACGGGCTTGATGGTGACGACGCAGGCGTAGGCGAAGTTGATGACGTCCTTTTCTTCCTTGAGGATGTTCTTCTTCCCGCCCATCGCCTCATGAACGGCCTTGGTCCCATCGATGAGCTCCTTCAGTTCGGCGGGGTCGATGGAAATGGCGATGTCCGGACCGGGCCAGTTTTTATCCGACGTGAAGTGCTTTTCGATGATGGCCGCATCCAGGGCGATCGCCGCGAAGGACGTCCAGTTGCCCAGCGAGTGGTCGCTGGAACCGACGACGGTATTCGGGAATTTCTTCTTGAGATCGTTGATGGCGCCCAGGCGCACCTTGTCGTAGGGGGTGGGGTACATGGACGTGCAGTGGAGGAGCGCCACCGGCGTCTTGTGCTTGCGGAAGATCTTGACCGCCTCGGCGATGGAATCGAGGTTGTTCATGCCCGTGCTGAGGACCACAGGCTTGCCGTACTTGGCGATATGCTCGATGAGCGGGTAGTTGTTGCACTCCCCGGACCCGATCTTGATGGCCGAGACCTTCATGCGCATGAGTCGGTCCGCCGCGGCGCGGGAGAACGGCGTGCAGAGGTAGATCATCCCCTTGGATTCGACGTATTTCTTCAACTCCTTTTCCTGCTCTTCCGAGAATGCGCAGCGCTTCATGATATCCCAAATGCTCTCGGTCGTGTGGCCGGGTACCACTTTCTTGGCCACGGGCGCCATCTCGTCCTCCACCACGTGGGACTGGAACTTCACGCACTCGGCGCCCGCCTTGGCTGCGTCATCCACCATCTTCTTTGCCTTCTTCATGTCGCCTTCATGGTTGATGCCGATTTCAACGATGACGAAGGGCTGGAAATCCGGTCCGATCTTACGGCCGGCGATAGTGATGAAGGGGTTCTTCTTGGGCATGGGAAAAGGGGAATGCTGGCAAAAGAGTATAGCATTCTCCCATATCTTCAATGCCGAAATCTGCTGGAAAAAGCCGAAAGCTTGCTACAATGGCCCCATGTCCGAAAAGCCCACCGTCCTCGGCCTCATCCTCGCCCGCGGCGGCTCCAAGCGTCTGCCGCGCAAGAACGTCCTGCCGCTCGCCGGCAAGCCGCTCATTGCGTATTCCATCGAGGCGGCGAAGGAGTCGGGGGTGGTCGACCGCATCGTGGTATCGACCGACGATGCCGAGATCGCCGATGTGTCCAAGCGCCATGGAGCCGAGGTACCGTTCCTGCGCCCCGCCGACCTCTCGGGCGATAGCGCGACAAGCGAGAGTGCCATCCGCCATGCCGTCGAATGGCTGAAGCAAGAGGAGGGATACGAGCCGGACTACCTGCTGCTCCTGCAGCCGACCATCCCGTTCCGCACGGGCGGGGACATCCGCGACGCCTTTGCGCTCCTGCAAGACAAGAAGGCCGACGCCGTCGTCAGCATGGAAGAGTTTACGCCCCATCCGTTCGGCATCACCGAGCTCGGCGACGGACGGGTCGATATCGAGATAGAGAAACCCCAGCCGACGGAGCTGCATCTCAACGGTGCCATCTACTTGGTAAAGACGCCGGTGTTCATGGAAGAGAGAACCCTGTATCCCGCCGGTCGCACGTACGCGTACGTCATGCCCGAGGAGCGATCGCTGGATATCGATTACCTTGCGGATCTCAAACTGGCAGAGGCGATGATCGCCGTGCGCTGATCATACGAATTTCTGGTCCTCCCAAAGCCGGTGGAAGCGCCCCTTCTGCTCCAGTAGTTCATGCAGCCTTCCTTTTTCCGCGACTTTTCCTTCGTCCAGGACGACGATCTTATTGGCGTGCTGGATCGTAGATAGGCGGTGGGCGATGACGATGGCCGTGCGGCCGCGAACAGCGTCGTCGATCGCTTCCTGGATCAGTTTCTCCGTCTGGGAATCAAGCGCGCTCGTCGCTTCGTCCAGGATGAGGATTTCGGCTCCCTTCAACAATGCGCGCGCGATGCTCACGCGCTGCTTCTCGCCGCCGGAGAGCTTCACGCCGCGGTCTCCCACGAGCGTGTCCAGCCCCTGCGGCAGCTTCGACACGAAGTCATCGAGGCGCGCTTGCGTCACCACTTCGAGCACCCTTTCATCGGTCACGCCGCTCAGTCCGTAGGCTATGTTATTGCGCAGCGTGTCATGAATGAGAAGCGTTTCCTGGCTGACGATGGCCGTATGTTCATGGAGCGACGCAAGCGTCCAGTCGCGGATGTCCGTTCCGTCGATGAAGAGCGTTCCCGGCGGGCAATCGTAGAGGCGGGTGATGAGATGGATGAGGGTCGTCTTGCCCGATCCCGTGGCCCCCACGACGGCGACCATGTCACCCTTGGGGATAATGAGCGAGATGTCCTTCAGCACGCCCTCGCGACCGGGATAGCCGAAGGTGAGGTTTTTGAATTCGATCTTGTCCTTCAGCCCCGGGAACGCCTTGGTACCGTCCGGCACGAAGGCCTTGTCGCCGTCATCGAAGATCTTCAGGAGTTCGTCCGCCGGTCCTTCCGCGTTCGCCAGCACCCCGCGGAATCCGGTGAGGATGCCGAACTTCGTGGAGGCGTTCAGCACGACGTAGAAGTACACGATGAACGACGTGGGGTCTGCGTTCTCGCCCTGCTGTATGAGGATGTACAGCATGCCTGCGAACAAGATGATGCTGCAGACCAGGGTGATCGTTTCCTGCATCGGCAGGATGAGCTCTTTCAGCTGCACCGAGCGGAAGTTCAGTCTGGCTTGCATGTCGCTCACGTCGGCATAGCGTTTCTGCTCGCGGCTTTCCGAGCTATAGGACTTGACCAGCGGCATCGTCGAAAGGATCTCGATCGCGATCTTCCCCATGTCCCCACTGCGTCCCGCCATGGATTGTGAGATGTTGCGGATCTCCTTGATCGCCTTGCGGACGATGAAGAAGAGGAAGCCGAAGAGAGGGAAGGCGAACACCGTCAGCTGCCAGGAGATCTGGGACATGACGAACAGGTACACGAGCAGTGAGAAGATGGAGTTCACGAATGTGTTGATGGTGTGCAGCGGCATGAGGACATGCTCCGTGAACTGGGAGAGAACCGTGGCATTGTGCCCCACGCTCGTCCGGTCGAAGTACAGTTTGCCGAAGCTGAGGAAGCGGCCGAACACGACCTTGCGCAGGTGATGCAGCGCGCGGGAGGTGAAGTATCCCATGCTTACGCCCGAGGCGTATTTCAGCGCGTTCTTGAGAAGCACGCTGATAAGGAAGAATCCCATGAGCGTTGCGAAGAGCGTGCGGTCCGCGCCCGTGAAGGATGCGGGGAGCAGCGAGAGTCCCCATTGGAGACCCGGAACCTGCGTGATGAAGCTGTAATCCTGTTGGAGGAATCCGTTCAGGATGGGAACGAGCAGTCCGAGGCTGACGCCTTCGAACGCCGCCGCCGCGAGGGACAGGGCGACCGGGATGCCCAGGTAAGCCGGGTGGATGTTGATGCCCTCCAGGAGACGGAAGATTTTTCCCAGAGTGGATCCCCGTGGTGCTGATGCGTCTTTCACGAGGGGCATACTAGAGGATTGTGGGGCAAAACCGAAGCCATTGCCGCCTTGTTTATGCGTCGTATACGGTGTCGAACCAGTGTTTCAGCTGAATTAGGGTGGAAAGGGTGTGCATGCTGTATCGGGACCGGTCGGCGTGTTTTTCGTATACGGAACGCACTTCCTCCATATTGAACAGCTCTTTCATGCGGGCGTGCTCCAACATGCCGTCGACAAGGGGGCGGGCCTCGCGGCGCAGCCACTTGGCGACCGGGGGGAAGAACGACGACTTTGAGAGCGTGAAGAGGTGGTCAGGAAGAAGCGGGCGGTAGGTGTCTTTCAGGAGGGCCTTCGTCCGGCTCCGGGTGGTGTGCCAGTGTGACGGGGTGGCGTGCGATGCCGCGATGATGCGTTCGTCTACGAATGGGACGCGGCACTCAAGCCCGCTTTGCATGGTCACGGCGTCCGACAAGCGTAACGCCTCGTCGACGAGCCACAGATGCCGGTCGAATTCCATGAAAGCGCGGACGGCATCGAGCTCGGCGAGGGAACCAAACCGTTGCATGAAGAGCGACGTCGTCGCGGAAGCGTCGAACCAGTCGCCGCGCGCGATTGCCGCGCCTTCTTCCGGCGCGCGTGCGAGCAATCGCTCGGCTAGCGCGGGGCCCGGCTGCATCCGCAGCACGTCGGTCGGCTGCCCCATTGCCTTTCCAGCCAATGCCCGTAGCGACGGGGGGACGATAGAAAGCAATTGCAGGATGCGCGCGATGCGGTAGCGCGGGTACCCTCCGAAGAGTTCGTCTCCTCCCACTCCCGAAAGCACCACGTCCACGTGCTTCTTCGCTTCCGCGGCAAGAAGGGATTGCGCCACGGCGACGCCGTTGGCGTTGGGCTGGTCCAGTGCCCGGGCGGTTTCATGGTAGTGGTCCTTGAACCGTTCCGCCGTGAGGAGGATTTCATGATGCTCCGTGCCGTAGTGCGCGGCAGTCATCTTCGCCAGATCGGCATCCGTATTGAAACGCCGCTCCCCCTCGTCCTCGGTTGCATCGAAACGCACCGTAAACGTCTTGATGGGTTTCTCCGCATGCCGCGACATGTGGTGCAGGATGATCGACGAATCCATGCCGCCGCTGAGGAACACGCCCACGGGCTTGTCCGAGACGAGGTGCTGGCGCACGATGTCGTCCATCCGGTCGGGGAAACGCTTCTTGAAATCGTCCTTCGACGCGTATGTTGTTTTTTCGTCCGATGAGAAGGTCCGGCGTTCTTCCTTTCCCTCCTTCCAGGTGAGGACTGTTCCGGGCGGCAGCTGCCAGATGCCCTCGCACAGCGTTTCGGGTCCGGGGACGTATTGGAGGCGGAGGTACCGTGAGAGCGATGTCATGTTGATCGCGGGCTTCGTCGGCATCGCCTTCATCAACGCCCGCATTTCGGATGCGAAGGCGAGCTTGCCGCCGGGATACGCGATGAACAGCGGCTTGATGCCCTTGCCGTCACGGGCCAGGTGCCAGCTGTTCGTTCTCGTGTCGTAGATACCGAAGGCGAACATGCCCCTTAGGAGGCGGACGAATCCCATGCCGTATTTTTCGTACAGGCGGAGGATCACTTCGGTATCCGTCCCCGTATTGCATGCCAGTCCTTCCCGGTCGCGCAGTTCCCGGAAGTTAAAAATCTCCCCGTTGTAGACGATGGCGACGGTTCGGTTATCATTCCACATCGGCTGGTCGCCCTCCGGCCGCGGGTCCAGGATCGCCAGGCGACAGTGTCCGAGCGATGCGCCGTTGCCCACATGCACGGCGTTCCCGTCCGGTCCCCGGTGCTCCAAAGCGGCGGTCATCCGCAGGATGCCGTCACGGTCTTCGCCTGCGATACCCGCTATTCCGCACATGGTCGAAGGGAGTATACAGGCATTTCGTCAGCTCTTTGTCCATTTCAGCCTCCACATCGTTGCAATCGCTTTCCACGCATCCTTCCTATTGATTTTCTTTCCTTGTTCGATGGTCCTGGGGTGGTAATTGATGGGTATTTCGCGGATGACGACGCCTTGTTTCAGGCATTTCGCGCAAATCTCCGCCTCCATCTCGAAGCCCCTCGACGTGAGGTTGAGCGAACGGAACGTATTCGTCGGGAGCATCTTGTAGCATGTGTAGCTGTCGGTCACTCGTGAGCCGAAGAGTAGATTTAACCACGCGGTTACGACTTTGTTTCCAAGGAGAAAGCGCCTGTAAATGTTTGGGTTCGGCTGGAGGAATCGCGAACCGAAAATGGCGCACTCGGGGTGCTGTAGCGCTTCGCTATGAAGGGTATGAATTTGCACGGGTTCGTATTCCAGGTCCGCGTCTTGGATGACCGTGAAGGGTGCTGTCGCATGTTCAAGGCCGAGACGGATGGCAGAGCCCTTTCCGCCGTTCTCTTTCGTAAGCACCAGGTCTTGGGGGCGGGCATGCGCGCGGAGGATTTCTTCCGACCGGTCGCGCGAGCCGTCGTTCACGTAGATGATCTGCGCATCCGCATGCGTTTTGTTTAGCATCTCCATCACGGACGCAATAGTCCGCTCTTCGTTGTACACGGGCACGATGATGGTCAGCGGGGCGGTCACGGGGCGGGTGTGAATGGATGGATGACGGATGCGAGGCTGAGCGCCGCCGCGAGTCCGATGAGGAGCGCGATGGTAGCAAGGAAGCGCCCGACGCGTGAATCATGTTTCGCGGCGAGCAGGATGACAAGCGGATAGACGGGCGTGATGACACGTCCGATGCTGGTGATGGATCCTACGATGTGGTCGGGCATCGAGCACATCAGTGACAGGAAGAGGAACGAGGCGACGGCAAGGAACGACCTGTCTTTCCCCTTTGCCAGGAGCCATCCTGTCCATGCGAGTGCCGGGAAGACGAACAGGATGAACAGGGGGATCGACGTGAGCGTCTTGTAGTCATATCCGTAGCCTCCCGTGAGCAGTTCATACACAGCTTGGAAGGGGAAGGTGCTCTTGCCCGTACTCATGAAGAACGGCATCTCGCCGAAGATGGCGTAGATCCATCCGTGCAGGAGCAGGAAGGCGGCAAGTGGCACGAACATCAGCCCGGCGTCTTTCCACTGCTTCCTGCAGAGGAAGAAGCACCCCAGGATCGCGCCGAAAATGATGTTCACCTCCCGGGTCAGCGCCGCCAGTGACAGGAGGAGGACGTCGAGGGGCGCGAGCGTTCCCGATCGCCTGAACCGGCTCAAGAACAGGGTGAGCAGGGCCAGGGTGAGCGGTTCGGCGATATTGAAATGGAGGCCGACCATTGCCGCGGGGCAGAGCGCCATCGCGTAGGCGTAGAGCGGTCGGGTCGGAAAGGCGCGGAGGACGATCCAAAAAGAAAGCAGCAGTGACGCAAGATTGATCAGGAGAAACGCGTACGGCAGGAGATCCGTCTGTCCCAGGGACAGGGCGAATGCCGCAAGCGGCAGCAGGAAGCGCTGGTACCCGTAGGATGTCGGCGAGACGGACCGGAGGCGGTCCCATCGCGCGGGGCGGAGCATGTCGGGGATGTTGCGCGAAACGAGGTAGTACTGCGCGCCGTCGTAGGCGGGTACATCCAGCACGACGAATCCGCCGGGCATCACGTGTTTCTCGCTCAGGACGGTATCCATGTGGAACAGTGCGCTCGGGTTCCATCCGTACGGACGCAACAGAAGAAACATTGCTGCCGCCAGCAACGAGCCGAGGATCGCGGCGTGCCGGTTGCGACGCAGTAGTTCCATGTCCCGGTTACAGCGAACGGTAGATCTTTCCCTTCTCTTCGATCGGCAGCCTGGGTAGCACGCCCTTCAAATCGTAGAAAACGCCGTTGTCTGCCAGTGCGTCCGCGTAGGTTTCGGCCGAGAGCTCCCGGTATTCCTTGTGGGCCACCAGAAGGAGGATGGCGTCGTACGGGGCTTGTTCCAACGAGCCCGGCGACAAGCTCATCTTTTGGATCTCTTCCGGCGAATAGGACGGATCATGCACGTCCACCGCGATGCCCTTTGATACGAGCGAGGATATCACGTCGTGCACCTTGCTGTTGCGGGTATCCGGGACGTTCTCCTTGAACGTGAGCCCCAGCACCAGCATCCTGGCTTTCTTCGGGGGGATCGACAGCGCGCTTACCACCTGGTCCGCTACGTACGCGCCCATGCTGTCGTTGATGGCGCGGCCGGCGTTGATGACGTGCGTTTCCATACCAAGCTGCTTCGCTTTCTCGACCAAATAGTACGGGTCCACCCCGATGCAGTGTCCCCCCACGAGTCCCGGTTGGAATTTCAGGAAATTCCATTTCGTTCCCGCCGCCGCCAGCACTTCTTTCGTGGGGATGCCGATCTTCCCGCAGAGGATGGCGATTTCGTTCATGTATGCGATATTCAGGTCGCGCTGGGCGTTCTCGATCGCCTTGGCCATCTCCGCAACCTTGATGGATGACGCGCGGTAAATGCCGGCTTTTACGATGCTGCCGTAGACCTCCGTCAGAATGTCGAGGGTTCGCTCGTCCTGCCCCGCGACGATCTTCGTAATTGTCTCCACCGTGTGTTCCTTGTCGCCCGGGTTGATGCGCTCCGGCGAATAGCCGAGCGTGAAATCCTTCCCGCAGACGAGCCCCGAGACATTTTCCAAGATGGGTCCGCAGATATCTTCCGTGACGCCCGGGTACACCGTGGATTCGTAGACGACGATCATGCCCTTTCGCAGCTGCGCTCCTACTGTTTGCGATGCGCTTTCCACCAGCGTGAGGTCCGGTTTGTTCTGGCCGTCGACGGGGGTGGGGATAGCGAGGATGACGATGTCGGCTTTGCCGATGATTGCCGGATCGGTGTCGAAGGCGATGGCTGTGCTCCGCAAGGCAGCTTCGCTCAGTTCGTTCGTACGATCGAATCCGTCTCGCAATTCCTGGATGCGTTTTTCGCTGATGTCGAATCCGTAGGTTTCAAACCCGTGCGAGGCGAATGCGTGCGCCAGGGGAAGGCCGACGTATCCCAGGCCGACGATGCACAAAACCGGCTTTTTTTCCATGGCAGGAAGTGTAGGGCAGCCCATGCTCCTGCGCTACACTATCTTCATGCCGAAGCCGAAGAAAATCCTCGTTCTAACGCCCTGGGTGCCCTACCCGGTGAGCGGTGCCTGCCAGCAGGACCGTTTCAACGGATTCCTGCAATTGAAAGATTTGGGACATGAGATCCATGTCATCGCGAAGGTTCATTCGTTCCAGAACCAGGCCGAGATCAAGGCTTTTTTCGCCGAGAAGGGGATTCCGCTGACGCTTGTCCCGTACTCACCGAGCCTCATCGCGCTCCTCTTCAAGCGCTTGCCGCGCATCCTTCGTACGCCGGCCCTGATCGACGGTTCGGCGCTGGAATATACCGATCCGCTCTACGAACAGGTTGTGTTGGATGCCGTGAAATCGTTCAAGCCGGATCTCGCGTGGATCGAGTACACGTTTTCCTGGCCGGTTCTCCGTCTCCTCAGGCCCTTTGGCATCCCCACGATTATGAAGTCGTCGCTGGACGAGCCGGTAAATTGCCGGGATGAGAACGGCTGGAGCCTGAGTTCCATCATCAAATCCATCCCGAAGTATCCGGGCGAACGCATCGCCGCGCGCGAAAGCGATTTCCTCTTCGCCATTTCCCCCATAGAGGAGCAGATCTATCGCAGGCGCGGCGCGAAGCGGACGGGCACCCTGCCGTTGCGCGGCATTTCGGAATGCATGGTCCGCAAAACCCATGCGGCTAAGGATGTCCTGGACGTCGTGTTCCTCAGTTCCAGCTACAGCATGGGCCACAATCGCGACGCACTCGATTTCGTGCTGCAAAAAGTGATTCCGCTCATCCGCGCGCAGGCCCCGGGCGAGTTTCGCTTCCACTTCACGGGCAAGAAATTCCCGAAAGCCTCGGAGAAATACCTGGGTGAAGATGCCCAACCGACGGGCTTTGTCCCGGATATCGGGGAATTGCTCTCACGCATGGATATCGCCGTGTGCCCGTGGATTTCCGGCACCGGCATGCAGCAGAAAGTCTTCGAGCCGCTCTGCCGCGGATTGCCTCTCATCACGAACCACCTCGCCGGCTATCCCATCGAGCCCGGGAAGGAGTTTCTGAAAGCGGTGAAGCCGGAGGAATACGTCCGGGCCTTGCTCGAGCTCCGCTCCGTGGCTCGCAGGCAAGAGATCAGCGATGCCGCGTTCGCCAAGGTGAACACGCTCTTCTCCAAGGAGGCCGTCAAAAAGATCGCACAGGATGCCATCGACGAAGTCACGCGTTAAAGCGTCTTCGCGAGGTGCGCGATTCCTTCCTCCAGCCGGACCGATGCTTCGAACCCGAGGCGCTCTTTCGCCCTGCGCGTGTCGAGCAGGCGCCGCTTGGAGCCGGTGGGTTTAGAGGGGTCGAAGACGATGTCTCCGTTATACGCGAGTGCGTCCTTGATCATGCGTGCGAGGTCGGCGATGGATGTTTCCGTGCCCGTGCCCAAGTTGATGGCGTGCGGATCGGTCTCTTTCCAGAGCGCGAGCAGGATGCCGCGGCATGCGTCTTCCGCGTGGATGAATTCGCGCGTTTGCGTGCCATTTCCCCATACTGGGAACGACGCGTCTCCTTTCTTCTTCGCCGCGAGCATGCGCGCGATCATCCCGGGGATGACATGTCCGTGCACGGGATCGAAGTGGTCGTGGGGTCCGTAGAGATTCGTGGGGATGACGTGCACGATGGGAAGCGGGAGCGGGGACGTCACGCCGTAGTAGAGGAGCGTTCGTTTCGCCATGCCATAGGGGCCGGTGTCCGGATTGGGGAGTCCGTTCCAGATGTCCTCCTCGTTCAGGGGGAGCGGAGCGTCGTCCGGGTATTCGCATGCGGTTCCCGCGACGAGAACTTTTCCCGCGCCTGCTTTCTTGCAGGCGTCGAAGAGATTCATTCCCATTCGCAAGTTCCGATCGAAAAGTGAGGCGCCGTCATCCGTGTTTTTCTTAATGCCCCCTACCGCCGCGGCCAGGTGAATGACGTAGTCGCCTGTGCCGATCGCCCCCTCGGGTACGCTGGATTCCAAGTTCATCTCCTGACGCGTCGGGGCGACGAAAGGGATGTCGTTTGCCGCGAGCATGTCCCGCAGGTTCGTTCCCAGGAACCCGTGTCCGCCGGTGATAAGAATGCGCCGCGCCCGGAGGTCCGTGACGCAGGCATCCGGCAGGGGAACGCTGGAAAGAGGCATGGCCCGCAGTATCTCACGGTTCGGTCCCCCGGGCCAGGTATGGCGTCTCCGCCCGCCGTTCCCTATGCTGGGCGGGTTATGAAGCGCGCCCTCATCACCGGCATCACGGGGCAGGACGGGTCCTACCTGACGGAGTTCCTACTGGCCAAGGGGTACGAAGTGCACGGCATCGTGCGCCGCGCCTCCACGTTCAACCGCGGCCGCATCGACCATCTCTTCAACGATCCCCACACCGTGAAGGTCCCGCTCACGCTCCACTACGGCGATCTGGCCGACAGCAGTTCATTGCTCCACGTCATCGAGTCGGTGAAGCCCGATGAGATTTACAATCTCGCGGCGCAAAGCCACGTCGGCATCAGCTTCGACATACCGGAGTACACCGGCGACGTGACGGGCATGGGCACGATGCGCCTGCTCGAGGCGTTGCGCATCAGTGGCGCACACTCGCGTTTCTACCAGGCGAGCTCCAGCGAACTCTACGGCAAGGTGATCGAGTCGCCCCAAACGGAACAGACCCCCTTCTATCCCCGCAGCCCCTACGCATGCGCCAAGGCGTACGCGTTTCACATCACGCGCAACTACCGCGAGAGCCACGGCATGTTCGCCGTGAACGGCATCCTCTTCAACCACGAATCGCCCCGCCGCGGAGAGAACTTCGTGACCCGCAAGATCACGCTCAGCCTCGCCCGTATCCTCGCAGGCGAAATCGAAACGCTGTACCTGGGAAACCTGGATGCGCGGCGTGATTGGGGATACGCGAAGGAGTACGTGGAAGGAATGTGGCTGATGCTCCAGCAGGAGAAGCCCGACGATTACGTGTTGGCCACGGGCCGTACCGAAAGCGTGCGCTCGTTCCTGGAAATCTGCCTGCGCCTCGCGGGTATCGACTTCGAAAGCGAAGGCGAGGGGCTGGGGGAAAGGTACGTCGATCGAAAGACGGGCAAGACGGTCGTCGCGATCGATCCGACCTACTACCGCCCGGCCGAAGTGGACCTGCTGAAAGGCGACGCGTCCAAGGCGAAGCGCGAGCTTGGGTGGGAGGCGAAAACGACGCTGGAAGAACTTGCGAAGCTGATGATGGAAGCTGATTGCAAGGCGCTTGGGGTGGAGTTCGCGGGACGCTGAATTATTCCACGCATGATGAATGCGATCTTTCCGCGACACGATCGCTTTTCACGTGCGTCTACTGTTTGGTGTCTGCTACTCTTCCGTCATGATCCAATCCTGGTCCGGAAAAAAGGTTCTGGTCACCGGCGGTACGGGCTTCATAGGAAGCTTCGTGGTCGAGCGTCTGCTTGCCGAAGGCGCCCAGGTGCGCGTGCCCCTGCGCGCCCAGAACTTCCGCGCGCTGAGTAACCGAAGGGCGGAGATCGAATGGATCGAGGGCGACCTGCGCGACAGCGACTACTGCGCGCAGCTCGTGAACGGCGTCGATTATGTGTTCCACCTCGCCTCCAGCCGCCGCAACACCGAGTACCACATCAAGCGTTCTTCAGACGTGATGAACGAGAACGTCCGCATGACGCTGGCGCTCATCGAGGCCCTCAAGGAGAACCCCGTCCCGGTCACGTTCTTCAGCTCGGCCAACGTGCCCCCGACCATGGACACCATTGCCATCGCGCAGGCGGAGAAGGTGGATGGGTATGTCCTCGGGAAAACCATTTGCGAGTCCCTTTGGTTCGTCGCATCCCACCAGCGCAACTTTCCGCTGCTCATCGTCCGGCCGGTCGGCGTGTACGGTCCGCGCGATACGTTCAAGGAAGATGCCAACCTTATCCCGGCGCTCATGGTGCAGGCGCGTGATAGCAAAGATTCGCTGAAGGTGCGGGGGGATGGCAGTCGCGAGCGCGCATTCCTCTATGTGGAGGATCTGGTCGAAACGCTCTTCCGCCTCATCGACGTGAGCGCCCAAGGTGTGCAGTACGTGACGTCCGGGGAGGTGGTGACGGTGCAGAAGCTTGCCGAGACGATCCGCGACCTCGTCCGCCCCGGACTGAAGATCGAATCCGACTCGTCCGGCCATATCGCCCAGCGCGCCATCCCCATGCTCCCGTTGCACGAGGTGCTGACGACCATGGAATGGACTCCTTTGAACGAGGGGCTTGCGAGCACGTACCTTTCCTGGAAATGATCGCCATCACACTCAAGTTCCTCCGGCGCTACCCGCTTCTTAAGAAGATCGTGAAGTTCGGTATCACGGGCGGTATTGCCGCGGTCATCGACCTCGGGGGATTGCAGATCATGGTGCGCTATCTGTCTGTTCCTGAAGAAGCGGCCGTCGTCCTTTCATCTCTTGTTTCCGTCATTTTTGTCTTTTTCTTCAACAAGTTCTTTACGTTCCGCGACGGGAGCACGGGGTATGCCAAGCAGATCACGAAATTTGCCTTGGTGTACGGATTCGCCATCGTTTTGAACGGCATCGTATCGAACTTCTTCCTCTGGATGGGCTTCCATTACCTTATCGCCAAGGTCTTCGCGATCGGCATCGGCGCCATCATCAATTTCGTGCTTTCCCACCTGTTCGTCTTTACAAAGCAAAAAGACATCCTGCCTGTCGTATAAGCGCGGGACTTGCTTCGGTTTTCGACTGCCAACGTCTATACTCCGTCCCCCATGCAGAAGATCGCAGTAATCGCCGGCGCGGGGCCCGCAGGTTTGACCGCGGCCTACGAACTCCTGAAGCGTACGGACATCAAACCGATCGTCTTCGAGGCGACCGACGCCATCGGGGGCATCGCGCAG
Organism: uncultured Candidatus Peribacteria bacterium; assembly: GCA_964608325.1. GTDB lineage: Bacteria > Patescibacteriota > Gracilibacteria > Peribacterales > Peribacteraceae > CAZRVH01. Next base: position 69,737 of record CAZSMX010000003.1, read on the forward strand.
ACGTTCAACTACAAGGGGAACCGCATCGATATCGGCGGACACCGATTCTTCAGCAAGAGCGACCGCGTGATGCGCTGGTGGTTCAACATTCTCCCTTTGCAGGGGGCTCCCGCGGCGGACACCGAGGAGAAGGGGCATGAGATCGACTACGCCACCGAGGCCATCATGGAGTATCTCTGTCCCGAATGCATCGAGCCGGGTCTTGCGCACAAAGGTATTACCGTAACCCGGCCGTCTCCGGATCCCGAAAAAGAAGATCGCGTGATGCTCCAGCGCCCGCGCCTTTCGCGCATTTACTACAAGCGCGCCTTTTTCCCGTATCCCATCGCCATCACCCTTACCGTGGCCAAGCGCCTCGGCCTGTGGAACACGTTTCTCATCGGCATGAGTTACATCAAGGCGCAGGCGTTTCCCATCAAGGATGAAAGCTATCTCGATGCCTTCTATATCAACCGTTTCGGCAAGCGACTCTACGAAACATTCTTCCGCGACTACACCGAGAAGGTATGGGGTGTTCCGTGCAGCGACATCCGCAGCGATTGGGGTGCCCAGCGCGTGAAGGGGTTATCATTGCGCAGGGCTGTGTCGCATGCGATCAAAGACCTGCTCTCCAGCGACTTCAAGAAGTCGCAGGAAGAACGCGAGACAAGCCTTATCACCCGCTTCTATTACCCCAAGTTCGGCCCCGGCCAAATGTGGGAAACGGTCGCCGATGAGGTGAAGAAATGCGGCGGTGAAGTGCGCATGAAGCATAAGATCTCCGGCGTACACATGACCCACGGAAAAGTGACATCGGTCACGGTGGAGGATGTCGTGACGGGAGAGCGGGAAGACGTCGCCTGCGACCATTTTTTCTCCACCATGCCCGTGAAGCACCTGATGGGCATGATCAGCCCCAGCGTCCCGGATACGGTGCGCGAAGTGGCCGACGGGCTCGCGTATCGCGACTTCCTGACGGTCGGGGTGTTGCTCAACAAGCTTCATGTGAAGGAAAGAGGGAGGCATCCGGCTTCCGATGTTCCTGATAACTGGATCTACATCCAGGAAGGGGACGTGCGGGTCGGTCGCGTGCAGATCTTCAACAACTGGAGCCCCTATATGGTCGACAACTACAGGGGCCACGTGTGGATCGGCATGGAATACTTCGTGAACGAGGGTGGGGATTTGTGGGTAATGGATGACAAGAAATTAATCGAGTTCGGTATCGCGGAACTGGAGAAAATCGATTTCATCAAGAAAGAAGACGTCGTGGATGCCTGCGTTTTACGCATGCCCAAGGCCTATCCGGCGTACATCGGTAGTTACGATCAATTGGACACCGTGCGCGATTTCGTCGTCAAAATCCCGAACCTGCACCTCATCGGGCGCAACGGCATGCACCGCTACAACAACCAGGACCACAGCATGCTCACCGCCATGATGACCGTCGATAATATCGTCGAGGGAAAGATGGACAGCTCAAACATCTGGGACGTGAACGTCGAAATGGTGTACCACGAAGGGCACTCCAAGGAGGAGAAGGCGGCCTGACCGTGATCAGGTATTCGCTTTATACCACTCCACGGCCTTCGTGACGCCTTCCTTGAACGGCGTCTTCGGGTCGTAGCCGAATGCTTTCCTAGCCCTGTCGATGTTCGCGATGTAGCGTCCGATTTCGCCCGTGCGCATTTGCGTCACGGTCACGTCGCCCGTGGCGCCGAGCAGCGCCTTCATCAGTTCCGCCAGTGCCGTGATCGTCGATCCCTGTCCGTACGCCAGGTTGTACGTGTTATTCTTCGCGGCGTCGAAATTCATCAACGCCTTTACCACGCCATCCACCGCGTCGTCGATGTACGTGAAATCCAGGCACTTCTCGCCGAACACCGTCATCGGTTCGTTGTTCCTGCACTTGCGGAAGAAGAGGGGTACCACGCGGTCGGATTCGTCGTACATGCCGTACACGTTGCTGAAGCGGATGATGACGTGGTCCACGCCGTAGCAGCGCGTGTAGCTCTCCGTGAACGCCTCGCCCGCGATCTTGCTGGCGGTGTAGGGGCTGGCGCAGTTCTCCATGCGGGCCATGTCCTCGGTGTAGCTGTCTTGCGCCGGGATGTTGCCGTACGTCTCGCGGGAGGAGGCGAAGAAGAACTTCTTGATGCCGTTCCTGCGGCAGAACTCCAGCATGTTGTAGGTGTCCTTCACGTTGTCGAGCGCGCGGTCCGGGTCGATCACGAGGTCGTGCACGCGGGCGTTGGCCGCCAAATGGATCACCGCCTCCACGTCGGTCGGGAGCTTTTCCACTTCCTTCGGGTCACGCAGGTCCGCTTGGACCGTCACGGCTTGCACCGACGGCTGCCACTTGTTGTCCACCCAGTCCGCGCCGACTACCTCGTGGCCGTCCGCCAACAGGCGCTCGCATAATCTCGTTCCGATGGTTCCGGATGATCCGGTGACAAGGATTTTCATGGGAAGGTGTGGTAATCTTTAAATGTGCGCGTATCCCTCATTTTGCCGACCTACAATGAGGCCTCCAATCTAACGGAGGTACTGGAGCGTGTCCATGAAACACTCGATCCTTTCGAGGTGATCGTCGTGGATGATAACTCGCCGGATCGTACGTGGGAATTGGCTGGGGCATTGCAATCCACGTATCCGTCTTTGCGCGTCATCCGGCGCGTGGGCCGCAGGGGATTGTCTTCCGCGGTCATCGAAGGATTCGAAGCGGCGAAGGGGGACATGTTCATCGTCATGGATTCCGATCTGCAGCATGATCCGACATTGCTCCCCCGCATCCAAAATGCCATCGAAGAAGGTGCCGAAATCGCGGTTGCGTCGAGATATGCCGACGGGGGTGACATGAAGGATTGGGGGCCTGTCAGATCATTTCTCAGCCGCGTCGCAACGCATATCGCGCATATCGCGGTGCCGAAAGGGGCGACCGATCCGATGAGCGGCTTTTTTTCCATTCGCAGGGAAACGTACGCTTCCCTTGCTCCGTCCTTGCGTCCCAGCGGATTCAAGATCCTTTTTGAAATCTTGGCGTTCCTTCCTCGGCATGCGAGGATCGTGGAAATCCCGCTGCATTTCGGCGTACGCGAGCGCGGGGAAAGCAAGATGACGCTCTTCGTCCAGCTACAATTCCTGTGGCAGGTCCTGCGCGTGATCGTTCTGCGCCTACAGATGCCCCTCCTGATCCTCGTATTCGTCCTGATCGCCGTCTTTTTCCTGTGGAGGCTGTGGGATCTGCGCCTCCTCTATACGAACGCGACGTACAGGTCGTACGTGCAGCAAGGCATGACGTCTCTCGCCGATGCACGCGGCTGGCCGTTGTCCGATCTCTCCGTCCGCGCGGTCTACCCCGACCGAGTCCGCCTCATCCATCGCGTCCATCGCAAAGGTCCGGATGCGACCGACTGCTTTGAGTTGCCGTTTGAATCCGATGCCATCCTGCCATGCGACGACTGATGATTATCATCGGCTTGGAGGCGTATGCCGTGTTGCTCGCATGGTTGCAGGGAGGCGTGCGCACGGATGAGGCGAAGTACCTGCTCAGCATTCCCTATCCTCATCCTCCGCTCGCGCGTTCCATCCTCTCTTTCTTCGACGGATTCGCATGGCAGGCATCCGCGGCCCGCATCCTTTTCGCCTCCCTCGTCGTCCAGGCCGTGTGGATCGTGTGGAAGATGGGAAAGGGGATGCCGCGGCTCAACCGGTTTGTCCTGTGCGGCAGCTGGCTGCTCTCCTGGGGGGTCTTTTCCCAGGCCGGCGCCGTGATGATGGCGCCGCTTACCGCGTTGCAGGCGCTGTTTTTCCTCTGGTTGTACGTTCGCGAGGAAGACGCCACCCCCTTCGCCGGCATCGTCGCACTCTTCTGGCTGGCGAGCCTGTTCACGGCATACCAAATCGCCCTGTTTTTCCCGGTCGTGCTCGTGATTTTTTGGAAGATGAAACTGCCGGCATGGCAGCGGTTCACTTTGTTCCTGATCCCGATCTTCTTGCTCGGTCTCTACACCCTCACGAATCCCTTCGCCCTCGCATCGATGCTGAACCAAGCGGGGAAGGACGGGGCGGTTTCCCTCGTTGATCGCGGAATGGCACTCGTATGGCTGTGGTTTGCAGCAGGGAGCGGGGCGTTCAGCATCGCAGGTACGGCGGGATTGTTCCTGTCACGGCGATGGCCGGTGATTGCGTCGTTCTTGCTGGTGAGTGCGTACGTCTTCGTCGGGTTCCACGAGTACTACGGCATCCTCTTCGTGCCGCTCTTCATCACCAGTCTTTCATTCCTCCTGAAAGGGTATCCGCGATGGGGCCGCGAGTATGCGATTCTCTTTCTTGTCGGCGCGGGCACGTTCGTTGCGATGTACGCAGAACTTCCTTCACCTTCCGTCGCGCGGGAAACGATGCGTTCGATCGCGCAGCGCGGATCGGAAGGCATCGTGTTGATCGACGGCAGCTTCGGGCATGAGTGGCAGTACGAAAGTCCGTATCCCATCCTGAAATACGGCGAGTGGTTGTTGCTCGGCGCACAGGCGGTCGTCTGTTTGGATGATGCCTGCGACGTGCGCGGAAATGGCGAATTCGAGAGGATCAACGCGCCCGTGGAGACGTGGGTGCGCAAATAAAAAAAGCCGCGGGGTCAACGCGGCTCGTGTTGTTCGGTCTCTCCGGCGATTAGAGTGGCAGCTTGTCGACCAAGTGCCAGAGTGCGACGCTTCCGCCTTTGAGGATTTGCTTCGGTGTCGCATCGATCAACTGTCCGTACTGCCATGAGGCGTACAACCAGTATCCCGTGCAGCACAGCATGTATCCCAGGACGAAGCTCGCACCACCGCGGATCAATGTGATCATGACCGGGTCCTTATGAGAGAGAACAGGGGAACAACTATGTTATTTTAAAACTAATATAGTATTTGGTCAAATACACTCGGAATGACCAATGATTATACTTTATAGTATTCCTTATACCATTCCACGAACTTCGGAATGCCGTCCTTGATCGGCGTCGTAGGCATGTAGCCGAGTTTCTCTTTCGCGTGCTCGATGCCTGCGAGGCTGGCCGTGGTGTCGCCCGGCTGCATCGGGAGGAATTCTTTCTTCCCTTCCTTGCCAAGCGCTTTTTCCAGGTACCCGATGTAATCCATCAGCTCCTCCTTGCGTCCGCATCCCAGGTTGAAGATTTCCTCGGGATAGTTCTTGTCCACCGATGCGATGATTCCCGACACGATGTCGTCCACATACGTGAAGTCGCGCTGCATCTTGCCTTCGCCGAAGACGGGGAGCGTGTCGCCCTTCATAATCTTGTCCGCGAAGAGGAACAGCGCCATGTCCGGGCGGCCGTAGGGTCCGTATACCGTGAAGAAACGCAGGCCGGTGACGTTCGTGCCGTACAGGGAATGGTAGACGTGCGCCATCAGTTCGTTGTCTTTCTTGTTCATGCCGTACAGCGACAGCTGGTTGTCCGTGCGGTCGGTCTCTTCCGCGGGATACTTGCCGTTGCCGCCGTACACCGAGCTCGACGATGCGTAGATGAGTCCGGGAATCTTCTGCAGGCGCACTTCGTCCAGCACGTGGAAGAATCCCTTGATGTTGATGTCCACGTATTCCGTCGGGTGGTCGAACGCGTAGCGCACGCCCGCGAGCGCCGCGAGGTGGATCACTCGGTCCACTCCTTCCATGCACTTGGCCACCGTCGGGCGGTCCAGGATGTCGCCCTTCGTGAAGCTGAACCCCTTGCGGCCCTGCAGGATCTTCAGGCGCGCTTCCTTCAAGGTCGGATCGTAATAGGCATTCATGTTGTCGAGTCCCACGACTTCGTCGCCGCGGTCGAGGAGTTTCATCGCCGTGTGGAATCCGATGAATCCGGAAGAACCAGTGAGGAGGATGCGCATAGGTCCGGAGTATACCCCCCGCTTTTGCCTTTTGGCAGATTTTAAACCTTCTTCTGATATTGACTAATTTATATTACTATTTCATAGTATAAATAGTTACGTATTCGCTCCTGTCACATCATCATTTTTGAGAAGGTAGGTGTCTCGTGTCGAAACTGATTCTGGTACACGCCCATGAAGTGATACGACGGGGTTTGGAAGATTTTCTTTCCAATTCCACGGACCTCACGGTGGTGGCGCAGTGCTCTACGATCAAGGAGGCCGAAGCCGCCATCGCCAGCCATCCCGAAGCACTGCTCGTTTCCGACACCCTGATCGGTGACGCGGAAGCGTATCACTTGTTTTCCCTCGCGGAACGGTCGGTTGCCCTCTCGCACCAGCAGAATCCCACGCATGTCGCGCGGGTCATCGCAGCCGGCGCCCAGGATTTCATTCCGTCCGGGATGGGCCAAGACGAGATGTTGTTGCGGATCCGTTCGGCGGCGAAAGGCGAGCCGGCCCCTTCCTCTCGCAGCCAGTTCGCGACCGTAAAGGAGCAAATGGGTTTGCGAAAGCCCATCCCGCAGGATCCGTTTACCGAGCTGACGCCGCGTGAATCCCAAACACTGCGTTGCCTCTCGTACGGCCTGGCGAACGCCGAGATCGCGAAGTTCTGCGAGATCAGCATCGAGACGGTGAAGGAGCACGTGCAGCACATGCTCCGGAAGCTTTGCGTGAACGACCGCACGCAGGCGGCGGTCATGTACGTCCGCATGATCGAATTGAACCAGGCGGATTCCCAGTGACAGCAATGTCGTCCCAAGGGACGGCATGAAGAGGCGATATCCCTCGTGGATGTCGCCTTTTTTAAGTGTTATATTAGCCCCCCCATGGTCAAACCGTTCATCAAAGATCCGTCCATTCCTCCCATGAAAGAAGGTGACGCGATCCCCGTGCAATACATTGAGCCCCTTGCGTCCGCCAAACTGATCGAACGGGGGGTGACACCGAAGGGTGAGGCCGTTCCGAAAAGGATCGCACAGGCTTCCGTACGGACGGTCGAAGACGTCCTGTCCGTCTTAGGCATCGACTGACCCCATTCCGATTCCCACGTACGTCAGTCCCGCTTCTTTCACTTCGCCCGGTTCGTACACGTTGCGGCCGTCGAAGAGGAGGTCGCCTTTCATCATGCCTTTGATCTCCTTGAGGTCCGCCCCGCGGAACACGTCCCATTCAGTGATCACCGCCAGCGCATCCGCGCCTTTCGCGGCGTCGTGCGGTTGCTGCGCGTAGGTGACGGAGGAGGGGAGCATCGGACGGGCACGGTCCTCCGCCGCGGGGTCGAACGCGACGACGGAGTGTCCCGCGTTGATGAGCGCCGGGATGATGTCCAGGCTCGGCGCATCGCGCATGTCATCGGTCTTGGGCTTGAAGCTCAGTCCCCACACCGCCACCGTCGATCCCGGTTTCAGCTCGCGCAGCATGGTGTCGATGAAGCGCTTGCGCTGCCGCTGGTTGATCGCGTCCGTCGCTTCCACGATGGGCAAATCGATACCCAGCTCCTGCGCGGTGGCGAGCAACGCCTTCACGTCCTTCGGGAAGCAGCTTCCGCCGTAGCCGATGCCCGCGTGCAGGAAGCGCGGCCCGATGCGGCTGTCCAGCCCGATGCCCTGCGCCACGTCGCGGATGTTCGCGCCTGTCTTCTCGCACATCTCGGTGAGCATGTTGATGAAGCTGATCTTCGTCGCCAGGAAACTGTTGGCGGCGTACTTCACGATCTCCGCGCTCTCGCGGCCCATGAAGACGAGGGGCTTTCCCACGCGCGTGATGGGGCGGTAGAGCTCTTCGATTTCATCGACCGCCCAGTCATGCCCGTTGATGCCTACGATGACGCGCTCCGGCATCATCGTGTCGCCCACGGCCATGCCCTCGCGCAGGAATTCCGGGTTGCTGATGACGGGAATGCGGATGTCGAGCCCGCGCCGTTCCAAAATCGCGTCGATCTTTTCCTGGCACTTCGCGCCCGTGCCCACCGGCACCGTCGACTTGTTCACGAAGATCACGTCCTTCGCCGCGTGTTCGGCCACTGTCTCGGCCACCTTGAATACCGCCCTCAGGTCCGCCTTGTACCCCTCGTCCGGCGGCGTGGCCACCGCGGAAAACACGATGCGCACGTCGGGGAGTATTTCCTTGAGGTCCGTCGTGAAGCGCAATCGTCCGTTCTTCAGTCCTTCCTTGATGAGTTCTTCCAGTCCCGGTTCGTAGATGGGGGACACGCCCTGTCTCAGCATCTCCACTTTCGCCGCGTCGATATCCACGCCCACGACCTCGTGTCCCAGCTCCGCGAAGCACGCCGCAGTGACGAGTCCCACGTAGCCGGTGCCCACCACTGCAATTGTCATATTCTTATTTTAGCAAGGAAATCTGGCGGAGAGGGAGGGATTCGAACCCTCGATCCCGTTTCCGGGATACACGATTTCGAGTCGTGCGCTTTCGACCACTCAGCCACCTCTCC
>CAZSMX010000004.1:0-31730 GCA_964608325.1 uncultured Candidatus Peribacteria bacterium
TTTCCGGGATACACGATTTCGAGTCGTGCGCTTTCGACCACTCAGCCACCTCTCCAAGGGGAACGCGGAAATGCGTTTTTCGCGGTCAGCTGGCCCATTGTGGAGTGTTCGACCCTTCATGGCAAGTCGGCGTCGTTCGCGCGTTGCACGGCAAACCCCAAACCCGTCAATTGCATATTCGCTTGTGAATTCACCGCGAATTTTGAGAATGGCCTTGCGGACCTGTTGCATGTGTCCCTAGAATCCGTCTCGCATTTACTTCTTTACCCCAGTTCTTATGAGCAGCTACGTTGTTGCATCCGCAATCAAGGCTTTCATCAACGAGAAGGGCATGATGTCCTCCGGTGATCTCGCCGAGCACGCCAGCAAGTTCCTCGAGGAGGCACTCGCTAAGGCTGTGAAGCGCGCTTCGGCCAACGGCCGCAAGACCGTCCGCGGAGAGGATCTGTAATCCTACCCACGTACAAAAGAAACAAAGCGCCGTAAGGCGCTTTTTTCTTATTCATGAAAGACAACCCTCCGGGTTTTCTTTCATGGGCTATCTTTCCGGCAAGGAGTGTCTCCACTTCGCGCACAGCGCTCGTTCGACACGTTCTATTTTTTTCTTGCGTGCGGATATCTGCAGAGTAGGATCGCCCTCCTATGATTATCGACCGCAACTACACAGCTGATCCCATTGAAGACCTGTACGAGGGTGTGCAGGAGATAGGTACGCGCGAACAGCGTGCCCGCGGAGCAGAGCTTCTTTCGGAACATGACGTCGCCGTGGAACAGGAGGAGTGCAATAAAATCCGCCAAAAAATGTTGGTATTGCTTGCCACGGCGGATTGGAACTACCAGTTCACGCCGCCTGCCGAAGCGAGGAGGCGGGAAATTTTCCGGAAGAATTTCGGACGCGCGGCGTGATGATCGTTGGGGTATGCTTCGGGTATGAAACATCTCAATATCGAAATCAAAGCCCGTTGCGACGATCATGAAAAGATCCGGTCCATTCTTCGTGAAAATAACGCCGACGTGAAAGGAGCGGACCATCAGATCGACACATATTTCAAAGTCCCACGGGGGCGACTAAAGCTGCGCGAGGGGAATATCGAGAATTTCCTCGTTTACTATGAGCGTGATGATCAAGAGGGGCCGAAGGAATCGAAGGTGCTGCTTGTGAAAAATGAACCCGAATCATCTTTGAAGGAGATTTTGATGAAAACCATGGAGGTTTTGGCAGTAGTCGACAAGCGTCGCGAGATTTCCTTCATCGGGAACGTGAAGTTCCACTTGGATACGGTGGAGGGACTCGGAACGTTCATGGAAATCGAGGCGATCGACGAACGCGGAACCATCGGCGCCGCAGAATTGCAGAAACAGTGCCGGCAGTACATGGATCTGTTCGGGATCAAAGAAGAAGATTTGCTGTCTGTCTCGTATAGCGATTTGATCCTTAGGAAGGCCGAGGGTTGATTACCCCTCCTTCGCCTGCCGCTTGAGTTCGGCATCGATGAATGCCTGGATGTCGCCGTCGAGTACGGCCTGCGTCTGGGATGTTTCCACGTCGGTGCGAAGGTCCTTCACCATTTGATATGGATGTAATACATAGGAGCGGATCTGCTGGCCGAAGTCCGCTGACTGCGTGGCGCCCTTCAGGTCTTTCTTCTGCGCCAGCATTTCCTCCTGTTGTTTTTGCAGGAGTTTCGCCGCAAGCATGTTCATCGCGCGTTCGCGGTTCTGGATCTGGCTCCGTTCCGTCTGGCAGCTCACCACGATGCCCGTGGGCAAGTGGGTGATGCGGATGGCGGATTCCGTTTTGTTGACGTGCTGTCCTCCGGCTCCTCCGGAACGGTAGGTATCCACGCGCAGGTCCTTCGCCTCGATGTTCACCGCGTCGGCATCCTTGATTTCGGGCAGCACTTCCACCAGCGCGAAGCTCGTCTGGCGCAGGCTCTTCGCGTTGAAGGGGGACAGGCGCACGAGGCGGTGCGTTCCCTTTTCGCACTTCAGGTAGCCGTAGGCCGGGTCGCCTTCCACGAACACGGTCGCGGTTTTGATGCCGGCTTCGGCTCCGTCCGTTTTATCGAGTAAGCTCGTCTTCCATCCCATGCGTTCGCAGTAGCGCAGGTACATGCGCAGTAGGAATCCCGCCCAGTCCTGGGCTTCGGTTCCGCCGGCTCCTCCGCTGATCGTCACGTAGGCGTTGTTGTGGTCGAACTCTCCGGACAGGTAGAGCATTCCTTCCAATGAATTCCACTGCGCCAGCGCCTTCTCGTATTCCTTCTGCAAGTCGCCGAGGTCTTCGGGTGATGAACCTTGCGTCAGTTCGATGAGTCCCACGACTTCATCCGCGAGCGTAGCCACCGGTTCCCACTGCTTTTTCAAATTGCGCAGATTCGCGAAGAGTTCGTTCGCGCGCTTCTGGTCGTTCCAGATATCCGCGGCACTCGTCTGCGCTTCCAACTCTTTGATCTGGTCCGGGATCTTACGAGCCTCAAAGAGAGTCCTTGCCCGTCAGCACGGCTTCTTTCAGTTCCTGTAATTTCTGCAGAAGTTCTTCCATGGAGGGGAGGACTGGAAGGAGGGTATAGGAAAAAACGAGTCATGGGTAGATCGGGAAAGTGAGCATCTTGGGGTAGGGGTGGCTGCTTGTCTCCCTCTCCTCGCAGGAGAGGGCCGGGGTGAGGTCGCAAAGAAAAGCCCCAACCCGGAACGGTTTTTCTTTCGTGCCGATAGGAAGCAGCGGCGGTGATTAGTCGAATTCGCTATCGCTTTCCCTAAAGTACAGCATCGGCTTTCCTTCTATGTTTTTGCTCCCCAATGTCTATTTCGGTCTTATAAAACTATGCTTCATAAAATAGATATGTCAAACACACCTCCCTCCCCAAAACAGGTGTTTTCCGCTATACTAAGGGGAATACATGGAAGACACACAGATTCCAGAGCAGGCACCCCAAAAGACGTCCTTCAAGGCGATCCTGGATCGTATCGCCGAGCCGTTCGCCATTTTCAGCATGGCCCTCTTCGTCCTGCTGCTTATAGCACAGATCGGCGTGCTTCCGCTCTTCAATACATTCGATCTCAACGGGCAGAAGTTGAATCCGAGCCAGCTCAGCCAGTACAAGGCCCAGCTTGTGCAAAAGGTGAATGACGCCGAGTCCGCCCGCAATGATCTCATCCTTCCCATCAAGAACGAGACGTACCACCTACTCCAGACGCAGAAAGACGTGCTGCCGCCCATCGCGACCGTGAAAGCCGCCCTGGAATCGGCCGCCCGCGAGACGCAGGGGAGCGGATCCATCGTGATCGCCCGCATCCATGTGGATGGAAAGACGGTGGCGGTGAGAGGAGATGTGCGTGCCGGTCTTTCCAGCATGACGGTGCTTGCGACATTCATCGAGAAAGTGGAATCGCTTCCGTTCATCAAGACGTTTACGCGCCCCGCATTCACCCGTGAGACGGATCCCGTTCTGGGCGCGCATTCGCCATTCACGTTCTCGTTTACCTCCAAATGATCACGCTCGAGTCCCTCAAGCGGCTGCGTACGACGAAGAATCTGCTCCTCGTGGGCAGTGTCTCGCTGGTGCTGTCCGGACTCCAGATGTATTCCTTCACGCTGCAGATCCGCGAAGTGAAAGACGTGGCATTGCCCGCGGCGCTCGCGCTTCCGTCGCTCGAGAAACGCCTCTTCGTTCTTCAGGAACAGGCCGAACTCGGCGAGCTCCAGGAAGCGATCGGCAACGGATCCCAGGATGAGAAAGTCCGCATGTACATCCTGCCCCCGCAGGATGAGATCGACCGCCTTATCCAGACGTTCGACCTGTTCCTTCGTCGTTGGCAGCAGAAGAGGATCGTTATGCATGTCACGCCTCTCTCGGTCGGCACCGCGTCCGGAACCGCGCTGCATGGCGCCAAGGAACCGTTGTTCGCCACGCCCGTTTCCTTCGAGGCCGATGTCACGCCCGAAGGCCTCGATCAACTTCTCCTCTTCATCGATCTCGCGGGTAACCTGACCGTGAACGACGCGCTCGACGAAACCTCCCGCGGCGAACTCCTGCGCCTCACGGAAGAGGAGAATCCCGCAGCCGTGACCGCGCTGGAGCAGTTCCTTTCCGCGGATCTCCTGACCTACGTGAAAGATCCGGGGGGAACCGAACGCCAGCTGTTGCGCGCGTTCACGTCCAACACGTTCGCAGACGGCTTCCGCCAGATCATCGCCGGATCCCAGCTCCCGAAGGCCGAAAGCCTCTTCTCGGGTGACATCCTGTCCGCGATGGACGAGGATAAGCTGTGGCCGATCCGCATGCTTCGTATCAAGGGACTCTCCGTGACTCCCGTCACCGACACGCAGTCGCACGTGAGCCTGTCGCTCGAGGCGATCTCCAGGGGGAAGTAAGGTCTTGTCCTTTCTTGTCACGGCGACAAGAAAGGACCAAAGAAACGCTCCCGCGACCAAAGCCGACGCCGCCCGCCCCGCGGCGAGTGTTTTGCTCAGTCCAAGGTTTCCCTCGCAAAACACTCGCGGTGTGCGCTTCGCGCAGCGGGGCTTCCCCTTCACCCCATGGTCGCGGGTTCCTCCGATGCTGCTTCAAGAAAATCGTCATATGACGCACTCTGTTTGCATTGCCTCCCTCTCCCGCCGGGAGAGGGTCGGGGTGAGGGCGAAGAGGAATGTTCCCCATAGAACGACTCTCTTTTCTTGACCAAACGCCCCTATTTCCTTATATTTCAGCCCTCTTTCCCCATTTTCCAGTTTGAGACAACGCTTTACGGGACGCAATCAGCAGAAGCAGGAGAAGCGCCCGCGCATGAACGCGCAGATCACCTCGCCGGAAGTCCTTCTCATCGATGACGAAGGAAAAGCAGAGAAACTTCCCATCGCGGAGGCCCTTGCGCGCGCCCAGGCCGCGGAACTGGATCTCATCGAAGTGTCTCCCAAGGCAGTGCCTCCGGTGGTGAAAATCGACGATTTCGGTCATTTCCTGTACCAGGTGCAGAAAAAGGAGAAGAAGCAGAAGGCCAACTCCAAGCAGAGCGAGACCAAAATGCTCCGCTTCGGGTTCCGCACCGAAAAACACGATATCGACCGTCTCATGGAGCGTGCCAAGGAGTTCTTCGAGGAGCGCCACATGGTGAAATTCGCCGTCCGCCTTCGTGGCCGCGAACTGACCAACAAGGAGTTCGCCCTCAATAAACTGCGTCAAATCATCAAGGACTTGGCCGACGTGGCCGAGGTGGAGCAGGAGATCAAGCCCCAAGGACCCCAGTTTACGGCGGTTTTACGCCCTAAGAGGTAAAATCCGCCCGAATGGTCCGGATTGCCTATTTTCCTTTGCATTCTCCGTTTTCCTTTCCTATACTCCGGGCCCCGAATTCATCTTATGCCTAAGATCAAGTCACACAGCGGCGCCAAGAAGCGAGTCCGATTGACCGGCTCGGGCAAAATGGCAATGAAGCGCAACAGCCGCAGCCACCTTCTCCAGCAGAAGAGCAAGCGCGCCAAGCGCCAGAACCGCACGCTCGTGTTGCACCCCACCAACATCCCGCACATCAAGCCGATGTTGCCTTACCTCAAGTAATCCTCCCTACCCATGCGCGTAAAACGTGGAATCGTCCGGCACAGGAGACACAAGAAAATTCGCGACCTCGCGAAGGGTTATCAGGCGAACCGCCGCGTGACCTTCAAGAAGGCCAAGGAAGCCGTCATCAAGGCCGGCCAGCACGCGTACATGGATCGCAAAAAGAAGAAGCGTGATTTCCGCAGCCTCTGGATCGTCCGTTTGAACGCCGCCATCCGCGAGACGGGAAGCACGTACGCCGTCTTCATGGGCCAGGTGAAGAAGAAGGGTGTCCAGATCGACCGCAAGGTGATGAGCGAACTCGCCGTCCGCGAGCCGGAAGCCTTCAAGAGCCTGGTCGAGCAGATCACGAAGTAAATATCTCCGACATCTTGTAGGATATGGATATGGATTTTTCCGTGCGCGAATATCGGGACGAGGATTATCAGGCACTCGTAGGATGCCTGAGGGGCTTGCAGGGATTCGTCCATGCACTCGATCCGCTCGAGCACTTGAGGGCCATCCATGATTTCAATGCCGAGGCCTATACGGATTCGCTGCTTGCGAGCGTTTCAAAGAAGCAGGGCCAGATCTTCCTGGCGGATCATGACGGTAAGGTGACAGGATGTGTCGCGGGGTGGGTCATTCCCGATGAAGACGTCGATTTGGTTAGTCATCACCCGTCAAAAACGGGGCGCGTCTTCGAATTGTTCGTCGATGAATCTGTACGCGGAAAGAGGGTTGGGGCGGGACTGATGTCCGCGATGGAATTGTACTTTTTGGAAAAGGGATGCGATTCTGTACGCCTTGAGGTCTTCAGTCCGAACAAGGACGCATATGCGTTTTATAGGAAAATCGGCTATGACGACCGATGCGTCGATATGATCAAGCCGCTTGTTAAGAATTAAATTCCATTGAATCCCGAGCGACGAGGGGTAGCATATTTCGCATGTTCGATTCCATTGATGAAACGGACGGCGATCGCGACGGGTTTCTTCCGGAGTTGGACGATCAAGCCGATGCCGGCGAATCTTTCACGCCCCCGATCGTGGACGAATTTCTGGGAAAGACTCACGAATCCCAAGTCGCCGTCGACATAGCGACGCTCCAGGAGCGTGCGAAGGCAGTGGGGCTCGAAGGATTCCTGAACCTCGGGCGGGCCGCCGATGCCGGCAAGGCCATCGCCTAAGCAAGCCGCTTATCGCACCAGCGTGCGTATCTTTGGCAGCGCTTTTTCCGCGGCTTCGCGCCCGGCTTTCACGAAGGCGTCGGCCTTGTCGAAGCGGTAGGGGCCGTAGGGCAGGTGCGGTTGGATCACCAGGTCGCACGCGTCCAGGCTTTCGCGCAGCGATTGTTCGCCCGCCATCAGGAATTGTCCCCAGCCCGGCGGAAGGAAGGGGGCGAGGTTCTGGTAACGCGGTTGCGTGTCCGTGCCGATCACTACGTTCGGCAGATAGATTTCCCGCAGGGTCCTCGCAGGCACCGCCCCGAAGCTGCACAGGTCGATGAACGTTTCGTCGCCCAGTTGAACGGGGGAGAAGACCACGGGTACGGCGCTCGTCGCCATCAATGCATCGATGAGTTTCGTATCATGGCGGAAGAAATGCGGCTCGATGCACGTTCGCACGTCCTGCGTGAAGTCCGGGGAGAAAATGTTTTCCCAACGGATGGGTTTCACCACCTTTCCCGCGACGCACACGAACGGGATCTTGCAATCGTCGATGGTCTTTCCATCCAGCAGATCGCCGAGGAATTGGTGCAGCTTCTGCTGGAAAAGACCCCCGTGGAAACCATTCTTGAGCGGGTTTTTCGATGGTTCCGCGATCGTGAAGGGGGTGAGTTTGTGCAGGATGCCGTCGAAGACGCTCGCGGGGTACCCGAGAGCCAAAAGCGCGCCGACGATGGCGCCCATGCTGCTGCCCGCGATGTAATCCGGTGTCAGCCCCTCTTCCTCAAGGACCTGCAAAACACCCACGTTCGCGATTCCTTGCGCCACGCCGCCGGAGAGGACCAGACCCCAAGACATGCGCGCAGTGTATCAGCGTTGCTTCGGCGCGCGAACCTTCTCGTAGATCAGGATGAGGCACAGGTTCAGGAGGATCGTTGCCACTGCGATCCAGGCATTGCTTACGGCGGAAACAGCGGCTTCCCAGGCGAGTGTCATCGGGAGCGGGAGGGCCGCGATCGATATGACGGACATCGGTATGATGAACAGCAGAACGATGAGCAGGGCCAGGTTCCCGGTGATTTTCCAGAACGTGTTACGCACCGCATCCTTGCTGCGCTTCAACGCGGCGCGGTACGCGGTGTTCTCGCCCACGACGATGACCTGGAAAAACACCATGCGGATGGCGGCGATGACCGCGGGAAGGGCGAACAGTCCCGATACGGACAGGAGGATCGGATTCTGCGCGCTTGCCGGGCTGAAGTATGCCAAAAGCAGGATGTATGCCACTCCCGGCAGCGTCCACAAGGCGATGACGCAGGCATACAGGATGTTCGTGAGAAGCAAGGGGATGATGAACGCCTTGGCTTGGGAAGCCGTTGCCCGGAACGACGTACGGGATCTGCCGGCCTTGGTTTGCAGCATGCGCTTGCCCGTTACCAGGACGCAGCATTGTCCCCAAACGTTCAACAGCGCCAGCAGGACGATAAGCACGATGATGGCGATGCGCCCCTCCGCGACCATTGCCTCCGGTACCATCTTTCTCTCAATAACCGCCGTCAGTCCGTCGCTGGCGAGCATGGGCAGGAAGAGCAGCCAAAAACCGACCGACAGGAGGGCGGGTTGCTTGCGGAAGAATTCCCAGGAGGAACGGATGATGGAGATGGTTGTCATAGCCGTGCAATTGTAACATTGATGTTATTGCAGGTGAAAGACGGTTTTTAAGGCCTTTTCTTGCAAGGAGGAATCGTATCGAAGATACTATGCAATTATGAGCCAGCCACAAACGTGCGTCACGTGCCATATGGCGCGAGAGATCTGCCCCGATTGCGCAGGCCAGATATGCAGCGAGGAATGTCCGGATCAGACATGCGTCTGCATGATCGAACGGGAGCCCGTGGAAGAGTGACCCTTATTTGCGCTTCACGCGGATGAATCCTGACACGGGCAGGACGTCGAGCTTCTTTTCTTCCTTCTGCAAGATGTCCAGAAGGAGGTTTACGCCCGCCGCGTCCGATGCCATGTGGCTGCACTGGATCATATTCAGGTTGAACTTGCGGCCCACTTCCACTTCCTTCTCCGTGAAGTGCATGCAGAGGATGGTACCCACGCCCGCGTGCGCCTGCTGCTCGATCATTTCCTCGGGGCCGTTGGTACCGCCGGTGAAGCCCGTCGCCACGATTTTTCCGGGGCGGCCGGAGCTGGATCCGTTCACGATGAACGAGGGATTGCCTTTCTTGGCGTAGTAGTTGTACTCCGGCATATCGTTGATGGCGTTGACGATGCTGCCGAGATCATCCCATTCCTTCTGGCAGATGTTCTTTTCCATGTGCCTCCAGATGAGGTTGTCGGTGACGGTGTGGCAGGTGAAAGCGGGGATGCCCAGCAGTTCCGCGGCACGCTCCGTGCGCAGGATGTTGTCCGCATGGATGGCCCTCCAAATGCGCTCCATGCGCGGCCTAAGGAGGAAATCTCCTTGGTTGATCGGCACGCCGGCGGCATGCGCCACGTCCGCATTCAGCGGCATGACCTTGTCCAGGTCCGCGAGCGCGCGGCCCTCCGGGTGGTGGATCATGATGGCGTCGATCTTCTCGCCCTTCTCGCGCAGCCTGTCGGCCAGGAGGATTTCGGGAGTTTCGATGTCGATGCCGATCATCAGGCGCGTGACTTCCTCGTCGCCGGTACCGTTGATGATGCGGGAATCGTGGTATGGGTTCCAGGTGCGTTCCTCGTCGAAGAATTCCTTCTCCTTTCCTTCCGCTTTTTTCAGGCGGTCCGCCTGTTTCTTCAGTTGCTTATCCAGGTATTTCTTGCCGCGGATGTCCGCGTCCATGCCGATTTCGATGGTGCGCTTGTAGAGTTTGGAGAGCTTCATGATGCGTTGGGAATGATGGAATGTAGGGTACGGATAAGTGCGGGCGAGGGAAAGGGAAATCTTTAAAAAAGGGTTAGGATTAGGGTTGGGAACGGCAAAATAACCCTATCCCTAACCCCACTCCTTACCCTATCAATCCACGATGATCTTCACATCCGCGATCGTGATGCCCCCCGGCGACACCAGTACCGGGTTGAGGTCCAACTCGCGGATGCGGGGGCAGTCGCACATCATCTCGGATACCTTCACGGTCAGCTGCGCCAGCGCATCGATATCGCTCTGGGACTTTCCGCGCATGCCGCGCAGTAGTTTCCAAGAGGTCAGTTCGCGCAGCATGTTGTAGGCCTGTTCGATCGCGACCGGCCCGATGCGTACTGCGGCGTCTTTGAAGAGTTCCGTGTAGATGCCGCCGAGTCCCGCCATGATGAGGGGGCCGAACGCCGCGTCGCGTATGCCTCCGACGATGAACTCGTCGCCTATGGGCAGGAATTTTTGGATGAGCACTCCCTCCGCGGCCGCGTCCTGTGCATTTTCACGCACGTTTTTCAGGATGCGATCGTAGGCTTCCTCTACTTCCGCCGCGGTTTTCAGGTTCGCGGCCACGCCGCCCACGTCCGTCTTGTGGACGATGTCCGGGGAGCTGATCTTCGCGATGACGGGGTAACCGATCTTTTCCGCGATGGCGATCGCTTCCGCCCGCGTGCGCGCGACGGATTGTGCGGGGAGCGGGAGGCCGAACAACGCCAACAGTTCCTTGGATTTTTCCTCCGACAAGAGGCCCGAGGTTCCCTCCAAAATCGCCGAGGCTTGCGCGGCGTGCCCGTCGACGGGGCAGGCAGACACTTCTTCCTTGTCCCTGCTTCGGCGCAGCGCCGAGATGGCGCGTACCGCGCGTTCGGGGGTGTCGAAGACGGGAATGCCGTGCGAGCGCAGCGCCTTGCGGGCGTCTTCCACTAGGGGGCCGCCCATGAAACACGTCACCACCGGCATGAGGGGCGAGTGCTTCATGATGCGGACGATGGCATGCGCGATCTCCTCCGCCGGCGTCATGATTTGCGGCGTGAGGATTACCACCAATCCGTCGATGCCGCTATCGTCGCGGCATGCGGTCAGGGCGGCTTCGTACCGGTCCGTCTTCGCGTCCCCGATAATGTCGATGGGATTCTGGATGGAAGCCGTGGCCGGCAGGGCGGCGCGCAGCGGTTCCAGGTTTTCGGGTGCAAGCAAGGGGAGCAGCAGGTCCGCTTTTTCCACGTAGTCCGAGGCCAGGATGCCCGGTCCTCCCGCGTTCGTGATGATCGCGATGCGGTCGGTGAGCAGGGGCGGCTGGGACGAGAGCGTGGTCAGGAGATCCAGGAATTCATCCATGTTGTGGGCTCTCCGGATACCCGATTGGATGCACAGCGCGTTGATGGCTTCCTCGGATCCGGCCAGCGCCCCCGTGTGGGACGCGGCCGCCTTGCGGCCCAGTTCCGAGACTCCGGATTTCAGGAGGACGATGGGCTTTTTCGAGGCGACCCGACGCGCGATTTCCAGGAAATCCCTGCCACGCTCGATGCTTTCCAGGTACATGCCGACGACCGTGGTCTCCGGATCGCGTTCGCACATTTCCAGGTAGTCGCATTCGTCCATCACGGTCTTGTTTCCGATGGAGAACACCGATGCGAAACCAAGTCCCAGCGTCGGAGCCAGGTCCATGATACCCACGGCCGTCGCGCCGGACTGGCTGATGAGCGTCACGTTGCCCTTCGGCGGGAGGTTCTTCGCGAACGACGCGTTCATGTTGAGGGACGTCCTCAGTACGCCCAGGCAGTTGGGTCCCACGACGGAGATCCTGTGCGTCTTCGCGATCTCTTTCACTTGTGTTTCCAATGCCATGCCCTCGTCCGAGTGCGACTCCTTGAACCCCGCGGTGATGACCACCACCTGCTTGATTCCTTTCTCCCCGCATTCCGTCAAAGCGCCAGGAACTGCCGGCGCCGGGATGACGATGACCGCCATATCCACCGTGCCCGGGATGTCCCTTACGGATGCGTACGTATTGAGTCCTAAAATCGTCCCGCCTTTGGGGTTCACGGGGTAGATCTTTCCCTTGTATTCCTCCGTGACGAGGTTGTACACGATGTCATGCCCCACCTTTCCGGGCGTGGCCGAAGCACCGATGACCGCGATGGAGGAAGGGGAGAATTCGGACATTCCTATCATTATAGCATTTTTCGGGTGTTTTTGCCACATCGAGAAGGCCACTTTTTGCCCTCCGTACTGCGGTTTCGCGTACACTGATCCCCGTGCCAAAAGTCTTCGTTGCGTATGCTTCCACGGCCGGCCATACCGAGTATGTCACGGATATCCTGATGAATGTCCTTCAGGGGGGTGGCGGCGTCACGGCGGAACGCAGGCGGGCCGAGCTTTGTGCTCCCGAAGATTTGTTGAAGGGGGATATTCTTCTGCTTGCCTCGGGCACATGGAACACGGGTGGAGTGGAGGGGCAACTGAACCCGCACATGCATGCGCTTTTAAAGGAGAAGTCCGGGAGGGCGGATTTGAAAGGAAAGAAGGTCGCCTGCATCGCGCTCGGCGACGATCGGTACCGTTACACGGCCGAGGCGCGGGTGCATTTGGAAGAATTCGTCCGGACGCACAACGGGACATTGCTCATGGATTCCCTCGTCATCGTGAACGAGCCGTACGGACAGGAGGGCAAAGTGCGCGAGTGGGGCAAGAAATTCCTTTCCGCCGCTTCGAAATGACACGCGTCGCGATCAAAGTCACCGGCGCGCAGGGGCAGGGGGTTAACTCGGTCGGGGAGATCGTAGGCAAGGGGTTGAAGCGAGCGGGCTACTGCGTCTTCGGCTACCGCGAATACAACTCGCTTATCAAGGGCGGCCACAGCAGCTACCAGGTTGATGTCAGCAATGAGCGCGTGGAATCCACGAAGGAAAAAGTGGAGGTATTGGTGTGTTTCAACCACCACGGGTTGGAGTTGAACACGCACGAGGTGGAGGATGGCGGCATCATCATTCACCAGACGCCCGACTGGACGTTCCCGAAGGCCATCGCCGCGTCGCTCGAGGAGCGAAACATCAAAGTGGTGGAACTGACGACCGACGCTATTTTGAAGGAAATCAACGCGAAGCCGATCCTCGGCAACGTGCTCGTCACGTCCGTGGTGTGGTCGCTTCTGAATCAGGATGCGAAAGCACTCAAGACGCTCGTCGGCGAGCAGTTCGCGAAGAAGAAAGACCTATTGGAGTTGAATTACCTGTGCATTGAAAAGGGCTTCCAATTCAAGGAAAAGTCCATTCCCGGATTCGCGGTCGCATTGCCTCCGGCGGATGCCAGGTGGAAGGATTGCCTGCTGCTCACGGGCAGTCAGGCGATGGGGCTCGGGGTGGTGCATGCGGGCGTGCGCTTCTACGCCGGTTACCCCATGACGCCGTCGTCGCCCCTCCTCAGTTACATCGCGGACATCCAGAACGAAACCGGCATGGCCATCAAGCAGGCGGAGGACGAGATCACGGCCGTGCAGATGGTGAGCGGAGCGATGCATATGGGAACGCGCGCGCTGACGGGTACGTCCGGCGGGGGATTCGATCTGATGACCGAGACCTTGTCGCTCAATGCGATGATCGAGAACCCGAGCGTGATCGTCCTCGCGCAGCGGCCCGGCCCCGCGACGGGGCTGCCTACCTGGACGGGCCAGGGTGACTTGAACCTGGCGGTGTTTTCCGGGCACGGGGAATTCGCGCGATGCGTGGTCTCCGCGTCCGACGCGCATGACAGTTTCCACCTCGTGAACGACGCATTCAACCTTGCGGAGGAATACCAGATCCCCGTCGTCCTCATGACCGACAAGCAGCTTGCGGAAGCCATTTGCACGCAGGCGCCCTACGACCAGAAAAAGACGCGCATCAACCGCGGCCGCCTCGTGACGGGGGCGAAGGAATTGTCCGCCCTCGAAAGCTCGGACCGCTACGACCCCTTGGCGAAAGGCGGTATTTCCGCACGTTGGCTTCCGGGGTCCAAGGCGGCGACGTACGTGGCGCAGGGCGACGAGCACCGGGCCGACGGAAGCGTGGACGAGGGCGCGGAGAACGCGCGCCTGCAGATGGAGAAGCGCATGAGAAAGATGCAGGTGCTGAAGGCGGCCTTGCCCGAGCCCGAACTCTTCGGCCATCAGAATCCCGACCTGCTCCTCGTCAGCTGGGGCAGCAACAAAGGCGTGATCCTGGACGTGCTCGCCGATCCCATGTTCCAAAGCAGGCGCATCGGGTACCTGCATTACACGTACCTGTGGCCGCTGAAGACGGAGCTGCTCGAACGGCTTTCCAAAAAGGCAGGCAAGATGGCCATCATCGAGTGCAACCATGAGTCCCAACTACGAAAGCTCATCCGCATGGAGTGCGGACTCGACATCCCGACGAGTATCCTCAAATACGACGGCCGCCCCTTCTTTTTCGAAGAGCTTCGCGACATCCTTTCCACCCAATGACCATGAAAAAACTTTCCATCCTCCTTCTCTCCACCCTCCTGTGCGCGCAGGCCGTGTCCGCCGCATCATCTTCGTCCAAGTCCTCCGCGAAGGCCGATGCCACCGCGGCATGGAAAACGGCCAACGATTACTTCATAGGCAAGAACGTCCTTCCTCCCGTTTCCGGCGATCCCGTCATCACCCGCGCGGAGCTTGCCGACGCACTCGTGAAACTCACGGGGAACGTGGTCGACAAGGGCTACGGCAACTGCTTCAACGACGTGCACGAGGAAGCGTTCGCCCCTGCCGTGTGCTTCGCCGCGAAGCAGCAGTGGATGGACGGCGGCAAGGACGGCAAGTTCAGCCCCAATAGTCCCGCCACGTTCGGCGCGGCGCTCCAGGCGATCATCCGTTCCGCACGCCTCCCCGCGGTAGCGGGACGCGGGTCGTGGTTCGTGCCGTTCGTGAACGCCGCCATCAAGGAAGGCATCATCGACAAGGCGGACTATACGAAGAAGGTCGACGTCCAGCTTACCCGCGGGCAGCTGGTCACCATGCTGTACCGACTGCAATTGGGACTCAGGATGATTAGCATTCCGGTGGGCGCAAGCTGCATCCCCAGCGGCGCGAATTCGGTGTCGCTCAAGGACGGGTCCATCGTCGTTACCGACGGCGTCACGAGTTGCACCGTCGCGGCCGATCCCTTGGCGAAGACGGACCCCGCGAATCCGAACAAGAAGCTCACGGGTCTCGCCCCGTCCGTGGAGGCCTCCAACACCGCGGACACCGTCCCGATGATCGAGAAGCGCGCGTACTTCCTGTCGACCAACGGCGACTACTGGCTGCCGCACGTGTGGGAGCTGGACCTGAAAAAGGGCACGCTGAAGCAGATCCTGAATACCGAGGCTCCGGGCGCCGTGCGCGTCTCGCCGAAGTACACGTTCCTCAGCTACGTCGGCAGCAAGGGCGTGGACATGCGCGCCATGTACCTCAAGACCGGCCTCAGCAAATCCGTCCGCTTGCTCACCACGCAGATCACTTTCCTTAAGTCCCTCACGATGTCTCGCAACGTATTGATGTCGGATTACATCACCATCGATAGCAACGAGACACTTCTCTACAACGTTTACAACATGCGCGATAGCAGCCTCTTCCAAGGCAAGATCTCCGCGCGTCTCGACAAACTCTTCAACGTCCGCCCCGGTAAATAATACATCCTTCCCTTTCTTCTTATGAAATATTCATCGCTTCTGCTGGCCGTAGCCATGCTGTTGCCGGCCACTGCATCCGCTGCGTTTCCGGATGTCGATGCCTCGCATGAAAACGGCCGTGCCATCGAGTACCTGCAGGAGAAGGGGATCATGACCGGTTATCCCAACGGCACGTTCGGCCCGGACCGCCACCTGAGCCGCGCGGAACTGATGAAAATTCTCGTCGAGTCCTCGGTCGGCACGCCGCTCCCGTCATATGCCCGGCAATGTTTCCCGGATATCGAAGTCGATTCTTGGTACGCGGCGTACGTGTGTTACGCGAAGGACCAAGGATGGGTATCTGGTTATCCGGATGGTACGTTCCGCCCTTCACAGGATGTTTCCATGGTCGAAGCGGTGAAAATGCTGGTGAATGCCCGCGGGTACGTGGTGGCCGAACCGACTATTGAAAACGGCGTAAAGGAAGAATGGTTCATGCCGTACATGTTCGCAGGATTGAGAAGCTACGTCCTGTCCAGTGAAACGTACTTGGCGCAGGATCCCGGTGAGAATTACGACGATCCGATCACCCGCAAGCGCATCGCGGAGTTCATTTACCGTGCGCTCTGGAACGACGGCCAGTTATCGTTGCATTTTGATTTGAACTCGCAATGCAAACCTGCCGACATTGTTTCTATAAGGTTGGGGGGCAAGTCGTATGACTATCCAGATTTTATCGCTACGATGCGCGACGGTACGGATTGCACGCTAGCCACGGATGTGAATCCCTTATCCCGCGTTAGCAAGCATCTTGTCTGGGGGATCATGGAAGTTGCTACGAATAGGGGAGGCCAATGGGCAAATTACGTACAGGACGGCAAAGCGTATTTCACGGCTATCTGCGAGTGCGATGGAGGCGACTTGCCTGGTTTTTTCGAATTAGATTTACACACGGGCGCATTCGACGAGTTCCTTGCCGACGGTCGATACATATCCGAGGATTACAGATACTTTGCCGGTTTCGAAGGAGATACGTTCGGCGTGATACGAGTTTATGATCGAAAAACCAGGACTGAGAAAGCCGTCGTTACCCTAGAGTGGCCGCTGACGCTGGCAAATGATTATGTTGCAGGCGGAGGTATCGCAGGCGGATTCTTTGCCGGAGACGCTTTTTTTGAGAAGAGTGTCTTCAAGTACACGGTCTATCATGCGGGGCAGCAGACCCCGGGCGAGACGGGTACGTATGAATATTTTCAACAACGGTCCGTTGATCTCAATGAATTCTTTGGCCAGTAACCCATGACCAAACTCTCCCTCGACACCGGCTCTTCCAAGGTAAGCCCCGCCGCATACCACAATACGAACAAGTGCACGTGGTGCGACGGCTGCGGCGACTACGGCATCTGGACCGCGGTGAAGCGTGCGCTGGCCGCGAGCAACATCGCCCCGCACGAGGTGCTGCTGTGCTACGACGTGGGGTGCCACGGCAACGCGTCCGATAAGATCGGGGGATACCGCTTCCACGGCTTGCACGGCCGCGTGCTGCCCTTTGCGGCGGGGGCGAAGATCGCCAACATGAAACTCCCGGTAATGGCCTTCGGCGGCGACGGGGCGAGCTTCAGCGAGGGCGTGGGCCACTTGGTCCATAGCATCCGCAGCAATTACCCGATCGTCTTCGTCCTGCACAACAACGCGAACTACGGACTCACCACCGGCCAGGCATCCAGCCTGACGTGGCAGGGGCAGAAGATGAACACGTCGCCCAATGGCATGCCGGAACACACGCTGCCGAGCATGGATTTCGTGTTCTCCCTGGAGCCCACCTTCGTGGCGCGCGGGTTCAGCGGCAACATCGCGCAGATGAGTGAGATCTTGCAGGCGGCCCTGAAGCACCGCGGCTTCGCGTTCGTGGATTTCCTGCAGGCCTGCCCCACGTACAACAAATTCGCGACGCACGACTACCTGCTGCAGCACGTCTACGAACCGAAGAACCACGACACATCGAACTTCAAGAAAGCGCGCGAGCTGGCGGTGAACACGCAGGACAAAATCGCGACGGGCATCTTGTATCAGAACGAAACGATCCCGAGTTTCTACGAGCAGCTGGTGCCGAGGCAGGGCGTGAAAACGACGCTCGTCGAAGAGGTGAGGGTGCAGGAGATAAGTAAGTTGATGGGTGAGTTTGTTTAATCACGTAAAGTTAAGTTTTCATTAGGAAATGCAAAATGCTTCATGCATAATCTGCTCATGCCACTTGCAATTGATAAAGATGAGATCATGAAAAAGGCGATCTCCCTGGGAGAAGATCAGGGATATCTTGATATTGTTGCTCTTGCAAATGAGTACGGTGTTAAGGTTTTTAATGAAGAGCTTGATTCTGATCGAAGTGGATTTGTGAGATATGATGCAGATAGCGATTCTTTTTCTATTTACGCAAATGTAAATCAATCAAAACAACGTCAAAGATTTTCTATAGCACACGAATTAGCACACCTAGTTTTGCACGAAGATAAGATTCGAGAGCAGGGAGAAGTTGATAGAGAAAATACTATGTCACTTTCTTTAGAGGAAGAGAATGAAGCCGATCAGCTTGCTGCAGATATTTTAATGCCAGAACCCACTGTTAGAGACTATGTTGAAGTTAATAATCTAGATGGAAATAAACCTTTAGAAAAAGAAGCTATTGAAAAAATCAGCGATTCATTCAATGTTTCTATGCCAATGGCCATCATTCGCATGAGAGATTTAGGATATTATGTTCCATTTCTTTCACTGTGAAACATGTTTGGGAGAAAGCGCGAGCCTAGGCAAGTTTATACTGAAGGTGAGTTGAAAACTCAGGTAAGTAATGACAATTACTATTTAGTGCGAGCACTAAAAGTTATTCTATGTGCTGCTTTGATTGTTATCATTGTTCTTGCCTCAGCAGGTTTTGTTTATCAATATTTCATCGATCCAATTTTGAGAGAGAAAGTAAATACTCTGATAATGCAAAATATTTCTGGAATTATGTTCTTTGTACTATCCCTTATTGGAATTAAGGTAACCAAGGATAAAACTGTTTTACCAAGTGATTCCTAAGAGTAGTTTAAAGCAAGTTCTTCACATACTCCCGCACCTCCTCGATCAATCGATCTGCGAGGGCTTCTTCCATAGGCCTGTGCCTGCCCAGCGCATGCTGCAGCGTCGTCGAGCTCCATTCCATCACGCCGTCGACATTCCGTCCGCCGCCCATGCAGTAATCCCCGTATTGCTGCAGCGTCTTCACGCTCACGTCTGCTTCCTGCGGCGCGATATCCCTGGATTTCAAAAAGCCGACCATCAGCGAATCGTGTGACAAAACAGGCAGGCCGTCCTCCGGCGCATGCAGGAGTGTGTGGTAGGTTCCGTCCAGCTCGATAGTGACGAATTTCTCGACCTTTCCGTTGCCGTCGATCTCAAAGCCGTGGTCTACCGTGTGTTTCATGGTGCGGAATCCTATGCTTGGGAACCGGCCTCTGCAACGGGAGTTTTGGGCTTATTCCTTCCGCGTCCGCCCCTCCTGCCCCTGCGGCGCTTTTTCTGCTCGGCGGTCTTTTCCTTCTTCACCTCTTTGATCTCGATCTTCTTATTCTCCATCTTCATGATCAGTTCCGTCGCCAGCTGCACGCACTTCAGGCAGGCGCCGCGGTAGTCGGTGGCCAGCTGCTTCAGCAGTTCCTTGTTATCCGCTTCGCGCTTCATGTATTCCTCGCTGAAGAGGCGGTGCAGCACCAGGTTGCGCCGCTTGTAGAGCATATCCAGCTCCTTGTAGAAATTCTCACCGATCAGCTTCAGGCGGACGGCTTCCTTGTAGAGGGAGCGGTCGCTGGCGCCGCCGGAGATTTTATTGCGCGTGTTGAAAATGAGGTCCTCCAGGTACGGGTGGCGCTTGCTAGAGCCCGTCATCTCCATGGTGATGCGGTGCGCGTGGCTGTGGATGCTGTCGCGCAGGAAATGGTTGATGAGATTGAGGTCGATGATGATGGACTGCAGATAGTATCCGTGCTCGTAGGCCTTGTGCGCCTCGTCCGCCCAGCGGAGGAGGAGGGTGCTTTGGGAATCGTTCATGGGTTCCAGTATAGACTTCCCGCTTAGGAAAGCGAGCGAGCGAATTCCTCCAGATGCGTCCCAACCAGCACGGCGTCCGCTCCGTCTTCGATGTCCGCAACCGTCCGAATGTTGGATGCCTGGCACAGCCAGCCATGAAAGATGTTCCGCGCTTCGGCGAACGTCTCTGTCTTCATATTTCCGTCGGATAAGTCGCGGCTGTTCCACACGGCTTTCATATCATGCGGGATCATTCTCAATTCTTGCAGCGTGAGCGGTTCGATCAGCAGCCTGTCCCGATGGATCTCCGGGATCCTGCCGACCACCAGGACGTAGTCCGCGCCGGCATCGATCGCTTTTTGAATGTCTTCATCCGTCGCGTGGATACCTTTCGCCAGGATGGGTGTGCCCGTCATCGCCTTCGCTTTTCGGATCAGGTCGAACGAGCCGCCCCAGCGCGGGTCGGTGTGGATGGAGAGGATGCCGCCGATATCGTTCGCCATCAAAAACAGTTCGTCCCAGGTTTTTCCGGACGCGTATCCGAAGGGGGAGTGTGTCTTCACCTCGGCGATGATGGTCGGGAATCGGCTCACGGATGCACTATACGCCATTTACTTGTTTCCAAAATGTTCTACGCTATCCAAAGTCACGTCCGCCCGCTCTTTTCATCGTCACGGAGGTTCTTACGATGCAACGCTATTTCATCCCGTTGGTTTGCGTCACCTTGATCCTGATCGTCCTGCTCATCCTGTTTTGGGAGATGATCCTGTACGGCGGCGCATGCGTCGCCCTGTTCTTCGCCTTTCAACTGAACGTGTACGCGTTCAAGAAGACGAAAGTCTTTTGGAGGTACGCACTCGCGATGTCCGTTGCGGGAGTGTTCCTGTGGTACGCCGGTTTCTTGCTGCGCGCCATGTTCGCCATCGCCTTTCTGGCCTTGCTCATCATGGCCGTGGGTCGCACGAAGTTTCGAAAGGTGCAACTGAAGCCACGTCGGAAGGCCCGTCGAATGTATCCATCCATCAACTGAAACGGAGGTCGCCATGATTCCTATCTATCCGCTGTTCTGCATGCTCGGCACCCTCCTTACCATGATGGGCGGCATCCTGTTCGCCACGAACCAGGGCATGCCCCTGCATGCCATTGGGTTCGCCGCGATCGCGTTCCTGGGATTGATGACGTTTTACGTCCTGGATTGGTACTACCTGCACATGGATGATGCGAAAATCAGCATCCTTGGCACGGTAACAGCCGTCCTTGCCGTCGCGTCCTTCGCCTTGGACTGCATGATCCCGACGATCGCGATCGTTGCCCTTGCCCTGTTCTTCCTGAACGTCGCCGGGGTGAGGAGCGGCTTCCGGAAAGACCCCTCCTGACGCCCGAACGTGATTCCCGCGGGGTGCTTCGGCACCCCGCATTTTTTTCTCCGCTATACTCACGCCATGCGCATCGATGTCATCACTTTGTTTCCGGCCATGTTCCAGGGTCCTCTCACCGAGAGCATCCTGAAGCGCGCCGCGGAAAAAGACCTGCTGCAGATCCACTTCCACGACCTGCGCCAGTTCGGCATGGGCAACTACAAGCAGGTCGACGACCGCCCGTACGGCGGGGGTGCGGGCATGCTGATGATGTGCGAACCGGCCGTAACGGCCATCGAGGAAATCACGCGCATGGGGCAGAAGGCCGGATTCGAGAATCCACATCGCATTTACTTCACGCCGCGCGGCGCCACCCTCGTGCAGGAACGCGTGGAGACATTGTCCTCGCACCAGTGGCTCATTTTGCTGTGCGGCCACTACGAAGGCATCGACCAGCGCATCATCGACGGGGGATGGATCGACGAGGAGATCAGCATCGGCGACTACGTGCTGACGGGCGGGGAGCTTCCTGCCATGGTGCTTATCGACGCGGTGGCGCGTCACATTCCGGGTGTGCTTGGGAAGGACGAATCCGCGGGGGAGGAGAGTTTTTCGCCGGCGTTGGATCGGAAAAAAGAGTATCCCCATTACACGCGGCCGGAGGAATTCCGCGGTCTCTCCGTTCCGCCCGAATTGCTTAGCGGACACCACAAGGAGATCGAGAAATGGCGAAAGAATCAGACGAAATAGGCTTGCGTGGATAATTGACATATTTTAAAAATACACTACAATATCTCGTATTGTGTTGTTGTCGGCACGGTGCCGATCGTTCTTTTCAGGTTTGCAGTAGGAAGGATTCGCAGATGAAACAAGATGACGCTGAAGATTGTAGTTTGTTTCGTAAAGAGGGGGCGGACATGGCCGATCATGATCACGAGATCTCGATCTACCATCCCGTCGAACGTCACGAGCCGTTGTTCACGAATGATATGGACGGCGTTCCGGTCGATCGGCGTGAGTCCCTTGCCCACCTGCGATACGTCCATGCGTACGCCGGCTATCGCCGCCGAATGATGAAGCTCGGTTCGAGACAACTGGTGCCCATCGGCGCCGAAGAAGGGATCGACTTCGAGATCCTTGGCCGGGCCTGGGCGATGATGGACGTGGAAGACAAGGCTTGCCGCCAAGTCACGCCCGACGAATGTTGCGGTCCCGATTGCGATATGCAGGACCTTTTCGTTCGCAACGCCTGGATCGCCTTTACGAAGGCGTACTACCAGTACGTTCGCAGCGTCGATCGCAAGCTTCTGCCCGCCTTCCGTCTGCTGTTACCCCGCAAGTCGGCGACTACCGCCGAAGCGGCGGCCTGAACGCGATCTTGCAGCACAATCACCGGAGACCCGGGCGTATCACACGCTCGGGTCTCCTTTTTCATGGTTCGACAGGCTCACCATGACACAAGGAAAATGTCTTCTGACCTGCTACACTCCCGCCATGATCGACGATCTCAAGGCAAAGCTGGCGAAGGACGGAACGGTATCTTTCGGCGTGCGCGTACGTCCATATGCGCCGAAATCTTCGGTGACGGGCAAGTTGATGGATGGCACGCTCAAAATCAACATCGACGCCCCTTCCGAGGAAGGCAAGGCCAATGCGGAACTTATCAGATTTCTGGCGGAGGAGTTTGGCGTGGTTCCCCCGCGCGTGCGTATTCTTGCGGGAGGGTCCGGCCGCAGGAAGCTTGTCAAAATAGAGTCACAGTGAGGCAGTATCCACATAGGACTCGCTCTCAGAGTGCGCTTCTGATTGCCCCAAGGAGATCGGCCTCGGTCGGCACCCCCGTGAATGTCTTTCCATTGATGACGTATGTCGGGACTACCTTTGGCTCGCCTGTGTTCGATGCTTCCCCCTGGGCGATGATATCCGCCGTCGTTTCATCGGAGTTCAGGCAGAGGTCGAACGCAGCCTTGTCCGTTCCGGCGGGGAGCGATAACTCGGATCCGCTCATCAGCAGGTCGTGCATTAGGCGCCCCTTTCCCTGCTTCCCCGCGCAGATCAGCTTGCGGGCGTGGAGGACGCTGTCCGGGTATTTTTCAAAGGCGACCGTAAAGACGTCGATCTTCAATTTTCCGGTCGAGACGTAGTTACGTTCCAGTATCGGCATGAGCGCGTGGAACTGCCGACTGTAGGGTGAGTCATGGTTGATGGAGAGCGACATCGTGACGGGCGCGGATGCGCTGCCTATCTCCAGGATCCCTCCCTCCAACATGCGCTCGCCGATTTCGGCCGAGGCGCTCGCCGAGCTTGCGGAAGACGAACTTCCATCCGTCACGTCTTCCAGGATGTCCTGGCTTTGGACCGTGCAGGCCGCAAGGGCGATCAAAAGGGCGCCGGTGGCGATGGAGCGCAGGCTGTTCACGGGGGGAGTGTAGCGGTATTCGACGCTGTCTTCACGCGGAATCTGGGGTATTCTTGCCGCATGGACAGAGTCCGCCTTCTCGGCGTTCCCATCGACCCCGTCACGGCGGGGGAAGCAGTCGCGCGCCTCAAGGAATTTCTCGCCGACGGACGGCAGCACCACGTGATGACACCAAATAGCGAGATGCTCGTGGCGGCGTCGAAGGACGAACCGTTCCGCGCGCTGCTCAACCGCACCGACCTCAACATCCCCGACAGCCAGGGTTTGCTCTACGCCGCCCGTTGGACGGGGCAGTACCTTCCTCAGCGCGTGACGGGCGTGGATACGGTGCAGGCGTTCTGCGCGACCCTCAACAAAGACGTCCCCGTCTTCCTGCTCGGCGCTGCGCCGGGAGTCGCCGAAGCGGCGGGGGAAGCGTTGAAGCGCAGGAATCCGGGACTGAATATCGCGGGAACGTTTTCGGGTTCGCCGCGCGACGAAGACGCGTCCGATATCCTCCAGAGGATCGCGCTGTCCGGGGCGCAGGTCTTGTTCGTCGCCTACGGTGCGCCGAAGCAGGACGTGTGGATCGACAAACACCTCAAAGAACTTCCGAACGTGAAAGTCGCGATGGGAGTGGGAGGTACGTTCGACTTCATCGCTGGCACGCAGGTCCGCGCTCCGGCGGTATTCCGAAACCTTGGGTTGGAGTGGCTGTGGAGAGTGGTGCGCGAACCGAAAAGGATCGGGAGGATCGTTACGGCCGTCGTGGTATTTCCGGTGATAGTCGCGAGAAAGGGTAGAGATACGTAAATCATCAATAATCAATCACCAATAATCAAACGAGGAATTCCTTCATTGATGATTGGAATTTGGTGATTGGTCATTCATCCTCATTCCCCTTGGTGCAGGTTCTCGATGTTTGCCACGAACCACTGCTTCGGCCCCTTTTTCAGTTTGATCACTTTCGGTCCTTCCTTGGTCTCCGCCAGGTAGTCGCGCTCGGTGTCCCCGTCGCGCAGGAGGGTGCTGGTGGTGATTTCTTCCTCCGGAAGAAGCAGGTACAGCGCCAGGTCCGGCTTGTCCGTCAGGGCAGCCTTGAAATTGTGCGCGCTCCTTGCCAATGCGGCCGCTGCGCTGACGATCAGCACGCATAAAATAACCGACCACATCACCGTTCTGCGGAACAGCGGATGTGAAAGATGGTGTACATGAAACTTCTTCATTTCGCCTCATTCTACCATTTTTGCGTTCCACATCCAAGATCCCTACTATGGGCGGGCTATGGGTACACTCATTCTCGTCAGACACGGCCAGTCCGAATGGAACGTGGCCAACATCTTCACCGGCTGGACCGACGTCGGACTGACCGAAGCGGGCCAGAAAGACGCGCGTTCATCGGGCAACCACTTGAAAGAGTTCACGGTGGACATCGCTTTCACGTCGCGCCTCAAGCGCGCGCAGAACACGCTTGCCGGCGTGCTGGAATCCATGGGGCAGAATCCGCCGATCGAAAAGGACAGCGCCCTCAACGAGCGCCATTACGGCGAACTCCAGGGACTCGACAAGTCCGAGACCGCCAAGAAGTACGGTGAGGAGCAGGTGAAGATCTGGCGCCGCAGCTACGACACGCCGCCTCCCGGAGGGGAGAGCATGGCCGACTGCGAGCGTCGCACGATGCCCTTCTTCATGCAGTACGTATGGCCGTATGTGTTGGAAGGCAAGACGGTCCTCGTCGCCGCGCACGGCAACAGCCTCCGCCCCATCCGCAAATTCCTGGAGAACCTGACCAAGGACGAAGCCGCGACGATCGAAACGGAATTCTGCGCCCCGTACATCTACTGGGTCGAGAGCGACGGCAAGGTCGTGAAGAAGGAAGCGAGAGAGGTTCCGGAGCTCATCGTGAAAGGCGGCACTTCCGCCGTTTCCAAGGCGAAGTAACATCGCATGGAGCCTATCCATCTCGCCATCATCCCGGACGGCAACCGCCGTTGGGCGAAGAGCAACATGCTGCTGCCCTGGCAGGGCCATGCCCGCGCCATGGAGAACTTCCGCGCCATCACGGAGTGGTGCCGCAATGATCCGCGCATCAACGTGCTGACTATCTGGGGGTTTTCCACCGAGAACTGGAAGCGGTCGGACGAAGAGGTATCGAAGCTGATGGAGTTGTTCGAGGAGTATCTGTCCAAGGAACGCCATGCCTTCGTCGAACACAAGACGCGCTTCGTCCACTCGGGCCGCCGCGATCGCATTCCCGCATCCCTCAAGAAGCTGATCGAGGAGGTGGAGGAGGAAACCAAGGATTTCACGGAATTCACGATGCACCTGGCCGTCGACTACGGCGGCAAGGACGAAGTGCTGCGCGCGATCGCGAAGATGAAGGGGGAAGGGGTAACGGATGAATCGCTTCGGGCTCACCTGGATCATCCCGAGTTACCCGATATCGATTTCATCCTGCGTACGTCGGGCGAGCAGCGCACCAGCAACTTCTTTTTCTGGCAGGCGTGCTATGCGGAGTGGATGTTCGTGACGAAGCACTTTCCGGCATTGGAGCCCGCGGATATCGATGCCGCGTTGCAGGAATTCAACCGCAGGACGCGCAGGTTCGGAGGGGGCTAGGGGGAGGTGGCTTTGGATCGATATTTTGGGTAGGCTCGCACCATGCAGGAGATCACCTACAAATCGCCCACGTTCTTCGACGATATCGCCGCTCTTCCCGGGCAGCACGTCCACCTCATCGTCATCGCGACGAAGCCGGACATCATCAAACAGATCCCGCTCTACCGGGAGCTGAAGAAGCGCGGACACCAGGTGCTCCTGGGCCACACGGGCCAACACTACAGCGACAACCTCAGCGGAGGCATGCTTGCGGAATTCGGCGTGGAGCCCGACTTCAACCTGAACGTGAAGGGTCAGATGCACGAAGTGGTGAGCCAGATCATCGGGCGGCTCGGTTTCGTTTTGGCCGAACTGAAGACGAAGGGAAAGATCGTCATCCCGTACGTACACGGCGACACGACCACGGCCATGGCGGGGGCGAACGCGGGGTACTGCAACGGATTCGCCTCGGTCCACGTGGAGGCAGGTATCCGCACGCTGACGCCCAAGTACAAGGAGTCCGCCATCGGCGGGAACGCAGACGAGTTCGACGTCGCGGAGTGGATGCACTTCCTGAAGAACTCCGACAACTGGGAGCGCGGGTCGCTCGAACCCTATCCGGAGCAGTTCAACACGCGCGCGGCGGAGGCGGGCACGGGCATCCATCTGGCCCCCGTCCCCTTGGTGAAGGAATTCCTGCTCTCGGAAGGTTATCCCGAGGACCGCATTGCCGTCGTGGGCAACTCCGTCGTCGACGCGACGTTGGAGGCGGTGGAGAACGCGTCGTCCTCGAAGATCTTCGAACAGTATCCCGCATTGGAAGACGGAGATTTCGTCCGTTTCTGCATCCACAGGCGTGAGAACTGCGCATCACGCTTGCGTTTCATGGCCATCTACGACGCCATGAAATCCTTGGTGAAAGACGGCCGCACGGTACTGCTCATCTCGCTCTTCCAAACCGAAAGCGCCCTCGACAACTTCGGCCTGCGATCCGATATCGAACAGCTCGTGAAGGACTATCCGAACTTCATTTATTCCCCGGTCTGGCCGCTCTACACCGACGTGATCGCCGCCATGCAGAAGGCATCCGTGTGCGCCACGGACAGCGGCTCCATGCAGGAGGAAATGAACGTGCTCGGCATCCCGTGCGTCACGCTTCGCTTCGGTTCCGACCGCAGCGAGTCGGCCATCTGCGGGGGCAACCTCATCGCCCCGCCCATCGACGGAAAACTCATCAAGAAGATCATCGAATTCGCGTGGGATAACGAAGACATGAAGAAGGCGCCGAAGATTTACGGCGAAAATGTCAGCGCCGCGTGCATCGATGCCGTGGAAGACGTGCTGGCGGGCGGGGAAGTGTTCCGCACGGAGGAGCAGCGTCTCGGCATCTCCTGATCCCATGACGTTGCAGACCGTTCGAGAACGGCTGTCCCTGGCGCTTCTCGCGCTCCTTCCTTTGCACGCGCTCGCGGTCACCGTCCTCACGAAATTGATCGCCGGTCCGGGCCATGCGCCGCTGGCGTCGCTGGCGTTTTGGAAGGAGGGAGTGTTGGGGGTGATTCTTTTGATTGCGTTGGTAGAGAGGGCGATCGAATGGAAAAGGGGGTCGGGCGTAGGGCGTAGGACATGGAAATTTGATGTACTCGACTGGTTGATTCTTGCGCTCGTCGCTCTTGGCTTGATTGTCTCCTTCGTCAACGCCCCACACCCCACACCCCAATTTTTCCTTGGTATCAAATACGATCTGCTTCCCCTTGGACTCCTTTTCATTCTCCGCCGGGTGCAGTGGTCCGAGGGATTCAAGACGATGGCGATGGCGGTCCTGCTTTTGGTCGGTGCGATCGTGTCGCTCTACGGCATCATCGGGTTTTTCCTGCCCCTGGGATTCTTCACGTGGTTGGGGTATTCCGACATGCATTCGCTCTTCCTGCCGGACGGCCCCCTTGCCCCGTACCAACTCATCGGGGGATCACCTCTGCATCGCATCCAGTCGACTATGAGCGGACCCAATCAGCTCGGCATCTGGCTGCTGCTGCCGCTCTCCGTCGCGGGGCTCGCGGTGTACTGCAAGCGCAGCGTTCTCAACGTCACGTTCTTCGTCCTTATTCTCGCCGCCCTCTTCCTGACGTTCTCCCGCGCGGCGTGGATCGGCGCCTTCGTCCTGCTGGCCACCGGATTCCTGTTGCAGCAGTCGCGCTGGGTGCGCCGCCAGGTGGTGCTATGGGGAGTTCCTGCCGCCCTTCTGGCCGCGGTATTCGCTGCCGCGGTCTTTCCGTCCGTCATCTTGCGCTCGTCCTCCACCCGGGGGCATTTGGAAAAACCTTTGGCAGGCATCCGGGCGATCATCGACGATCCGCTCGGAAGAGGATTGGGATCCGCGGGTCCCGCTACCAACCGCACGAGTGATGCGTGCGTGGAGCTCGAAAAAGGCAGCGACGCGTCGTGGGCCGCCGCGCATCCGAACCTGTGCGTGTTCGTGGGGGGCGAGCAGGTGCAACCTGCGGGTCGGGAATGCGCCTGTCCGTTCGTGACCGAGAACTGGTACCTGCAGATCGGCGTCGAATTGGGCGTCCTGGGATTCGCGTTGTTCATCATATTCATTATCGTGCTCTTGCGCGCGCTTCGGCGTAACGGGGATTCCCTCGCGCCGTTTGTAGGGATGCTTGGTATTTCCATCTGCGCCCTGTTCCTGCATGCGTTCGAAGACAGCGCCGTCGCCTATACCGCTTTCCTGCTTGCGGCGTTCTTCCTTCCTTCAAAAAGGGAGGTTTCCCAGCGGTAACGGCGAAAAGCAGCTATACTCCGTTCCAACATGACGCCCGTTCCGTTGCCGGAGGCCGAATTGCAAGCACTCATCGCCTCCGCGAAGGAGGGTGACACCGATGCGTTCGGAAAATTGTACGATACGTTCTTCCTGCCTATCTACCGCTACGCCGCATTCCGTCTCCCGAAGGAAATCGCCGAGGACGTGACTGCGGATATTTTCGTGAAGGCGTGGGAAAAACTGCATACGTACAAGGCACAGAAGGGCGTGCCGTTTTCAGCCTGGCTGTTCCGCATCGCGCGCCATAGCGTCATCGATACCTACCGTACCAACCGCGGGTTCGAAGAGGTGCCCGAAACGCTCGCCGACACCGACTCTTTCAACCGTGCGGAGCATCGTTTGGAGCGCAATGACAAGGTGGATACCGTCCGTCACGCGCTGAACCAATTGCCCAAGCGCTATCGGGAAATCCTCCTCCTTAGCTTCGTCAGCGAGCTTCCACACAGCGAAATCGCGCGCGTGCTGCGTCTCACCGAAGGGGCCGTACGCATCCTCAAACTCCGTGCGCTTCGGAAACTTGAGGTTTTGCTGCCGCCCGACATGTAAATCATGCGTAACAGAAGCCCCCTTTCTTCGTTTTAACTATCCGAATGGACTCCAATAACGCTTTCCGCCGGCTCCGCGAGGACCTGGAACCCTCCCAAAATGCTCAAAACGAGCTGAAAGGGCGCGTTATGGCCAGAATCCAGGAGAAGGCGGTCTGGAAAGATCTGCGCGAGTCTCTCACCCCCGAGGATCATGTCCAAACCTCGGTTTTGAATCGCATCCTTGATCGCGTTTCCGCCCCCAGGGCGCATGACGCCTTCGACCGCTTGCGCGATGCCTTGAAGCCGCAACAGGATGTCCGCCACACGCTGTGGTCCTACATCGCGACTCGTCTCGTGCCCCAGACTGCCACCGTCATTTCCTATCGCGCCCCCAAGTGGATCGCGGCCGTCTTGATCGTCGTGATCGGACTGCGCGCCAGTCCATTCCTATTCCTGGCGCCTACCACCGTCGCAGAATCATCCGTCATCATCCTGCCGACGTCCGGCGACGTGAATATCGCCCTGCATGGCTTGTGGCAGCCGGTAAAAGCGGAGACCGAGATCCGCGAAGCGGTGCAAATCCGCACGTTCGAAGGGGAGGCGACGGTCATCTTGCATGACGACGGCAACATCCGCCTCGCTCCCAACACGACCATCATCCTCAACGATGTCTCCGACCGCCCCGACATCTCTCCGACGGGTTCTACCTTCACCCTTGTATCCGGTTCCGTCTGGCTTCAGGGATTGCTGCCGAATACGGTGGAGGGCATCAGCCTCGGAACGGAGTTCGGAAGCGTGAACGTGCACGGGGGCAGCGTGTCCGTAGCGGCGGGTGACACGGTGTCCGTGAAAGTGTGGAACCGCAGTGCGTCCGTACGGCAGAAAGACGTCGCGCTGAATCTCGTTGCCGGGGAATCCACCGTCCTGTCCCGCGGCGTGCCGTCGGTGCAGCATATGGAAGACATGGCCTACGATGATGCCTGGACGACGAAGAACCTGCGCAAAGACGCGGTGCACCAACGCGAAGTCGCCCAGATGCAGCAGGAGCGCCGCGCGGCACAGGCGGGCATTTTGCCCAATTCGCCGCTCTACGGCGTGAAGCGCATCGCCGAAACGGTGGACGTTCTCCTGACGTTGAACCCCGAGGAGAAGGTGCAGAAGAAGATCCAGCAGGCGACGACCCGCCTCAACGAAGCCGCAGCGCTCATTGCGCAGGGGCAGACGGGGGCCACGGTGCCGCTGCAGG
This sequence comes from uncultured Candidatus Peribacteria bacterium, assembly GCA_964608325.1. GTDB lineage: Bacteria > Patescibacteriota > Gracilibacteria > Peribacterales > Peribacteraceae > CAZRVH01. The sequence continues at coordinate 30,261 of CAZSMX010000004.1, forward strand.
AATACAGGCAGACGCTTTTGGAAGTCGCAACCGGTTCCGGCAACAGCGTCACGAAGGACTTGGTGCAGAAGGAAGTGGAAGAGAACGCGGCCCAGATTTTCGCAGTATTGCCCAATGACGGTCTCTATGCCGTGAAGAAGGCCGTGCTGGAAACGACTGCCGAACTTCCGGATGCCGGCATCGACCAGCAGGACGTGAACGGCACGCTCCTCGTCGACACGCTCGACATGCTCCATGACGTCGTGGAGACGGGCGGAGATACATCCACCGCAAAGGACGCTCTCGCGGCTATCGCTCCCCAGTTGGACACGCTGAATTCCGCCGATTCCTCCGAGCTCAAGCCGGATGCGAAGAAAGAAGCACTGTCCCTTCTTTCCGATATCGCCGATACGTTGAACGCAAAGGAGCCCGGCGAGACGGATGCCGAGGACAAGGAAGTGATCCTCAGCAATGTGCGTCCGTTCCTGCCCAGGCCCCCGGCTCCGCCCGCCGTGAAGCACCTGACGGAACAGGAGATCGCCACGCTCGTCGCGGAGATCAAGCAGCGCATCTTCCTCTACAAGCAGCCCAGGTCCCGCTACAGTCAGCTGATCAACGAAATGCAGCGCCTCCAGGGCCATGCGGACGAGGGATCCATCCTCCGCGCCCTCTACCACGAACTTCCGGAAAACGGCCTGGCTATTTACGTCCGCACGGCTATCCAAGAACTACGCGAACGCCAGGAATCGATCGATTTGCATCCGGCGGCAACCGGGACGGGGGAGGTGATTGAATGAGGAGGGGGTAGCTTCATTCGCTTCGTTAGGAACGTTTGTTTTCCTAATTTGGCATTTTAATGAAGCTAACGAAGCTGGCGCAGCTTGTCCAGATTCTCTCTCCGTGGCAAAATCCTGCCCTCGTTCACCCTCTCCCTATGTACGACATTACCGATCTCAAGCCCGGACGCGCCATTAACATCGATGGCGAACCCTTCATGGTGGTCAGCTCCCAATTCGGCCGCAAGAGCCAGAGCAAGGCGAACATGCAGTGCAAGCTGAAGAATTTGAAGACCGGCGCCATCCTCGCGAAGAACTTCCAGGGAAGCGAGAAGATCGAGCCTGCGGACGTGGGCTACCGCCGCGTGCAGTACTTGTACAACAATGGCGAGACGTTCACGTTCATGGATAACGAGACGTTCGACCAGTTCGAGCTTAGCAAAGATACGATCGACGAAAGCGCGCTGTACCTCGTGGAAGGAAACGAGGTGGATGCCCTCATGTTCGAGGACAATCCGATCGGTATCCAGTTGAAGCCGACCGTCGAGTTGAAAGTGGTGGAGACGATCCCGGGCGTAAAAGGGGATACCGCGACCGGCGGCAACAAACCCGCAAAGTTGGAAAGCGGCCTCGTCGTGAACGTGCCGCTCTTCGTGGACGAAGGCGACGTCGTCAAAGTGAACACGGAGACGGGTCTCTACATGACGCGCGTTTC
>CAZSMX010000004.1:31830-75590 GCA_964608325.1 uncultured Candidatus Peribacteria bacterium
AAGGCGACGTCGTCAAAGTGAACACGGAGACGGGTCTCTACATGACGCGCGTTTCGTAACATGAAAGACAACCCTCCGGGTTTTCTTTCATGAGCTATCTTTCCGGAAAGGAGTGCCTCCACTTCGCGCAAAGCGCTCGTTCGGCACGATTGGTTTTATAAAAAATGTCGCGAAGCGGAAGCTATGCTTTCGCTGGAGCGACTCAACTTCAAGGAAGGGGGACCATGGGGGAAACCTTCGGTTTCACCCATGACATGCACAAAAGGGCCGCTTGCGCGTCCCTGTTTGTGTTTGTGTTGCTGTCCGTTCGTGCGACTATCGATACTAAGTATAGTATTGAGCCGCGATTAGTGAGTGAACGGGAGCGAGGGGGAGGTATCCCCGACATCTCTGCCTTACTCTGGTTTCTTGTTTCTCCTCGGAACCTACCGAAGTCCCCGGACCGGTTCGCCATGAGGATACTAGGATCCAAAGGGAACACTGGGGAGAAGAGGGGTGCGCAGCGGTCATCATACCTCTGATGGACCGTACGTTCCTTGTAGAGCAGAGAGGAGGATGACCACAAGTGACACATGCACGTGCCTGTACCCAGAGTAGCAAGCAAAGCAATGTGTTGGCCGGGAGGAACGGGTGTGAAACCCGTGATCATCCCTCTCTCAACTGTTATGGGCGGTGGGAATAAAAAGAACGAATGTTTGTCTTGGTGTGTGTTCGACCTGCCATTGGCAAATCACGTCATCTTACGCAGAGGCTCGGTTTCTAGCAACTTGTTGCCCTGTTCAGGTCGGGGAAGTGTTGTATGAATACAATGTGTGTTCACTCAAAGGTCCCGAATAAGCGATTCAGGAGCCCGAAGACACGCATTGACTAAAATATGTATTCAGTGCAAATACATTATTTTTAAGACAATTTTTCTTTACTCCTGGATCGTTTGGAGGGTCATCCAATTGCCGATTCCGGACACTTCGTCCACGCCGCGGTGTTGCAACGTCAGTGTACCGTCGCCGTTGCCGACCACGCGCAGATCATCGCCTCCGCCCGCCCACCACAGGCTGGCGAAGAGGATGGCTTCGGTCTGTTCGTTCGTTTTGTCGACGGCGTTGCCAGCATAGGTGCCCATGTCGATCGTTCTCGTTTCCGTCCCCGTGATGACAAGCGAGACCTTCGTGCGGGGCTCATCCTCGGTCCCAACGTTCGTAAACTGCCATTCCATCGACGTTTGTTCCATCACGATGCCGCTCGCTCCGTCTGGCGCATTCGGATTCGGCTCGCCCACGGCGATATTGTTCGGCGTCTGCGAACAGGCGACGAGGGTGAGAACGGCGACAGAAGAGAGGAGGGCGTTGCGCATATGCCCCGACTCTACGGATTCGTATCCCTTACGACAACAGTTTCTGCAATATTTGGTTTACCTTGCCCGGGTTCGCCTGGCCCTTCGATTCCTTCATCACCCACCCGACGATCGCGCCCAGGGCCGCGCCCTTGCCCGCTTTGTAGGACTCGATGGCCTGGGGATTCGCTTCAATGGCCTTCTTCACGAGCTCTTCGATGGTCCCATCGTCGCTGATCTGTTTCATGCCGCCTTCCTCGATGATCGAAGGCGCGGACTTGCCCGTCTTCACCATCGTCGCGAGGACTTCCTTGCCGGCGTTGCCGGAGATCGTGCCGCCATCGATCGCTGCCACGAGTTCCAGCATCGCGTCCGCCGTGGGACCTTCTTCTACCGTCTTGTCCTCGGCCTTGAGGAAGCCTTGCAGCTGGGTAAGGACGAGGCTGGACGTGCGCTTCGCGTCGTTGGTCTTCGCATACACGGCGTCGAAAATCTTCTTCAGTGCCGGATTGTTCATGATTTGCATCGATTCCGATTCCTCCAGTCCCAGGCTGACGTAGTGCGTGCGTGCGGCGCGCGGCAGGATCGGCAAACTCTTGCGGATTTCCTCGATCGCGGCAGCCTCGAAGTGCAACGGCGGGATATCCGGTTCCGGGAAGTAGCGGTAGTCCTGGGCGTCTTCCTTGTCGCGCAGCATGCGGGTCTTTTCCTCATCATCCATCCATCCCACCGTGATGTTGCCCTTCAGCGGTCCGCCCGTCTCTTCCCATAGGTCGCGCAGACGCTTCTCTTCGTATTGCAGCGCTTTCTCCAATGCCTTGAAGCTGTTCAGGTTCTTGATTTCGCTCCTCGGGTTGAGCTTTTCGGTGCCTTTTTCGCGCAATGAAATCGAAGCGTCGAAACGCATCATGCCCTTGAACATGTCCGCCTCGGAGGCGTCGACCGCGATGAGGATGCGGCGCAGTTCCTCCGCGAAGGCGCAGGCTTCCTCGCTGTTCCTCAAGTCCGGCTCGGTGACGATTTCCATCAGCGGCGTGCCGGCGCGGTTGTAGTCGCAGAGAGTCTTGTTACCCCTGTGCGTCAGCTTGCCGGCATCATTCTCCATATGCAGGCGCGTGATGCGGCAGATGCGTTCGCCCGTCTTCCGTCCGCTCGCGTCCGTGAGGTCGTATTCCACCTTGCCGTGCGAGGCGAGCGGGAAATCGTACTGCGAGATCTGATAGCCCGAGGGAAGGTCCGGGTAGAAGTAGTGCTTGCGGTCGAAGTGGCTGTCGGGGTTGATGGTGCAGCCGATGGCCAACGAGGCGCGGACGGCCTTGGCCACGGCCTCGCCGTTCGGGACGGGGAGCGTGCCGGGGTGGCCCATGCAAATGGGGCAGACGGTCGTGTTCGGCTCCTTGCCGAACGCGTCGTTGTCGCATCCGCAGAACATCTTCGTCTTCGTGCTCATCTGGGCGTGCACTTCCAGGCCGATGATGGCTTCCAGTTCTGCCATAACGCAAAAGAGCCTACTGGTTTTCAGGGGTGCGCTCAATGCCAATTCGCCGCCCCATTACATGGGTTTGGGCATGTGCGCGTAATCCGTGATCAGCTTCCCGTCCAAATGATCCACCTCGTGCTGCACGACGCGCGCGTCCATGTCCTCAAGCTTGCGCTCCTGGGGCTGGCCCTTGGCGTTCAGGTACTTCACGACGATGGACGTCGACCGGGGAACGGGCAGCCAGATGTTCGGCAGGCTGAGGCAGCCTTCTTCCATTATGTCCGTTTCTTTGCTTTTGAAAGTGATGTGGGGGTTGATGAGCGGCGTCAGGCGACCGTTCACCTTGGCAACGCACAGGCGCAGGCTCTGCCCGATCTGCGGGGCTGCCAAACCGAGCCCGTCGGCTTTTACCGTCGTCTGTTCCATGTCCTTGATGAGCTTCAGGATGTCCTTTGTCACCGCCACCTCCTTCGTCTTCGCGCGGAGGACGCTCTGTTGCTCGCCGATGACGATGGGGAGGACGGCCATGAAATAGGGCTAGGGTTGGGATTAGGGATGATGAAATTCTTTTTCCTAACCCTAATCCTACTCCTTTTCCTCATTATTTTCACCTCCTTCCGAACGCCGCCACGTTGTTCAATGACGCTTTTTGTTTCAGTTCCCCTAAAGACTGGATCTTCCCGACTTCGATCATTTTCAACAGGATCTGCGCGGTGTGGAGCACGTCCGGCAACGCGCGGTGGCGGCCTTGGGGCAGCTGCATCTGGAATTTCTCGCTGAGGAAATCCAGGCTGTGGCGGAAAGCGGTGGGGAACAGGCTCTGGCTCAGCTTCATGCTGCAGAGGGGTTCCGGGATTTCGATGTAGCCCCAGCAGAATTCCTTCTCGCATTCCAGGAATCCCTTGTCGAAGGCGGCGTTGTGCGCGATGAGTGTGGAGCCGGCCGCGAATTCGAGGAACTGCGGGAGCACCGCCATCATCGTGGGGGCGTCGGCGACGTCTTCGTTGCTGATGCCGTGGATCTGCTTCGTCTCGAAGGGGATGTCACGCTCCGGATTCACCAAGCTGTTGAACGTCCTGTCGGTGATGATGCCGTTTTCGATGCGCACGCCCGCGATTTCCACGACGCGGTGGCCGCGCTTGGGGTCCAATCCGGTCGTTTCCAGGTCGAAGACGGTGATGGGAGGCAGGCTCGGCATCGGACACGCATCGTAGCGAACGGAATCCGAATCAAAAAGTACGAAACGTGCGTTTTGTGATGTACTCTCTTTCCGTCAATTATCCCTTGCTTACATGCCACGCACAGACGGAGTCCCCATGGACCGGGTGCTGAAGGAATTGGGAAAACTCTACGAACCTCCGAAGACCTTCCTGCACTTCCGCACCCCGCTGGACCTCATGGTCGCCACCATCCTGAGCGCCCAGTGTACCGACGCGCGCGTGAATCTTGTCACGGAAACCATCCTCTATCCGAAGTACAAGACGGAGAAGGATTACCTCGCCGTGTCGCGCCAGGACTTGGAGAAGGATGTCCAGAGCTGCGGCACGTTCCGCATGAAAGCGAAACACATCCAGGAATCCTGCGCGATGCTCCTGGAGAAGTTCGGCGGCACGATGCCCCGTACCATCGCCGAGCTCACGCAGTTGCCGGGGGTTGGACGCAAGACGGCGTCGGTCATCCTTGCTGCCGCGTTCGGGATCAACGAGGGGATCGCGGTGGATACGCATGTGCAGAGACTGGCGCAACGCCTGGGCCTGAGCGTCCATGCGGATCCGAAGAAAATCGAACTCGACCTCATGGCCGCCGCCCCGCGGAAGAAGTGGAGGGACGTGACGACGCTGCTTATCTCCCATGGCCGCGCGGTGTGTACTGCACGCAACCGTCAGTGCGGGGCCTGCGTTTTCAAAAACGAATGCCCGTCGTCGCTCGTGCGCGGCATGCCCGATCGCGCGAAGCCGAAAAAAAGCGGCATGCGTACGCTCAGAAAAATCCGCTGATCCCGTAAATTTCCGTGCGAGGAGCCCGAGAGCATCAAAATCCAAACTCAGGCATTAAAGGGTTGCTTTCGCTTGTTTTGACGTGTTATGCTGAACATCCATTATTCATTTTCTTCCCATTTTTATCATGAACAAGAAGCTTCTTTTCCTTGCTTCCGCAGCGTCCGTGGTCGCCCTCGCCGCTTGCAACGCTTCCGTCACCGATACCGATATGGATCTTGATGACGAGAGCTACAGCTCCATGTCCGACGACATGATGATCGAAGATGATTCCGTCATGTTGGATGATAGCTCGTCCTCCGTTGAATCTGCTGATGCCTCCTCTTCCGAGGATTCCAGCGTTTCCTCCCTCTAAATCGTTCTCAAAGGGCGCCTCGCTTGCGGGGCGCCTTTTTTGTTTCTGGAATATGCGAATCGACTGGAGTACTATCGGCCCCATGAAGAAACTTCTCTCCGAATTCCGCCAGTTCGCCGCCCGCGGCAATGTCATCGACCTCGCGGTGGGAGTCATCATCGGAGGCGCGTTCGGCAAGATCGTCACATCCCTGGTGAACGACGTCATCATGCCGCCGTTCGGCGTGATCACCGGAAAAGTGGACTTCAAGAACCTCTACATCAACCTGTCCGGAACCGATTATCCTACTCTGGATGCGGCCAAGGCGGCGGGTGCGGCGACCATCAACTACGGCGCGTTCATCAATGTCATCATCGAGTTTCTCATCGTCGCGTTCGCGCTCTTCATGCTCATCAAGCAGATCAACAACTTGCAGAAGTTGGGAAAGAAAGAGGAAGAGAAGAAGGATCCCACGGAGAAGGATTGCCCCTTCTGCTTCACGCATATCAGCATCAAGGCGACGCGCTGCCCGCATTGCACTTCGGAGTTGAAGAAATAGTGTCGGATACGGTTTGTGCTCAAGGGGTGTTTCCCCGCGTCCGATTTCGACTATGATCGGACCATGAAGCAATACTTGGATCTCCTCCGGCACATCATGGAGAACGGCGTGGAGAAGGGGGACCGCACGGGCACGGGCACCAAGAGCGTGTTCGGCTACCAGATGCGGTTTGATTTGAGAAAGGGGTTCCCGCTCATGACGACGAAGAAGCTCTATACGCGTGCCATCATCCAGGAGCTGCTGTGGTTCCTGAGCGGCGATACGAACGTGAAATTCCTCCAGGACAATAACGTGACAATTTGGGACGAATGGGCCACCGCCGAGCAGTGCGCCCGGTTCGGCCGAAAAGAAGGCGACCTGGGCCCCGTCTACGGCCACCAGTGGCGCAATTTCGGCGCGACCTTGCTGCCCGACGGTACCTACGCCAAGGATGGCGTCGATCAGATCAGCTGGCTCATCAACGAGATGAAGAAGAATCCGAACAGCCGCCGCCTCATCGTGACGGGCTGGAACCCGAAGGAGCAGGGCCAGGTGGCGCTGCCCCCGTGCCACACGCTGTTCCACTTCTACGTGGCCAATGGCGAGCTTAGCTGCCAGCTCTACCAGCGCAGCGCCGACACGTTTCTGGGCGTGCCGTTCAACATCGCGTCCTACGCGTTGCTCACGCACATGATCGCGCAGGTGGTGGGATTGAAGGTGGGCGAATTCATCCACACGTTCGGCGACGTGCACATCTACAGCAACCACTACGACCAGGTGCGGGAGCAGCTTGGCCGCGAACCGCGCCCGCTCCCCACACTCAAGCTGAATCCGGACGTGAAGGATATCTTTGGCTTCAAATTCGAGGATTTCACGATCGAAGGATACGATCCATTGCCTTCGATCAAGGCGCCTATCGCAGTATGATTATTTCCCTGATAGCAGCAGCGGACGAGAACAACGTGATCGGCCATGGCAATACGATGCCGTGGCGGCTTCCCGACGAGCTCAAGCATTTCCGCGCGACGACGAAGGGGCATCCCGTCATCATGGGGCGCAAGACGTATGACTCCATCGGCCGGCCGCTGCCGGAGCGCCTGAACATCGTCGTGAGCAGGAATCCCGACTTCAAGGCCGAGGGATGCCTGGTCGTCCATTCCCTGCACGATGCGATCGAATTGGCAAAACGGGAGCCGACGGATGAGGCCTTCGTCATCGGCGGGGCGCAGCTCTACGAGGTGGCGCTACCCATCGCCGACCGTATCTACCTCACGCGCATCCACACGCACCTGACGGCTGGGGATGCCTATTTTCCCGCTATTCCGTTTGAAGAGTGGGAAGAAGTCAGCCGCGAGCGCCACGAGGTCGACGAGAAGCATCCGTTCGCGTTCTCGTTCACCGTCCTCGAGAGGGCGAAAAAGTAGGGTTTTTCCTGTTGATTTCCAGCCGGCCTGTTATAATTACTTCCCATGGCCCCCTGCCTTAGCTCGCCACAGCGCGACGCGGCACAGACCGCAAGGGCCATGTATTGCATCGCTTTTATTTCCCCCCTCCAATCTCCCCCCGGAGATCTTTTCGTATGCCCGAGCAGCTGACACCACAGGCAGAACGCATCGAAGCGGACGTCATTCTGGAACGAAGCATCCAGGCAGAAATGGAAGAAGGAAAACAACGTATCGGCGAATTCACGGATGGAGTGGAAGACAGGGTGGACGAGGAGCTGGAAAACCAACCGAAACAAAACATCGACGCCATCGCATCGGAAACCCACGCACTCGTGAAGGAATATGTTTCGGAAACGGAAGCGACGCTGGGTAGCGAGCACATGGTGGGGGATACGGCCTCCAAAGGAGCCGCGGCCTGGAACGACAAGGGTAACGGCAACGAGGTGGTTTTCGACCACGAGGCGGTGGCCACGGACCGGGAAAAGTCCTACTGGCAGCGGGTGCGGGACCACGAGGAGGCGCACCAACTGGACCAGGCGGAATCCTTCGACATGAACGCCATCACCTTCCGCGACGAGGAGATCGCCGTGAGCCCCAACCTGGTGGAATGGGGCGCCATCACGGCGGCGAACCAGCCGTCTGCGGACCTCACGCCCGACTACCAAGCATACAAAGCCCAGGGGGACGAGCTGGCGGAATTCCTCGGCTCGCCCGAGCCGATCAAGAAGGCCTTGAAGACGGGCAAGATGTCCGAACTCCAGGCACTCATCGACCGCAAGCTGGTGGAGGAAATGTACGGGAAGATCGGTCTCTCTGCCGAAGACAGGCGCCGCGCGGAAGAGATCATGGCTCTGGCAGCCTGATACGAAAAACGCCGTGTACCCAATGTGGTGCACGGCGTTTTTGATTGGTGAGGATAGGTCGGTTATCCCACGGCCACCTGGCTTTCGCCGGCCTTGGGGAAGAGGGCGGGCTTGTTTGCCAGGTTCGTATCGGCGATCTTGCGCGCGATCCACTTGCTGACGATCATTCCCGAGAACATGGAGATGAGCACGCCCAGGCCCAACGTGATCGCGAAGCCGCGTACGATGGACGTTCCGATAAGGAACAGGAGGGCGCAGGTGATGATCGTGGAGATATTCGAATCGCGGATGCTCGGCCAGGCCTTTTCGAAGCCGATTTCCACGGCCGTCTTCAGGCTTTTGCCGCGCTTCATTTCCTCCTTCACGCGCTCGAAGACGAGCACGTTCGTGTCCACGGCCATACCGATGGAGAGGATCAATCCGGCCGCGCCCGCGAGCGTGAGGACGATGTACTGGCTCGAGAAGAAGAACAGCGGGTACTTCAGAAGTACCAGGAAGATCATCGAGTAGACGATGAGGGCGATGCTGGCGATGACGCCCAGCAGGCGGTAGACGAGGATCATATAGAGCATGACGATGATCGCGCCCACCAAGGCGGCGAGAACCGACGTGCGCAGCGCCTCGGCGCCGAGCGTGGCTTCCACCGTCCTCTGTCCGCTGAGGTGGATGGGGGCGGGGATCGCTCCCGTGTTCAAGTCCTGGGCGAGCTTCTGTGCTTCCGTGATGCTGCTGCTTCCCGTGATGATGGCCGTGCCTCCGGCGATCTCACCCTGTACCGTCGGCGCCGACACGAGTTCGCCTCCCACGAAGATGGCGATCTGCTTGCCGATGTTGCTCTTGGTCAGTTGCTGGAAGATGCGTCCTCCCTCGGCGTCGAAGACGATCTGGACGACCGGGAGGTTCGTGGTCGGGTCCAGCGTCACGTTGGCCGTGCGGAAGTGCTTGCCGTCCAATTCCGTGTCCTTCCAACCCGTGGGTTTCAGGGAGAAGAACAGGGAGCGGAGCGTGATGGCGTCTTGGGACTGGGTCACCTTGCCTTCCTGCATACGCTTGATCATGTCATTGGCGCGGCCGAGGGCGTTGGAACCGACGATCTTCAAGGCATCGAAGCTGGCCTTGTCCGGCGTCGTTGCCGCCGCCTTGTTCACTTTGATGATGTGGTAACCGAAGTTCGTTTCGACCGGCTGGCTCACGAAGCCAGTCGGGTTGGAGAAGGCGACGTTCTCGAACGCAGGAACGATGTCACCGCGGCTGATCAGCCCCAGTTTGCCCTGGTTTTTCGCCGAGGGTCCGTCGGATTGTGCCGAGGCAAGTGCTTCGAAATTCGCGCCTCCTTCCAATTGCTTCTTCAGGTCCTGCGCGCGGGCGAGTGCTTCGGCCTTGGTGCGCGTCACCGTAGCTGCCGCGTCATCCGCACCTTTGTACGAGACCAGGATGTGGCTGACATCGACTTGTTCCTTTCCCGCGATGACTTGACGGAGGAAGATGAGTTGCGCGCTTCCGTCGTCCATCGACGTCGCCTTCAGGTCGCCTTGTTGCATGCCGCGGATCGTGGAGACGATGCGCGTGGGTTGGCTTGCATCCATCGCCACTTCCTTCTCATAGCGGTACGTTGCCCCGCTTTCGGTTTTGGCCAGGATTTCAAATGCCTTCGAAGCTTCGTTGATCACGCGGCCCGTTCCCGACTTCGCTTTCAAGACCTGTACGAGGAAGACGCCGGGGATATCCTGGTTCACCGTCTGTCCCTGCGCGTTCTGCTGCGGCACGCTGATACTTCCTTCGCGGCGGTAGACTGCGGGTCCTGCCGGCGAGTCCCAGACGCTTTCCAATCCTTTCGGGAGCTGGTCACGGAAGTAGATTTGAGATTCTTCATATGCCAGTCCGAGATCGTCGCCCAGATCCTGCCCCACCGTTGCCAGGGTTGCGCCTGCCGTGATCTGGCGCTGCACGTCATCGGCTTTGGCACGCACGCCCGCCTCGTATCCGGCCGGCGCCTCGGTGAACTCTTCCTTGAATTCAAGTTGGATCGTCTTTCCCACCGTCTCGATGCACTTCTGCACATCCACCACTCCCGGGCAGTCGATCAGCAAGTGCTTCTCGTCACCCACGAAGGACGGCGTGATGACCGCTTCGCTGACTCCCAAGCTGTTGATGCGGCGCTCCAGGACCGTACGGATGGCTTCTACGAGATTTTGCTGCTGGGACACGACTGCGGCGCGCTGGTTCTGAAGGTCGGTCAGCGACGCTCCGGATCCTCCGTTCGCTTCCGCCTTGGCGATCTGCGCGTTGAGCTGTGCCAGCTGTGCCTTGATCTCGTCCTCCGAAATGCGGAAATCAAGCTGCGTGCCACCGGCCAGGTCCAGTCCGAAGTGGAAGCTCGGATTCAGGAAAGACGGAGCCCAGGTTTTCCATTGCGACGGAAGGGCGACGATAAGGATGAACAGACCCGCGATTGCGGTGACTGCGGGCCAGTAGGATTTGCGAGATGCCATGGGAAACGTGGGATGGGAGTAGGGTTAGGGTTTCGGAGTATACACCACGTGAAGGCCGACGTTCACGTCATCCGTGAATGCCTCTGCCACGAGGAGATTGGGGATATTCTGGATTTGGAGGTCGTCCGTCAGCGCATCAGACTTCACCATGAGTTTGCTGACGAGCCTGTCGCGCACGAAAATACCGATGTTCTTGTTTACCTCGCTCTTGAAGAGGGCATCCATTTTCTTGCGTCCCTCGTCTGTCATTAGGATACGTGCGCGCACCTTTCCGTTCGAGTCCTTTCCGGCTTCCACGCCCAGGAAATCTTCGGTCGTGATGTCGGTTTTGGTGAATCCTCCGTGTCCCTCCACCGTGATATCCGCCACACCCCCGCTCGCCGTCTGCTTCATGACGGACATGGAGAAGGGGGCCGTCAATTGACGTGTCAGTTCATCCGCTCCCTCCTTGTCCGGGACGGTAATGATGAGCGACGGCCTGGCTTCCTTGCCGAACTCTTTTCCCGGGTTGACTACTCCCATGTTATCGAGCCTGCGTTCCACGACGCGCATGGCGGCGTTCGTGAGGGGGTCGATTTGACTTGCGTCGGTCACGTTGAAGGACAGGTCGTACGTAACGGTGTGCGAACTCATGGAACAGGCTGCAAGAAACAGCACTGCGAAGGCGGATAATGCGGAAAAACGGGAGGTTTGCATAGGTAGGGGCAGTGTAGGATAGAGGAGGGGGAGGGGCAATGAAAGAGGGGTTTGTTTCGGTTTTATACGCTTCGTTAGCTTCATTAGAAATGCGTTATGTCGCCAATTAAAGAAGCTAATGAAGCTACGCGCTATGAAATACGTTCCCCATCATTATCTGCTGCTTTTTGGCAGCACTATCGTTGTATCCGCCCGAATCATCTTGTTCTGCAAATCCACCCCGCGTAGGACGCAGCGGTTGTCCAGGATGCAGTTTTCCAGCGTGCATTCCTCAATGAAGCAATCATCGAAGACCACCGTGTTTTTTAGCGTGCTTTTGATGACCTCCGATCCCTTGCCCACGACGACGCTATGTTCGCAGTCGCTGCCTTCCATGCGTGCGTTTTCACCCAGGAGCACGCGGTCTCCCACCATGGTCCTTGTCGCTTCCAGGTAGGAATCGAACGTCCCGATGTCGAACCAGTGGTCCTTGAAACCATAAGCGTCTATTTGCATGCCGCGGCGCAGGAACTCCTCGAAAATGCCTCCCACGTTATCCGGATGTTCCTTCGCGTATTCGATCAGGACCGGCAGGGCCGAAGCGGGGATGAGTGAGCAGCCGGTGCTTACCAGGCTGGACTTCGGATCCTTGGGCTTTTCCTCGAACGCCTGCACGGTTTTCCCGTCCGCATTCAGGATGATGGTTCCGAACCGGCTCGCCTTGGAGAGTTCGCCGACGTCATACGCCGCGATGAGGGGAACGTCGGGACGGCTCGCCGCGATGAAGGCGGCGATATCGAAGCCAAAGTAGTTGTCGCCCGTCAGGAGGAGGATGTCATCCTTGATGCCTTCGTTCTGAATCCAGAAAGCAGTCGCGCCCAACGCGCCCAGCTTGGCATCATCATGCAGCGTTTGTTCGATATGCACCGATACGCCCTGACGCTTAATTGTCTTGTGCCATTCGCTGAACGCTTCTTCGAAAGCCGCGTTCGTGCTCACCGTCACCGGGATGCCCGCGGGGATCTTCTCGATGATATGGTCGATGATGGGTTTGCCCACCAACGGCAGGAGCGGCTTGGCACGGTGCTCCGTGAGCGGCCACAGGCGAGTGGCGAATCCGCCGGCGAGGATGAATGCATGCATTTCAATACTGGAGAAAAGGCTTCAGGAAAAGAACCAGCGCATAGCCGATTCCTTCGGGCGTACGACGGTGACAGGGCGCCCTTCCAACAGTTCCACCCGTTCGTCGCGCTCCACGATTCCCAGCACCGACGGAAGCAAGATGTAGGTGATGCCTTTCTTGCGGCACGCGCTGAGGAGATTGATCGTATGTTCCAGGTCGCTCGTTTGGATCAGGTGCGTGATGCCCTTTTCGTTCAGCGTCTTCTCCAGCTTGTCGAGCTTGCCGATCACCGGCACGTCGTGCAGGTGCTTCTCCTTGCTGCCGGTGCTGTCCAGGATCGCCACCGGCACCAGAGGGCTCTTTCCGGACTGGAGCATCTTGATGACGGATGCGGCTTCGCGCGTCGCTCCGATGACCAACGTCGGGAAGGCCGGAGGGGAACGGCGCAATGCGTGCCTGCGTACGGAATCCATGAGCACGTGCCATGCCCAGAGGATGAGCGTGCTGAAGAGGAACGCTTCAACCAAGAGGAGGCGACTGAAAAAGAGTCCGTACAGGAAGAAATAGGCGAGGGTAAACAGAGCGAGTGCGACGGTGTTTCCATATAGGACGTAGGAGAACGCTCGCAGGCTCATCTGGTTTCTCATAAGCGCGAACGTGCGCGTGGACACCAGGATGGCGAGCCACACGGGCACGACCATCAATGCCACCAGCATGTATTTGTCGAACGGGAAGGTGCTGGAAAAATACCATCCGACGCGCGCGAAATACGCCAGCGCGTAGGAAGCCAGGAATAGGATCACATCGGTGACGATCCAGAAACCGAGAAGGAAGTGGCGACGCATGAGGGGAAGATAGCAGGGGGGATCGGATTCTTCCATTGGTTATGGAAATTTGAATAATCAATAACCAATCAGCAATCACCAATAAATGATCAATCATCGGAATTTCCCATAAAAAATTTCCATCATTGGATGTTGGTCATTGATTATTGGTGATTCCCTTTATTTATTTATCGATTTGCAGCAACGAGGCATATGGAAGCTTTGTCACATCCCACGGTACGTCTTTCGTTCCCTTGTACGTCGTGTTTCCCACCGCGGTTTCGGACAGGGGGATGTTCGATTCCATCCAGGCGAGTTTTTGAGCGATGGCCTTGTTCGTTTCCGCCCGCTTCCTCAGGTAGGGGCGTTGCAGTACATATGCCGCGAACGTCTCGGCGAAATCCTCGAAAATATCAGAAGATGCGTATCCCGAGATGAAATCCGTATCCTTCGTTCCTTTCTTCAGCGTGCGCTCGTTTTCCCAGGAGATGGCGAAGAAAGTGACTGCGGCCCCATCGTTGTAGAACGGGCTTTTGCCATCGCGGAAGGAGCTCTCGCCGGACTGCGGCGTCCCGGTCATGTTCCCGCTGATCACGTGTCCGCACTCGTGGATGAGAAGTGCCGTGAATTCCGTGTCATTCACGGAGCCGTCCAGGATGATCGTCGACTTTCCGCCGAGTCCGCGGTACTTCGCATCCTTGTAGATGATCGAGAAGGTGCGGATGTTCGATGCGCAGGACGCCGGCAGCGCGGAAAATACAGTCGTTGCGAGTTTTTTATGGTGGTCCGTGATGTTCGCCGCTTCCAAGAACGCGTAGTTCGCAGAGGCAGACGAAGTAGATGTCGGGGATACGGCCGCGATGTAGGGGGCGGCACGTTTCTTCTTTTTCAAAGAAGGCACCCTGGCCAGCGGCTGGAAATGTACTTCGGAATGGGTCGATTCGCCGTTTGCATGCTGTTCCCTTGCCCCGCTACCGGCATCTGT
Source organism: uncultured Candidatus Peribacteria bacterium (assembly GCA_964608325.1). Taxonomy (GTDB): domain Bacteria; phylum Patescibacteriota; class Gracilibacteria; order Peribacterales; family Peribacteraceae; genus CAZRVH01. Next base: position 45,917 of record CAZSMX010000004.1, read on the forward strand.
TACACTTGCCGCAAGCAACGCAGCGACGACAAGCAAGGAGGTGACTGAAACGGCTTTTCGAAGCGTTATAGGCATATTAAGCGACAAAGGGATAATTTATACCATACTATATATATTATGTCAAATACCGAGCCGACCCCTCTGCGAGGAGGCCAGGAACATACGGTAACGATTGAAAAGGTGACCCACGGAGGATCCGGCATGGCCATGGTCGACGGTTTGCCCGTCTTCGTTCCGGGTGGAATCCCGGGGCAGCAATTGTCCATTGTCATTACCAAGGGGAAGGATCGGTATGCCGAAGGAAGGGTTCTCAAGGTTCTTCGAAAGGGAAAAGATGAGATTCTTCCCCGATGCAGCCATTTCGGCACATGCGGCGGATGCACCTGGCAGAACCTTCCGTATGACAAGCAACTTACGTACAAGGAAGACATCGTCCGCGAGACCCTCGAGCATCTCACGCCAGTCGACGAACCGATCCGCAAGCAACTTCCGGGTCGCGTGCTGAAGATCATGCCCAGCCCCCAGGTTTTTCATTACCGCAACAAGTTGGAAATGACGTTCGGGTACGCTTCCATGCGCACGGAGGAGCAGAACGGCAAGCGCATCTACTTCGACGAAAATCCGACGGTCGGTTTCCATCAGCCCAACCAGTGGTCCACCGTCATCCCCATCGCGGAGTGTCATCTCTACGACGAGCAGATCGGTCCGCTGTTGATGGATGTCCGCCGCTTCATGCAGGACACCAAGCTCCCTGTGTACAACCCCAAGACACACAAGGGATTGCTCCGCAACATGCTCCTGCGCCGCGGCATCCACACGGGCGAACACATGATCGCGTTCCTGGTGAACGGGAAGAAGAAGGAGCTCGAACCCATTTTCCAGCACTTCATGCGCTTCGCCGGACGCCCGGGGCTCGCGTCACTCCTCGTCATCGAGCATCAAGGGCTCGGCGACAAGCCGGAAAACCCGAAGGTCCACACGCTCGTCGGCAAGGACTTCATCACGGAGCGCCTGTTCGATCTCTCTTTCGACATCTCACCCTTCTCATTCTTCCAGACGAACACGCTTGGGGCCGAGAAGTTGTACCAGGCGATCGGCCAGGGTGCGGATCTGACGCAGCGCGACACCGTGTTGGACGCATACTGCGGGGCCGGGACGATCGGCCAATACCTGGCGCGCTACTGCCAGAAGGTGGTGGGCATCGAGAGCCATCCGACAGCGGTAGAGGACGCACTGAAGGCCAGCGGAAAGAACCGTATCGGCAACATCAGCTTCTACAAGGGGCGTGCCGAGCAGATCCTGAAGGACCAGCTGAAGGCCGGAGGCAAATACTCCTTTGACGTCATCGTCGTGGATCCTCCCCGGGCCGGCCTGCATCCCGCTGCGCTCGAGGCCGTCATCGCACACGGGGCACGCAAAGTCGTATACGTTTCATGCAATACCGCCACGTTTGCCCGCGACTTGGGGTCCTTCCTGAAGGCCGGGTACGAACTGCGAACGGTGCAACCCGTCGACATGTTCCCGCACACGCCGCACATCGAAACGGTGAGTGTGTTACAGAAGAAGTAGGTAAGTAGGAGGGTAGGATGTTGTAGTTTCCTACTTCCTTTTGCTACTTTCCTACAATCCTACTTTCCTACCCTATGCAACGCGTGATCCTCGTTACCGCCGGCGCCCTGAGGGAGGAATGGGCGAAACTCGCCGCGGCCCAGTACGAACGCCGCATCCGGCCGTCCGTTTCATTTGATGTCGTGGAGTTGCCTGCCAGCAAGGAGAGGGATGATCGTCGCCAGAAGACCGATGAATCGAAGCGATTGTTGGAACATGCGCAGAAGTACCGCGGCGTCCTGTGGGTGCTGGATGAAGGCGGCAAACAGAAAACGTCCGTCCAATTCGCGCACGACTTGGAGGATATGAAAGATGCGGGCACGAACCTCATCGTCATCCTGGGCGGGGCCTACGGACTTGATGATTCCGTCCTCGAAGCCGCAGACAAAATCCTCTCACTCAGCGACATGACGCTGCCGCACGAACTCTGCCGCGTGGTGTTCATGGAGCAGTTGTACCGCGCGTGCGAGATCACGAAGGGGAGCGGGTACCATCACGTCTGAAAAGCCCCCGCCCCTTGCGGAGCGGAGGCTGTTCGTTTCCCTATTGCTTAGCGACCGAAGCGCAGCCTGGCGTTTCCGTTTGCATCGAGGTCAAGCTTGAAGTCGTTGCCGCGTCCGTTGTCATGGTCGCGGTCGTCGTCCGTATACTTCTTGTCCTTTTTATCGTGCTTTTCACCGTTCCTGTTGTCGTGCGGCTGCTTGTCATCCTTATCCCAGTTCCACCACCAGATCGGATGCCAGGATTTGCTGCTGGAGGAGGACGAGAGGGAACTGCTCACGGAAGAGCTGGAGATGCTCGAACCCGTGGAGCTGACGGACGAGGAACTTACCGATGACGACGAACTCGTACGTGAACTGGAACTGGAGGACGTATTCGGGAGTCCGACCGCCGCGCGGAGGCATGCGCGCAACGCGAGTCTCGCTTCCAGCGTGGTGCCGCCCACGTTCACTACGGTGTTATGGTACGTCGCAAGGCACTGATGGACCTTCAGTCCAATCTGCTGCCTGCTTGCGGAGCTGTTGCCGGAACTCGAGTCATTCTGTGCGAGTGCGACGGTGGTTCCTGCCAATGACAATCCTACGGCCGCGCCTGTGATGAGAGTGCGAAGTGGAGTCTTCATACGGGAGAGGGGGTAAGGGATAAAGACGGTATAGATGACGGTCCTTACACATGGATATGACCATTTACCGTGTTATTTTCCTCGCTTATAACCAATTAAAACCGTTAAAAGGCCTAAGGTGGGGTTGAATCTCGTCCTCGTTTGGTTATACTCCGCGCACGTTCCGGTTCAGCATCTGAAGCCGAAATGTACGGCCTCATCGTCTAACGGTTAGGACACGGGATTCTCATTCCCGTAATCGGGGTTCGATTCCCCGTGAGGCTGCCATCACGTGCGGGTGCTTATAGACCCGCTTGTAGAAGCCAAGAAGTCGGTGTTCGCATGATCGGATAATACGGTTCCAGACCGTGTTGCTTTCTGCATCTTTTGAATAAATGCTAGGTCACGAATGTCTTGGACAATCTATCTTCCAGATATGGCCGAATTTCAGGAGGTACGAATGGATGTAGACCATTCAAACCTCAGTGAAGCTTTGGGTGAGGATTTCTTCGCAAAAACTGCAGAGCAGATCCGTAGATATCAGAACAACGAATCCAATGAGCTGAACTCTCTGTATTCTCTATTGCAACCCCCAGAACAGAGAAAGAAATTTATTGCATTCGTGGAATCAATGAAGATGAAGATGAGTTCTCGCGAATGGGGAGATCTTTGCGAGAAACTCGCGTCTGGAAACGGACTAAGAGCCATCAATGCCGCATTTGAAGTGACCATAGCTGGCAACATTTTGGCACAGCTCCCACCGGATAAAGTGCAGCTTAACGCTCCAACAAAGGCTTCGAAAAATGTTGATGTCTGTCTCTATCCAACTGACCGTCCAGTATATCTAGAGACTACCGTTTTAGGAGAATCAAAGAAGAACTACGAACGGAGAGAGACTATGGAATCAGGAATAAAAGTGTGGATGGGCGACCCATTTACAGTTTTCGGGGGGAGAGCTGTAAGGGCTATAGGAACAAAGGGGCGTGAACAGTTCTTGCCGGAGAAGCCCAATGTCCTCGTTATATCTGTTTTCGATGTATGGGATAATCTCGAACCTGCTCGGGAAACACTGGCCTCAACTCCCTTCGAAAATATTGGGCTTTTACTACCCTTCGGTCGAAAAGAATTGATGCGTGATTGCATAGCAAGACCTGACCCCAGTTGTCGACTAACCTCCAAAGAGGAAGAGATTATTTTGGAGCTATTGAGCGGTGAAAGATTCTTTCCAATCGGGTATGTTTAAAGGCAGTTATGCCTACCCTTCATGTAATGCATCCTAAAGTCGGCGATATATTCCCCGGAACAGGGAATGATTTTGAAACATTCATCTCTCTCCTGCGTCAGTTGAGCCTGACGGATGCTCTGATTTTCTGCTTTCGAGTGAATCATATCCTTGCGGAATGGAAGAAAACGCACGAGGAGAAGCAGAAGGAAATAGTCGGTCTTTTCTTTACGCCTGAAGAGGCGCAAAGAATATTTACGGGCAGTCCGCGAATATCCTCCTATAACGAATTGGCGATTACTATGAGGGGGCCAATGATGGTACTCACGCAATGGATCTCAATGTTCTGTGATGATCAGGAGGCAGACGGTGTTACGTTTAAAGATCCGGCTGTGCGTCAGATTTTCGCAAAGTTGATGCTTATTGCTGATGATGTCTGGCAAAAGGCTATCAAAATGGATCGCATGCTCGAAGACGTGTCGACCGAGGAAGCGAGATACAATCTTTTATCCACATTTAGGCAAAATAGCGCAGGAGGCCACCAGCCTACACAACACGGCACGATCAGTGTCGCGAAGGGATATGCGATGTTCGTTGATCCCGGCTACTTCCCAACGCGCCACGGTGAATTTGCAGAGCAGTTCCGTGCGGTTTCCGGAATGAGCATTGATGACTATTACATCTGCCTCACATATATCGCCTCCAATGTGCTCGATGGAAAAATCAACGGAAAGTCTGCCGCTGAGAAACAGCAAGCTCTCAGTTCTGTTCCTGCTGATTTCCGCGATACCTTCGAGAAATTTCTCACATTGGAGACGCAGGGTGCAGCAGCGATTCGTCGTTCCTTGTGGGGTGACATTCAGCAATCATCCGTCAGGAGCTTCGATGATGCACCCGCCTTCAATGATAGAAGTTTTCGAGCGCGACCGTTTTTCATGACAAATGATGGAAGATTTATGCTGATTGATCCAGTGCTCTATTTCGACAAAATGATGGATGGTCCTCTATTTACTCTACTTCAAGCAGGTAGCACAAAGGCGGAGTACTTCTTTCAGGAATTTGGTTACGCGTTTGAATCATCCATACGAGATTATCTCAAAAGCTTCTATCCATCGTCTGCTCTCAGTGACCGTCTTAGTTGCCCGCTTCTCCGTGAACCAAAAGGAGGTGAACGCGAACATTCGGAAATAACCGATGGTTGTTTGGACTATGGAGAGGAAATGGTTCTTTTTGAGATGAAGGCTACTTTTCTCCGGCAGGAGAAGATTATTGGGAATGATAATGAAGAGTACGTCGAAATGCTCCGCGAAAGATATGTCATGACGCTGGATGGTGAGGCAAAAGGAGTTACGCAGCTTGCGAATACGATCATGCATATCGAGTCAGGCGATTACGTTCCGGTTGGTCGGGATTTTTCCATCGTGAATAAAATATACCCCATTCTTTTGGTGCATGATGAACTAATCGATGCATCGATGCACCCCTACTTCTTCGCTAATGAATTTGTGAAGGCATTGCATCCCGACGAAACGTTGCCAAATGCGTATATGAGGAAAGGCAGATTTCTCGTGGCACCCGTGACACTGATGACGGTGGAAGACCTTGAGAATTTGGAGTTTTTGATAAGAAGGAATGGATTTTCTCTGCGAGATGCTTTAGCGAAGTATGTTGAGATGTATCCTGATAGGAGGGAGGGCTTCCACAATTTCTGTCTTGATGCGGGATACCAACTCTATGCAACCCAAATTCTCGCAGAAAAAGGTTTAGAAATTATGAGGAAGACAGGGGAGAGACTTTCCCCAAAATAACTATGGAAAAACGAGTCATCGAAGGCAGGTGGTGGATCGCTGGTACCGAAAAAGACGTATCGGGGAAATTGGTTTGTGACGAGAAGGGATGGAATCTGGAGTTGAACGGAACATTTTCGGATCAGCCCGATGAAGAAATTAAACAAACGTTGGCACAGCCCCGTCCACGCTTCATCTCGCCCACCAAGGAAAATACCATTCTAGGTATAACTAAAGACGGGAAGCCTATCACCCTCGAATATTTTCCCGATAAGAGTTCCAGTGTTTTCCTTATCGGGCGTGGATACAACTCAGATACCTATCTGATCCGCAGATTTTTTGAGAATGCCAATTTCCCCGATCCGAAACAGATCACTTTCAAGAAAGTGTTGATAAAATTTCCGTATCTCTTTGAATGGTCCGGGCAGTCCATGGTCGAAATGCAAAGAGAATACGATGGTAAAAGTGGAGCGAAAGAAATCCGCTTTATTTGCAGGCCAAGCGAAAAAACGGTGCTTGGCTCTGTGGGAGATTTATCTCTCGCCTTGCACACGTATGCCACAATGCCGTTCTTTCCGCAAAAAGAGATTCCGATTGTGCAAGAGACGGAATTGATCATCGAGAGCACAACAGCAACTGAACTCTCTCTCGATGAGATCAGAACCGCCATCGTAACGTTTAAAGATTTTCTCGCCATTGCCATTGGTTTGGATGTATCCATCCAATCAGTTATTGGATTTACGGACAGCAATAAAGAGGAGCTTCCCGGAGGGGAAGTATTTCATCCGGAAGTCATAGTTCACGATAAATTCATTGATCCAGATAAAATGGCAGCAAGAAAACTAAGGAGAGACCTGATGAATTTTTCCTTCAGTGACCTTGGTGGCGATGCCGAGAAGATCTTGAAAAATTGGTATCAGAAATCTCAAGACCTCAAAGATGTTTTCAATTTATACTTTACAACGCTGGCAACACAGAATCTCAATCTGAGGAATAAGTTTTTGGGCGCCGTTTCGGCTATTGAGGGCTTTGTCCGAAATGATCAAAACATGAGATCTGCAAACCTGAAATCGATTCTTAATGCGATCCATGATTCCGTGAAGCAGCATGGAATACTTTTCACTGTCGATGAAATTGCCTTGATTGTGAATACAAGAGACAAATTCTTGCATATTGAACTGACTGATCCCAGCAGGAAAACATTGGATGACTATGAGCTCTACGATGCAACCGAGAAGCTTTGTGCAATGTTCGAGATTGCAATCTTGTCCGACCTCGGCTTTGGCCAACAAGCACTTTCCGCGATTGCCAAACGGAAAATATCTGTCGCCAAGAGGTAGCAGTCTAACTCCTCCTTACCCGCCTCAAAAACCTTCAGAAACTCGGCTACACATCCACTTAGTGATGGATTATATTGGGTCTGTCGCCCATATCCTGTTTATTTGCACCTCCTCGTTATTCTCGGCACTTCAGTGTCGCAAGGGGCAACCCTGCGCAGCCACTGAACGTGCCGAAAGGTGCCGGATGTGGGCGACCTGCCTGGGTTGTCCCTTTTGGGATACCTGGGGTTTTATTCCTTCCCCCTTTTTCCAATGAAGAAACATCTTTTTCTTAAGGTACTGCTGGCCCTGTTTCCAGCAGTCATCTTTGAAATGAACTATGCCTGGATGACAGGCAATAAAGCAGTGGGCATAGGTTTTCTCCTCCTGTGGGCGCTCATTATTTGGAGCGTTTGGCAGATGACCGAGAAAAACCACATCATCGAACGCCTCTTCCGCGAAACGGAGATTGCGTTTTTCCTCCTGCCACTTTCGGCGATTGTTCTCACGTTCGTCCTTGGAGCAGAGACCATCTCCGATACGAGTGATCAGTTCGAAAAAGTCGGAACAGCCATTGGGACGGCTATCGGTGGAGCGTTCATCGTCGGTCTTTCGCTCGTGATTGGCATCGTTGGCGGGATAGTGATGCATCTCATTACAAATAACTACGACAGAAAAGCAGAAGCTTCCGGTGTGAAGCAGCCGGAAACATTTGCCAACAAACACGGTGTCATTCTCTCAGTAGTCGGCCTTTTCCTCCTTGCCATTATCCTTGGCATCGGCGCCTCCGTTGAAGTGAAACAAACAACAGATGCTCCGCGGACGGTTCGAGGGCAGGGAACAGCTACCACTGCCCCTGTTCCAGCAACCGGCATCGAGATGAAGCTTGTCTCGAAGCAGTTTACGAAAGCCGACATCATGCGCAGGATCTACAGCGACTCCTTGGATTTCGCGATTGAATTCACAAACAAGTTTCCCAAGGATATTCGCGCCTTCACGGGCTACGTAACTTTCAGCGACCTCTTCGACCGCAAGATCATTGACATGACTATCACCTATGAGGATGGTTTAAGAGCGGGTGAGACGAAGACATGGAATGGCAGCATGGATTACAACCAGTTCATGGACAACCACGAGCGCATCGCTTCGATCTCAATGAAGGATCTTCAGTCCCGTTTCACACTCCAGCAGGTCGTCTATGCTGACGGCACAAAGGATCAATTTTAGTCGCTACATCGGCCTATCAGGAAGCCTCGTGCTTCCTGTGCTCACCTTTTCCGCAAATGTTCCTGCATTTGTTCTAAGGTGATGACTCCGCCCTTCAACGTGAGCTTGTTTCGCAGACAGTTGAGCAGTTCCCGCTTCTCCTCTGTCTTGCCATCTTTCAGGAGGTACTTCGCGTACGTCCGCACGTCCACCTTTGGCACCTTCATGCCCATGCTCTGCCCCAGAATGCCGTTTGAGAACCGCTCGTAGCGGGAGACCTCCTCCTGCAGCTTCTTCTTCATGCCTACCTTGTCGAGATCGATGGTGTCGATGAGGGCAAGGAGCTGCTCCAGCAGAACATCTTCCCGAATGGACGGCTCCCTGCAGTCGTGGGTCTTCGAATCGCAGCAGACGTAGTAGATGTACGTCTTGATGCTCCCATCCTTGAGCTTCTTGTGTTTCTCCTCTGCTGTGATCCCCGAGCCGCACCCCCCGCACGTCATCATCCGCGTGTAGGCGAATTCCTTCGTCCCCCACGCTTTCTTCGGTGCCAGATCCAGCACCTTCCCTGCTTCTTCGAAGAGATGCTGAGGCACGAGCGGCTCATAGTCCCCCTTGTACCAGTTTCCGCTCCCGACCGGATACTCAAACTTTCCCGTATAGAAGGAATTACGGAGCATCCGGTAGATCATGCTGAGCGTCACGGTCTTTCCGAGTTTCGTCCGGAATCCCACCTCCTGCATCCAGCGATGGAGGTTTCTCCCACTCACGTGCTGGTAGGCCACCTTCTCGAACATCTGGCGGATGAACGGCCCCCGGATCGGATCTGGGATGACTCTGTTCTTTTTGTCTTCAGGTCTCTTCTCCAGCGCATAGCCGAGAGCAGGAATGCAGGGGCGATGTCCCATCTCTGCTCGCGTCTTCATGCCTCGTTTCGTGTTGATCCCTCGATTATCGTTTTCGAGCTTCGCCTGCGAGCAGAGGATCATGAGGAGGAATTTCTCGTTGGGATTGTTCGTGAACCGCTGACCTTGCGTCCGGATCTCTTTCAGGAGTCCCTGATCCATGAGATCCACGATTGATCCCAAGTCACCCGCGTTCCTGCTCAGGCGGTCTGCAGCCCACGTCAGGATGCCGTCGAACTGTCCTCCCCGGATATCCTCCAGAAGCTGGTTGTACACGGGTCTCCCGCTCGATTCCTTGGCGCTGTGGCTCTCGCGGCGCACGTCTACGATCTCCAGCCCCTCGCGCTTTGCAAGCTCCAGCATCGCCTTCACTTGCGAATCGATGGAGAGCGCCTGCCGCTCATCCTGTTCACTGGATTTCCGGGCGTACAGGACGTAGCGGATCGTTCCGGTTGCCAGCGGAGGGGAGAGATCGATGTGTGCCGTCTGTATGGATGAGAGGGTGGCGGTTGCCATAGGGAGGGAGGGAAGAATGCTCCACAAGCGATGTCGCAACTCCCTCCTCATATCCAGCCAAAAGACCCCGTGGGGATCTTCAAATACCTCTTAAAATCGCAAAAAGGGCGAGGAGATTCTTCTTCCCGCCCCTTTTGTCTGACATCAGAACTGCTTAGTCAAGATGTTCTCATGTGACCAGTCCCCCAGAGCACTGCTCCCCCACCACTTCACGTTGTCCTCCGGATGCCGGTCACCGTCACCTCCCACGAGCCACATAAATCCGAGACTTGATCCCGGCCCCTCCTCGAGGACATAGGCGAGGAGAATCGCGAAGGCGTCGGCCAGGTCGTCGTGCGACTCGATACCGAAGTTGAGAAGCTGATTGATGAGTTCCTCGCATCCGTGGCGCGGGAAGAGGACGTTTCCCGACTGGATCAGGTGACTCGTGAGCGCCAGCCGCGCCCGTTTGTCCTGATTCTTCACCTTCGATCCCTTCACGTCATAGCCGTCGCGATCGAGGGTCTCGATGAGCATGCCTTGGTACCCCACTTCCTCGATGCAGAGTTGCGATTTCTCCCCGCCGCCGACGGCCTTGGAAACCTGCTTCGCCCGCTCGAGGGTTTCCAGTGCCGTGAGGTGCTCGTTGACGGGATTCGGGAGGATGTAGATGAAGAGATCCCTGTCCTCATCGCGGTACACTTTCCCCGAAACCATCGCGGTGAAATCGGCGCTCTCGTTTTTGGAGATGGCGAGGTCAATTCCCGTCGCGACATACCGGGACTCCATTTCCTTGCTCTTCTCCGGCGGGAACTCGTCGTAGTATCGGATCCAATCGGGGTGGATGACGCGGTCGGCATCCGAGAGAATCCGCAGGAGGTACTCCCTGTACCACGCGGAGTCGCTCCCGATCCGTTGCCGCTCGATATCGACATCCCTCTCTGTCCGGTATTTCCCCGGCCACAGGCACGTTCCGTCTTCGCGAAGAAGCGGGTACTCCCGGTAGGTACCCTGCAGTTTCCCGTCCTTGATCTCCCGCTGGAGGCGCTTCAGAAGACAGTCCTCATGGAGGAGATTCCCGATGAAAACGATGCGGGTGCCCGTGTCTCCGGCAGGGAGAAGTTCTCCCTTCACCCACTGGTACACACGGTCTCTGCCCTCTTTCGTCTTCACGGAGGTGAGGTCTTCGATGTCGTCGCAGATGATGAGGTCGGGACGATGGGGCCCATGGCGCAGCCCCCGCACCGCCTGGTCGATACTGACCGCCATGATCTTCGCGCCGTAGTTGCTGATTACGAGACAGCTGTTACGCCACTCGTCCTCCTCTTCGCGGAAGGGCCCAAGGTCGGATCGCAGGAGGGCATTATTCTCCAACTCTTCCTTGATGTTCCTCAGATGCTGGCGCGCCTGCGCTTGTGTCTGTCCCACGAGTAGGATGAATTTCTTGCAGGGTTTTCCGAGGATTGACCAGAGAGTGTAGGAGAGGTTCATGATCGTGGATTTCGCCGACCCACGGAAGGCCGTGATGGCGACGGTTGAATGCTCCTCGCTCTCCGTGAGATCAAACATTTCGCGCTGGAAGGCCGCAGTCCTGAACTTTACGTAGTGCCAGAAGTAGAAGTGGAAGAACCAATAGTGACTGAGCGTCACCGTCTTCTTGCGAAGACTTTTATCCTTGAACATCCGGAGCCACAGTTTCTGCGTCGGCGGCGTTTGTCGTTGTCGTACCATGGGAAGAAGGGGGTAAGGAAATAGAAGAAGTTGAGGGATCATCCTCGGTGAGCGAGGCGAGCCGCAGTGCCTCGGTGATTGCGGCTTCCTGCTCGGGGGTGAGGTTGTCGTCCTCGTGCTTGAGACGCGCCGTCACTTCGAGTTTGTTGTTGTAGTGGGGATTTCTGTGCTTCAGCCAGTACATGACGGCACCGAGATTGCCGTCGCGGATCTGAGAAAGAAGCTGGCTCTCGGCCATGTCCGAGACGAGATTCGTGCCGTCCGTGAGTGCCTCATCCGCGGCTTTGGCGAATTCTGGATCCTCTTGCCGCCAGCGGTAGTAGCTCGCTCTCCCGATTCCCGTCTTCTCGCAGGCAACGGAGACGACCGGCAGCTTGCGAAACTGATCGAGGAGCAGAGCTTGTTCCTGCGCTTTTCGCACTTCAATAGTTGCCTTGTGCGTGGCATGGCGGCTCTTCATGAATGGAAGGGGGAAGTGACGACCTTCGCGGCGATGCCCGTTGCTTTCTCAAAACGCTCGCAGACAACCCTGCAATACTCGCGGGAAAGTTCCACGCCGATGCAGCGTCTGCCTGTCTCTTGGCACGCAAGGAGAGTCGAGCCGGAACCGAGGAAGGGGTCGTAGACGATATCTCCGGTCCGCGTCCCATTGAGGACGAGGCGACGCAAGAGCGCCACGGGCTTGCAGGTAGGGTGAAGGGTGCTTCGGTGAGGTTTGGGATGGACGAGCACTGTACGGTCGGCGCAGCGGATGCGCTCGTGGGTACCGTGCCAGCCATAGGCGATGAGTTCGTGCTGTGGGTGATGGTCGAGCCGCCCCGCGATGGGCTGTGTCTTCACCCACACGAGGAGCTGCGAGAGTCGGAACCCGGCGTCCTGCATGCCTTCCCGCAGCGCAAAGACCATCCGGTCGCAATTGAAGCAGTAGATCGTGTTCTTCCCTGCCAAGTGCGGCCTCACCGCCTCAAGCCACTTTTTCGTGAAGAGGCGGTACTCCTCATCCGTCTGGAGGTGATCGTTGGCGATGGGTGCATGCCTGCCTTTGTGTCCGGAAAAGTCTTCTTTGGAGGCTACGTAGTCGATGCCATAGGGAGGATCGGTCAGGATCTGGCGTACCTTCGCCTTGCCGATGACTCGTGTCACAAACGTCGTATCCGTGGCATCCCCGCATCCGAGGATATGATTTCCGAGTCGCAGGATCGTGCCGGTGGTAATAGGGGGCTTCGTCATGATTTGAGTGGGGAAGGAGTAAGACCAAGTGCCTTCGCTCTTTCCAAAATGAGGTCACAGAAAATTGGTTCAATTTCACAAAGGAATGCCCGCCGCTTCATCTGATGGCAGGCGACCATCGTCGAGCCGCTTCCAGCTGTCAGGTCGAGTACGATGTCTCCGGGCTTTGTGCATCTGCGGAGAGGCTTCTCATGGAGGGGCGGAGGCTTCTGTGTCGGATGTTGGTACTCCGTCGAATGCAGCCGCTGGCATGCCCAGATCTGAAAGAGGGAAAGGATGTCGTCGATCTGGCGGGTGCCTGCTCCCACCTCCTTGTCGAGGATCTCCGAGAGGTTGGTTGGAGTCGGAGCGAGATATGGTGTCCCTACCGTTCCATACACAGCGATTTCCATCGCCTTGTTGAAGGCGATGCCGGGCGTGAGGGAGAAATTCCCCTTCACCCAAGCACAGAGCCTGCGGTGCGTGACCCCAAGTTCCCGGTAGAGTTCCTGCACGAGCCACGTCCAGTTCTCATCGCACCAGAAGAAGCAGTGAAGATCCTTTCTTCCCGCAGCCAATGCATTGCTCAAGATGGCCTTTAGGAACGCCCGGTACTCCTCCTCGCTCTTGCGGTCGTTCGTCCTCCCTCCGTAGGCCTTACGCTGGCTAATGCCTTTGTCGTAGCTCAAGCCAATATTAAACGGCGGGTCGATGTAGAGCATGGAGGCCTCTTTCTTCCCCATGAGCCGTCGGACGACGGCAGGATCCTGGCTATCCCCGCAAATGAGGCGGTGGGAGCCGATAGCCCACATGTCTCCGATCCGCGCCTTTGGTTTCTTGATCTTCTGGAGTTCCTTCTCCACGTCGAAGTGGTCGTCCTCCGTTTCAAGGAGCCCGTCCCACGCTCCCGCGAGTTCGTCTGCCGTGAAGCCGACGTCGAGTAGGATGTCCGAATCGAAGGCTTTCAGTGCTTGCCAGTCCCACTCCCCAGTCGAGCGGTTGAGCCTTAGGTTCAATTCCTTCTCCTGTTCCAGCGATGGAATATTCACGTACACGACTGGGATGGTCTTCATCCCGAGTCGACGTGCTGCTTCGAGCCTCATGTGGCCCCCGATGACCACGTTCTTACGCCTTGGGGCACCGTTCACGATGATCGGGTCGACAAAGCCAAACCGTGAGAGACTGTCCTGGAGCGTTTGGAGCTGTGTCTCGTTCCAAGTGCGGGGGTTATAGGGAGCAGGACGGAGCATATCGATGGCTATTTCCACAATCGCGAGATTGGATGGGCAAGGAGTCATGGGAGAAACGAAAAATGACTCCACTATTTATATGCAGAAAAAGATGGCACGGATGAAGGGGCTCATAGGTGCCATAGCCAGGCAGTCATTTTGTGTCCTTTCTTCTTTTTGGCTTTCGGTGCAGGTTTCTGAGTTTAGCAGTGCACTCTTCCCGCCCACAAGTCTCTTGCTCTTCCCGTCTGTTGGGGCTCGGTTCGTACGCCCGATGGCAGAAGCGGCAGTGCTGCCCGATCCATCCTCCCACGATGCCCCTCACTGTTTCTTCATTACCCGTGAGGAGATACAGAAACCAATTGAGGATCCAGATCATGTAATTCGTGTCCTCCGCCCGTATAAGCGCCGCGTCATCGAGTGCCGCGAGATATGAGCGACTGCTCTCGCGGAAGATGGATCCGTCGTTGAGATGGCTCTGCCGGGCCAGCCAAAAGCGCCAGTCCTGTAACTTCTGTACGGTGTAGTGATGTTCATTGAGCAATTTCTTCACCTCGCGCTCCAGCCGGGGCTTTTCCACAAGTTTGTAGTACGAACGGAGTTCCGCGCGCGTCTCTCCTTTGCTCTTCTTCACGCGCTTCGGTAGTCGCTCGTGTCGCTTGGTCATCCGAGCGTTGGAGAGCTCCTTGAGCTCCTCGATTGCGATGTAGAGGCGCAAGAAGCGGTGAAAATCGGCGAGTTTTTCGTGAAGGCGTGTGCGGATGTACCGCCGCTCACGGGGGAACGTGCGCTCGTCCTTTTCGTGCTGGCAGATGGTCTTCACGGCGAGGACTTGGCGTTTGTCGTAGAGGAGTTCATAGGATTGACTCAGAAGCTTTTTGTTCCTCACGTACCCGCCATGGTAACGCTCTTTCCAATGAAAGTACTTCTTTGTTGAGGGAAAGTCATATTGGCTTCGATGCCAGCGGTCCAGCCAGTCGTTCTCGTTCATTCCCCAAAGTGCTTCGAGTTCGTAATAGGGTCCCTTCTCTCTCTTCATGTACTGAGACTTCCCAACGTCACCGCTGTACACCCAGACCCATTGATTTAATCCTTTGTGATTCATGAAAATTTTCGTGAGTTCTACTGGTCGAAGAAAGAGCCGGAGAGCGGGATAGAGAAGTCCCTCACGATGCCATTGTTCCAGCTGTTCCTTTCGGATGCTCACATTGTGCTTGTCACAATGGCTTATGAAAGAATCCCGCGTGAGGAGAGTCGATTGCCGGAATGGGGACTGCCGTCTACCCGTAGGGAGTTCCATAACTGCATTTTAGCCCTCATGGCATATATGCTGCCTGATTGATTTCAACGGGAATCGGCATTCATCCGCACATGTTCATTTTGCAGCTAATTCAGGATATCCGGATGAATGCGGAAAAAGCTCCGGATCTTCTTAATATCAGCGTTTGATATGGATCCCTCTTTCATGTTAATGAGCTGCAAGGTGCTTACATCAATACGTGCGTCGATCTTTCGTTGTTTTGAGATGACATGAAAATGATTGGCGGATTTCAATTAGTATTTCACAACTTATTATATTACGATTATTGGTTTCTGTCATTCCGGAAGGGCAAAGGGTTAGAAAATGCTTGACCCCATACCCCTATGGGGTATCATCCCCGCATGACTCCATCCACCCAACGACGCAAGGTCGGTGCGTCAGCACAGAGAAAACCGACACCAGACAGTGCCCATGATGAGCACGAACAACTCAGCGCTGATTCACTCCGCGCTATCCGCCGTTTGCAAATCATCGCCGGGCAAATCGAAGGATTGCGGAAAATGATCGAACGTCAGGATTACTGTATCGACATCCTCCGTCAATCTCTCGCGATTAAGGAAGCCCTCTCCAGCCTGGAGGAGGTCGTGCTTCGCGGCCATCTCTACAAGCACGTCGCACGTCAGATGCAGAGCGGCGATGCTTCTAGGGCATCGGAGGAGCTCCTGGAAATTTATCGTCTTTCCAAGCGCAAATGAAGCCATCCACGAAACATATCGGCACGTACAAGCTCGCGGCGATCCTTCCTCTTCCGCTAGAAGAGGCAGAAGCAAAAGTTCGTGCCGCTCTTGCAGCCGAGCACTTCGGCATCATCAGTGAGATTGATGTCGCAGCAAAATTGAAGGAAAAACTTGGCATCGATCATCCATCGCACAAAATCCTTGGTGCGTGCAATCCGAAGCTCGCGTACCAGGCACTGCAAGAGAACTCCGATGTCGCACTCGCACTACCATGCAACATCGTGCTGTATGAGAAGGACAAAGGCACCACGATAGTCTCCGCAATGCTTCCGTCGGTCGCACTCAAGCGATTCAAAGGACTGACCGTCCAGGAAACTGCTCGCAAAGCCGAAGAGAGCATGACGAATGTCTTTGCTGACCTCTACCCACCCGCTCCTAATCATCATTCTTCCCCCACCACCCATGAAACATAATTGGCTCTACAGCTGTGTCGTCGTAGTCATTGCATTTATCGCTATCTCCTACTTCTTCCACTGGCAAGCAGGCATCTCGATTATCCCGTTCCTTCTCATCCTCTGTTGCCCGCTAATGATGCTCATGATGGGAGGACACGGAAATGGCAATCATTCCTCGCATGGCACAAAGCATGATGATCACCACTAACCACTGACCTATGCAACTTCTTCTCTCTCCTTGGTTCATCGGCCTGAGTGTTCTCTCTCTCCTCGTCACATTCCTCAATCTCTGGGGTTTCCGCCGCGCATTCAGGAAGCACAATGCCTCATCGATGGTGCTCCTCTGCGGAATCAGCGCTCACCAGCCTAATAAGAGGACGCTCGTTATCGTGATTCTCTACGTCACGCTCACGATCATCTACATCCTGCTACCTCCTCTCCTCCATTCTCTCTTCTATTCATGAACAACCGCACGTCACCCATTGACGGCGAGGAGGCAGTCCTTCTCATCCATGAACACTGGATGCGGTTTCTTCCCGCCATTTTTCTCATTCTTGTCTCGTGGGCGTTTTATGCTCTCTGTGAAATCCTCGCCTCCACCGCGACGCAGAATCACGAACTCTCCCTCTGGATCATTCTCATTGGCCATGCGTTCCTCCTCCTCTTCCACCATGCAGCATTCTACCGATATCTCAGCGTGAGTACGCGGCAGTACCTTCTCACGAACAGGCGCATCATCGGCTCCGAGCAGCGTCTCTGGGTATCCGATAATGTCCTCGATATTCCGCTCTATCGCATCCGTTCCATCGAGGCAAGGGAAGAGGGAATTTTCCAGCATCTCTTTCGCTTTGGAACACTCATTCCCAATCGAGGAGAACTGCCAAGTCTCCATTTTATCTCGCACCCCGATGCCGCGCATGATGCCATCATGGCACAGGTGCAGCGTCTTCTCCCGACCGTATCAAAAGGATCGGATGAATCACCATCTTCATAAACGGATCGCACAGGCGTAGCCTGCTATAGCATTTCCCCCCCCCATTCCCATGTTCTCCATGATGAACAACATCGGCTTCGGCTCAGGTTATATATTCATCTACGGCCTCCATATCTTGTCTGTCATTGTCTTTGTCTTTGGAGCAGCACTCCTCTTATTTTGGGCATTCAAACACTTTACGGAAAAGACTCTCTGGAGGTGGGGATGGATACTTGTCGTCGTTGGGACGATTGCCTGCTTGTTCACGTTTCCCTTCTGGCCATCGTTTGCTGGGGGCGGATTCGGAGGAACGGGATATGGCATGATGCCCATGATGTGGGGTGGCACATGGCAGAATTTCTCCGGTGTCACATCAACGAAGGAGGAAGCGGATGGGAAAGCGCTCTATGAGAAGTTGCAATCCGGGAAGACGAAATGCCAGGATGTTTCGGACAGTGACTTCGAATTGATGGGCGAATACTTCATGGGTCAGAGACTCGGTGCCGGGCATGAGCAAATGAACGCTGCGATGCAGCAGATGATGGGTACAACCGGCGAGGAGCAAATGCACATCATCATGGGGCAACGTCTCAGCGGATGCACGACCGGCGCCCCGTCATCCTATCAGTTTCCGCAAGGAATGATGCGTGGCTTCGGCAATGGAACCTCTTCCCAATGATTTCCATTCTTTCCCCAACCCGCATCAATGAAAACCTTGCACATTCCCTTCTGGCTCTACTACCTCTTCGGCGGCGTCATGATCACCGGTCTCATTCTGCACTGGCAGCATGTGCTTGCCTACGCACCGTTCATCTTCATCCTCCTCTGTCCGCTCATGCATCTGTTCCACGGACATGGCAGCCATGGCAGTACGCACAAGCGTAACGGTAAACAGCACCAGCACTGATTCTCTTCTGACGCATTACCATGTATGATCATCACTCCTCATCTTCGAAACACTGTACCTGCGGCGAAGAGTGCATCGGCTGCAGTGCGGAAGAATTGTGCGTCTCTTCCGGTTGCGACATGGAAGCCAAACAGTACGAGTACGGGTTGGGAAAGAAAATGCATCACTCCAAGCATACGCACCCGCTGCAGAAGAACATGAAAGGAACCGATGGAAAGGTGATCTACACGTGTCCGATGCACCCGGAGGTGCACAAAGCGGAGCCGGGCCACTGCCCCGCCTGCGGTATGGAATTGATCGCGAAGAAAGTAAGTGGAACAGGGACGGAGGGGACGAATCACGAAGGGCATGACATGTCTCGCATGAGCCACTCTGACCACGAAGCCGCGATGACCGATCCGGCCATGGCCAAGCAGATGGAAGCGGACATGCGCAGGCGTTTCTGGATCTCTCTGCTCATCGCGGTTCCGACCGTCCTCTATTCGCCTCTCGGAGAAACTCTCTTCAGGCTTCAACTCCCCACGCCGATTCCTGTCAACTGGCTCCTCTTTCTCCTCAGCACTCCCGTCGTGCTCTGGACGGGTTCTATCTTCATCACGGGAACGTACTATTCGCTGAGGGCGCGGAAGCTCAACATGGCCGTCCTCATCGCCACGGGCGTGCTTGCCGCCTACGTCGGGAGCGTCATCCTTATGCTCACGGTCGGCGGGGAGACGTTCTTCGATGCCGCCGTGATGCTCGTCACGTTCGTGCTCTTCGGGCATTGGATGGAGATGAAGTCGCGGCGGGGGACATCCGAAGCCCTCCGTGCCCTCTTCAACCTCATCCCCCCGCAGGCTCTAGTCATACGCGAGGGGAAAGAGGTGACGATTCCAAGCAGTGAGATCGTCAAAGGCGACATCGTCGTGCTGAAGCCCGGCGACAAGGTGCCCGTGGACGGGGAAGTGACGGAAGGACAGACCTCTATCGACGAGTCCCTCGTCACCGGCGAATCCCTGCCTGTTTCCAAAGAGAAGGGTGCAAAGGTCGTGGGCGGTTCCGTGAACCAGACGGGGCTCGTGCAGTTCAAAGCGATGCAGGTGGGGGCGGATACCGTGCTGGCGCAGATCATCAAGCTCGTCGAGACGGCACAGAACTCGAAGGCGCCGGGGCAGCGCATCGCGGACAAGGCCGCTGCCATCCTCGTCGTCGTCGCCATCGGATCAGGCATCCTCACGTTCTTCAGCTGGTACGTCTTCGGCGGGGCGACCATCATCACGTCACTCACGTTCGCCATCTCCGCCGTCGTCATCGCATGCCCCGATGCCCTCGGACTCGCCACGCCCACCGCCGTCGCCGTGGGCACAGGGCTGGGAGCGAAGCACAACATCCTCATCAAGGATGCCGCGACATTGGAAAACACCTCCAGACTTACAGCCATCATCCTCGACAAGACGGGGACACTCACGGAGGGGAAACCGAAGGTCACGGATGTCATCGGCTTCGATGGCTTCTCGGAGGTGGATGTCTTGCGCTTCGAGGCGGGCATCGAGAGCGGCTCGAACCATCCGCTCGCGAAAGCCATCGTGGATGAAGCGAAACAGAGGGGCATCGATCCCGTAGCCATCAGCGACTTCGCGTCCGTCGCCGGGCATGGTCTCAAAGCGACAATCGGCGACAAGACCGTGCTTGTGGGAACGGAGAAGCTCCTCAAAGACAACGGCATCGATACGGCGGCTGCCGGAGATGCAATGCGGAAACTGGCCGGGAAGACATTCAGCCTGCTCGCCGTCGATGGGAAAATTAGAGGCATCATCGCTGCCGCCGACACGCCGCGCAAAAGCGCGAAGAGAACCATCGAAGGACTCCTGGCCATCGGCATCCAGCCCGTCATGATGACTGGCGACCATCAGGATGTCGCGGACGCTGTCGCGAAGGAGCTGGGCATCAATCGTGTCTTCGCGCAGGTGCTTCCCGAGCACAAGGCAGAGCAGGTCAAGAAGCTCCAGAGCGAGGGCAAGTTCGTCGGGATGGTTGGCGACGGGATCAATGACGCCCCAGCCCTCGCGCAGGCGGACATCGGCATCGCCATCGGCGCAGGAACGGACGTAGCGATGGAGACGGCGGATATCGTCCTCATGAAGTCCGATCCGTCCGATATTCTGTCGGCGATCATTCTGAGCAAGGCGACCGTCCGCAAGATGAAGCAAAACCTCTTCTGGGCATCGATCTATAATATCTTGGCGATTCCCGTCGCGGCAGGCGTCTTCTACTCATCCTTCGGTATCTCGCTTTCTCCGGCGATCTCCGCGCTGCTCATGTCCGTTTCCTCCATTATCGTCGCGACGAACGCGGTGCTCCTCAAGCGCGTGGAGCCTTCTCTCGCCGCTTCCTCACCCCTTGCATCATGACACGCCTGAATATCGCTCTCCTTGGCTTCCTCGCAATCATCGGCTTCTTTCTGATCACCGAGCATTGGGCCCATCTCTACGGGTACCTCCCGTATCTGCTCTTCTTCGCGATGATTCCTCTCCATCTCTTTGGCCATGGCGGTCATGGGGGGCATGGTAAAGAGGGCGACGACTCCAAGGAGAAGCCGAAAAAGGATTCTTCCTCTTCCCCTCACCACCATGACTGACACGGCACCCGCGTACGGCCTGTGGGGACTTGTGATCATCAACATCGCGGTCTTCCTCATTTTCGCCTTCAGTTTCACCCGCCCGAAAACCTCCCGTGATTGGCGGGCGTTCGGCGGGTTCTCCGCCTTCATCGTCGCGCTTTTCGTCGAGATGTACGGCTTTCCGCTCACAATCTACTTCCTCTCGGGATGGCTCCTGAGCAAGTATCCCGGTATTGATCTCTACTCGCACAACGCCGGGCACTTGTGGGAAACATTCTTCGGATGGGGAGGGAATCCGCATATCAATCCGCTTCATATCCTGAGCAACGTGCTCATCGTCGTGGGGTTCATCCTGCTCTCCTCGGCGTGGAACGTGCTCTACCGCGCACAGAAGCGCCACCAGCTCGCAACGACGGGAGTCTACGCCAAAATACGGCATCCGCAGTACGTCGCTTTCGTCCTGATCATGTTCGGTTTCCTCCTCCAGTGGCCGACGCTCGTCACGCTCGTGATGTTCCCCATCCTCGTCCTCGTCTACGCGAATCTCGCCAAGCGGGAAGAGAGAGATATGATCAAGGAATTCGGCGAAGCCTATGAGAGGTACAAGCGGGAGGTTCCGGCATTTTTGCCGCGCTTATAGCCACTTCCTCCCTAATTGTTCTTCTGAATTTCTACCTTCTCCCCAGGTCATCCTGTATTATCCCACTCACGTGAATTCCCTTACCTCCACGCTCCTCGGCCTCCAAGTCATTTCCAGCAGCTTCTGCTGTTTTTCCGAGAGGGGGATCCAGCCCATACAAGTATCGTGTGATTCTCAGGGATCGGCAGTTGCTGATCTGCCTTCTCCCTCGGAGGTCATCCTTTCCGACCTCTACTCTTCACGCAGCACTCCAGCCCCATCCGATCACTGTCAAAAAGAAGCGTGCCTACAGGGAGGAGACGCCAGCACGTTTACCTTCGTAAGCATGCTCGATGCGGTGCCCGCGTCTGTCCTGCGCTGGGCTGACCTGCCATCAATCAACAATTCAGAATCGAGGACTCTCACCGAGAAGCGCCAGTTCGCAGATATTCGTCTCCGAACGGTCGTTCTCAGGGAGTGAATGATTTTTCTCTGATCGCATCGCTGTTTCGGCGGTCCGTATTTTCTTAGACCAATGAAGCCGCGTCTCCATACATGGAACTTTTTCCATATTTCTCTCTTTCCCCCACATTCCTATGTCTACATCATCTTCTGATGCGCCGCATACCGCCTCAGGCAACACCATCTGGTTTCCCGTTTCGATGGTTCTTATCGGTCTCGTGATCGGTTTCTCGGCCGGTAAGATGTCTGGCGCTCCCATCAGTGGGAACCCTGCCCCTGCTCCCGTAGCTCAGCAGCCGACACCGGCTGCGCCACAGCGCCCCCCACAGCCGGAAACTGCGCAAGATGTTCCCCCTGTTGATCCCCAGAAAGACCACATCCGTGGAAACCCGAACGCCCAAGTGGCTGTCATCGAGTACTCGGACTTCGAATGCCCCTTCTGCAAACGCGTACATCCCACCTATCAGCAGATCATGAAAGAGTACGGCGACAAGGTGATGTGGGTCTATCGTCACTATCCCCTGAGCTTCCACGCCAACGCGCAGAAGGAGGCGGAAGCGTCTGAATGTGTGGCAGAGCTCGGGGGCAACGACGCGTTCTGGAAATTCACCGATGCGATCTACGAACGAACGACATCGCAAGGCACAGGATTCGCACTCGACAAGCTGGCCCCCTTGGCCAAGGAGGTTGGCGTGAACGAAGCGAAGTTCCAGTCATGCCTCGACAGCGGCAAGTATGCGCAGAAAGTGAAGGACGACATGGATGGCGGCAACAAGGCGGGCGTGAACGGCACCCCCGGTAACATCATCGTAAACCTCAAGACCCAGAAGAACAGCCTCGTCTCCGGAGCACAGCCATTTGAGAACTTCAAATCCGCCATCGATTCGCTTCTCGCCCAATGAAACATTTCTTCTTCCCACTCATCGTCTCGTCCCTCATTCTCGCCTCCTGCGTGAACACAACCGGGCTCTCGGCGGAGTCCCGCCGGGAAACGAGGGGAAACCCCGCTGCCTCCGTAATGGTGGTCGAATACTCCGACCTCCAGTGCCCGGCCTGCAGAATGACGCACGCCGCTGTCACGAAGCCGCTATTGGAGAAGTACGGCGACCGTATTCGCTTCGAATTCCGCCACTTTCCTCTCATTACCACACATACCTATGCGCTCGATGCAGCGCAGGCGGCGGAATGTGCTGCGGATCAGGGAAAGTTCTGGGAATTCATCGATATCGCCTATGCCAAGCAAGACAACCTGAACCGGAAAGTTCTGCCGCAATGGGCGAAGGATGCGGGAGTGCAGGATGCCGATCTCTTCAGCCGTTGCCTTGCCTCAGGCATCAAGCGGAAGACGATCCTGAGCGATCTGGAGTCCGGCAAGGCGCAGGGCGTCCAAGGAACACCGACCTTCTTCGTGAACGGCCGGAAAGTCGAGACGACGCTCCCCGCCCTGAGCGCCGCCATCGAGAAGGCTTTAACCAAGACGGAGAATATTCGCCTGTAAGCTCTCACTCACTCATTTCATGTTCTTCAGCACCTCAACTCCATCGGCCCCCTCTGCTGCCCGCGATCCCGCGTTCGCGCATCTCCCGGCGGATGTCTGCTACATGGATGCGGCGTGCCAAACGCCGCGCGTACAAGCGGTGCTGGACGCCGAACAGGAGTACTTCCTCCGTCACAATGCGTGCGGCGGCAGGGTGAAGTACAAGTGGGGCAAATGGGTCGATGAGCGCGTTCGGGATGCCCGCAAACGGCTCTTGCAGCTCGCCGGTAAGTCCGAGAAGGACTACGGGGTCGCTTTCACCTTGAATACCACGTACGGCATCAATCTGGTGCTCCAGCAGCTCCCTGCGGAGAGGTTCGACCGCATCGTCACCTCCGAGATCGAGCATAACTCCGTGTTTCTCCCCACGATGACGTGGGCGAAGCGGCATGGGAAGGAGCGTCTTGTGCTGCCAAGAACAGATGACGGGAGCCTGTCATACGAGCGAGCACAGCTCTCCAAGGCGGTGATCCTTCTCAATAATGCCTCCAATATCGACGGGCGCGGCCTCCCGAATGCCGCCGATCTCGCGCGGGACGTGCATGAAGCCGGGGGCATCCTCCTCCTCGACGCGGCGCAGTCGTTCGGCCACGATCCTGCGTCGCTTCGGGGCGTCGATTTCGATGCCGCGTTCGGCTCCGGCCACAAGATGTACGGGCCGAGCATCGGATTCATCGTCATCAAACGTGCGCTCCTTCGAAGCCTGCAGCCATTCTTCATCGGGGGCGGCACGGTGAGCGATGTGGACAGGGATTCATTTGAATTCCTCAAAGGGGAAGAAGAACTCTCGATACTGGAACCGGGGCTGCAGAGCTGGAGCGGAATCATCGGAATGCACGCGGCGCTGGAATGGTTTTCTACAAAGAATCCCTCTGCTCACGAAAAACCTCTTGCGGAAGAACTTTTTCGACGCGTCTCGGAGATGACCAAAGTCACCATCATCAATGCCCGTCCCAGCTCACTCCTCAGCTTCTACGTCCAGGGACTCGACGCACACAGACTTGCGCTCTACTTAGACGAGAAGAACGTCATGTGCCGGAGCGGGCACTTCTGCTGCCATTACTATCTCAATCATCTCCGCCACCTTCCGCCGCTCGTTCGTGCTTCGCTGGGACTCCATTCCACATCCGCCGATATCGAACGGTTCTGTGCCACCTTGAGCGCCATACTCAAGGCGGTGTAACCCACCTCTCATGTTCTGCATCGCCACCTTCATCGTCTTCGGCATCCTGAGCATCTTCTCTGCGACCTACCGTCCGCTTGCCAAAGCGGCATGGCACTGCACCTGGCGGAGGATGACGCTTCGGCCGTGCGACATCTCATTTTCAGAGGAGATGCGGGGAAAGCTCCTCTCCAAGCTCGTCTTCACGCGGCCGCGCATCGCGAAATTCCTCGATCGCTGGCTTGATTGGATCTCCTTCGCGTTCGTCGCCTTGAGCGTCTGGAGCCTTCTCTACGTGGCAAACGCGGGCTTGAACCTCTGGGTCTACGACACATGCAATCCGTCGAATGCCGAATCCTGCTCCCTCTCCGGGGAAGCGTGCGGCGTGGATCAGGCAAAGGTGGGATTGGTTCAGGCCGTGCGGGAAGGACGCATGGTGGAGTGGGTAATCGGTCCCTTCGTCCGTTTGGGGGAGACCATCTCGCGCATCCCCGATCGGCTGCGATCTTGGAAGCCGCAGGAGTATCTCTCGGAGAGAGCAACGTTCTACCGCCCCCGCGATCCATCGAAGCACTACGCGCTGGAGGTGATCGATCCCGGATGCAAGTTCTGCAAGAAGCTCACGGGAAACATGAAGGAGGCGGGCATCCTCGATGCCGTGAACGTCTCCTACCTCCTCTATCCGATCCGAAAGCCGAACGAAGAGGGTTACCACTTCCCAAATTCCCTCCTGATGGCCTCATACCTAGAGGCGACGAAGGATGTGCCTTTGCCTGAGGGGAAGAGCAACATTTCTCCGGACTGGCAGCTCTTGGAAAAGATTTTCGAGGAGAAGCAGGGAGAAACAGTGGATCTTCAAGCGCAGTTCAATATGCAATTTACGTCGCAGGAGGCGGAACATAAGCTGCAAGAAATTCTCTTCTCCCTCGGCTACTCCGAGGTTGCGGTGGAGCGCATTGCACAGCTCGCTCGATCTCCGGATATCGCTCGTCGCCTGGAGGAGCAGCGGCGCATTGTCGAGAAGGAAATCCGCACAATCAAGATCCCGACACTTCTCCTCGGAGAAAGGCGCTTTGACCGGGCAGTGGACACAGGGAAATTGAAGAAGATGACACCTGCCCCCAACAAGAACTGAGGCAATTCTCCCTTTTTATCCACGATTCCTGCTACCCTTTCCCCCCCAATGGATACGTGTACTGACCACTGCGGCAAACAGCCGACTTCTAGGCTCGAGAAGAATTTCATCGTTGCCTTCGTCCTCAATGCGGGACTCGCCGTGGGAGAAATGACGGCGGGGATCATCCTTGGGAGCAGCGCCCTCATCGCCGACGGCTTCATGAACGTGGATGACACGGCTGCACTCATTCTCAGCATATTCAGTGAACGGAAGACGCGCCAGGAACCGGATGAGCGGCGCACCTTCGGCTACAAGCGCATGGATGCCTTCGCCGGATTCGTGAAGGGTTGTCTTCTGCTCGTTACAGCCTTGATGGCCTTCCTGCAGGCTCTCAGGCTCCTGATTGAACCGGAGGCTATTCCCGGCATCCCCGTGATGATCATCGGCGGGATCGCGATGGCGGTGAACTTCATCTCGGCCTACGGGCTCAAGGCGGATGCGTGCTGCAGCCTCAATGCGAAGGGAACGTATTCCTGCCTCAAATACGATGTCTACGGGTCTGCCGCCGTAGTGGTGAGCGGACTCCTCTCCTACCTCT
This sequence comes from uncultured Candidatus Peribacteria bacterium, assembly GCA_964608325.1. Classification (GTDB taxonomy): domain Bacteria; phylum Patescibacteriota; class Gracilibacteria; order Peribacterales; family Peribacteraceae; genus CAZRVH01. Next base: position 72,157 of record CAZSMX010000004.1, read on the forward strand.
ACGGATACGTGTACTTCGACGTTGCAGCTGCGCTCCTCATTACGTTCTTCATGGCAAGGACGGGATGGGGCATTTTCCGTGAGGGCATGGACTACTTCCTCCAGTCCTCCCCTGAGGGATTCGACTACGAGCAATTCGAGAAGTCGGTGAAAGCGGTGCCAGGTGTGTCTTCCGTCGGAGACATCCATGTCTGGAGCAACTCGCCAACGGAGCATCACCTGACCTGCAAGGTGGGGATTGTCGTGGAGGACGTGTGCGATTGTGACCGCATCATTGCCGAAGTGGAGCGAGTTTGCTCGGAGAAGTTCCACATCCACCACACCACCATCCAACCGGTATATGACCGGAAAATGCTGGAACGCTTCTGCAAGATCCGATAGCCACAAATCTTGCATACACCTAGGAGGCAGATATACTTCTTATTTTCCTTCCCTCAACTATGACTCCCTCCGCATCCTACAGTCTCGAAGTGATACTTACGCTCTCAATGGGAGAAGCGGAAACAGCGGTACGCGATGCGCTTCAAAGAGAAGGTTTCGGCATCATCTCCGAGATCGACATCACAGCGAAACTGAAGGAAAAACTTGGCGTTGATCACCCACCGCATAAAATCCTCGGTGCGTGCAATCCGAAGCTGGCTTATCAGGCTCTGCAAGACAATATCGATGTCGCGCTCGCGCTTCCCTGTAACGTTGTCCTTCGTGAAGAGGGAGATCATACGATCATCACGGCGCTGCTCCCATCGATTGCGCTCCGGCCATTTATGGGAGCATCTGTGCAAGACGCGGCCAAGAAAGCGGAGGAAGCGCTTCATCGGTCATTCAACCACCTGGTTTCATGAAATTCCATGCAACTCCTCCTCTCTCCACATGCAATATGAAGCCTGAGATAGTGAAGCGGAGTTACCAGTATCTTCCCTTGAGCCGCAGCGCCACGTTCACGAGCCCGATGAGGACGGGCACCTCGACCAAGGGACCGATGACGGCGGCGAAGGCGGCACCCGATCCGATACCGAATACCGCAACAGCCACGGCAATCGCCAGTTCGAAATTGTTACTTGCAGCCGTGAAGGAGAGTGTGGCGGTTTTGGCATAGTCCGTTCCGAGTTTCCGGCTCATCCAGAAGGAGACGAAGAACATGATGACAAAGTAGATGAGGAGGGGCACGGCGATGCGGATCACGTCGAGCGGGAGACTGAGAATATTCTCTCCTTGCAGCGAGAACATCACGACAATGGTGAAGAGCAGGGCAATGAGTGTGAGAGGACTGATGCGAGGGATAAAAACGTTTTCATACCACGTTATTCCCTTTGCTTTCAGCATAACGAATCTCGTCAGTATTCCCGCAGCAAAAGGGATACCGAGGTAGATGAGCACACTCTTCGCGATGGTACCCATGGAGATGCCGGACAAGTCGACGTCTCCGAAACTGAAGCCGAGAAGAGGCGGCAGCACTTTGATGAACACGTAGGCGTATACCGAATAGAAGAGCACCTGGAAGATCGAGTTGAACGCCACGAGCCCCGCCGCATACTCCGTGTCCCCCTCGGCAAGCTCGTTCCACACAATGACCATCGCGATGCACCGTGCAAGACCGATGAGGATGAGTCCTACTGCGTACTCCGGATAACCAGCAAGGAAGAGAAGCGCAAGACCGAACATGAGGAGAGGGCCGATGATCCAGTTTTGCACGAGGGACAGTGAAAGAACGCGCCGGTCGCGGAATACCTTTCCAAGATCTTCATAGTGCACCTTCGCGAGAGGCGGATACATCATGAGGATGAGCCCAACTGCGATGGGAATGGATGTCGTGCCGACAGAAAAACGTGTGATGCCGGAAACGAATGCGGGCGCAACGTTTCCGAGGATGACGCCGACAGCCATGGCGAGGAATATCCAGAGCGTGAGGAAGCGATCGAGGAACGAGAGGCGGCGTGGAAGGGCATGAACGGAAATGTGATGCAGACGGTGCATGGGAAGAAAGGGAAGAGGTGATCAGCTTGGTTTCACAGCGAAGACTTTGACGCTCGCGGCGTAGTCATTGACGTTGTAGCGCTGTAGAAGCTCCACGAGCTTGGAATGGAAGGCGTCTTCATCTTTCTTTTTGCCGCTAGAGCAACAGCCACTCCCCGGCGAGCAGCAGCCCGCCTGATTCTCGACTTTGGCGTATGAGTTCAGATCAGCTCCGCTATCGATGACTTCTACATGCGCGAAGCCCGCATCAATCAGTCCTTGGCGGTATTCCTCGATGGGAATCGCCCCCGCGATGCAGCCTACGTACGCCATGAGGTCGTTTCCGAGTTCTGGCGGAAGGGTCTTCTTGAGAGCGATATCGCTCACGGCGAGCCTGCCTCCCGGCTTGAGCACACGGGCGATCTCGCGGAAAACCTTCTTCTTGTCGGGCGCGAGATTGATCACGCAGTTGCTGATCACGCAATCGGCCGAAGAATCTTCCAGCGGGAGATCATCAATAGTCGCCTGATGGAATTCAGCGTTCACGACATGCGACTTCTTCGCGTTCTTCTGAGCGAGTTCAATCATCTCCTTCGTCATGTCGATACCGATGGCCTTCCCCGTCGGACCGATCTTGCGGGCGGCGAGAAAAACATCGATGCCTCCTCCGGATCCGAGATCCACGACCACCTCTCCGGGACGCAGGTTGGCAAGAGCTACTGGATTCCCGCAGGAGAGACCCATGTTGGCCTCAGCGGGAATGGATGCCAGTTCTTCGGGTGTGTAGCCGAAGGCTTCCGCAACCGCACGAACCCCAGCTGCTTCGCTTGAGAGGCCGCTCGTAGCGGCAGATGCGTACTTGGACCGGACGGCTTCGGTGATCGGATCGGACATGGGAATCGGGGGAAAAGAATCAGAGATTCGCGATGAGGGTTTTGAGCTTGGCAAGTGTCTTGGGTTCGATGCAGTAGCAGACGCGCGGACCGTCGACTTCTCCCCTGATGAGTCCAGCAGCTTTCAGCGTCTTGAGGTGCTGAGAAACCGTAGACTGTGCAAGCGGCAGGACATCGACGATATCGCCGCACATGCAGGAAGTACGTCTCGCGAGAAAACGAATAATTTGCACTCGAGCTGGGTGGCCGAGCGCCCTTGTGAGAAGGGCCAGATCTGCGTCAGTGGTGACAGTCTTGCCTACCATAGTAATGGCATCCTATCGTAATATTACGATAAAGAAAATAGTCTATATTTGTTTTTAAATAAGCCATATGTATCGTATGACCAGTAGCGAGACACCCCCCATTGTACTGTCTCATTTGTCTCATTTGACTGACCGACCCGCTTGCCTCACCCTTGTAAAAGGGTACCCCCTCAATAATGCCACTGGTGCCCCATTGGATCCGAAGTGTTGGGTTCTTGACCCCGTCGTTCTGCCATTGACAGAATTAGTATTTGGAGGAAAATATTTTTATGTCATTGAATCGC
>CAZSMX010000005.1:0-72671 GCA_964608325.1 uncultured Candidatus Peribacteria bacterium
CATTGGCGTCCACTTGGTTGTCCCCGTCGTTATCCGTTCCATCGGAGCACTGGGGAAGCGTCGTCCCCTCGTTCCTGCTGGGGTCGAAGCTGTTCACGTTGTTCGGGTTGCCGTCCGTGTGGCACACGGGATCCTGCGCGTCGATAAGTCCGTTCCCATTGTTATCCATCGCATCCGCGCACGTTCCGCGTCCGCTGTTGGCGGCCTCGTTGTTTCCGTTCGGGTTGTAGGAAGCGGGGTTGAATTTGTTGAAGTCCGAGTGGCATCCGGGGTCATTGGCGTCCACTTGGTTGTCCCCGTCGTTATCCGTTCCATCGGAGCACTGGGGTGTCTGCTGAGCCGCGACCACGGTGATGTTTTTCGCGCAGACCGCTCCGAAGATCTCCACGTCGTCCTGCACCATTCTCCAGTCAAAGGGGAAGGTGCCGAGCGCAGCTCCGCGTCCCTTTACGGGGATATCCACCTCTTGTCCCGGGGCGATGACGGCCGAGGGCCAGCCAGCCCATGCGGCACCTGCGTTCGTCAGCGACCATGCGGCCAGCTGCGGATGGGGGATGCCCAGGTAGTACTTGTTTCCCGTCCATGACTTCGTTCCCGTGTTCTTGATGCGGATAATACCCGTGAATTCCTGTCCCAAAGTGACCGTGCTCGGCACCGTGGAGCTGATGCAGGCAGCCGCGTTCTCGATTCCTTCCGAATCATCTGCTGCCGAGGAGCACTGCGGATCTCCGTTCGGGTTTTTCACCGTGACACCCGTCATCTGGCAGCTTCCGCTATTGTCCCCGTACCAGCCGGGCTGGTCCACGTATGCGACGAACACCTTGGTGGCGCCGTTCGGTACCGTCACCGTTGCCTGGTTCGTCACCTTGATCCTGCTCACCTCGCCGTTTTGGTCGTTGCGGAAGATGGCGTACACGTTGTTCCACTCGCTGCCCGGGGTACCCGTGGCGCAGTCCACCGTGTGCACACTGTTGATATTCACCGTTCCGGCAATGCCGAGCGTGACCGTCATGCCGGTGCGCACGCCCGAGGCCACCAACTGTTCCTCACCAGCGGACGAGAAGACCGCGTTGGCGTACACCGAACCGGCGGAGCTTCCGGAGAAGTCCACGAATCCGTCGCCATCATTGTCGATGCCGTCGTTGCATTGCGCGTCACCTTGTCCTCCTTCCGACGTGTCCTGGGCACTGCTGCAGCCGGGGTCATTGGGAAAGTCCTTCTTTCCGTCGCCATCATTGTCGATGCCGTCCGAGCATGCCGGGCTGGGAGCCGCGTAGCAGGTCAGCGTTTCCACGAAATTCGGTTGGCCGCAGGAAGGAACCACTTCGAAGGTGTCCGTTGCCGGTTGGTAATTGGCGTGAGTATTATCGCCGCAGCTGCTGAATCCTTTGCGTGTGTATGATCCGACGACCGGAAGCCCCTTCAGGGCGCAGATCTTCGTGAGTGTGGCCGCATCCGAACCCATTCCCGCAGCGCCGGGACCTTCCGTCGGGATGTAGGCGTAACGGGGGAATGATCGCACGAACTCACGGATGTCGTATCCGTTCGCAAACGTGAACGAGCTATCCGCTGCTCTTGCAGGAGTCTGTAATGCGAAGAATGCGGAAATAATGGCAAGTGCCATCAGTGCGCACAACGCGAAAAATGTGGAGGATCTATGCATCACCATAAAAAGGGGGAAGGATATGCAAAGGCAGGGGACAGTATTCCTACCGTTTAATTGAGGCAACCGATTTTTTGCATAGGAGACACCTCATTATCCTTTGTGCGCAATAAGTCACGAATCAAAGCCAAAAAAGAAGATTCGACAAACGCGCTGTGACGATCTTGGTTTTGTTCGCGTAGACGAGGAGTCGAAGATAATTCAATCCATTGGGCATTATGCTCTGGGCGAATTGAACGTTTTTGGCCGCGGATACGAGCGTCAGATTCAGCGTTACCTGCACTTCCGCCGCGTTCGATCCGGATGCGCGGACCGTATTGCTAATGACGGTTCCGGCGGGAACCCCTGAATTCACGGAGACCCTGTACTGGAAGGTGCGCGTTTCGTTGGGGGCAAGCGTGCCTGCGTTCCATTGCAACTGGTTGCCATTCTGCGTTCCGCCTCCGTTGTTCGTGATCGTCGTATCGGAATCGGTCGCGTCGGTCACAACCACGTTCAGCGCGTTATTGCTTCCCGCGTTGCGCACGGTGACGGTGTAATCGATCGTCCTGCTCGAATTTACCTGTTGGTAGCTGGCGAACTTCGTGAGTTGCAGGAATGTCTGCGGCGGAGCGTTCACCGTCGTGCTGTCCGTCGCGGAATTGCCGCCGTTCACGGTGGCGATGTTCGTGAGCGTGCCCGTCGCGTTGGAATTGATGTCCACCGTGGCGGTGATGAAGAGCGTGGAATTCGTCGGAACGGTGAGGTTCGTCCAGGTCACGCGCGATGAGCTCAGCGTGCCGCCGTTGGAAGCCGACACGAACGTCACTTGCGGAGGCAGGTCGTCCGTCACTGTCACGTTGTTCGCAGCCGACGCGGTCGCGTTCGTGATGCTGATCGTGTACGTGACGCGGTCGTTCTGGTTCACGGACGTCCGGTTGTCCGTCTTCGCGATCGTCAGGTTGACCGATGACGCGCTGGAGCTGGAGGAAACGGAGGAGCTGACTGAGCTAGAGGACGATGAGACGGATGAGATGGCACTCGAAGAGGTTGAGCTGCTGATTGAGGAGGGGCTGCTCGACGAGCTTGAGCTCTGCGACGACGGCACGGACGATGCACTGCTAGAGGAAGAGACGGAACTGCTCACCGACGAACTGATGGAGCTGGCGGACGATGTGCTGCTCGATACGGATGAAGAAACGCTCGAAGAACTGGAAGACGATGTGCTGCTGGAGCTGACGGATGACGACGTGCTGCTCGAGGAACTCGAGAGGGAGCTGGAACTGCTTCCCGCTACGAACATTTGCCTGTTGATGAAGACGACTCCGCTGCAACGTCCTGCCGCGACGTTCACGATGCCGTTTTCCGGCGTCACAAGGAGCTGTCGCCAACCGTTCGGCACCGTTTCCGTGACGGTATGCGTTCCGGCGGCTACGTTATCAAATCGCGCGCGGCCGTTTGCGCCGTTGAATGTCGTCTGCGATCCGTCGAGCATGAACGAGAATTGCGGCGTGACCGGATACTCATTGCCGTTCATGTCATATGCCTGCTTGTAAATCTGGATGCAGCCCATGCCCGGAGCCATGCTGCTGAATGACGAAACGTTGGCCGAGGAGGTGCTCGAGAAACTGCTGGAGCTGGAGGAGGGGAACGATGTCGAGAATGAGGAGTTCGAAGAAGACGATGCGGATCCCGTCGCATTCACTCCCACCACGTCCATCACGATCATCGGCGACGTAGGGGTTTGGGCGCACTGGATGCTGAACGTCATCGACTTCGTGACCGTGACGTTTTCGCTGCCGTTTGTCGGGATGGTGCGGTTCGGTCCCCACGGTGACTGGCTTCCGTCCGTGTCGCAGCGTTGTACGCCGTTAGACGTCCAGGAAATCGTGACGATGCTTCCCATCGGCGCGTTGATCGTTCCATCCTGGCCGTTGATCTTCACGTCGATGGCGGAGAATCCTCCGGCCTGGGAGCTGCTTGAGTTGCTGGAAGAAAATGCTGATGAGACAGAAGAAGAGCTGATGGATGAGCTACTGGAAGATGAAGATGAGATAGGATCGGCGCAGGTGAGCGTATCGATGAACGGTTGGCGGGGGCAGGCGGCGCTTCGGATCCAAGAAGATCCGTTCCAATACTCGATGAAGTTGTCTCCGCAGCTGGCGAAATTCTTACTGCGCAGGAATTGTACGCGCGAGTAGCCTGCCAATTCGCAAATCTTTTGGGTCGTCGCGGCATCGTCATCGATCGCCACTCCGTCCTGGTACGGTTTGATTCCCTTCTCGATGAAGAAGAAGTACACGGCGTCCCACCCTGCGTTTCCGAACGTGCGGGTCGCAGGTACCTGGGCTTCCGCCTGCGTTCCGCCAAGGAAGAACGACAATGCGAATAATCCCGGGAGGATGGTTGCGGCGGAAATGGAAGCGAGGAGTCGGCGGGTTGTCATAGAGGATGGGGGATGGATCATTCCTTCTATCTATATGGACGGTTCTTTGGAAATAATCTGTCCAAACGGAGTGTTACAGTCTATTCCCTTTGCTTCAAAATGCGCAACGGAGGTGTTCTATTTTGTTTTCCATCTCGTCTTTAGCCCTCATTCTTGCTAAAATAGGGATATCCAGTCATTGGGGAGTCGCCAAGTGGTAAGGCAGCGGCCTTTGGAGCCGCCATTCGAAGGTTCGAATCCTTCCTCCCCAGCCACGTCATTCGCGAATGTCGTGGCCAGCCAGGGGTAAGAAATGACTACACTTCGGGTAGAGCCCTCATTTGCCACGTTTTTTCAAATGAGTCAGTGTCATCAGATCCCGACATTTTTTGATATTTGCAAGACACACCGTGAAGTCGCTTGATTACAATGGACGGCATGCGTCGCCTGATCGCTGTTACCAGCACCGCCTTCCTCACTTTCTTCGCGGTGGTGTTTGGTTTGCGTTTCGCCGAAAGCAACATCAAGGCGTTGCTGGCGGCGCAGGTAACGCAGCCGCAGATCACGTATCTGTCCAATTCCTTCGATCAACAATTATCGAATATGCTTTCCGGCCCTGACGGAAACGTATGGATGAGATCCGCGCAGAGCATGATTCGGGTGAAGCCCGACAACACGATGGCGAATGGCATATCGTTGGGTAAGGACATGCAGAGCGTCGGTGACGGTGGTATGCAGGTATTCGGCGGCAAGGTGTGGGCCGAATTGTGTGGCGTGCAAAATTATCGATTTTATTGCGAGCTTTCGAGTGTCGCGCCGGATGGCACTATCGTTGCCCTTCGCCGTTATGACGACGGAAGCAGCGTGAACTACGTTGATTGGCAGTGGGGTCTGTTTCCAGGTCCCGACGGATTCCTATGGGCATTCAGCGAAGGGAAGGCATACAAAATCTCGCCGAGTGGGGAATTAACTCCTTTCGCAATTACGCCTCCCTCGTTATCCCCCGGTTTTCAATATTCATTTAATTATGCTTCTTCCAGGCACATGTCGAAAGGCGGCGACGGAAATATGTGGGAATTGATCCAGGGTAAGGATGCCGGGGGCCAGCCGCAGAATTACTTCGTTTCGATCACTCCTCAGGGCGTTTCGACGCCCTATCTAATTCCGCAGCCAGTAGGAGTAACAGACGGTACATGTCCTTATGGTCCTTATTACGCATCCGCCTTTAGCAAGTCTCTACTTGGTGCCGATGGGAACGTTTGGTCTGCACGCACGACGTATTGTGCTTCTGGTTCTCAGTACGCATTCAAATCGGAAATTATAAAAGTCCTTCACGACGGAACGATGCAGATAATCGTGGCTCCGAATGGGGTTGGAATAGGGAAAATGCTTGCGGGTCCCGATGGAAACGTCTGGTCCGTATACGCGGATCAAAACACGTATGGCTTCGCCAAAATCACAACGCAAGGAGACATTTCGCTTACGCCCCTTTCTGATCTTTCCATACCTCAAGATGCTGCGTTTGGGTCTGATGGCAATATTTGGTTCATCACCCAGGCCAAATACGTGAATCAAAGGCCAGAGCCTTCTGTAATAAAGATCGGTAAGGTGATGCTGAGTTCATCGCAGACCGTTTCCGTTTCCAGCAGAAGCAGTGCGACTTCGGTCGCGACCATAACCTCTTCTTCCCGGTCCAGCTCGGTGTTTGTCGCCGGCAACAGGTGTGGCAACGGAATCCTGAATTCGGGCGAAGTATGCGATGACGCGAATGCCGACAGCGGCGACGGATGCTCTTCGTCCTGCGTCCTGGAACTCGGATACGATTGTTCGGGAATCTACTGTTTCCAGGTGTGCGGCGACGGTATCCGCACGAAAGGCGAGCAATGCGATGACAACAACCGGCGCAGCGGCGACGGTTGCTCGGCTGTGTGTCTGATCGAACAAGGAGCGAGCGCGAGCGCGGCCACGCATGCCGCCGCGCCGGGAAGCTGCGGCAACGGTATCGTGAATTTTGGGGAAGCATGCGACGATGCGAATCGTAACGGCGGCGACGGTTGCTCCTCCCAATGCGCCGTGGAAGACGGGTTCGCGTGTTACCTCACCGCTTGCGCGCCCGTATGCGGAGATGGAAAGACCAGGGGCACCGAACAGTGCGATGATGCAAACAGGCGCAAAGGCGACGGCTGCTCCGATTACTGCAAATTGGAGCCGGGGTATTCCTGCGTCGGAACGGTGTGTTCCGCTTCTTGCGGCGACGGCATTCCTTTGAGCAGCGAATTGTGCGACGACGGCAACACGCGTCCCGGTGACGGATGCTTCGCGTGTGCCATCGAAGTCGGATGGTATTGCGGCGGCCGACCCAGCCAATGCTATCGCTATCCCTTCCTTCCCGTTGCGTCCTCGGCAGCTGCGGTGACTTCGTCTGCTTCTTCTTTGCAGGCGCCCAATACGAATGTCATCAATGCATCCTCATCCTCACCCGTGCGATCGAGCATGCCGTTCCTTCTGCCTGACTGGAGCTTTAACATGGATTCTTCATCGTCACAGGATTCTTCCATCCGCTTCTTCTCGCGTGCATCCGTTACGAGTTCCACTTCTTCCGAAGCATCATCGGAATACAGTTCCGACAGCAGCGAATCGGTGGCATCGTCGTCCGAAGCGTCTTCGTCTTCCGTATCCTCTCTCTTTGCATCATCGGAGTCTGCGTCGTCCGTTCCTTCCTGCGGCAACGGCATCCTGGATGGAAATGAGGAATGCGATGCCGGCTCGCTGAACGGCACGCCGGTGTCCCAGTGCGGTGCCGATTGCGTCGTGCTTAAGCCAGCGGCTGCGGCATCTTCGTCAGCCCCTTCCCAGTCACCGCCGACGGCTGGCAGCGGCATGAACCCGATTGTTCTCATGATCCTCGTTGCCCTGGCGGTCATCATCGTCGGAGGCGTGATCGCGTACGCGTGGTTCAAGATTCAGCAAAAGACGGAACAATAGGAGGAAGACCGAAGATTCCGGGAATAGGCCCTAATATGGCCATTGATCGGCATTTCAATCGAATGCATCTCATCATTCGGCCCATAAGGGCTCCCAAACCTCCCAAAAGGGCTTGCGCACCCATTCCTTCTTCTTTACACTCCCCGCACTTTCCATGTTCGCAGTCGTTTCCATCGCAGGCTTCCAGGAAATCGTCAAAGAAGGCGACACCCTCACGGTGCCGTTGCTCGAAGGCGAATCCAAGAAGAAACTCACGTTCGAAGACGTCCTCATGGTCAGCGGTGACAAGGGCGTGACCCTCGGAGCCCCCTTCGTGAAGGGTGCCAAGGTCGAAGTGGAAGTGGTCGAACACGGACGCGACGAGAAGATCCGCGTCGTGAAGTTCCGCCGCCGCAAGCGTTTCACCCGCGTGAAGGGCCACAAGCAGCACAACACGACCGTCAAAGTGACGAAGATCACGGTAGCGTAAATTCATGAAAGACAAACCTCCGGTTTTTCTTTCATGGGCTATCTTTTCGGCATGGAGTGTCTTCACTTCGGGCGGAGCCCTCGTTCGACAAGGTTGTTTTTATTGTTTGTCATTTAGGATTTTTCAATGTCCGTTCTAAGTTTTTCGATGGCCTGCAACGTCATCGCCATGTTCTGCATACAGGCGATCGTCTCGGCCATTCTCTCTTTGGCGCGGAACAGGTGCGCGAGGTAGCTCTTCTTATGCACGCGGCTGAACGGGGAAGGGGAGTCGGGATCGATGATCGAGTGGTCGTGCTGGCAGGCGCTGTTCAAGGCGTTGAAGACGGAGCCATCGGAAAGATAGACTTTCCCGTGGCGCGCCTCGCGCATGGGGAGGACGCAATCGAACATATCGATGCCCTTGGAGATGGCGACTTTATGCTGCTCTATGCGGCCCACGCCCATGAGGTAGCGGGGCTTGTCCTTCGGCAGGGTGTGCACCACCGCGTCGAGTACGTCGTACATTTCGTCCTGCGTCTCGCCGACGGCGAGTCCTCCCACCGCGTATCCGTCGAAGCCGATGGCGATCAGTTCTTCCGCGCACTTCTTACGCAGGTCCGCGTGCAGTCCGCCCTGAACGATGCCGAACAGTTTCGGGTTCGGCGTCGGCGCGTCCTTCGGTTTCTCATTCAAAAACTTTTCGTGCCACTTCTTGCATTCCTTCGCCCAGCGGATGGTGCCGTCCACCGCGCGGATTTGGGATTGGCGGTCGGCGGTCGAAGGAGGGCATTCGTCGAAACACATGATGATGTCGGAGCCGAGCGTGTGCTGGATGCGCATCGCTTCCTCCGGACCCAGGAACAGCGGCTTCCCGTCGATGTGCGATTGGAAGCGCACGCCGTGCTCCTCGATCTTCCGGAGTCCGCTGAGCGAGAACACTTGGAATCCACCGGAGTCCGTGAGGATCGGTCCGTCCCATCCGATGAACTTGTGCAGGCCGCCCGCTTCGTCGACGATCGCTTCGCCCGGCTGCAGATGGAGGTGGTACGTGTTGCAGAGCAGTACTTGGGAGCCAAGCGCCTTAATGTCGTCCAGCGTAATGCCGCGCATGGCGCCGGCGGTGCCGACCGGGAAGAACACGGGCGTGTCGATCGGTCCGTGATCCGTCATGATCCGGCCGCGCCTGCCGAGGGGGGTGTCGTTCAAGAGTTCGAACATGGACACCGATGATAGCGGAAATTTCCGCGTCTGGCAGAGCATCTTGCGTTCCAATTCGCGTTTCCCCGCAACACGAGTTTGTTGTCGCTGAAAAGCCTTTGATGCACAATCTCATCCACATCCATATATTCCTTCCACAAAACCTATGCATGCTTGTTCCTGCGGAACTTCCTCCCCGAAGGGAATCGCCCGCCTCCTCGTTCGCATCGGATTCGGACTCTCACTGATCTTCCTCGGCATTTCCCATTACCAGGATCCCGAATTCGCCGAAGCTGTCGGACGCGGACTCGGCGCACTCGAGACGCTTGGCATGGCTTGGGGATACATCCTGCCCGCTCTCTACATCGTCGGCGGCGTGCTGCTGACGCTCGGACTTTTCATGAATATCGCCGCGTGGGTGTCCGGCATCGCCTTGGTTTCCGTTCCTGCGGGACTCCTCCTGAAATCGGTCTTCGGTATTAACCTGAACGACACGATGCCTCTCGCCCTCAACGGTTGGATCTGGATCATCATCTTCATGTACGCCGTGAAGGGAACGACGTGCGAGTGCTCGGACGCATGCGCATGCTGCGACGATGAGAAGCCGCCCTTGGCGAAGCATGCCGTGACCAAGCCGGCCGTTTCCAAGGCTCCTGCCAAGAAAGCCGCCCCGAAGAAGAAATAAGAAGATCGCATCGCTTCAAAAAAGAGCTCCCGCGCGGGAGCTCTTTTCATATCCATGATCGGTCTTACCCGACGATCTTGTCGATGAGTCCGTAGGCGAGCGCCTCCTCGGAGCTGAGGAACTTGTCGCGTTCGGTGTCGCTCTTCACCTGGTTCACGTCCTTGCCGGTGTGCTGCGCGATGAGCTCGTTCAACATGTTCTTCATCTTCACGATGTGTTCCGCGTGGATGGCGATGTCCGTCGCCTGGCCCTCTGCGCCTCCGAGCGGCTGGTGGATCATGATCTCGCTGTGCTTGAGGGCGAAACGCTTGCCCTTGGCGCCGGACATGAGGATGATCGCCCCTCCGCTGGCGGCCATGCCGAGACAGACGGTGGAGACGTCCGGCTTCACGTGCTGCATCGTGTCGTACATCGCGAGCGTGGAGGTCACCTGTCCTCCGGGGGAGTTCACGTAGAGCGTGATGTCTTTCTTCGCATCCTCTTTTTCAAGGAAGAGGAGCTGGGCGATGATGCTGTTCGCGACATCGTCGTTGATCGCCGTGCCGAGGAACACGATGCGTTCCTCCATGAGGCGGGAGTAGATGTCGTAGGCGCGCTCGCCGAACTGCGTCTTTTCGATAACGGTCGGGATCACGAAGTTCTGCGGCGTGATGTGTCCGCGGCTGATACCGGCGTAAATACTTTGGATATTCGGGTGCATTGTAGGGTTGGGGTTAGGATTAGGGGGTGGGAATAATGAATTCGTGTATAGTATACCGAGAAAATCACGTTCCCGTCAGTATACTGTCTGCGGATAATGTGTCAGAATCACCGAAAAATATGAAGATTTTGGAAGGCCAGGAATGGCAAGAAAAATTGTCATCGCATCTCAAAAATGCGACGAAACCGCTGGTCGTGATCGTCGGTCCCACTGCGAGCGGCAAGACGGGCTTTTCGATCGAGGTCGCCAAATACATCGCGTCGCTCGGGAAGAAGGCAGAAGTGGTGAACGGCGATTCCCGCCAGTTGTACAAGCAATTGGATATCGGGACGGCCAAGGTAACTCCCGAAGAAATGGGGGATGTCCCACACCATTTGTTCTCCGTGTTGGACCCGAAGGAGAACGTGTCCATCGCCTGGTACAAAGATGAAGCGTACAAAGTGATCGACGACATCCACGCTCGCGGCAACATGCCTGTCCTCGTCGGCGGATCGATGCTTTACATCAGCACGGTCATAGACGGACTCGACCCCTTGCCACCGTCCGATCCCGACGTGCGCAAGCGTCTCGAAAAAGAGTACGACGAGGATGACGGATGGACGCTGTACGATCGGCTGACGCAGATCGATCCCGATACCGCGAAGAACTTCGAGCACCAGAACAAGCAGTACGTCGTGCGCGCGCTGGAGCTATACGAACAGACCGGCGTGCCGCCGTCGAAGCTGAAGAAGACGATTCCGCCGCCCTACCAAGTATTGATGTTCGGCATGGAGTGGCCGCGATCACAGCTCACCGAGCGCATCGACCTGCGCACGAAACAGCTCCTGCAATCGGGATGGATCGAAGAGGTGGAAGGGCTCGTCGATCGCGGATACACCGCGCAGGATCCGGGAATGAAAAGCCACGGGTATCGCGAAATCATGCAGTGGCTATCATCGGACGAGCCCGATCGCGAAGCATTGTATGAAGTGATTGCATCGAAAACACGCCAGTATGCGAAAAGGCAAATGACGTGGTGGAAGGATGACGATAGAATTCTCTGGATTCAGTGATGAAAGCGTGTTTATACTAGTTACTTCCTTTTTCAATGCATGAAGGCATTCCTTTTCCGGGTAGCATTAAGGAGTCGACTATCAAAGTCGTGAAAGGCTTTTACAAGATGCAGCGAGCCCAGGATTCCAAGGAGGCGTTGCAACTTCTGGCGGCATTCGTACGACAGGGGCATTTTGCGTGCGATGCCATTTTCGCGGATGTCATTGATACGATGCGCGATGACCCGTCGAACGAATGTTCATATGAAGAGTTGGATGTATTCGATGCGGAGGGAAAAGGAAAGTATCTGAATATTTCCTATGTTCTCCGAAACCAGGCATGCAGGATGGCGTTTTATAAAAGATTGGATCACATCAGGATTACTGGCGGCACCAGACAATCCATCAAGGATTTGATAGGTGAATACGTGCAACGCGGAAAAGTTGACCGGCTTGAATTCCGATATCCCCAGGAATTAGAGGCGTATATCCAATACTGCGCCGATTATATCGGAACGGATCCTAAAACTTGAACGCGTCGTACTTCTCCTCGATGCGCTGCTTCATCAGCCATAGGTGCTCGATCATGTTCTGCAGCTCCGGGGACGCGTTCGGCGTTTCCTTCGAATGGTAGAACTCGGAAATCTTCTGGATCATGTGCGCCATGTTGATCAGTCCCAAATCCACTTTCGCTTTCCATTCCTGCGGCATCGTGTCGTAGATCTTCTTATTGATGAAGCTTTCCGGATCCAGCGGATCGATCTTTTCTTCGTTGATCAAAGCAAGGAGATCCTTGAGAAAATCATTGTGTTTTTTCGTCATTTTTTCGTCTTTCGCTTTTCCCAGAGCCACTTGCGCCTGTTCTGATATTTTCCCGTGTTTCTTCAGGATCGCGTGGAAGTCGGTCATGAGGCGAGTATAGCAAAGAGGCAAGTTCCCCGCACCACAGATTGCGTCGCGGGCAATTTGCTTCCGTTTGATTCGTTATCTACGCTCGATAGATGATCATGTTTGCCCATAGCTCCGGCGGGGTCGTACTCAATCCGAAAGGGCAAGTACTTGTCGTGCAGCAACGGGATGGATCATGGTCGCTTCCGAAAGGACATGTAAAAGAGGGTGAAGACCCGAAGGCGGCAGCCATGCGCGAGATCGTGGAAGAGACGGGCGTTGCGGATTGTACGCTCGTGAAGATCCTCGGCAGCTACTCGCGTTACAGCCTCGCCGATACCGGGAAGGAAAATACGGCATCCATGAAGCGCATCACGATTTACCTGTTCATCGCCGCCGATACCGAACTCAGGCCGGCGGATCCTCGCAATCCTGCGGCCAAATGGATGCCGAAAAGCGAGGTTGCGAGGCTTTTGACGCATCCCAAGGACAAGGAATTCTTTACCGGAGTACTGTCTGAATTGTAAAAAAAGTTTGTCTTTGCAAACCGATGATTCGGTTTATAGTGGTGCCGATAGAAAAGGATCCTATCCCCAGCGCAGGCCTTGCCGTGATCGACGAAGAAGAGCGCATTCTGATCGTCGCGAAGCATCATTTTAAAGTAGAAACGGATGACGGTTCCGTGCACCTCACCAAGGGCTTTCCGAAGGGGGGCGTCGATCGTTCCGATAAGAACCATCGCGATGCGGCTATCCGCGAGACTTTGGAAGAAACGGGTGCGCATATCGGGCAGCTCTTCATTCCGCGGAGAAAAGCATTGGTTACCTACACGAACTATAAAATCGATAAAAATGGCGAACTGGATTTGCAGCAGCCCAAGAAAATAAAATTATTCGGCGCGTATACGACGCAGAAAAAATTCGTTCCTCCGGACAGGGAGAAGCATCCATATGCAAGCTTGGTGCAGCTGGAAAAGTTCGAAAGGCATGTGAAAAATCCACATGATCGCGAAGCATTCGAAGCAATTGCCGAGGCTTTGCTGGAGATGCGCAAAGAAGTCAGGAAAGAGTTGAAGAAGAATAGGATGACGATGTTCGTGTGATTCGAATGGTGTACGACCGCACACTTTGGTAAAGTATCGGCGTGAATTTGAAGACGCCGTTGCACAAGGCACTCCGTACCATCCAGTCCCACCTGGACGTGCTGGAGGGCATGGGTATCAGGACCGTTGAAGACCTATTGCTGTACCTGCCGCGCGCGCATGAGGATTTGAGCGAAATGCATACGATCGGCGGTTCCAGGTTGGGGGAGAAGGTGACGATCCGCGGCACCGTCGGCACCCTGAAGACCACGCGCATCCGCGGCGGCCGCATCATCGTGTCCACCACCTTCACCGACGACGCCGGCGACGCGTGCCAGGTAAGCTGGTTCAACCAGCCGCACATCACGCGCATGCTGCCGGAATATTCCGAGGTCGTCTTGACCGGAAAGCTCGTCGAGAAATCGTACAAGCTCCAGATGCAGAGTCCGCAGTTTGAGATCGCGGGCAGCAAGCCGTTGGTGCACGCGGGCCGCCTCGTCCCGGTCTATCCGCAGCACGACATCATCAATACGAAATGGCTGCGCGAGAAAATGGTGCAGGTGAAGGACTCTATCGATCTCATCCCGGAAACGCTGCCTGCCGACGTCGTGAAGGATGAAGATCTCCTGTCGCGCAAGGACGCGATCCGCGCGCTGCACTTCCCGGAGACCATCAAAGACGTGGAGCGCGCGCAGCAGCGCATGGCGTTCGAACAGATGTTCGTCGTCCAGCAGGACGCGTTAGAGAGAAAGAAGATGTGGCAGACCGACCACCAGGAACGCCTGAAGATTCCCATGGATGCCGAACTCATCAAACTTTTCTTCGCATCGCTGCAGTTCACCCCGACCAACAGCCAGAAGATTTCCATCTACGAGATTTTGAAGGACATGGAGAAGGACATTCCGATGTCACGCCTGCTGGAAGGGGACGTAGGATCGGGAAAGACGCTCGTCGCGGTGGCAGTGATGGCGACCGTGGTTGCGAGCGGAGGCCAGTGCGCCCTCATGGTTCCAACCGAGGTTTTGGCCCGGCAGCACGCGGAAACGGTGAGCAAGCTGTTGCTGAAGTTCCATGCTTACCTGGAACAGGAAGGGAAAGGGAACAAGCTGAGATTGCCGTCCGTCGTATTGCTCACGGGATCCACTCCCGGGGCGGATTCCAAAGATATCAAGCAGCGCATCGCTACGGGTACGGCTGACATTGCCATCGGCACGCACGCGCTCATCGAGGATACGGTGCGGTTCCATGATCTGAAACTCGTCATCGTCGACGAGCAGCACCGCTTTGGCGTCGCGCAACGCGCGCGTCTGAAAGAGAAAGGAAACCCGCATTTTCTCTCCATGACCGCCACCCCCATCCCGCGCACGCTCGCGCTTACCGCGTACGGGGACCACGATCTTTCCGTCTTGCAGGAAAAGCCGGGCAATCGCAAGAAAATCAAAACGACGGTCGTGTCTCCCGACGACCGCAAGACCGTCGAGTTGTTCATCGATAACCAGATCGGGGAGGGGAGGCAGGTGTTCGTCATCTGCCCTCTCATCACCACGTCCGAAGCGGAGGAGATCAAGGAAGTGAAGAGCGTGGAACAGGAAGCGAAGCGTTTGCGCGAGGGATTCCCGCACCGGCGCATCGCATTGCTGCACGGAAAAATGCTCCCGAAGGAGAAGGATGACATCATGCGGAAGTTCAAGGAGAAGGAGTACGACATCCTCGTGTCCACGTCCGTCATCGAAGTCGGCATCGACGTGCCCAACAGTACGATCATCATTATCGAAGGATCGGAACGCTTCGGCCTTGCGCAGCTCCACCAGTTCCGCGGACGCGTCGGGCGCGGCGAGCACCAGAGCTACTGTTTCCTGTTTACCACGAGTCCGGAGCAGGCCCGTTCGCCCCGGCTCAAGGCCATGGAGGAATACGATTCGGGCTTCCACTTGGCGGAGATCGATCTGAAGCTGAGAGGGCCGGGAGAAATCTTCGGGTTCAAGCAGAGCGGATTGCCCGATTTCGCATTCCCGCATCTCTACCAGCCGGAATTGATCATTCGGGCGCGCAAAGCGGCGGAGAAGCTGATAGGCATACAGGCGGAAAGAGCCGCATGAAGCGATGGGGGGGGTAAGGGGTTAGTATGAAGTATTAAGGGTTCATCCCTTGCCCCGTAATACTTCCCCCTTAATACGTTCTAGTATTGTCAATAACACCAATCCAGGTACACTAAAGCCAACTTCCTCGTTTTTCTTATGGCAGATGATCAGACGACAGGCGGCAATCCTCCCAGGCCCGGCGATCCCGTGCCGACGGAAGGTTTGGACCCCACCATGGTATTTGCAACCCCTCCGACCCCGCCTGCTCAGCAGGGTGATGACGGTTCATCTGGCGACGATGGGGCAGTGCCTCCCCAGGACAGCGGTCCGCCTCCGCCCCCGGCCGGAACGGTTGCCACGAAGGAAATGGGATACGATGACGAAGACCTCCGCGTTCTCGGCGAAGTCGGTGATTACCGTTTCGGTTCCATCGCCGTACAGCTTACGAACGACCATATCAACATTCCCGCGCATCCGGAAACGCAGTTCGACGAACAGGCTTTCCTTATGCTGCTCCGCGGAAGCATCTCGCTGACGCGCGATGAGAAGTGGCGCATCATCCAGGCCGTGCCGAAGCTGAACCAGTTCCAGGTCGACGAACTCCAGAAGATCCTGGAAGAGGAGCGCCGCAAATTCAGCGAACTCTCGCCGAAGCACCTGTCGCAACTTCTCAAGCTGGAACAGAAGCATGCGCAGGACTGGGTGGATCTCCAGACGATCGCCATCCAATCGGTTGCGAAGCAGCAGGAACAGTCGCAGGCGGATGACATCCGCAAGCAGTTGGGACTCTAATTGTCAGGCGTAGAAATGGAATCCCGCCGCCAGTAGGATTCCGATGAGCGACAATACGATTCCTTTCGCGATTCCTTTGCCCATCCACGCATGCACGCTCGTGAGAAGCAGGAAGAGGAATGTGGCGAAGCAGAAGCGTAGAACGAGGCTGGAGGTCGAGAGTGCGGCGATGAACGGGATATCGGCTGAGATGCTTTTCTTCAATTGCAATCCGCCCAGAAGATATACCAACCCGTACCACGCGATGAGCCATCCTGCGAAGAGGCGCAGCGTTTCGATGAGCGGCAGGTAGGTTGCTTCCTCGGACGGTGCGGCCGCGGCCTTTCTCCTTCCGCTCCACGGCATGCTTTCCACGGGCAAGGGATCCTGTTCGCTGAGGGTGAATTCGGCCAAAGCGCTCACGGCTAGATCCCGCTTTCGTAGGATTTCGCGCGCCTGGTCGTATGTCGGAGCCTCAACGGTTCCGCTTTGTTTCACGCCGGACGCGTCTTCTGCGATGTAGGTGTAGAGGGGCATATCGCGATTATTGTACCGGAGCCGCGGCGATATTCTGCGTAATGTAGCGGACCGCTTCGGCGAGGACACTCGGGGCGCGCACTTCGATATGCCGGTCGTTGCTCCAGGCCCTGTAACCCACGGAGTCGCTTCCTTCCGTCACCACCTGCCCGTCGGACTTTCCCGTTCCATTGATGGAACCCGATACGACGTTGATCGAGACGGGGCCGTCCCCCAAATTTTCCAGTTCCTGGGGTCCTACTTCCATATGCTCCAAATACGTAGATGTTGCCCCGAATGACTTGAACCACCAGTTTTTATGCACCGGAATACAAAAAGCCGTCTGCCTGGAGCAGAATTTCTCGGTCCAGTTTGCAGCAGCGATATTCGCCTTGGCCATTGCTTGTACTTTCGCGTTGGATGCGTCTTGGGAAACGGATGATGCCGCGGCGACGCTCGCCGCTTCGCGGGAAGATGCGATGCTGGATGCCGCTGCGCGCGAGGAGGCGATGCTTGTTGCCGCACGGGAAGACAGGCTGGTTGCTTCCGTTGATTGCGCAGACGATTCGCTGTCGTTGCTCGACATGCTGCTTTCGGACGATTGTTCCATGGCGGATACGGTTTCCACGCGCATGATCATTCCGCCTTCCTCCACTGTCGGACGCACGTCTCCCGTGACGCGCACGGAGCGTTCCAAATAATTATTGAGGTCCAGCGAGGTGCTTTCAAGGATGAGGAATTGCCCGTTTTCCAGCACGAGTTTATGGGTTCCCTGCATGTAGATGCTGACCCCGAGTTCGCGGATGATTCCGGTGTACGACACGTCTTCGATGACGGACTCCGAGGAGACGCTGGAAGAGGAGGATGCGGCCCCTTCATTTTCAGGTGCTACGTTGAATGCGCATGCGCCGAGTGCGACGGTGCTGCAGAGAGCCAGGATGGCTGCTGATTGCTTCATGGTTGCGATGGTATGGGAAAGAGGTATCAGTATACGATTCGCCGTTCTTTTCAACAATGATCCTATGTCACAAATCGAATCTTTTTCCTCCTGTTTTAATCCATTCCCCAAAGCTTTTTGAAGGGTTTTGGACATTGATCGAACATTACTGCGGCGTCGTACTCGTTCTTGTCAATCCAACGTATTTCCTCGGACTCCTCGTTGGGCACGAACGACACGTTGTCGGGGTCGGCGAGTGCGGCTTCGAATGTCACGAACATGATGTATTTTTGCGTCCTTGCGGTGCAGAGATTGCTCGCTGCAAAGAAGCCTCTTCACCATGATCTCAACGCCTAACTCCTCTTTCATCTCCCTCGCAACGGCTTCTTCCAGTGACTCTCCTTCATCAATCCTTCCGCCGGGCAGATCCCACAGCGTATCGCCTTGGCTGCGCGTGATCAGCACTTTGTCTCCGTTGACGATCATCGCTTTCACCGCGACTTTGCCGGAAAAGTGGCTTTCCTTATCCATGCCGATAAGCATATATGTACTTACTATTAAATGGAACGCGTCGAACGAGCGCTGTGCGCGAAGTGCAGACGCTCTTTGCCGAAAACCTGCCTGCCGGCAGGCAGGGATAGCCCATGAAAGAAAAACCGGAGGCTTGTCTTTCATGCTTAATGGCGGAGGGAGTGGTCCGTCTTCGCTACGCTGCGCCGCTACCTTTTGTTTATGCGCCATCACGGCGTAGTTGAATGCAATGAAACGAAGCCGGATGGCGGAGGGAGTGGGATTCGAACCCACGTGACCCGTGAAGGTCAACCTGATTTCAAGTCAGGCGCGATCGACCACTCTGCCATCCCTCCGCATTCAGTATAGCGGAAGAAACGGCAAGTCTCACAGGGATTTATTCCGCGTTATCCATGGCGTCCGTCGCGATCGCTTCTTCCAGTTGTTTGCGCAGCTGGTCGTTGGTCGGCATGTCTTCCACCGCGACCGTGCGTTCGTTCCATCGGGATCGCAGGCCGTCCATGTAGGCAGAATCCTTCAGGAGTTTCTCGCCGAAGGACTTCGCGGTCTCGCGGAAGCGGCTGAGCATCAGGTGGCGCGCGAAGGTGTGCATAGCGCTGACGAACGCATCCTCGCCGCCCGTTACTTCCGTGCGCACTTCGTCCAGCACGGCGTTCACGATGCTTTCCGCGTCGAGTCCGGCGAAGAACTTGAGGTCATCGGCTTTTCCGGACGGGAAGTAATGCGTCAGTCCCATGCGGCGCAGCGAGCAGGGGAGTTGGAAGTCCGCGATGATGTCCGCGACCTGCGACGCGAGTCCGCCTTCCACGTTGTGGTCTTCCACCACGATGAGGTGGTACGTCTCGAGCGCGGCCTGGATGATCACCGATGCGTCGATGGGGCGGATGCAGGATACGTTGAGGACGCGCACCTGGATTTTTTCATCGTCGCTCTCATCCATCAGCATGTCCGCCGCGGCGATGGCGTCGTGGACGGAAACGCCCGTCGCGAGAATCGTCACTTTGTCGGTCGCATCGCCCTTGCCGCGTACCATGTCGATCTTGCCGTCATACTTGTACTTTTCGCCGTAGAACGCCTCGCCTTTTTCATTCAGGATTTGCGGATGGTCGCTGCGAGCGGAGAATACGTAGATGCTTTCTTCGCCGTGGGCAACGATCTCCAAGCCTTTCTCCGCCATCGCGCCGGCCTGGTTGCAGTCCGCGGGCATCCACACCTGGGTGTGATGGAAGGGGATATTCAGGTAATTCTGTTCCTGGTGCGTCTCGCCGTCTTCGCCGACGCTGAGTCCGCTGTGCGTGCAATCGTGCAGCACGCCGCAACGCGTGTGCGTGCAGTTGATGTCGATGAGCCTTGCCGATGCGCGCGCTTCGTTGGTGCCGAACGCCGCAAAAGTGTAGGTGACCGGGAGGAGGCCTGCCTGGCGCATGCCCGCGGCCATCATGTACATGTTCGCTTCCGCAACGCCCACGTTGATGACGCGCGTTGGGAATTCCTTCTGCACTTTGTCGAATCCCCCGGAAGCCGCGAGGTCCGCGTGCAGCACGACGATCCTGTCATCATGCTTCATCAGCGCTTTCAGATGCGTCGCGCCGAAATCCTTGCGTGCGCCACCTTTCTCGGTCGTGATGGCGCGCTTGTAATCCTTCGACGTTTTCCAGTCGAGGATGATGTTTGTCACCGTCGGTTTGTTCGATTCATAGCGCTTCTTTTCCTCTTTGCGGAACGTTTCGTATTCCTTGATCGTCGCGGCAAGATCCGGAAGTTCCTTCACCGCTTTCTCCATCTCTTCCTTGGAAAGCGGGGAGCCGTGGTAGTTCTTCGCTCCGGTGTTGGAGCCTTCTTCCATGAAGGACACGCCCTTGCCCATCGTCGTGTAGTAGCAAATGAACGTCGGGCGGCCGTTCTTGAGTCCGTCCGCCTTTTCCTGTGCGGCGACCACCTGGGCCGGGTCGTTTCCGTCCTGCACCTCGATGACGTTCCATCCTTCCGCGTGCGCGATGGCGGCGAAGTCGGATGCGACGGTCTTGCTTGGCAGGTCCGAGAGCTGAATGTCGTTAAAGTCCCCGTGGACGACGAGGTTGTCGGTCTTCAAATGCGTCGCGAGGCGGAATGCCTCGGCCACCTGTCCTTCCTGTGCATCCCCATCCGCGAGTAGCACGTCGACCATTCCGTCCTGCTTCACATACTTCAGTCCGAACGCCGTGCCCAGTCCGTGGCTCACGCCTTTGCCCAGAGGTCCCGTGCCGAAGGGGATATCGCCGATGCCGGCTTCCACGTGTCCGGGGAGTCCGTTCGGAATGCGGAAATGCTTCATGATGGCGTCCACGCTCTGCAGCCTTTCATCCTGTCCCTCGCGGCCGAACATCCACTGCAAACCGTAGGCAAGCAGGGAAAGGTGTCCGGCGCTGTATCTCAAGGGCTGGTCCACGTGAGGATCGCGTCGCTTGCTGAGGAAGTACGCGAACGTGAACGACGAGAGCGGTCCGCCCGGGTGTCCCGACGCGTGCAGCGTGGGTGCCTGGACGCACAGGTGCGCCATGATCGCGTGGGCGAGTTCGTAGGCTTTCAGGTCGTCTTTCGAAAGCTTTGCGGCATCCTTCGGGCCGATCCAAATCATCTCTCCCTTTTCGCTGCTCTGCATGATGCGTTGCAACGACATGGGGGCTTCCTTGTTACCGATAAGGTCTTTGGCGAGGGGGCGTGTGGACATGGCGAAAGTATAGTCGGTCGGTATCCTTCCTGCGAGAAATTCTTTTTAGGCTTCGAAGACCAGCGGATCGGGTTTTAATTCCCTGATTGCTTCGCTGCGCACTGCATCAAAGGGCAGTTCGGGTTTTTCCGTGAGGATGGCGAGGCATGTCCATCTCATTTCTGACGAGAGCGTATACATGTACTCCTCCGAGATGGAATCCAAAAACCTGGCAATGTTGCGGGCTTCCTTGTCGTTAAGCGTGGTTTTTTCCATAGGGGCGATTGTACGCGTCATTTTGTGACGATCAACACGCGCTTCGGACCCGTATTCGTCTCTTCCTTCACGCCCGTCCAGTCGTGCAAGGCGTTGAACAGGACGGATTGGCTGTACTTGTAGCTTGCCCCGCGCTTCGTGCCGACGTCCTGCGTATAGAAGGAGTTATTATCGAACCCCGTGATGACGAGTACGTGGTACCACGGGCCGAGTCCGCTGTAGTAGGGATTGCCGAGCTCGCGTCCCGCGAACGGCGCGATGACGGGATTGCCGTTGCGCAGTTCGTTCTTGATGTCTTCGATCGTCACGCCCTCGATCACTTTGCCGTTTAGTCCGTACTTACCCTTCGCGATCTCCAGAAGCTCCGGCATCGTCACGTCGATGGGGTATCCGTTGTCTTCTTCCCATGCCACGGTGGAGAGGATTTGGGTATTCATTTCGTTTGCGCTCATGCCTTGGCCGTTCAGGTATGCGTTCACGAGGATCAGCGATGCTTCCTCGCAAGCCTCGTCATACGGGGGGTCCCAGTTGCCGTTCGGCGCTTGCGACGCGAAGGGGAGCTTCAGCTGGACGTTGCCAGTCGCGGGGGCTTTGGAAGAAGATGCAGGTGCCGCGGATGATGCGGGTGCGGGAGCAGCCGATGATCGGGTCGATGAAACCGTTGCCACGGACGATCCTTCACTGGAGGCGGACGATGACGGGTTTTCATTGGGTACCTGGCTTTGCGCATTGCATGCGACGAGTCCGAAGGTCAGGAATACCGCTGCGAGAGGGGAATGTTTCATGGTGGAAAGGGTAGGGATGAATGGAGCGTGATGCAAAGCATTGCTTACTTTAATGAAGACGGGCGAAGGAGTATGATCTGACCGTTTTCTTCCCACCTCATCCATGAAGATTTTCCTCGATACGGCAAACGTCGACCAGGTTAAAGATATCGCGTCTTGGGGCATCCTCGACGGCGTCACGACCAATCCGTCGCTCGTCGCGAAGGAAGGGAAGGATTTCAAGGAAACAGTGCTGGCCATGTGCGGGCTTGTCGATAACGTGAGCGCCCAGGTGACGGCAACGACGGCAGAGGAAATGATCAAACAGGGCGAGGAGTACGCATCCTGGCACAAACATGTCGTCGTGAAAGTGCCGATGACGACGGAAGGATTGAAGACGATCAAAGCACTCAGCAAGAAGGGCATCCGTACCAATACGACGCTTGTCTTTTCCGCGCAACAGGCGCTGCTCGCCGCGAAGGCCGGCGCGACGATGGTGAGCCCGTTCGTCGGCCGTCTGGACGACAAGAACGGCGCGGGCAACGGTATGCAGGTCGTCGCGGAGATTTTGCAGACGTTCCAGAACTACGACATCAAGACGGAAGTCCTCGTCGCGTCGGTGCGTACCATGGACCATGTGCACGAGGCGATGATGATGGGCGCGCAAATCGCCACCATCCCGTACGCCATCGCGCTGGAGCTGCCGAAGCACGAGCTGACGGACGTTGGCCTGCAGAAATTCCTGGACGACTGGAAGAAGGTGCAGGGCTGAGGTATCGTCGAGGCATGAATCACATCGCAGTCGTCGGCCTTTCTGTCATGGGCGCCAACCTCGCCCGCAACGCCGCCCGCAACGGGGCGACCGTTTCCGTGTTCAACAGGACGACGGAGAAGATGGAGAAGTTCCTTGCGGACTTCGGGTCCGAGGGGAGCTTCATCGGGTGCAAGACGCACGGGGAGCTGGCGGCATCGTTCAAAGGCACGAAGGCGATTTTATTGATGGTGCAAGCCGGCGCCGCGGTCGACGATGTCATCGCGGAGATCCTTCCGCATCTTTCCAAGGGCGACATATTGATCGACGGAGGCAACAGCTTCTTCAAGGATACCGAGCGACGCGCGAAGGAATTGGCCGCGAAGGGAATCCGTTTCGTCGGCATGGGCGTGAGCGGGGGAGAGGAAGGCGCGCTCAACGGTCCGAGTATGATGCCGGGAGGGGATCAATCCGCCATCGATGAGTTGATGCCTCTGTTGGAAAAGATGGCCGCGGATGACGGCGAAGGCGGCAAGTGTATCGCCTCCATGGGCGAAGGGGGAGCGGGGCACTTCGTGAAGATGGTCCATAACGGCATCGAGTACGGGGACATGCAGTTGATTGCCGAGGCCTACCATTTGCTCACGTACGTATCGGGTTTGGAAAACGCCGATCTCGCAACGTTGTTCGCGGAGTGGAACGAGGGAGATGATCTCAAATCGTTCCTCATCGAAATCACCGCGCAGATTTTCAAGAAGAAGGAAGGCGATGCGTACCTGGTCGATCTCATCCTGGACAGTGCCGGGTCGAAGGGGACGGGCAAGTGGACGAGCGAGACCGCGCTGAGCCTCGGCGTCATGATCCCCACGATCACTGCGGCCGTGGACGCACGCGCGATGTCCGCGCACAAGAAGGAGCGCAGTGCCGCGTTCAAAATCCTCGAACCGTACGATCTCAAGGTCGATACTCCCGATCTCGATTCCGCCGATGTCCGCTCCGCGCTCTTCCTCAGTAAGATCTGTTCCTACGCGCAGGGCATGGCGCTCATCGCCGCTGCATCGCGCGAGTACGGGTGGAACCTTCCGTTCGCCGAAATCTGCCGCATCTGGAAAGGCGGATGCATTATCCGTTCCACGCTGCTTGGCACGTTCGAGAAAGCATTCACGAAAGATCCGTCATTGAAAAACCTCCTGCTCGATCCGACCATCATCGAAGAATTCAAAGCGAAGCACCAAGTCTGGCGTTCCGTCATCGCGAAGGGGATCGCCGCGGGCGTTCCGTTACCCGCCATGACGGCGTCCGTGTCGTACTTCGACGGGTACTTCACCGAGAACCTCCCGCAGAATCTCATCCAAGCGCAGCGCGACCTGTTCGGGGCGCATACGTTCCAGAGAATCGACAAAGAAGGAACGTTTCACGAGGATTGGAACTGATCACTTCGCGAGCAACGCCGCCCCGATCACTCCGGCATCCCGGATTTGCGCGGCGACGATTTTCGGCAGGGGAGTGCCGGGCAGCGTCCACTGTTTCATTTCCTTTTCGATGGCATCGACGTGCGAGGCGAGGGTGTGTCCCGCGGCTCCGCCGAAGATGATCACGTCGGGATCGAGGAAATAGTGGATGTTCACACTGAGCCACGCGACTTCGCGATAGATGTCCGGTTGCATGAAGGAGCACGTTGCGCCGTGCAAATAATCTTCCGGGGTCCTGGCCTCCTCGCACCTCTTTCCCATCGCGGTGCCGCTCAGGAACTGTTCCACCTCGCCGCGCTTGTCTTCCGTCTCGTACGGGGGCTGGCCTGGTTTCAGGAGCATATGTCCCAGTTCCGCCGCGTAGCCGTGCGCGCCTTCGAAGATCTTCCCGTTGATCACGATGCCTCCTCCCACGCCTGTGCCGAACGTGATGCCCACCACGATGTCATGTCCTTTGCCGCTGCCAAGCAACGCTTCCGCGAGCGCGAAGCAGTTCGCATCGTTCCCGACGGAGACGGGGAGCCCGGTTTTCTCCTCCAGGATTTTTTTCACGTCGATGTTCTCGCTTTCGGGGATGTTCGGGGCTTTCAGCAGCTTCCCTTTGGAGACGAGTCCGGGTACGCCGATGCCGATCGACACAGTTTCGGGGGATTTCAGCTTTCCAACGATCGCAACGATGTCATCCAGTACTTTCGGAAAGCCGCGGGCCGCATCGGTCTGAGCTTTCACCTCTTCTTGTTTTTCCATCGTATCCGCATCGAAGCGAGCAACACGCATGTTCGTTCCGCCGAGATCGATGCCGATGATATTTTTTGCTGCCATATGAATCGGAGAATACAGCAGAAAAACGATCATACAAAAAAGTAGTTTTCTTGCTTTACATCGAATGCAGTCAAGTACAACCTGTAGTGTGCAGCCAGAAAGACCGTGACAAACTCTGGGACTTCTGACAATATTCAGGTTTCCAACGACTTTCCCCCTCGAAGTATGGTCAAGCCACTGCAAGCCACCGTCGAAGAGTCGTTCCTCAAGGCGTACGACGAGTACTCCGACGCGATTTTCCGCCATTGTTACTATCGCGTATACGACCGCGAGCGGGGCAAGGATCTGATGCAGGAAACGTTCATACGCGTGTGGGAGTACCTGGCGAAGGGGGAGAAGGTGGATAACATGCGCGCGTTTCTGTATCGCATCGCGAACAACCTCATCATCGACGAAAGCCGCAAGAAAAAGGAGCAGTCGCTGGAGGCGTTGCAGGAAGTGGGATTCGATCCCGGCATCGACGTGCGCGATCACCTGAACAACAAGATTGAGAAGGACCGGGTGCTCGTCACGTTGCAGCAATTGGACGAGCCCTACCGCGATATCATCCTCATGCGCTACGTCAGCGACCTCTCCCCCTCGGAGATCGCGGACGTTATCGGCGAATCCGCCAATACCGTTTCCGTTCGCATTTACCGAGGTTTAAAGCAACTCCGGTCGCTTTTGGCAGAACCC
The DNA here is from genome assembly GCA_964608325.1 of uncultured Candidatus Peribacteria bacterium. Lineage (GTDB taxonomy): Bacteria > Patescibacteriota > Gracilibacteria > Peribacterales > Peribacteraceae > CAZRVH01. Next base: position 25,370 of record CAZSMX010000005.1, read on the forward strand.
CCGTCATCTTCTTCCGTTTCATCCGTCTAATATATCCGCGGGGAAATTTTTAAACCCCCACCCTGGCTCCGGCCACCCTCACCACCATGGACGATCAGCTCCAGCTTGACCGCCAACTCACGGAATTCTTCGCCCAGGCGAAGGCAACATCCCTCACGCCCGATGAGCGTGAGTTCTGTCGGTTCGCGATCGAATCGCATTTGATGGCGCAATCCGTAAGTCTCACTGAAGCGGGACGTCTTGATGGTATGGCACACGGACGGCAAACATCGGGGGCACCGGACCTCTTCCTGGATGAGAAAGAGAAGAGGCACGTGCGCAAGAACATCGTTTCGTTCATGCAGCAGAATCCGCGCTACGTTCCGGATGCGGAGGTGCAGTCGTTCTCGTTCTACCGTATTTTCGAACTCGCGTTCCCGCGTTTCGCGCTGGGGGTGCTGATGTTCGTGGGAGTCGGCGCCGGCGTCACGTTCGCGTCGCAAGCGAGCGTGCCCGGAGATTTCCTGTATTCTTTCAAGGTGAACGTCTACGAGCCGATGGTGTCCAAGCTCGCGACGAGCGACACCTCGCAGGCCGCATGGGAAGCGCGCCGCGCGCAGAACAGGTTGAAGGAAGCTACGAAACTTGCCGCCGAATCCAAGCTGACAGAAGAAGCTGCCGCGCGCTTGCGTATTAGTTTCGAGAAGCACTTGGAGAAGACCCAGGAGAACATCAATATTTTGGCCGCCAACGGCGACGAGGAAGTCGCGACGTCGATCCAAACGAACCTCGAGAAATATTTGGAATCCAACTCTTCCATCGTTCGCCAAATCGCGTCGGGTGGAGACGAGGATCCTTCCATGGGGATCGCCGCCGCCGCGAGGGCAAAGGATTCAACCGATGATAAAGATGAAAAAGAAAAGGGGAACTCATCCGCCGCGCATCAGGACGCATTGGTGAAGAAAGTTCAGACGATCCTGAATGCGGTCGCCGGTTCTTCCTCGTCCGATGCATCATCGTCAGTCGTAGTTACATCCAGTTCGAAGGCGAAAGGCGAGGATAAGAAAGACGGCGCATCATCCGCTGCATCATCCGAGCGCGCCGTGTCTTCCGCCAAGGAATCCCAGGCAAGCTCCGCCGTGTCGGCAATCATCGATGTCGATACGGACGAAGAGGTCGAGGTGGATTTGGAGGCGAATCTCGGCGCACAGGCGTCGTCCGCCGCAGTGCTCGTTCCCGCGCTGTTCGAGGACATCATGACGGCGACGAGTTCCGTGCCGCCGCTGCCGAATCTCCTGCCGTAATCGGTGGAGTCGCGCGGGGAATCCCCGTATGCTGTCCCGCATGAAAGACGCCAAGACAGCCGCCGGCGAACCGATCCGCATCAGCAGGTCGAAGGTGGAATTGTTCGTGGAGTGCCCGCGTTGTTTTTACTTGGACAAGGTCCGCGGCGTCGCACGGCCGGATTTCGCGACGTATTCGCTCAACCTCGCCGTCGACCATCTTTTGAAAAAAGAATTCGATACCTATCGCCTGAGCGAGGAAGCGCATCCGCTGATGTCGCTGTACGGAGTGGAAGCGGTTCCGTTCAAACATCGCGACCTGGATCAGTGGCGCACGAAAGGGATCGACGCGGTGCACGACGGATTGCTTCTCTTCGGCATCGTGGACGACGTATGGAAGCACGACGACGGCACGCTCGCGATCGTCGACTACAAGGCGACGAGTACGAATGCGGCCATCACGTTGGACGGCGATTACCGCGCGGGGTACAAGCGGCAGCTGGAGTTCTACCAGTGGCTGTTCCGACACAACGGGTTCGACGTGTCCGACACCGGATACTTCGTGTTCGTGAACGCGGACAAGGAGAAAGACGCCTTCGATAAGAAACTGGAGTTCACGCCGCAGATTCTTTCGTACGAAGGGAACGGGGAGTGGATCGAAGACGCGCTGCAGGCGATCAAGGAATGCATCGAAAGCGACGTGCCTCCGCCCTCCTCGAACGGCTGCAAATGGTGCGCGTACAGAAAAAACGCGCTGCAGATCGAATAAGAGCGCGAAAGCCTGGCGGAGCCACGTCATTCGAGAACGACGTGGCGGAGAGGGAGGGATTCGAACCCTCGATACGGTTTTACCCGTATACCACATTAGCAGTGTGGTGCTTTCGGCCACTCAGCCACCTCTCCAGGCAGCGGGAGTATACGGATCCCTTCTTTGATTAAAAAGGGGAAATCCCGGTTTATGCCTTCGCCAGAAGCGATGTATCGATGCCGTTCACGGTCACCACGTCGAGCGTGTTTCCGTTCAGGTAGTAGGCCTGGGTGATGAAGGCGAGAATCTCGTCCGTCACGAGGACGCATCCCATACTCTCGTAGCGCTTCTCTTCCTCCAGCATCGTCGCGATCGACTTATGGGAGTGGATGCCATAGGAGGTGCGCTCGTCCTTGTAGTAGAGGCGTAGGAAGAGGCCTGTGGGGCCGAATGTCGTGCGATCCGGCTGGATATGCGTCGAAAGGACCGTCCAACGCCTGTTGGGCGTGGCGGCGTTATAGCTCAGGCCCAGGTAGCGTACGTAGCGCCTCTGGCCCGTTGCGACCTTAAACTCCATGTAGGAGCCATTATCATGCACCAGATAGCCCATATTCGCGCTCGTATCGACAATCAGGCGGTCTCCTTTCATGGAGATCCAGTTTTCCGGCGGAATAACCGGTGAATCGACCTGCGGAGCCGTCGCGGCAAGGGTAATACCGAAGAGGACAGAGAGGAGGTGTGTCATGGGTTTGTTATACTATAATAAATAGTAATAAAGTCAATGATACGGATGGCGTCAGAAAGCCAAAACAGACAACTTTAAAAGGGTCAGATTCCAGTTATTGAGTAACTTTTGTATGCAGGATTCAGAAGCACGGAATGACAAGCATAAAACATTGCTCCTGGGCGTTTCTACCCTAGACTCGGGATACCCATGGCGGATATGCGACACATACCGGTATTGCTCACGACCGTTCTCGATATTCTCGGGCCCCAGGCAGGGGATCGGGTATTGGACGTTACTCTTGGTTTGGGCGGCCATTCCGAGGCTTTCCTGAAGGCGATAGGGCCGGCGGGACATTTGGTCGCATTGGATGCGGACGAAGAAAACATGCGTTTCGCCAAGGAGCGCCTGGCCCCCTTCGGCAATCAGGCGGAATTGCACCATATCAATTTCGGGGACGTGCGCTCCCAGGAGCTGGAACCGGTTGATATCGTATTCGCGGATCTCGGTCTCAGCTCTCCGCATATCGATAATGCCGAGCGCGGATTCTCCTTCCGTTTCGACGGTCCGTTGGACCTGCGCTTCGACCGATCGAGGGGCGAGACCGCTGCGGATCTCCTCGAACGGATTTCCCCGGAAGATTTGTATGTGGTATTTCGTAAGTACGGAGAGCTCCAGCAGTCCAACAGGCTTTCCAAGCTCCTCGCCGGCAAGCGGTGGGAGACGACGAGCGACGTGAAAAAGATCGTGGAAGAAGCGTACGGCTATCGCGCCAAGTCCGTATTGCCGCAGGTGTTCCAAGCACTGCGTATCGCAGTGAATGACGAACTCGGTGTTTTAACCGAGTTGTTGCATGCGGGACTGGATCTCTTGAAACCGGGTGGACGCATGGGAGTTCTCAGCTACCATTCACTCGAAGACCGCATGGTGAAACACTTGTTCCGCGAGGTCTGCACTCCGCTGAAGGATCCCGTCACCGGCAAGGTCGCGGTTCCCAGCGCATTCGAACTCGTCACGCCCAAGGCGATCGTTCCTTCCGACCAGGAAATCCAGGAAAACCAGCGCGCCCGCAGCGCGAAGTTCCGCGTCATCCGGAAGAAGCCGGAATAATTTCCATCCATGTTCCAACTTTTCTCGCCATCGGCAGTTACGCGCCGCTCATCCCTGGGAAAGCTGATCGACCAGAGTACTGTTTTGCTGATGGTGTGCATCGGATCGCTCATCCTGTTGCTCGCGCTTATGATCCTGTTCCACGAAAACGCCAACGCGACGAAGGGATACAGGTTGCGCACGTTGGAATACGAACGTTCGCAACTCCTGCTGGAAGAAGAGGTGCAAAAGATGCAGGTTGCCCAGCAACAGTCGTTGGAAACGCTTCAAAACGACCCGAAAATCGAAGCCATGATCCAAGCAAAACAGAAGTCGTACGTGATGGGGGAAAAGGAGATGGCGGCGCGTTGAAATAACAGTATTCGTAAAATAGCCAATAGATACCTAATTCGTATTTTTTTAAAGCCTTTTTGTTACTGGAAAAAAACGGATAAAAATGCTATAATGAAAGGAATATGAAAAAGAAGACAGTGACGGCCAGCATCCACTCAAAAATCGCCTTCGTCGCGGCTTTGGCTGTCGTTGGACTGTACATCGAGAGCGGTATCACCAATACGACCGCCGTGGTAATAAGCTGCGGTGACGGCAAGCTCACTCAAAACGAGCAGTGTGACGATGGCAATATCGCGAATTATGACGGATGCAACGATAGTTGTTACACCGAGCCGGGATATTCTTGTACGTCCGTTAAAAATGCGAAGAGCGTATGCACGTTGCCGAAATGCGGTGACGGTACTTTGGATATCGGAGAGGATTGCGATGATGGAAACAAGGAGGCGACCGATGCCTGTACGGCGACTTGCAAGACGGCGAAATGCGGTGACAAAGTTGTTCAAAAAGGCATTGAAGAATGCGACGATGGAAATTCCATTGAAACGGATGCATGCCTCAATAACTGCACAAAGCCTTTATGTGGAAACGGACGTATCGAAGGGAAGGAACAGTGTGACGACGGCAATAAGAGGGGGGATGACTCATGTTCGATAACATGCACGATCCAGTCCACCTACTGCGGAAATTCACGATTGGATTCAGGCGAAGAATGCGATCTCGGTCTTCAAAACGGCTCTTCGCCGCTGTGTAACAGCGAGTGTAAAGTCCCGTACTGCGGGGATGGGTATGTCACGCCGAGTGCCGCTGAGGAATGCGAGCCGGAAAAGGCCAAGGATGGAAGCTTCTTGGAAGTGCAATGTGGCAAGACGTGCACTGTTCCTACCTGTTCCGAATCCGATCCGGATTCTTGTACCGGCGGATGCAAATGGAAAATCCTCCCCGCATGCCAAGCCTCGAGTGTTTCATCCAAGGCCGCAAGCGGTGCGACGCTTTCTTCCGCTTCCTCCTCTAGTTCATCCGGTTCGTTGAAAAGCTCATCTTCTTCCGGTTCGATCGCATCCGTTGCGTCGGCCGCTGCCTCATCGATAGCTCTTTCTTCCGTTACTTCTTCTTCCGCGGAAAGCGTTGCTTCTTCCGCCCAGTCATCCTCGGATGAGCCGGTCGATCTCTCCGCTGTTTGCGGCAACAACCTGAAGGAAGGCAAGGAGCAGTGCGATACCGGAGGAAGGAATTCCTTGCTTCCAAATGCGTGTCGCCCGGATTGCACCAATGCCAAATGCGGCGATGGAGTGGTGGATGCGAAGGAACAATGCGACGATGGATTGAAAAATTCCGATACGCTTCGCGACGCTTGCAGAACGAAATGCGTCAAACCTAAGTGCGGAGACGGCGTTGTCGATAACGGCGAAGCATGTGACGCGGGTGCGGAAAACTCCAATACCGCGCCCGATGCATGTCGCAAGGATTGCAAGCGCGCGTTTTGCGGCGACGGAGTCGTAGACGCAGGCGAAGAATGCGACGGTAAGGGCAAGGAAACGGCGGCATGCACGCTTCAGTGTACAAAGCCGTACGTGCCGGTATGCGGTGACGGCAAAATGGAGGGTGCGGAAGAATGTGATGATGGAAACCTGGTGAACACCGATGAGTGTTCTGTGGAATGCAAGCTTCCTGTGTGTGGAAACAAGAAAATCGAAGCAAAGGAGGAATGTGACGATGGAAACGTTACAAGCGGCGACGGATGCAGCAATCTCTGCGTCGAGGAATGGTCCATAGGATCTTTCTTCCGTTGGTTGTTCGAATTATTCCTTATGCCGTTCACGTTCGCTACGGAGGGGCAGTAAACGCCTAACATGATTGCTTGTCGCAATGGTTTCTTTTTGATGTAAAAAAGTCATCTTTTTCCATGCAAAAAAGGGGCGGCGTCGCTAGTTTGCTATCTCTACCTGTTCCCGTTCCACATGCTGTATCAGATTCTTCCGGTTCTGATCCTTGCAAACGCGGCGCTGCTGACCGTTACGCTGCGCTTGGCATTTGCTCCCGCCCGAAACGAAGGGGGGGAGTAAGACGAATCAATCCTGGATGCGGTCATTTCCGCTACCAAAAAGCGGGAAGAATCAGTATGATGCCGGCTCTTTTCCCCCTTCCCAATAGACCACGGCGACGTCATCCTTCGGTTCCAGGACGTATCGTTCGAATACGATCATCATAAGCCCATCCTGAGTGAGGCGAGTTTTTCGGTGCGCGAGAACGCCAAGCTGACGATCATGGGGCAAAACGGCGCCGGCAAGAGCACCATCTTCAAGATGATCATGAAGGAATTGAAGCCCCAAGAAGGGGAGATCCACATCAAGAAAGGGGTCACGATCGGCATCGCCAAACAGGTGATCCCGCACGAAGACCTGGAGAAGTCGGTCCTTGAATTTTTCGAGGGTGCGTTTTCGGAGAAAATGTATGACATCGAGCGCCACATCGCGAAGGTGTTGGACGCGGTGAACCTGAAGGCGCCGCTCGATAAGAAGATCTCCGCTTTCTCCGGCGGACAAAAGGCGCGCCTGCTCCTGGCGTTCGCGCTCATCCAGGAGCCGGATATCCTTCTCCTCGACGAACCGACGAATAACCTCGATAAGGCGGGCATCGACCATCTGACGGGGTTCCTGGTGATGTACGACAAGACGTGCATCGTCATTTCCCACGATGCGGACTTCCTGAATAGCTTCACGGAAGGCGTGCTCTACCTGGACGCGCACTCGCACAAGGTGGACCAGCACGTAGGCGATTACTTCGACGTGGTGGAGCGCATCCAGGAGCAGATCGAACGCGAACAGAGCCAGAACGCCCGCATGGAGAAGGACATCCAGGACCAGAAGGACAAGATCAACTTCTTCTCGCATAAGGGGGGAAAGATGCGCAAGCTAGCGAGCAAGATGCGCGACGCGGTGGAAGAAGCGGAGGAGAACAAAGTCGACGTCCGTCGCGAGGACAAGACGATCCCGCCGTTCACCATCGACATCGCCGATTTCACGAAGCCGCTCGCGGAGATCACGTCCGTGACGATCATGAAGGACCACAAGCCGACGAAGAAAAACGTCGCGGTTACCCTGCGCAAACGGCATCGGGTCCTCATCACGGGGCCCAACGGCATCGGCAAGAGCACGCTTCTGGAGGCGATGGCCACGGGCAAGGAAAAGGGCGCCGTCATCACGCCGGGCGTCGTCGTCGGGTATTACCGCCAGGATTTCTCCGGCCTTCCGATGGACAAGACCGTGTATCAGATCCTGGAAGACGCGATGGAGAAACCGAACCACCAGGAAATCTACTCCATGGCCGCGCGCTTCCTGCTCCCGGGAGACAAGGTGCAGACGCCCGCCCGCGCTTTGTCGGAAGGGCAGAAAGGATTGCTCTGCTTTGCGCGTTTCATGTTGCTGAAACCGACGTTGCTCATCCTCGACGAACCGACCAACCACATCAATTTCCGACATATCCCGGTGATCGCCGAGGCGTTGAACAATTACAAAGGCGGCATGATCCTCGTCAGCCACGACCAGGAATTCCTGAAGAAGATCGAAATCGACGAGGAGTTGGACCTGGGGGCGTTGTGATGGTCATCCGTTGGCTTTCGTGTCGATCGTCTCCGAGAAGCGAAGCAAGTATCCGTCAGGATCTTGTAGCACGAACTGCCGGCATACGACGGTATCTTCCGTACGTCGGTAGTGCTTTTCCTCAAGGGGCGCGAAAAAAGCCTGGCCGGCCTTCGATAATTTTTCGAATAATTCGGAAACATGGGTAGTCATGAATTGCATGTTTATTCCGCGTCCGAAAGGCTTTTGCAGTTCAGCGGTGTGCCACTGCTTATCCGCACCTATTTCTTCAAGCATAATCTGCGCTCCGTCTCGGGCGAGGAAGCAAAATTTCGCCTCCGGACGCTCGTAGAGAATCGTGAAGCCGAGTCCCTCGATATAAAAACGCAGGGAATCGGCGAAGGACGAACAGTATAGGACGGGTACCAGTGGATTCTGTTTCATGCCGCGATCATAGCAAAAAATATTCTCCAACGAATCCTCGACTCCAACTGAGCTACCAGTATACGGTGAAAATGGTACCCCGGATTGGAATTGAACCAATGACCTGGAGCTTAGAAGGCTCCCGCTCTAATCCAACTGAGCTACCGGGGCACAACTCCATTATAGCGATTTTACATGCTTTTTGCGATCCCAATTCATGCTATACTCCGTGCGATGGATCAACAGCCCGTACAGGATCAGAAAGAGGTGATTACGCCGGAGATCGTCCAGTCGACGCCCTCCGATGACGTCGAGGAAAACAAGGATATCGCCGCGCTGAGTTATGCGTGGATCCTTTCCATCGTCGTTTTCTTCACGAGACGGAATTCCCCGTTTGTCCGCTTCCATGCGAAGCAGGGAATCGTGCTTTTCATCTTGAGCATCGCGTTCTGGATGGTACCGTTCGTCGGACGCATGCTCGAATTGGTCGTTCTTGCTTTCTGCGCGCTCGGCTTCATCAACGCGGCGCAGGGAAAGTGGAAGGATTTGCCGCTCATCGGTGCCGCTGCGCGCGGCGATTGGAAGGCGGTTCGCGAATCTTGGAAGTCCGTCGTTCATACCGTAGCCGAAAGCTGGAGACATTTTCGAAAGGAAAAACACGCGAACCCCCCGACCCCCGCGGCGGAAACGCAGGCTGAGAAAAAGCCCGATGAGCCGGTCGTATCCGATGCCATTCCCGCCGCCCCGGAAGCGGCTCCCGTTCCGCCCGAACAAAACGTATGACCTACAAGCGCATCATGCTGAAACTGTCCGGTGAGTCCTTCTCGAAGGAAAAAGGACAGGGTATTAACCATGAGATTCTCCACGGCATGGCGTCTAAAATCGCGGACGTCGCCAAGAAGGGGACGCAGATCGTCATCGTAGTAGGCGGAGGAAACATCTGGCGTTACCGCGACACGATCGGAAGCGGCATAGAGCGCAACGCAAGCGATGCCATGGGCATGCTCGCGACGATCATGAACAGCGTGGCGTTGCAGGCCGCGCTTGAATCCGCTGGCATGTTTACGCGCATTCTATCCTCCATCAACGTGCCTCAGCTCGCCGAGCCGTTCATCCACAGGCGGGCCATCCGCCACTTGGAAAAAGGCCGCATCGTCATTTGCGCCGGGGGAACGGGCAACCCGTATTTCACCACGGATTCCGCGGCCGCTTTGCGTGCGTTGGAACTGGGTTGCGAAGCACTGTTCAAGGCGACGAACGTCGACGGCGTGTACGACAAGGATCCGCGCGCCAATCCGGACGCCGTCCTCTACAAAAAGCTGACCTACCAGGAGGCGATCGAGAAAAACCTCAACGTGATGGACCAGGCGGCCTTCGCTCTCTGCCGGGACCAGAAATTGCCCATCCGCGTGTTCGACATGTCCGACGACAACCTCGGCAAGGCTGTGGACGGGCAGGATATCGGCACGTTGGTCCATGCGTAAAAGCGACGCAAAGCAATTGAAATTCGCCCGCATACCCCTTATGCTTGCTTCCTATGTCTGACGCACGCATCTCATCCTTTACCGCTGATTTCGTCCGCATCCTCCAGCATCTCCACGGGGAGTTCGGGAAGCTCCAGACCGGACGCGCCAACGCCGCGCTAGTGGAGCATATCGAAGCAGAATCCTACGGGCAGCGCATGCCGCTGAAAGCCGTGGCCAGCATCAGCGTGCAGGATGCCAAGACCATCGTCATCCAGCCGTGGGACAAGTCCGTGCTTCAGTCCATCGAGAAGGCCATTCAGATTGCGAACATCGGCGTGAACCCCGTGAACGACGGAACGCTCATCCGCCTCGTCCTGCCGCCTATGACCACGGAGCGCCGCGAACAGCTCAAGAAGATCGTGCACACGCTTTCCGAGGAGGCGCGCATTTCCGTTCGCCAGGCTCGCCAGAAAGCGCTCGATGCCATCAAGCAGGATCCCAACGAGACGCTGCGCAAGTCGCTGGAAAACCAGCTTCAGAAGGAAGTGGATGCAGCCAATGCGAAAATCGACGAATCCCGTAAGTCCAAGGAGGAAGAGGTGATGAAGATCTGAGCATGGACCGATCGATCGTCCTTTTCGCGCACAACATCCGTTCCATGTGGAACGTCGGTTCGTTTTTCCGTACCTGCGATGCCTTTGCCGTGGAGAAGATCTATCTTACGGGTTACACGGCGTTTCCTCCTCGCAAGGAAATATCCAAGACGGCGATCGGCGCAGAGGAGCACGTCGCGTGGGAGCATCATGAGAGCCCCATTCCCACATTGGAAAACCTGAAGAAAGACGGATGGTCCCTCGTGGCCTTGGAGCTTACGCCGGACTCGAAACAACTCCCGACTTTCAAGCCCGCGAAGAAAACATGCCTCATCGTCGGTCACGAACTGACGGGCGTTCCCGAGGATATCTTGTCGCTATGCGACGACGTGGTTGCCATTGGCATGCTGGGGCACAAGGAATCCCTGAATGTCGCTGTGGCCGCCGGCGTGGCGTTGCACCACCTGCGTTTCGCCTGATATGAAAAACGGGCCTTTCGGCCCGTTTTTAAAATGTCATGGTGATCTTTTCGAACCATCAGCGGTTCTTCATGAAGATCTGGTGTTTCATCGACAACAGGGATCCCAAGCCCATCATGATGAGCACGCAACGCGCGAGCCATCCGAGGAAGGGGATCACCCACAGGAGTTTCAGGAGCAGGAAGACGCCGAGCGACAGGAAGAAGATCGTGACGGCGTTCCACTTCTTCTTGTTTTTCATTTCGATCCATCGAGCGAAGACCATGGAAGAGAAGATGGTGGAGAAGTAGAGCGACACCAGATACATGGCCAGCACAGCGACGGCCACGGGAATGCCGATGAACGTGAGCAAGAGGACGAGGAAGAGGATGGGGGTCAGGATGATGTACAGGAATCCGATGAGAAGGGACATCCACGGCTGCTTGTCCAGCGTCTTCGCGGCGTTCTTAAAGAACTCGCGGCTGAAGAAAAGCAGGAGCCCGATCACGAACGCGGCCGAGAAGATGGAAAACAAGGTGACGCCGGCAAGCAATCCCGCAGCTCCTTCTTTCACGCCGTCATGCTGTTCGTATTTCAAATCATTGCGGAATGTGGCGGTTCCTTTCACGGAAGCCTTCAAATCGCGCTGTCCCTGCACGGACCAATAATCAAGGTTGCCGTTGAAGCGGGCGGTTTCGCCGACCGCGAACGACGTTCCCGTCACGGTCGCGTTGGAAGCGATCAATCCGTTCACTGCTACGTCGTCGCCCCGGATTTCCGTGATGCCATTCACCGTTCCATTCACGGTAATATCGCTGCCGTAGGCCTTTAGCATTCCATTCACCGTTCCGTCGATGACCACCGTTCCGCCCGTGACGAGGAGTCCGCCGCCGATCACCGCTGTTTTCTCGACGTGCAATTCTCCTGCCGCGACGGTCACCGTCCCGCTTACGCGCCCGCTGATGCTGACACTTCCGCCCAGCACGCGGATGTTGTCACGGATGCTTCCGGAAACGGATACTTCGCCTCCGGCGACTTGAAGGTCGCCCGCGACCGTGGAGGTAACCAATACCTTTCCCGCGGCGACGTTGATGTTGCCGTTCACGTTTTCGGACAGCGTCACCTGTTCGCCGACCGCGTACGTATCGTTTCCGATGGAAATCTGAACGGGTGGTTTGACGATGCGGTTTTCATCCTGTGCGGATGCGAACGGAACATGTGCGAAACAAACGGACGCCGTTGAGAGGGCGATGCCGACTGCGGCAAGGGATGCGATGGAGCGTTTCATAAAAAGGGGAAGGAAATTACCCACCAGTATAGTGATTCTCGCCTTAATGTATATTGATTGCTTCTTTTTCTATGTTAAATGCAGTCGATGGGATCGACGTCGACGACCACCTCCGAAAGATCCAGTTTCGGCAGGAGTCTGCGGATATTGTGGCCGCGTAACAGCACGTGCCAAACTTTCCCCGAGCCGAACAGCGTCGGCGCGGCCATGACGCTGGCGAACAGCGATTCCGCTTTGATGAAACCTTGCAGGTCCTGCTGCAGTTTTTTCGCGCGCACGTTCGGCGTCGTGCCGCTTATCAGGAATCGAATCATATCCGATGCCGGCGGATAGTTGAGCGTCGTTCGAAGTTTCAATTCCGTTTCCATGTAATCCTCGGTGCGGTGTTCCGACGCCGCCACGACTTCCATGGTCGCGGGACGGAATGTTTGGATGATCACGTCGCCCGGCTTGGCGCGTCCACTGCGGCCCGTGAGCTGCGTCAGGAGTTGGAACACGCGTTCGCCCGCGCGGAAGTGGGGGAGCGAGAGACCGACGTCCGCGAGGAGCACCGCGGCGAGCGTTACCTCCGGAAGGTCTAGTCCTTTCACCACGCTCTGCGTGCCAAGAAGGATATCCGCTTCGCGATCGCGCATTTTCTTCAATAGGTCCCTCATCTGTTCCGGATGTTTCAACGTGTCGCTGTCAGCGCGGAGCAGCCGCGCTTTGGGGAAGCGCATGCCGATAAGTTCTTCGAGCCTCTGCGTTCCGGCGCCCACGGGCATGAGGTCCACGGATTGGCAATGGGGGCAGCGTGCCGGAATAGTCGCGGTGACGCCGGAGAAGTGATCCATCAGATACGGGTTACCGCGCCCGTCACGATGCACGGTGTACGGCAGCTGGGATTCCGGAGACACGAGGCGGCGCCTGCAATTCAAGCACAGGACCGCCGTCGCGATGCCGCGGCGGTTCAGAAACAATACGGTTTGTTCCCCCTTGTCCAAGCGTTGCTGGATCGCCTCCAGGAGAGGAGGGGAGAACGGATACAGATCCCCGAATTTTACGCCTGCCAAATCGATCACGCGTACGTTCGGCAGCGCCTGGTCTTTGTAGCGCCTGGAGATGCGGGCCAGGTGATACTGTCCGTTTTTCGTGCGCGCCCAACTTTCCAGTGAGGGCGTGGCGGAACCGAGCACGAGTTTGGCGCCCGCGAATTCGCATAGTTTCTCCGCGGTATCGCGCGCATGGTAGCGCGGCGTCTGCTCGTTCTTGTACGTCCATTCATGCTCTTCGTCGATGATCACGAGCCCCAGGTTGCGGCACGGCGCGAACAGTGCCGAACGCGAACCGATGACAAGCGCCGCTTCGCCCGAATGGATGCGCTTCCATTCTTCCCGTCGCGACGCGGGCGTCAGGCGGCTGTGCAGCACGGCGATGTGTTCGCGGTGGAACATCTCCTCGAACCTGTGGATGGTGTGTTCGGTCAGAAGGATTTCCGGAACCAACAGGATCGACTGCTTCCCGACCCTGGCCATATCGGCGATCATCTCCGCGTAGACTTCGGTCTTTCCGCTGCCCGTGATACCGAACAACAGAGATGGTTTCTTTTCCGCTTTCATCGCGTCGTACGCGGCTTTCTGTTCTTCCGTGAGCACGTGCGGATCCTTTTCAATCGCGTACGACGTGCGGTTGACCACCGCGTCCATGCGCTCCTCCGCCACGATGTATCCTTTCTCGATGAGGCCCTTCGCCGCGGCGCTGCTCCACGCCCCGCTTTTGCGCAAAGCCTCGAGAGTTACCCAATCCTTTCCCGCGAGTTCATCGAGTATTGCTTCCTGCCGTTTGCCGAGTGTCCCATCGGTTTCTTTCGCCGTTCGCGTGAATCCTTTTTCCGGTTGGGGAAGCAGCGTGCGCCAAGGCGAACCGGGGAGGAACGGCGTCAGCGCGCCACGGATGGAGCAGTGGTAGTATTCGGCCATCCAGCGCAATGTTTTCACCTGTGCTTCCGTGAGAACGGGGACGTCGTGCATCCTTTCCGAAATAAATTTCACGTCGAACGCCGGCGCCTCCGTCGAATCGTCCGTTCCGAGCAGCAATCCTTCGGTGTCCTTCTTTCGCAAATTGATTTTCACGAGCATTCCTTCGCGTAGGTCCATGTCCTTCGCGTCGTAGGTGAGGCCGTTGCCGATTCCGGGCGAACGGGTGGCCGGAAGCACGATCCATTTCATGTCCACAATGATGATCCATTTCTGTCACGCTGACCAGCGGCCCGTGAACAAAAAATGCGGTGACAAAAATTCCCGTTTCCGCTACACTGGGAGGCATGCGACTGCCCCGCGAACCCTACAAGGCTGGTGAGAACGGAGCCCTTGCCGTAGCGGAAAACCTCGAGCGCGCGGATGGATTCCAAATCCGCGAAATCCAGTATGACGTTGCGCAATTGAGGAGCCGTTACGAGGCGTTGGTGTTGGCTCAATAAGTTCCGCGAATGGATGGAACAGAGGTATTGTTTGTAATGCCCCATCGTTTTTGATGTGTAGCGAAGTTGGTTAGAGCGCCCCGCTGCGCGGGGAGGCAGAGAGTTCGTATCCTTTAGTCATGTCGGGTTTCCTGTATTTGATTCAAAGCGATAAGGATAAATCGTTCTACTTCGGTTCGACGAATGACATTAATCGTAGGCTTTACCAACACAATAATGGCGAATCGATCGGCACAAAGAACAAACGCCCCTGGAAACTTCGGGTTGTGATCAAGTTTGATAGCGAGGCAAATGCCCGGAGAATCGAGCAGAAGCTGAAATCATGCAAACAAAAGGTTGCCCTGCCATGGTTTTTGCGAGTTATTGCTGATAAAGTAGAGGAGTTCGGGGCGTAGCTCAGTTGGCTAGAGCGTCTGGTTTGGGACCAGAAGGCCGAGAGTTCAAGTCCCTCCGCCCCGACCATTTTTTCTTTCAATTCAGTTGGCTATAGAGCGCCCCGCTTTGCGGGGAGGCCGCAGGTTCAAGTCCCTCCGCCCCGACCATCTTAAATCTTGTCAGCAGCAGCTTTGCTCTTTTTTATCTTATCTCTAAGAATTGGCTTAATCCCCAGGCATTTATAAATTGGATCTTCCATACTAATAAATAGAGCATCTATAATTTTTTCAATGCCTTCATTATTTGATTTTGCATTTTCACACCACCCTTTTTTGCTTCTCTGAAATGACTCTTCGGAATCTTTTGCATAGCGTTCAGCATCTTCGGGTTTTATCTGATCAGTCAGTACAATTGCAGCTTCTGATAATTGTTTAAGACCAGTTGAGCGCAACAGATCTGGATCCAGGAATCTATTTTCTGCATGACTATGTGCGTCTCTTAATTCTGTTACCTGATTGAATTTTTTGTGAGTTTCTTTTTTACAGTCATTGAAAAATTTCGTCATCTCTTCCTTATTTGAACAAGTCCTGATTACATCATGTTTTAATGATCCTAATAACCTATTAATCGCATTTCTTAGAATTGTAATATCAGCAAGATATGCATGTATATGATGCTCTAATGACTCTTGATGTGTAATGTTCGAAGATGTTGGATAAAAATCTGCAAAAAATGTTTCGTAACGTTTTACTTTTTTCAGTGATTGATTAAGAACATTGATCAGAAGTGAATAGCGCTCAAGCAACTGTTGATTTACTCCTACAAAATCCAACTCCTCTTTCATTAATTTTGGATTAAGATAAATAAGAATTTCCATTTGTAACTGCTCAAATTCGTTTGGCATTTTTGTCATAATTAAGTTCAAGAAATAAACTTAAACTACTCCTGAATGAATCCCTTCACTTGGCTCTCCCAGAGCCGAGCGTAGATCCCCTTCTTTTCGATCAGTTCGTCGTGCGTGCCGTCCTCCGCGATCTTCCCCTTATCCAACACGATGATGCGGTCCATCATTCTTAGAGTCGACAATCGGTGGGCGATGGCGAGCACGGTCTTTCCTTTCATCAATTCCTGCAACGCCTGCTGGATGCACGCTTCGCTTTCGCTGTCGAGAGCGGATGTCGCTTCGTCCAGCACCAGGATGGGTGCGTTCTTCAGGATGGCACGCGCGATGGCAACGCGCTGGCGCTGTCCGCCGGAGAGCTTGATGCCGCGCTCGCCGACCATCGTGTCGTACTTCTTCGGCAGAGACATGATGAAGTCGTGCGCCTGGGCCTGCTTCGCCGCGCGCTCCACATCGGCGTCCGTCGCGTTTAGGTTTCCGTAGCGGATGTTCTCGCGGATGGTGCGGTGAAAGAGCGACGTGTCCTGCGGGACGATGGCGATCTGCCTGCGGATGCTTACCTGCGTCGTCTCGCTGATATCCTGGCCGTCAATGACGATGCTGCCTTCCTTCACGTCGTACTGGCGCAGGAGCAGGGCTGTGAGGGAGGTCTTGCCTGCGCCGCTGTGTCCCACGAGTCCCACCTTCTGTCCGCCCGGGACTTTGAGTTGGAAGTGGTCGAAGACGACGGAGTTGCCGTAGCCGAACGATACGTCGTCGAACGTGATGGTGCCTCCGTTCGTTTTCAGGTCTTTCGCATCCTTGTCGTCCACGATGTCGTGCGGCACGAGGATTTCCTGCAATCCTTCGGCTGTCTGGCCGTAGTCATCCATGAGCTTGTTGATTTCGTTTCCGATGAAGAGGAGTTGGCGCATCTGTCCCATCATCAAGCTGATGATCATGGCGATGTCCCCGACCGTCACGAGCCCCGCTTGCAGCAGGCGCACGGCCATGCCAATCATGGTGAACATGTACACGGCCATCAGTGCGTTGCCCGTGACGAGGGACCATTCGGAATAAAACCAAATGCGTCGGCCGGCGTCCCGGCTGTCGATGATGTAATCCTGCAGGTGGCCGATTTCAAATTCATGGTGCCCGCTCTGGTGTACCGCCGTCATGTTCGACGCGCTGTCGACCATCACGCCTTTCATCGTCGATCCCGATTCCGCGGCGGCTCGTGCGAGCGGACGGCGCTTATTCGCCAGGAAGGTCATTACGACGAGGAACACGACGATCCAAGCGGCCATGATCCCCGTCAGGATGGGGTTCGCGGTGGAAAGGACGACCATTCCGACGATGAATGACATGACCATCGGCAACATCTGCCACAGCGTCGTCTGGATGATGCGCGAACCGCTGTCCGACGCGTTGCCGATCTTGTTCGCCAAAGCTCCCGCGAAGCGGTTAGAGAAGTATTCCGCGCTGTGGTAGGTAAGGTAGCTGAAGAGCGTTTCGTAACTGCGTGCGCGGATACCGGTGATCCACTTCATCCCCATGAATCCGCTGGTGCGCCAACACGCCCACGACGCGACGAAGCCGCCGATGTACATGTACGTGACGGGCCACGGATCGACGGTCCCTGTCGCAGGATCTTGCGTCAGGGCATTGATGAGGTTTTTCAGGAGGAAGTTGTTGATGCCGTCGATGGTCGTTGCGGTCATCACCGCCACGGTCGCCGCGATCGCCCAACCCGGATAGAGGCGCGTCAGATAAAGGATGTAGCCGAAGGGGGATTTGGGCAGCGATTTCATGAGCTGTGAGCATAGCACTCAGAACTTCCGAGTGACATAAAAAAGCCGGGAGTTCTGTGTCCCGGCTTTTAGGCTTCCTATTGGGAAAATCTCACGAGATGACGATCGTTCCCTTCATATCCTTATGGCCAGGCCCGCAGGGAACCAGGCAACGGAATTCAAACGTTCCCGCCTTGTCGGTGGGGATGACGATGTCCTTCGTCTCGCCCGGGTTGATGCGGACGTTGAGTCCCAGTTCCATCGCCCCGAAGCTGTGGATACCGTTCACGTTCGTCAGGCGGACGACGACCTTCTCTCCTTTTTTCGCTTGAATGGTGAGCGGGCTGAAGGTCCAATCCGTGGATGTCATGGCGATGACACGGGTATCGTCAATGGCGGTCGTTGCCGTGGAAGAATCGGTCCCTTCGCTGGAAGCGGGTGCTGACGATGTTGCCGTTGCCATGGAGCTGGACGAAGGCGAAGCCGACGAGTCGGAATCGCCGATCGTTCCCGATGTATTGCAGGCCGCGAGGCCAATGGTAAGGATTGCTGCTGCGATTGCTGGGTATTTCATGGGAGGAAGAAACGGATAAAAACGATGTGAGTATAGGGTATCGGCAACTGGTTAAGAAAAGGTTAAGAATCATGTTGTTCCGCATGAGAGACGGGTGTATTGCTGAATCCTGTCTTAATACATCCTTAATCTTTCATCCGTATCCTTCGCCCATGCATATCCTGCTTATCGAGGACCAACAGAAACTCGCGGACAACATGCGCAGGTTTTTGGAATTGGAAAAATACGCCGTCACCGTCTGCAACGACGGCCGCGATGGATTTGAAAAGGCGATGACGCAGGAATTCGATCTCATCATTCTCGACATCAACCTTCCCGGCATGGACGGATACGTCATCTGTTCCATGCTTCGCCAGAACAAGAAGAACCTCCCCATCCTCATGCTCACGGCACGCACGAAGCAGGAGGAAGTCGTGCACGGGTTGAACATCGGCGCCGATGATTACCTTAAAAAGCCTTTCGATCTGAACGAGCTCCTCGCGCGCGTCCGTGCGTTGCTGCGTCGCCAGAGCGAAAAGGCCCCGCAGTTGGAAGCCGGGGATATCGTGCTGGATACGAATACGCAGGAAGTGCGTCGCAAAGGAAAGAAGGTCAATCTGTCGCCGAAGGAGTACGCGCTCTTCCTTTTCCTTCTCCAGAACAGGGGCGTGGTCCAGGACAGGCCGCGTATCATCGAGCACGTATGGGGCGGCAACGACGCGCTTCTTTTTTCCCAGACCGTCGACGTGCACATCGCGTACCTGCGGCGTAAACTCGGGAAGTCCGTCATCGAGACGGTGCCCGGGAAGGGGTATCTCATTCCCAAAGACTGATGTTCAAAAAGATCAGCTACATGATTGCCCTCCAGTTCACGGCTTTCGTGTTTCTCCTTTTTTTAGTTAACGGTCTTATATTCCTGGGCATTGATTTTCAAAACGCCCAGCGCCAGACAGCCGGGCGCCTGCTCGGAACCGCGGATTACGTGCTGGGGCAATTCATTCCCGGCCGCGGAATTCCCATTACGTCCATACCGCCCATGATCAGGGATCGCGTGCGCATCGCGGATATGAAGGGGGAGGTGTTGTTCGAAGGCGGCATCTTCGAGTCCGTTCCTTTCACTACGCAGGAAGGGCTGTCCGACATACGCATCCAGAACGACGAGTACGCCGTGCTTACCACGAAAATCCTGTACAAAGGGGACCTTGCCGGATACATCCAGGTGGCGGACGTGGAGCGCCAGCAGTTCCGAGACCTTCCGTCGCGCGTGTTCCTGTATTTGTTCGTGAGCGTCGTCATCTCGCTCCTCACCTTCGGCGTCGGCCGTTTCTTCGCCCGCCGGAGCCTTCTGCCCGCCGAACGCATGGTAACGAAGCTCGAGCAATTCACGCAGGACGCGAGCCATGAATTGCGCACGCCTCTTGCGGCGTTGAATTCGTCGCTGGATCTCGCGCTGAAGACGGAGTCCTATAAGGAAGGCATCGTATCGGCGAAGGAAGACCTCCGGCAGGTACTCACGCTCGTCGAGCGGCTCCTGGAGATCGCAAGGTTGGAACAATTCATCATCCATCCCGAAACCGTCGACGTGTCCGCCCTGGTGCGCGATGCCGTTGAACGCTACAAACCCCTGGCTTTGGAAAAGGGAATTACGATCGATACGGATTTGGATGAGGCGTATGTCATTAGCGCCGATCCTTCTTTGTTGCGACAAGTCATGAATAACCTTTTGTCGAACGCGATCAAATACAACAAACCGGACGGAAAGGTCGCCGTAGAGCTGCGAAAAGGGAAACTGACCGTGGAAGATACGGGTATTGGGATCGCGAAGGAGGATATCTCCCATATTTTCGACCGTTTCTATCAAGTGGACGATTCCCGTTCCCGCGGAGGTTTCGGGCTTGGCCTTTCCCTCGTACGCAAAATCGTAGACGTCCACGGCTGGGATTTGGCCGTGAAGAGCACCCAGGGGAAGGGGAGTCGCTTTATCATCACGTTTTCGGGAAACGGCCGCGTAAAACAGCCTTAATACGTTCTTAATACCCCTTTTATACAATGCGAATGTCTCATTTTGACATAGAGCAGAATCGAGACGGAAGGGATCAAAGGAGGCCCAAAAGGCCTTCTTTGTTTTATAAGCAGGCAATACCCTTGTTAAAATGCAAAAAAGATTGCATTACCACCAATTCCTATACTATAGTCTTCCACTATGTATACATCCATTCGCACCCTTTTACTCGCATTGGGACTCACCCTGCCGGTTGTCACGACTGCGCAGACGTACGCCGGGACCATGACCCGCGCGTCGTTCGTGCAGACGCTCATGAGCACGAAAGGCATCCCGGCCGGCGGAGGCAATTGCTTCACGGACGTCCGCAACGAGTCTTTCGCTCCCGCGGTCTGCGGTGCGCGTAACTACGGCATCGTCTCGGGCAACCCGAACGGCCAGTTCCGCCCGTATGACGGCGTCACGTTCATCGAAGCCGCTGCCATGGTAGTCCGCGCAGAGCGTGTGACCGTTGGGTTCGACAGCATCTGGTACCGCCCGTACATCGAGAAGCTCAACGAATGGAATGCCATCCCGGCATCGATCAACAACATCCTGATGCCGCTTTCGTCGGTCCAGGCGACCGAGTTGATTTCCAAGGTTGCGTTCCGCAGCGGTGGAAGTTCCTCTTCGTGGAGCTCTTCCAGCGCAGGTTCCCAGACCGACGGAGACCTGTCCGTTTCCGCCAGCGATACGACGGTCGAGCCGGGTGACCGCGTGACGTTCACGATCCGCATCAAGAACGACCGTAATCGCGACATCGAGACGGATCTTAATGCGTTCTTGGATGATGATTTGGAATTCGTTTCTGCCAGCGACGACGGCGATGAAGTGCAGCAGGACGAAGAGGTCGAATGGCAGGATATCGAGGTGAATGAGGATGATTCCGAGACGGTCACGCTGAAGATCCGCATCGACGACCGCGCCGACGACGGCGACACGCTCCGCGTCCGATTCGAGACCGACGATGACGAGGTTACCATGCGTCTGCACGTTCAGGATGATGACAACGAAGATGATAACGATGACGACGACAACGACGCGGATATCACCGTGAGCATCTCCGAGTCCGATGATCCGGTGGAACCAGGAGACACGGTTACATACCGCATCAGGCTGACGAATAACAGCAACGATGACGAAGAGACCGACGTGCGTGCCTTCCTCGACCGTGACATGACCTTTGTGTCCGCCTCCGAAGACGGCTATGAGCGCAATGGCGACGAAGTGCAGTGGAACGACGTGGAAGTCCGCGAAGACCGTACCCTGACACTGTTGCTCACGGTACGCATCGACAACAGCGCCGATGACGGTGATACACTCGAACTCCAGGTGGAGACCGATGACGACGAAGATACGGAAGAGACCGAGGTGGAGGACAATAACGACAATAACGATGGCGATGAGAATATTGACATCTCCATCAGCGCTTCCGACAGTTACGTACGCGTCGGTGACAGCGTCACGTTCCATATCCGCCTGGAGAACAACGATAACGAAGACATCCAGCCCGTGATCCGCGCCTATCTGGACGATGCCATGAGCTACCTCACGGCAGGGAACGGAGGTGAGCTGATCGGTGATGACGAGGTGAAGTGGGATGATGTGGAAATCCAGGAAGACGACGATAGGACCATCCAATTGACCGTTCGCATCAATGATCGCGTTCGTCCCGGAGATACCTTGGTTTTGCGAGTAACGGCAGGTAATGACGAGAGATCGCTGACCATCCGCGGGGAATGACGGCTGAATAATGATTCCTGCAAACGGCCGGGAATACCCGGCCGTTTTTCGTGCGCTTCCGAATAACTACCGACAAGTGAATTTTGTCTTACAGATGCGCAATAGACGGGTTGTATGACATGCTATCAAAGAAGTTGGAAAGTACGTTATGATTCAAAATAACGGCCTTATCCAGCGATTACAGCCTCACCTTGTTGACATTTATAAAATAGTAGTATAATAACAATATGAATACTGCACAATTTACTGACATTCCGGAAAATGATGAGAATGACGGACTCGACCGAGTCGTCGTTCCATCTCTCTCTTTTGTGAATGAGGAGAGAGTTAGCCTGTTACGCAGGACAAGTAATCCTCTCGTGACGTTCGTTGCGGGAACATTGGCGGCGCTCGGCGCTGCAGATAATACAATGGCACAAAGTCCCGAGAGTCCTAAAATGACGGATGTTGCCATGGCTCCCTCGGGTATTTCAGCGCAGAGCGCCATCGAGGATCCGGAGTTGAAGGTTGATGCGTTTAAAGTAAAAATTCGCAATAAGTACAAAATGGATTTCGGCAGGACCGAAACTGCAAAGGGCATTGCTCAAATAATGCAGGCTCGAAGCCTATTGCCTAAACTTGTCACCGAAATTCCGAAGGTTGCGGATGAATTTGAGCGCAGGGCGATCCATGAGATTGTATTTGAAACAGCAACGATTGCCGGAAAGCACAAGGAAGCGCTTTTTTCCAACATGGTTTTGACTCCCGAGTCCGATTTGTTCACGGCTGCCTATCTTGAGAAGGAAATAAGCATATTGCAAAGCGCCAGGGCCAACGAAGCCAATACAAATGCGAAACTGGTGCAGATTGATATACAGAACGAATTGAATGAAAGAAAAGACATCGAGAGCTCTCTGAAGATATTGGAAATGAATCCAGCTGATGCCGAGCACAATCAAAAGATCGGGGAGTACGTGTTCTTTGAACAAGGTTCTGCAAAAGGTCTTTTCTTTTTGGCGAAGGGAACCAATCCCTTGCACAGGACATTAGCCGCAAAAATGGGTGACGCTGTCGCTTGGTGGAACGCTGTTTCCGATGAGATGAACACGAAGTTTAGGCCGCGAATCAAAGAATTTGCATTGCAGCTCTACCTGAAGAATCCTGGTGCATATACAGCAGAGCAACAGGCTATCTTTGAAGCCGGACTCAAATCGTCCTCATTGCAAATGAAGGCGGCGCAAATGCGCGCCCCATTGGCAATCGCATCCGTAGGTGCGGCGCCCGAAATCAAGGAAGCGACGGCCGCATCTCAAAGTACTCTTGAAAAAGATTCTAAAAATACGTGGATAAACGCATTGCAGGTCATTCCACCCCAAAAATTTGGAAACATAGTGCCCAATGGAAAAGGAGGTGTTCTGTTTAAGGGTAAAGAGCTTGGCAGCGGTACACTTGATTTGCCATTTGTTGCCAATGGTGAGTTTGATTTTGCATCTGAATTTATTGAAGGCGATGGCGCAGGAAATATTTGCTTTATCATGCCTATTGGAACAAGTAGCTGCATGGTTCTCAAAGGCCCTGATTTCATCGGACTTGATACCATCAAAAACGAGCGTGCAGCTTTCAACAAGACCAATAAGAAAATTACCTTTCCGAAGGGGGTGCCTCATAAGCTGCTCGTTAGTGTCCGAAGGGGTAAGGCGGATAATTCCGCGAATATTAAAGTATACGTCGATGGTGAGCTGTGTATTGAACACGAGGGTGACATCACTGATTATTCTACGACAAAGCCCTGGGATAGGGGGCAGTTTGCATTCGGGGTCGGCAATCATGCGACCAATTTTGAGCTCCTGAGTTGCGGCATCAACATGGTTTCTGGAACCATTAAGCCAAAATAAATTATTAGATACATGATCTTTTAAAAAGGCCGGAGCGATCCGGCCTTTTTGAATTTTTACTAGGATATCTATTTCTTTCCTCCGAATCCGACGCCCAGACATACCAGGGCGATGGCGGCATGGAGGTAGTTGTCCGCGTCGTTGACGGTGAAGAGATTGAGGATGCTTCCGCCGTTCACGAATCCGATGATCGTGACAAGCGCGTACACGATACCGAAGATGATGAGGTACAGGCGCGCGTAGGATTCCCCGGAAGAAACGGCAAGGAGTCCGACGATACCGCTGAGAAGGTGGACGATGTTATGGACGCTGTCCACTTCGAAGATACCGAGGATAGGATCGTTTACGAAACCAAGAAGACCGACGAGGATGAGTACCACGCTGAGTACCCACGTAACTGTCTTTGTCAGACTGTTCATAAGAAAGGGGGAAGGAATTAAGGATTACCTTCAAATATAGCATTCGTGACAACCAATTCGTACTTTTATGTCTTTTTAAGCAAGGCATTCTTCTTTGTTGAACAGTTGAGATACTGCGCGGGTTTTTCAGGCCATACTGTATACTTTGTTCCTTTCATGGCTATGACAGACGCGCCGCTGGCATTCCGACTTCGTCCGCAGAAATTGCAGGATTTCGTGGGACAGGAACATATCGTCGGGGAGGGTACTGCCTTGCGCGTCGCCATCGAACACGATGCCCTGTCGTCCATCATCTTGTCTGGGCCGCCCGGAACGGGGAAGACGACCCTGGCCCATATCGTCGCGCAGACGACCAATGCGCACTTCGTGCAGATCAATGCCGTCATGAGCGGTATCAAGGAGCTTAAGGACGTATGCGCGGAGGCCGAGCGCATGTATGCCGCCTTCAAACAGCGCACCGTTCTGTTCATCGACGAGATCCATCGTTTCAACAAGTCGCAGCAGGACGCGTTGCTGCCGTACGTGGAAAGCGGTGCCGTGATTCTGATCGGCGCGACGACGGAAAACCCGTACTTCGAAGTGAACGCGGCCTTGGTGTCCCGGTCGCAGGTTCACTTGTTACGCCCCCTCAACGAAGACAATCTTTTCTATTTGCTCCAACGGGCGGTACGGGACGAGAAGGGATACAAGGGCGCCGTGAAGGTGTCCGATGATGCCCTCAGGAAGATCGCGCACGTGGCGAATGGCGACGCGCGCATCGCTTTGAACGCACTCGAACTTGCGATTACCACAGCGGGCGGCCAAGTGACCTTGAAAGATGCCGAACGTATTTTCGCCGAACGGAACAAACGGTACGACCGTACTGGCGAGGAACATTACGATACCGTTTCCGCATTCATCAAAACAATGCGCGGCAGCGACGTTGACGCGGCGTTGGTGTGGCTGTTCAAAATGATCGGAAGCGGGGAGGAGCCTCGTTTCGTTTTCCGTCGTATGGCGATTTTTGCTTCCGAGGACATCGGCAATGCCGATCCCAGGGCGCTGCAGGTCGTCATGGACGCGTGGCGCGCGTTCGAATTCGTCGGCCTCCCGGAAGGGGAGTACTTCCTGGCGCATGCGTGCATTTACCTGACCCAAGCACCGAAGAGCAATGCGGTGAAAAACGCTATGTACGGCGCCAAGGGCTTCGTCGAAAATGCGCCGTCGCTGGAAGTGCCCTACCACCTGCGCAACGCCCCGGTGAAGGGCATGGCGGAGCAGGGGTATGGGAAGGGATATGTCTATCCGCACGATACAGAGCTAGGAGTTTCGCAGGGGCACTACTTCCCGATCGGAACGCAGCCAGCGGATTTCTACCTCCCTACGGACAGGGGTATGGAGGCCGAAATATCAGAGAGAATCGCCAAGGCAAAACTCATCATACGAGGGCAGTGATATTTGCAAAAAGTATAAATATGTGTTATAATATAAATAACACGTATGAAGTCTCAAACACAAATTTTGCGGGCTTGGAATGAATACCGTGACGTGCCCGCCATCCATGCAGCCAGCATAGTATCTGTTTTCTTTTGCGCGGCCTTCCTCAATTTCGG
This sequence comes from uncultured Candidatus Peribacteria bacterium, assembly GCA_964608325.1. Lineage (GTDB taxonomy): Bacteria > Patescibacteriota > Gracilibacteria > Peribacterales > Peribacteraceae > CAZRVH01. The sequence continues at coordinate 51,078 of CAZSMX010000005.1, forward strand.
TTGGATGCTCGTGGTATTCGCGGCGTACGCCCTGATGGCTGTGCGCTCGCTGCGTACGCGCAAGGTCCGTTCCATAATTGCATACGTACAGTGTCTTTCATTGGAAGCGTCCGTCCTGCTGTTCGGACTACTGTACGAAGTTTGTTTTAAGTCATGGATGCCGGTATTGCCTTCCCTGAGCCCCATGGTTCGCGCCTTCCTGTGGCTGATGCTCGCGGCGGTCCTGCTATCTACGAAATTCTTCCTCCTGACGCGCATTGTCGATGCTTCGGCCGACGAGCGATGGTTCAGCCGTGCCGCGAAAAATACGTCTGCGTTGTTCCTGGCGTTCGTCTTGCTCGTCGCTTCCTTGGGTGCCTTCGTGCTTGCCCAGTTCGGTCCTTCTTCGGGCGACATTCCGGTCGTGTTGCTCAAGGCGTTGGTTCCAGGAATCTTGTAATCCTCAGAATGGAGGCGCCTCCCCGAAGAGCGTCATTTCAAGGTAGAAGGATTCTTCCCTCCATGCCCCAGGCGCGCGTCCGTATCGTTCCTCGAATTCCCTGAACCGCTCGTGGAGCGTCACGATCGTGTCATGCGCAGCACGTTTATCCGCATAATAAACGATTTTTTGCTCTAGGCGCGCAGTGCGGATGTCGCCGTTCGAGACGCCGTGCGTAGCGACTATGTCGGCAATGCCATGGAATCCCTTTTCATGCAGGAATGATGCGGCCGCCTCTTCGTGCTTCATGTCTTGGTATGCATTTTTAACGCTCTGCCACGTGCGATTATTGGCAATCCTTTCGTTCTCGAAATCGATGAATCGTAACAGATCGTGGAGTGCCGCCGCTTTCGATGCCGCCTGGGCGCGAATGATCGTTCCTTCCGATAGGAAGTGATCGCAGATGCGATCGGTTACTTCCCTTACCGTTTCGCAATGAGCGATGACATTTTCGGGCAATTCCACTTCCTTCCTCCATTCGTCAATATTTTCGCCGGACGGGAGCGGCATATCGTTGAACGTCACGATCAGAGCCCTTCCGTCGTTCTCTTCTTTTAGATCGATAAGGATATGCGGCAGCCCCGCGGGTATGTCGGGAAGCCGATCGGCCCATTCGACACACCGGATTCCGTCGGATATGTCTGTCTGATCCAAAAGCTGCTGCGCATCCGCGGTCGACAGGCGATAGAGGTCGATATGAATGAAGGGAAGCCCGCTTTTCGTGCGATATTGTTGCTCCAAGGCATACGTAGGGCTCGTCAGATTTTCTTCAATGCCCAATTCCTTGGCAAATCCCTGCAGGAAGGTGGTTTTCCCTGCCCCCAACTCTCCTCGCAGGAAAATCGTCACGGGAAAGGTATACAGAGTATGGGCCAGGGATTTCCCGGCTGATTGCGTCTTTTGCTCGCTTGGAAGCCATAATTTGACTGTTTCAAACATAGGTGTTGTATTGACTTACTTTACAAAAAGTGATATTATATTCAAGTAAACAAATAACACACAATCCCTATGCAGCTTACACGCATTACGACGGCGAAGAGAATGGGTTTTCGGAAAGCGTCTCTACATAAGAGGAAGGACCATCCGAAGCAGACGATGTTGTACATGAAGCAGAAGTCTTCGTTTTTCATCGCTGCGGTTTCCCTCACGGCATTCGTTGCGGGAAACATGGTAGGGGAGCACGGATGGTATGCTTTCTGGAAGAGTGTCATGGGTAAGTACGACGATAGTCTGATTACCTATACCGGAACCGTCATGCCTATTACGTTGGTACCGGATTATTCAAAATGGTCCGAGTATGGCGGCAATCCCGAGGAGCACACGTACAAGCAAGTACCGAAAGACATTCTTATCCCGCTGAAGCCGTACGATCCGGCAAAGCAGTCGAATCCGAAAACCGTAGATCCCGCATATTCCGTCGGGTATATGGGCTCCTATGAGACGGATGGCGACGGCCATGGCAGCCACCCGGGCGTCGATATTCGCGTGCCCATCGGAACGCCTGTCGTGTCCATCGCAAACGGTATCGTTACCAGCGTGCGCGATGATGCCGGCGGATTCGGCAAGCTCGTTGTCATTCGCCATCCGCACATGCCGGATCCGGAGCATCCTGACTATACGACCGTACTTCATTCTTCGTATTCCCACCTCAGTTCGCAACTTGTTTCCGAAGGCGACATTGTTCAGAAGGGACAGCAGATCGGGCTTTCCGGCATGACCGGGTTCGCAAGCGGCCCGCACCTTCACTTCCAGATAGATCGTGATACAGCTCCGTGGCATCCGTACTGGCCGTTCACGGGATCCGAGCTTCGCGAGGCCGGCCTCAATACCGCCAAGGGGGTGAACACCGGATTCCACCAGGAGCGCGGCTACGAGTTCACCGTCCAGCCGATGCTTGTGGTGCAGGCAAACCGCTCCGCGGCGAAGTTTGATACCGCATACGACGGCTCCAAAGCCACGGTCGTAAAGAAGCCGTCCACGGGTGGGAAATCAACCAAGACCGTCGCGCAACTGCGTGAGGAGCGCATGAGCAAGCGCCTTGCGTCCCGCACCTCTGCGACCGCGGTTGCCGTCGCCATTCCCGCCGCTCCCACGGCGATCCAAACCGTTGTGTCTTCCGTGCATACCGCAGCTCCTTCCGCTCCCGTTCAAGAGCCTGTCATCGTCCCGGTGAAATCCGAATCCACAGACGACGTTGCAAGTCTCGACATTGCCGTCCCTCCGACGTTCGCGGGCCGCGAGTGGCTGACGGTTCGTATCACGTTGCTCGATGCCAACGGCAACAAGACGAAAGCCGTCTTGAAAGACAAGTTGTATCTTCGCCTCGCATTCGGGGACGCCGAGTTCGATAAGCCCATCCTCACATCCGCGGACTTTACCGACGGCGTGGCTCTCGTGAAAATGCTTCCCAGGGGCACCAAGACGGTGATAGTGAACGTGGAACCGATGAAGGTCATGAGCAAGCCTATCAAAAACGCAGGAGAGTAACCTGTCTCTCCTGCGTGATTGCAAAACGATATCCGGCGTCGATCAGCCCTTGGGCGTCACGCTGGATCTCGTCGTGGGAGTCGTGATGGAAGCGCGGGTTCCGATGTCGAACGTCACGGAGAGCGTCGTCGTGGCGTCCACCGTGTTCGTCTCGGGATCGTACGTGCCGTAGCCGTCCACGTAGGTGTACAGCGAGGCGCCGATCACCTTCGTCAGTTTCCTTCCGAGCAGCTTCTCAAAAACAACCTTGCGGTCATTCAGCCTCTTGATGAGGACATCGAGGTTCTGCAGTTCGTACGCTTGCGTATCCACGAGGCGCACGTCCCAGTTCGGGGTGCATCCCTTCGTGTCTACGAGATCGCTGATGCGCTGTGCGGCGTTCAGGTTCGTGATGCGGATGAAGATGTTCAGGCTGCCGGAGAACTTGTCCGTGGACGTGCCCGTTGCCGGGTCGTAGTACGGATACACGCCGCCCATGCCGGACTTGCGGACGCGGCCGTCCTTCGCGACTGCGTTCTTGATGTCGAGGTACAGCTGGTTCAATTTTTCACGGACTGCCTGGCGGGAGGATTCGCCTGCAACTTCGCAGTACGCGTTGATGGCGATGAAGTCAGGGGTGACTTCCTTGGTGTAGGTGCTGTCCACCGTCACGCCGCCGCTTACGGGGCCGGGCCAGATGGAGCCGCCGCCACCGCCGTAGCCGCCCTTGTCCTCGGACATGACGGGGGTGATGGCATTCAAGACTTCGTCTTCCGTGACGGCTGCAGCGTCAGCGGCGAAGGCGAATGCGGGGACGAGCAGGGAGACGCCGGTTGCGGCTGCCGCTGCCAGGGAACGATATTTGTGCATAGAGTGTGTAGAAAAGGAAGTAAAAGCTCTGCACGACCAAATCAAGTGTATAACACCTTCTCTGCGCCCTTCAATATTATTCGCCCTTTTCTTTGCCTTTCCTTGGTTCCGTATAAACGGATAGCAGCAGCATGCAGAGGAACAACAACCCGCCCGCCAGGAACTTTTGGGTCGTGCTGAGGAAGAGCGCGGTGATCCCGAAGACGCTGCCGATCGCCAACATCAGCAGAATGATGGATTGGGCGGACCATCCTTTCCTGAGCAGCCTGTGATGCAAATGCTCGTCAATGGCGTTTCCCTTCATGGGGGATGTGCCCTTCAAGAGGCGGCGTATCACGACGATGACCAAGTCGATCAGCGGCACGCCGAACACCAGGAAGCCCGTCGCCACCTTTCCGCCCGCGTAGATCGTTAGTACGCCAAGCATGAAGCCGAAGAACATCGCGCCCGAGTCGCCTGCGACCACTTTTGGCGGCGGGAAATCGAACAACAGCGCCGCCGCCGCGATGGCCGCGAGGACGAATGCGATAAGAGCCAATGCCGGCTGGTCCACTCGGTCGCTGAGGGAGAGAATGCCGATCGTCGCGAAACCGATGACGGAGAGGATGTTCACCTGGCCCGGGATGCCGTCGAACCAATTGAGCGCATTGATGGTCAGGATGATCCAGACGATCGTGAAGATGCCGCTTAGGATAGGCAGCGAGCCGAAGAAGGGCATGTCGAATACGAAGGAATCCAATTTCAAAACAGCATCGATGCCAATGTCGGAGAGCGGATTGGTCAGGGAGTAGATGCGCGTGCCCGTGACGAATAGCAAGACGGCCACCGAGCCTTGGACCAAGAGGCGCAGTAGGGCGGGAAGCCGGTAGCGGTCGTCATAAAAAGACATAGCGCCCAAAATGACGATTCCCGCCAGAAGGCCGACATTTTGCATGTTCCATGGTTGCAGGAAGATGAAAAATGCAACAAAAGTAACGACGCAGACGATACCAGTAGGGTAGGGGAGCCGTGCGCGCGTGTATCCGTACCGCTCGGGGAAATCGAGGAGTCCGAGTTTCGAGAACGTTCTCAGTGCCGTTGCGTGCAGGCTGACGCAAGCGAGGAACGCGAACAGGGGCACGAGAATGAGAGGGGAAAATTCCATGGCTTCATGCTAGCAAACTTCCGGAAAACACGGCAGCGATCTCCCCATGCAACGCTCGTTCGTCAACATCCAGTTTTTCCGCATGCAGTCGGATTTGGCTACACTTCCGTCATGAAACTACGCTCTCTCAAGAACGCCGATATCGTCGGCAAGAAAGTCCTGCTCCGCGCGGGATTCGACGTGGAAATCGCGGATGGAAAAGTGACGGATACGTCGCGCATCGACGCATTGGTGCCTACCATGACATTCATCCTCGACAAAGGAGCATCGTTGGTCATCATGGCGCACCAGGGCCGTCCGAAGGGAAAACGCGTCGAGTCCGAAAGCCAGAAACCGCTTGTGCCCGTATTGGAAAGGTTGCTCGGACGCGCGGTCGCGTTCGCGGATTCGTGCACGGGGCCCGACGCCATGTCCGCAGCGTCGGCGTTGCAGCCGGGACAGGTCCTCCTCTTGGAGAACCTGCGGTACGACGAGCGCGAGGAGAAGAACGATATTGCGTTCGCCAAGGAGCTCGCGTCCCTCGCCGATGTCTACGTCAACGACGCGTTCTCCAACGCGCACCGCAAGCACGCGAGCATGGTCGCGGTCACAGAATTCCTGCCGTCCTACGCGGGTTTGCAGTTGGAACAGGAGGTGACGGCGCTCTCCGGCGTGCAAACAGATCCCATGCGCCCCCTGGTGTTCATCGTGAGCGGCGCGAAGATGGAAACGAAGGTTCCCGTCATCCGCTCCATGCTCGGCCATGCCGACCATATCATCGTGGGCGGCGCCATCGCGAACACGTTCCTGGCCGCCCAGGGGCATGGCGTCGGTTCGTCCTTGCATGAAAAGGAACAGATGCCGGAGGCTTCTTCCATCCTGGAGGAAAGCAAGAAGGAAGGGCACGCGGTCATCCACCTGCCGTCGGATGTCGTCGTCGCCGACGTGCCCGCCGCCACATCCGGGGATGCGGTTCCCGTTGCGTCGGTACCCGCGGACCGCGCGATCTTCGACATGGGGCCACAGACGGTTGTCACTTTCTCCGATCTCCTAAGGAACGCCGGTATGGTCGTATGGAACGGACCCTTGGGATACTACGAAAATCCCGTCTTCGGCGAGGCGACGAAAGCCGTCGCGCACGCCATCGCCGAAGCTACGAAGGCAGGCACGCTCGTCTCCATCGTCGGGGGCGGCGATACCCTCGACTTCCATACGAGGAACGGGCTGGACCTCTCCGCATACACGTTCGTCAGCACGGGCGGAGGCGCGATGCTCGAGTTCATCGCCGGTGAAACACTTCCCGCGGTCGCCGTCCTGGCCGAGTAACGACAACGATTTTCCATGACGTCTCCCGATACTTCACTGGTTCTCCTGTTTCCACACGATGACGAGTCGTGGCAGGTGTTGCTGAAGCGCATTCGAGAGACGGAGGGGCAATTGCTGGTGATCTTGGGGGCAAAGGAAGACCTGTTGGCCGACGACAAACCCCAGCGCATCCTGTTCCTGGAAGCATGCAAAGCCGTCAAGCAACGCGTACGTTTTGCCGTGAAACATCCCGTTCTGGTGCATGCCGTCCGAGACGCGGGATTCACCGTGTACGACCGGACGTCGCAACTCAAGACCATCTTGGAAGGGCATCCGAACATGGATGACGCCTTGCGACAGTTTTCACCGCACATCTGGAAGCAACAGCTGAAGACCCAGCTGCAGCGCATGGGACTGCTGTCCATGCCAAAACTGCGCATTTTTTCACTCGTGGGGCTGAGTTGCATTCTCTTTTTCATCGTCCTTTTCAAACTCCTGCCGTCCGCAGATATCTTCATCCGGCCGAGGCAGGAAAACGTCAGTCAGACCGTAAATATCATCCTCGCCCAGTCCGGAGCGGATATCGCCTCGCGCGAGCATGTCCGTTCCATGCCGCTCGTACCCATCAAGGTGCAGATAGCGCGGCAGCTCGTGTTCGACCAGATCAGCAAGGAGTTCATCGGGACTTCATCCAAGATGCAGCTAACCATTATCAATAAGGCAAAGGAAGCGTACTCGTTCAAGAAGACGACACGCGTCTCCAACCAGGCCGGCATGATTTTCCGCCTGCAGGAATCGGTCGTGATCGAACCCGGGTCGGAAACGACGGTGACCGCGAAGGCGGATGATGCGGACCTCTACGGCCAGATCATCGGTGATCGCGGGAACGTCCCTGCCGGATTGCGTTGGGATATCCCGGGGCTTCCCGAAGACGAACGCAAACTCGTGTACGCGGAAAACCGCAAACCCGCCACCGGGGGTACTACCGCTTACCGAACGGTATTGAGCAAAGAAGACATCGAGATCGCGAAGAAGAGGTTGGAAAAAGAGCTTCTTGCAGATGCGAAACAGCAGGTCCAGCAGGACGTGGAAATCCGCAACGCGCGTTCCAGCGTCCAGCGCCTGGAGCTGTTGAATAACGAAACGCTCACCAAAACGTGGTACACGCCCGTTACCGTTCCGCCGGAATTGATCGGCAAGCCGGTGTCCACCGTCACACTGTCCGGCTCCATCCATTACATCGCCTACGCGTACGACGTCACGCATATGCTTTCCATGCTCAGCAAGGAGTTGCGTTCGCATGTGCGCGAAGGCAAGCGCCTGATCGAAGGCGATATCGACCGCAGCAGGCTCGTGGTGCACGTCATCAGTTGGGACGATGCATTCGCCTGGATCAAGCTGACGGTGGACCTGACGGGCACGGAGGAATATATCCTGGATCCGCTGACGCCGGAGGGCGCGCTCTTCGCGAAGACCGTCCGCGAGAAAACGGCAGGCATGCGCTCCGACGAAGCGGTTCGCATCATCAAGAACATGCCGGAAGTGGAGAACGTCCGCATCGCATCCTGGCCCCCTTGGAATCGTTCCCTGCCCGGCATCCCGTCGCATATTTCCATCGTTCCCGAATCGGAATGAGTGCGTTCCTTTCCGTCGCATACCGGGTGTTACGCGCGATCGTTCTGGGTATCGGGCTCTTCTTTTGTGCGTCCGCCATATTCATCGGAATCATTACGTTGGTCGTTTTGCGTGGTTTTAACGGTTCCGGTCAGCTTCCCACAGATTGCGCGATCGTCTTCGGCGCGGCGGTCTACGGTACGCAATTCGCCGGTCCGGGCATCGTACGCAGGGTCGGGGGAGCAGGGGAGTACTACCGGCAGGGGTTGATCACGCGGAAAATCATCCTGAGCGGCGGTACGGGTTCGGGAAACAAATTGAGCGAGGCGCAGGTGATGAAGAGGGAAGCGCTCAAGCAGGGGATACCTTCCGCCATGATTTTTACGGAGGACGAATCGCACTCGACGTTGGAAAATCTCCGGTTCTCCCAGCCACTTGCAAAAGATTGCAAATCTGTCGTGGGTATCAGCGACAAATACCATCTCGCGCGCATCGACCTCCTGGCGCGCCGACTTGACTGGGATAATTTTTCGACGGTTCCGGTACAAGGCAGTCCGACCAAGGACTTCGAACGCCAGAGCGTCATCCGGGAAATCATCGCGTACACATACTACGTGCTGCACGCGGACGCGCTCATACATTTGTACACCGAGTGAAACACACCTATTGATTCGTGCGTCAGACATCCATAGCCAAAAAAGCCCTATAAACGCGTATAGGTCAATTGATTTATTAACATAAAAAGCATTATGTTAAGTACGATCAGTCTCCCGATTATGACTCCCCTGCAACTTCCACAGGCAATCGAACGGTACCTGCAGTTCCTTCAGTCCGAGGAGAACAAGTCCTCCCTCACCGTATCCAACTATCGCCAGTCGCTGGCGCTGCTTCAGGAATTGATGTCTGTTACTAAAGTCACCGACATCGATAAAGATACGATTCGTGATTATAAACAGAAATTACATACGTATAAGACGAAACAAGGCGGAGAACTGCTCCTTCGCACCCGCAACCATCATCTCACGGTGTTGCGGGCTTTTTTGCGTTACCTTAGCGCAGAAGAGGAGATCGACGTCTATCCCCCGGACCGCGTGAAACGTTTCAAGGAGGAGCAACGCGAGGTGAAGGTCCTGACGCACGAGGAGCTGCAGAGGCTTCTCGATGCACCGAATGCGGAAGACAGGGTTGGGAAGCGCGACAAGGCCATCCTGCAGATGTTCTTCTCCACTGGATTGCGTCTCGCGGAATTGCGTTCCCTGAACAGGAAGGATCTGAACTTCAAGACGCGGGAGATCAGCGTGCGCGGAAAGCGAAGCAAGATCCGCGTGGTGTTCCTCTCCGACGAAGCCGTGGCCGCTCTGGAGGACTATCTGACGACCCGCCTGGACCATCTCCTTCCCCTCTTTATACGCAACCCGGAGAAAGCGGTGAGCATCATGCCGCCCGGAGAGGAATTCAGGCTCTCGCGCATCAGCATTTATAACATCGTGAAGAAATACGCCTTGGCCGCGGGCATCGTCAGCGACCCGTCGCCGCACACGTTGCGCCATTCGTTCGCCACGGACCTGCTGCGCAATGGCGCCGATCTCCGATCCGTGCAAGAACTCCTGGGCCACAAGGATCTCTCCACAACGCAGATTTACACCCATGTGACGAATCCTCAGTTGAAGGAAGTGCATAGGAAATACCACGGAAAGACTTCTTGAATAAGGTGGCAATTAACAGTCCTGTGCATTTTTACGGAGATCGTTTTAACGTATGATTGCTTCCGAATCCTATTTCTTTCTCACTTTTTCCATGTCCACGAACACGAATAATCCTTGGTTCGCGTCGACCATCGGTCTCGCGGGTCTTATTGTCGGATACGTGCTTGCCAACGGCGTCGGCGGCATCAGTATGCCTTCGCTTCCTTCCGGCGGTACGACCGGTGGCGGCGCTGCATCCGTTGCGGCTGCTCCCACGCCGGCTCCGAGCAACGACACTCCCGCCGATGCGGATGATGATCCGTTCATCGGAAAGGCAAATGCGCCGATCACGCTCGTGGAATTCACGGATTACCAGTGCCCCTTCTGCGCCCGCCATTTCACGAATACCTACGGCCAGATCAAGACGAACTACGTCGATACGGGCAAGGTGAAGTACGTGTCGCGCGATTACCCGCTCGGTTTCCACAAGTTCGCCCAGAAGGCCGCTGAGGCATCTGAGTGTGCCAACAAGCAGGGCAAGTTCTGGGAGATGCACGACAAGCTGTTCAGCACGCAGGCAACGTGGAGCGCCCTCGCCGATGCCATTCCTACGTTCAAGCAGTACGCGAAAGACCTGAAGTTGAACACTTCGCAGTTCGACAGCTGTCTCGACAACGGTGACACTGCCGCGGAAGTTGCAGCAGACCAGGCAGACGGAGCCGCTTCGGGCATCGACGGAACGCCGGGCTTCTGGATCCTCGGACCGGACGGTCAGAACCAGAAGATCAGCGGAGCATTCCCCTACGCTACCTTCCAGGCTGCGTTCGACAACATGCTGAAGTAAGAATCATTCCCATCGATTCCAAGAGGCGGCCGAAAGGCCGCCTTTTTTGTTGGTTCGACAGGCTCACCATGACAATTCTTCTAGATTGTCATTTCTCGAAACAATTTTTGCTTGCTTTCATGGGTGTACGAATGTACACTCAGTACGTCTTTCCCACTCCCCCGCTCTCCCCCGGTACCCCTCTCCCTATGAGGAAGCTCATCTCCGCCCATCGGTTTGAGAGAGTCTGCGTTGCGGACATGGAAGACGAGTCCCGCGAGTATATCCGCGCATTCTGTATTTCCGCCGCATTGGTCACCGTGGCCGCGGCACTCCCCTCTTTCATCCTATGAGCTTCGTTGCGTTCATGGCCGGCACGATCACCTGTGTGTGGATGATGAAACAGGCGATCCGGTAACACGAAACAGAGACGACCTACCGGGGTCGTCTTTTTTAGAAGGTGATCTTCAAAAACTTCCTCTTCCCCACCTTCACGATTCCTTCCTCCGCTGCCTGATCGGTCGAAGCGACGGTTTCGTCTTTCATCGTAATACCCTTCTGCTCCACCAGGCGGCGCGCTTCGGACTTGGACGGGATGAGGCCGTTCTCGATGAGGACATCGATCAGAAGGGCTCCTTTTTTGGCTTTGACTTGCGGAATATCCGTCGGAAGCTCCTTGTTGCTGAAGACGCGCGTCCATTCCGCCTCCTGTTCCTCCGCGTCCTTCGCCGAGTGGTACATGGTCACGAGTTCGCGGGCGAGGCGCATCTTGAATTCCTTCGGATTCGCGCCCTTCTTCATCTGCTTCTCCACGTCCTTGATCTCGTCCATCGGGATATCCGTCGTGCATTCCATGTAGGTCGTGATCAACTCGTCCTTGATCGACAGCACCTTGCCGTACATGTCCTTCGCCGTGTCTTCCAACCAGATGCAGTTATCGAAGGTCTTGCTCATCTTGCGGCCGTCCGTTCCTTCGATCAGCTTGGTGGTGAGGACGAACTTGTCGCGGCGGTTCTGCGCCGTCTGCAGCGTGCGGCCGCAGAGCATGTTGAACAGCTGGTCGTTGCCGCCGATTTCCGCATCGACGTCCATGAAGGCCGAGTCGTATGCCTGCATCAGCGGGTACAGGAACTCGCTCATGGCGATCGGCTTCCCTTCCTTCAATCTCTTCTCGAACATGTCGCGCTCCAGCATCTGCTGCACCGTGAAGTGACCGAGCAGGTGCGTGATTTCCTGGAACTTCAATTCGCCGAGCCACTCGTGGTTGTACTTCACCGTCACTTTGGAGAAATCCAGCACTTTGCTCGCCTGCTGTTTGTACGTCTCGAAGTTCTTCTGTACCTGCGTGAAGCCGAGTGCCTCGCGCATCTGGTCGCGGCCCGTCGGGTCCCCGATCATCGCGGTGAAGCTACCGACGAGGAAGATAACCTCGTGCCCGGCGTCAGCGAACTGGCGCAGCTTGCGCAGCGGTACGGAGTGTCCGAGGTGGAGCTTCGCACCCGTCGGGTCGATTCCCAAGTACAAACGGATGGGTTTTCCGGATGCGAGTTTTTCTTCCGCCAATTTCTGCGGAACGACTTTTTCGACGGCGCGGGTGAGCAATTCTTGGGACATGGGCCGAGTGTATACAAAAAAATGCCGTGAGACGAGAGGGGGGCCTCTCAATTCTCACGGCAGAGCACAAGGTGGACGTGTCGCGTTGAAGGCGTCCACATAGCTCGGTAGCGCATGAATGGTGTTCCATCCGTGCGATTGCGCATACGTTATCACTGAAAATTCAGCGGTCAATCGCCTAAACATGAGAGAATCGAGATTCGGGCTATATTTCGGAAAGCACGCTACACTGCACGCATGTCCAAGTGGATCGTCTCGTTTCCAGACCGGCTTGATGCGTTTTTGGCCAAGGAAGGCCGGACGCTCAGTCGTGCCAAGGCGCAGGAGGCGATCGAGAAAGGCTTGGTGATGGTGAATGACGACGTAACGACCAAAATGGCGTTCCGTTTGCAGGAGGGCGATACGGTCGAGCTGGAGGAAGTGGAAAAAGCGGAGGCAATCGGTACGGAATCCGTCGATCTGCATCTCCCCGTCCTGTACGAAGACGACTCGTGCATGATCATCGACAAGCCCGCGGGCATCGCGGTGCATCCCGGCGCGGGCATGGGCCCGGACGAAAAGACGCTGCTCAACGGCATTGCGTTCCTGTTCGCCGAACGTTCGCTCCCCTTCTCCGGAGACTCGGTACTGGTTCATCGCCTGGACCGCGAGACGACGGGGTGTTTGTTGATCGCGAAGACGCCCGAGGCGCATCTCTTCCTCCAGAAGCAATTTGAAGACAGGACCGTGAAGAAAGAATACCTCGCACTCGTCGCGGGCGTGCCCGATCCCCCGTCCGCCGTCATCGACGCATCCATTGGCCGCAGCGCGTCGGACCGCACGAAGATGACCATCTACGGGTCGGGCAAGAGCAGGACGGCAACGACGACGTACCAGACACTGCAAAAGACGAAGGATGCCGCGCTGCTCGTGTGCGAGCTCCATACCGGCCGTACCCATCAGATCCGCGTGCATCTCACCTCCATGGGCCATCCCATCCTGGGGGACGGCACCTACACCTCGCAATTGAGCGACCGCGTGTCGGACCAATACGACATCCGCGAGCTGTGCCTGCACGCGTGGAAGCTGACCATCGCCACTCCCGATGCCAAGAAGCCCGTATCCGTTACGGCGCCCCTGCCCGCGGGATTCCAGGCGTCATTGAAAAAGGCGGGTTTGAACGCCGATTTCGCGTAAATCAATCCTCGGATATGTGTTTGCCTTCGCGCTTTGCACGCTGCTCTTTCGCCGCGGTCCATACGCTTGCGAAGTATTGCATGAGTGTGTCGACGCCGTCCGGGCTGTTGAATTCCATTCTGCTCGCAACATCGCGCTCATGGTCGATACGCTTTCGCTGGACCAATGTCACCCCTTGGGTGTTCATGTAAGAACGAGGCGTCGCAACGACAAAACTGCCGATCTTCAGGTCCATGTTTCCGGGAACGAATCGTTCGACCTCGATGCCGGGAATCGCCTGCGCCGCCTGGTGCCACAGCCCCTGCGGGTCGTCGTTTCCGACGATGAGAAGCTGCACTGCAGACGTACGCGCAGCCTGTTGCAATCGTTCGATCGTTTCCCTGTCGAAGGGAATCGTATCGGCGTTGTCCGTCAGGATATGGATACCCGCCCTGCCTTCTTCCTCGGCCGTCACGAGTCTTTCCTCCCCGAATTGCTGCGCGTCCGTCATCAATTCGTTTACCATCGCCAGGCGGTGGTGGACGCTGCGACCCGCGAGCGGATCCTTGCTTTTCCTTTGGCGCGAAGATGCGAATATCTCGCGCATTTCGGCGTTCATTTCCGCGCGCCAGGATTCCATCGGCGGCGTCGAGAAAATATGCGACGGCAAGATGACTTTCTTCTCGGTCACGACAGGAACGGCGACTGGCGCGGATGCCTCCTCTGCCGCTTCGTCATCGTCCGCGGATATCACCCTCAGTTCGGGTTTCGAGTCCGCAACGGGCGCGGCTTCCTCGCTTGCGGTTTCTTCCCGGCGTGCCCCGAAAAAATATTCCCTCAGGCCCATTTACGGATTGTAGATGACCGTGTATTCGAACGTGTCCAGGATCTCGTCCTTCGCGTTGCGCGCCGTGATCTTGTAGACGTTGGTGCCGCGCTTCAGCGTGCCGATGGCCGCGTTCGCGATGTAGTTCCAGTATCCGCCGCCGGACTTGAAGAGCTGGAGCCTGTAGCCGTTCACCCATACGTTCGTCGTCTCCTTGGAGGTCGTTCCTTCGATGAGGAGTTCGCTGCCCGTGGACGTGTGCTGCGATCCTGGCGTAGGGCCCGTGACGGCGATCACACCCGGCGTCAGCGGCGCGTTCTTGGGAAGGCTGGATTCATCCACTACCGCAACGCTGGAGGTGCTTCCGCCCGTTACCACGCCATCGCCACCCTGCCCGACGATCACCGTCAGGCGCGCCGGCGCACTCTTGTTGCCCGTGGCATCGAGTGCGTAGACGTCGAAGATGTTCTCGCCCTGCTTCAGGTTCTGCAGCTGCTCGCTGGCCAGGTAGGACCACGTCGTGTTTCCCGGCTGGAAGAGCTGCAGGCGGTAATCGTTCACCATGATGCCGCTGGTGTTCGCGGGGGCCGTGCCCTGGATGGTGATTTCCGTCTTGGACGTGCGATACGTTTCACCCGTCTTCGCCGGCAACGTGATGGCCGGGGACGTTACCGAGATCGTTCCCTTCTTCACCGTCCTGGTGATCGCCTGCAGGATGACGCTGTTCTCATCCAACGCTTCCACGCGGATGGTCATCGTTTCGCCGTCCGCGACTGCCAGCTCCTGGGAGAAGGTGCGGTTCACCGTATCTACGGATGCGAGGTAGCTGTTCACGCGCACGCGGTCCACGTTCTCGCCGATCGTTCCCTGCACTTTCACGGTCGCGGTCGTCACGGTTTGGTTATCCGAGGGGGATGTGACGGAGATGATGTCCGTTCCCGATCCCGGCAAAGACGTTCCCGTTCCCGTCGATACGCTTCCGCCGGATCTGCTGGAGAGCACGAATGAGCTTTGTGCGACGAGGGGGTCGATGGCACTTCGGAAGCGAAGAGGATCGCCGGAGACCGTGCCTCCGGGGGGAGCCGTCCACTGCTGGCCTTCACCGATGGTAAACGGCGTTTTTCTGCCGTCCGCCATCACCGTTACTCCCTCCCCTTCCCCGCTGAACACCAGGATGACGTCCTGGCGTACGAGCGCTTCCGCGTCCGTCGGGAACGAATAGGTGATGGTCGGGAGCGATACCGTCCTGAGCAACGTGCCGGACAGGGTCTCGATCGACGGGGTCTTTACCCACAGGTTTCCCTTTTCCAATGTCACGTCAAAGCGGGATTCCTCGGATCCCTGGGTGCTTTCGCTGATCGTCACTTCGGTCTGTTCATCAAGGCGCATGCGCGTGCCGTCCGCGAAGGTGAGCGACGCCGTTCCGTCGTTGCCCGTGGAGATGCGGTCTCCCGTCTGCACCTTCATCTCTTCCAGTGCGTGCTGCATCAGTCCCCCGTCCAGGGATACGTTCACCGTTCCGCTTTCCGCGGACAACAGTACGACGGCGATTTTCTCATCGCGTCCGAATCCCACGAGTCCCAGCAGCCACTTCCCGACGATGTAGATAAGGAAGAGCGCGACCAAAAGGACCGCGATCCTGCTGATTGCCGACGGTCCTCTGGACGGTTCCGCCAAAGCGTAGGGACCTCGGCGTTGTCTGTAGTGGCGGAACATAGGATCCGAATCGTACGATAGAAGGATCATGGAAAGCAAGGTTGTCGAGCAACTTCCATACTCATGTTTCTGAATCACCAATCACCAAATTCCAATCATCAAAAAAGCGTTCCATCTTGGCTATTGATCATTGATGATTGGTTATTTTCCGCCCGTTACGACGTCACTCGTTCCACTTCTTCCTTCGTTGTGATGTTCTTTTCCACAAGGATGTTGCCCCATTCCTTCATGGGGACATATCCGCCCTTGCGAGCGATCTTTTCGATCTCTTCCTGCGTCGACTGCGTCAGGATGGCGTCGCGCAGTTCGCCGTTCACCTTCACGAGTTCCGGGAGGACGATGCGTCCCGCATAGGTATCCGGAGATGACGCGTCGTACGCGGTTCCTTTCTTGTCCTCCGCCAGCGTGCGTACGAGGCGCTGTGCCAGAACGGCGCGCAGGGCCGGTGCGAACGTGTAGGGGCTGACTCCCATGGAGAGGAGGCGCGGAATCGCTTCCACGGCCGAGTTCGTGTGCAACGTGGAGAGCACCAAGTGTCCCGTGAGAGCCGCGTCGATGGCGGTCTGCGCGGTTTCCAAGTCGCGGATTTCACCTACGAGGATGACGTTCGGATCGTGGCGGAGCACGGAGCGAAGTCCCGAGGCGAAGGTGTAGCCCTGCTCGGAGTGGATTTCGCTTTGCACGATTCCCTGGATTTCGTATTCCACAGGATCTTCCAGGGTGATGATGTTCCTCGCCGTGCCGATGATCGTCTGCAGGAGCGCGTACAAAGTCGTCGTCTTTCCCGAACCCGTCGGTCCCGTGACGAGCACCAGTCCGTTCGGGAGCTTCACGAGTTCCTTCAAATGTTCTTCCATTTCGGGCGGGAAGCCGAGTTCGGCCAGCGTGATGATGCCGTGCTTCGGGTCCAGGAGACGGAGCGTTACCGTTTCGCCGAATTGGGACGGAAGCGTGGCCACGCGGATGTTCACCGTGCGGTCCGGGGCTTGGAACGTGTACTGCCCGTCTTGCGGCATGTCGGTGATGTTCAGTTTCAATTTGGAAGCGAACTTGATGCGGCGGAGGAACGCCTCGTATTCGGCGTGGCTCAGGGTCGCGATCTTCTGCAGCAGTCCGTTCAGACGCACTTCGATGCGCACGTTCTCCTTTTCGGGGGAAGCGTGGATGTCGGAGGCGCCGATTTCGGCGCAGTATTGCTCCAACTCGCTTAGAAGTTGCTCGCCGGAATGGTTGGAAAAGTCCTTCAAAGTCATCAAAACAGTATATCATATTTCAGCCCCAGATGCTATCCTCCCTGCCGCGATGCACCTGAAGCGCCATTTCCAGCAATCGGAGACGCAAAAGAAAAAATCCCTCCTCCAGAGAATGGTCATTGTGCACTGTTTTTTGCTGGTATGCGCCCTTTTACTCGTGGCGCGCCTGTTGGAACTCCAGGTAATTGACAGAAAGGAATATTCTGCCGCGGCGCAATCTCAGCACTACGGCGGCGTGAAGCTTCCCGCGCAGCGCGGCGAGATCCTCGCTCTGAACAGCAAGACCGGGGAGACCAGTATCCTCGCCACCAATACGACGTTGGACCTCGTCTACGTCGATCCTTTCGTCACCGATAATCCCACATTCGTCGCAGAGGCACTGGCGGATACGTTGCTTTCCCAGGAATTCCACGACGCGTGCGCCGCCGGAAAGGAAGACTGTCCCCGCGAGCTTATCGCGTTCCGGGATTCCCCGTACGCGGCGGCATTCGATCCGCTGCAATTCGCGAAGTCGTTGTCCGGAGTGTCCTTGCTTGAACCCCTCCCCTCTTCGCTCCCCACGCAGAGCGCCACGCAGCCCCAGCAGGTCAGCCTTACGGAGGCCCGGCGCCTCTTCGCCCGCGACATAGAGCGCAGGATTTCTGAGGACACGCTCACCTTCGTTCCCCTCTTGTACGGGGCGAACAAGTTGCAGATGAATGCGATCGTCGACCTGCATGCCCCCGGTATCGTGGTGAATGCGGAACAGAACCTCATCTATGCCAATCCCGAGGATGTGGACCAGGGAAACATACCCGCCATCGCCAGGAAAATCGCGCAGGCCCTTTCCATGGACGTAGAGAAGATCGATCCCCTCCTCCGTTCGCGGCCGCTGCGTTACGTGCCGATCATGCGCAAACTGCCACCCGCATTGTCCCTCAAACTGAAGGAGGCGAAGCTGGCGTCGTTGAAACAGACGAACGACAAGAAGGCGTCCGCCCGGACGCCGGACGAAGCGGAGAAGATCCATGATCCCATGCGCGGCGTTGCCCTGTTGCCTGAGCACTGGCGCTACTATCCGGACGGGACCATCGCATCGCACATCATCGGTTTCCTGAATAACAATCAGGAGGCCCAGTATGGCGTCGAACGCACCTTCGACGTACAGCTTCGCGGCCAGGAAGGACTCATTTCCACGCTTAGCGATCCGACGGGAGGCCAGATTCTCACCGCCGAGCAGACGATCGTCGATGCGAAGGACGGCGACACGGTAGTTTTGACTATCGATCCCTTCGTGCAAAAGGAAGTGGAGCGCATCCTGGACGACGGCATCAAGAGGTACCAGGCGGACAGCGGCCAGGCGATCGTCATGGATCCGTACACCGGCAAGATCATCGCGATGGCGAATGCGCCCCTCTTCGAGCGTAACGAATATGCAGGCGTATACGACCGCATGCCCATTTACCTTCCGCAGGGGAAGGTGGATCAGATCGTGGTGGAAATCATCGACCCCGAAACGAATACGCGCGTCGTGAAAGATTACGCAAACCATATCTTCAGTCCGGAGGGCCGCGCCTCGCTTTCCGCCGAGATCCAGAAGATCCTTTCGGACCTCGAATTGAAGTTCGATCTCCATTCCCTCGCCCGCTATTACACGTACGTCGGCGAGAACAACCGTCATGAGATTTTCCCCACGGACATCCCGGGTGTGTGGCTGAAGTACAAGAACAGCATCGGGGTCGGCGCCTATCTGAACCGCACCATCCAGGAAATTTACGAGCCGGGATCCGTCATGAAGCCTGTTACCATGGCCATTGCGCTGGACCAGGGAGAGGTTGCTCCGAATGACGAGTACCTCGACAAAGATCCTGTGAAAATCGATGACACCCATGAGATCTATAACAACGACAAGAAATTTTACGGCCGGGTGAACATGACCAATTGCATCGAGTTTTCCATCAATACTTGCATGACGATGATTTCGGAGAAGCTCGGCCGCAAGCTTTTCCAGCGCATGATCGAGCGTTTCGGATTCGGACGCGTGACGAACATCGAACTCGAGGATGAGTTGTCCGGAGAAGTATTGCCGTGGCGCAAGTGGCCGTACGCCCTCCTTCTCACTGCGTCCTTCGGACAGGGAATCTCCTCCACTCCGCTGCAGATGATCACGGCGTTTTCCGCGCTCGGGAACGGCGGCAAGCTGATGCAGCCCTCGATCATCGACAGCATCGTGCATCCGGACGGCACCGTGGAAAAACGCGAGCCGAAGATGGTGGATCAGGTGATTACCGAGGCGACGTCTGAAACGATCACGGCGATGCTCGTCAGCTCCGGCGATCACGGATTCGCCAAGGCCGCGAAGCCGAAGGGGTACAAGATCGCTGGTAAGACGGGAACAAGCCAGATCGCAGGACCGGGTGGGCGCTATGAGTCCGGTACGGGCGCCACCATCGCGACATTCGCGGGATACGCTCCCCCCTCACAGCCGAAGTTCGTAGTGCTGGTGAAGCTGGATCGTCCGCGCAGCAAATACATCGTGCACGGAGCCACGTCGGCCGCACCTCTCTTCAAACAGATTTCCGAGTTCCTCTTCAAGTATTACGGCATCCCGCCGGATGACAATTGATTAGCAGAAAAACCCAGCGGTTTTTCCGCCGACCTTTTCCCTTGCAAAGGAGCGCCTGCACTTCGGGTCCTTCGACAGAAGGCTCAGGATAAACTCGCCCTCGTTCGGCAGTGTTGATCGGTGTTATTTCACGGTGACGGACTTGGCGAGGTTCCTCGGCATGTCCGGGTCCTTCTGGCGCAGGAGTGCCAGGAAGTAGGACAGGATCTGCACCGGGATGACGTTCGCGATCGGCTGGGCGCTTCCCGCGTCCGGCACCTTGATCCACTCGTCGAAGATTTCGTTGTTGTCCGGGGCGATGCCGATGACATGCGCGCCGCGGGCTTTCAGCTGCACGGCATTGCTCAGGATGTCCGGCGTCACTTCGTCGTTGCCGACGAGGATGAGGCACGGCGTTCCTTCTTCGATAAGCGCGATGGGTCCGTGCTTCAATTCACCCCCTGCGAATCCTTCGGCGTGGATGTAGCTCACTTCCTGGATCTTGATCGCGGCTTCCATAGCCATGGGGTAGTTCCAGCTCTTTCCGATGATATACATGTCTTCCTTGTCCTTGATGGTATCCGCGATGATGCGCAGGCGTTCGACGTAGCGCGGGTTCAGCATGTCATTGATCATGGAGCATGTTTCCAGGAGCAGCGTCTTTCCTTCCTGCAACTTGCCCGCGAGTGCGTACGACACGAGCAGCAATACGGCGAGTTGTCCCGTGAGGGCTTTGGTGGATGCGACGGCGCGCTCCGGTCCCGCATTGATGCACAGCGTGTAGTCGGCGGCGCGCGCGATGCTGGATCCCACGACGTTCACGATCGCGAGGACTTTCGATCCCTTGGATTTCGCCACGTTCATCGCTTCCAAGACGTCCGCCGTTTCGCCGCTCTGGCTTACTGCGATGAAGAGGCTCTCGGGCTTCAGGAAGTGGTGGTACAGTTTGAATTCACTCGCCGGCGCGAAGTTCACGTGGTGCTCCGCGACGACGGAGAAGAAATATTCCGCGGCCATGCAGGCCTTGCCTGCCGTGCCGCATCCGGAAAGGAACGTGCCGCGCGCGTTTTTGATAGCATCGGCGATGACCATGATCTCTTCCTCTTTCTGGTTCACGGCGCGAGCGATGCTTTCCTTCTGGTCCATGATTTCCTTCAGCATGTAGTGCGCGTAGTCGCCCTTCTCCGCCTGCTGCACGTCGATCGTCAACTCGATCTCGCGCTTCTCGCGCACCTCGCCCGTCTCGATGTCGCTGAAGACGATCGAACTTCCATCGGTGACGACCATCTCGCCATCGTCGATGTATTCCACCGTCTTCGTGTGCTTCATGAACGCCGGCGTATCCGACGCGACGTAGTATCCTCCTTTATCGACGCCGACGATCAGCGGCGATCCCGTGCGTGCCGCGACCATCGTGTCGCTTTCGGAATGCAACGCCAGGATGCCATACCTTCCTTTGAAGCGCAGACATGCCAGGCGCACCGCAGCCGCGAAGTCGTTCGTCTGCTTCAGATATTCCTCGATGAGGTGCGGCGCGATCTCCGTGTCGGTCTCCGACACGAACTCGTGTCCCTTCGCGACTAACTCGTCGCGCAGTTCCTGGTAGTTCTCGAAAATGCCGTTGTGCACCACCGCGATCGTCTTGTCCTTGTTGAATTGCGGATGCGCGTTCTCCACCGTCACTCCCCCGTGCGTCGCCCACCGCGTGTGGCCGATGGCCAGCGAACTGTCCGACGACAATAAAGAGCCGTCGACCCCGCTGATCTTGCCGATGTCCTTCTTTGATTGCAGGTTCGTCTCTCCCCCGTTCTTCCATGCCACTCCCCACGAATCGTATCCTCTATATTCCAGGCTTTTAAGGCCCTCGACGGCCATGTCCGTCGCGTTCTTTTTCGTACCGATGTATCCGAAGATGCCGCACATGCAGCGCATTGTAGGGTGCATGGGCGCTTGGTCAACGAATCAAACTTTCCATTTGTTTCTTTTGAAGCCAATCTGCCCTTGACGCTCTCCTTTGGGTTCCCTACAGTCTCCGCACTTTCCTATGCCGTTAACCGAATCCGCCATCAAGAGGTCCCGCCA
>CAZSMX010000006.1:0-68502 GCA_964608325.1 uncultured Candidatus Peribacteria bacterium
TGAGGATTTTGCAAGGAAAACTGCTCTTGGAAGCCCTGCAAAAGGGGTAGAATCAGGGGTGATTTTCCTATTTCTTCCCCCTTATCCCTATGAACGCTCTCGTTCCTCTGCTCGGCTACCCCGACATGGCGCCCCTCCTGCTGCGCCTCGCCATCGGTATCGTGTTCCTCGTCCACGGCTTTCCGAAGCTGAAAAACATGAACTCCTTCATGGGATTCATCGGCATCTGCGAAACGCTCGGCGGTGCCGCGCTCATCCTCGGTTTCCTTACGCAGTGGGCCGCGTTGGGCCTCGCTATCATCATGGTGGGTGCCGCGTACAAGAAGGTCTTTGAGTGGAAGGTGCCGTTCTTCACCCTGGAAAAAATGGGCTGGGAGTACGATTTCGTGCTCTTCGCCGGCAACCTGGCACTCATCTTCATGGGTCCGGGAGCCTACAGCGTCGACATGATGTGGCTTTGATCAATTATTGTGATCAACATGAAAAAGGCGTTCCCCACAGGTTCGCCTTTTTCTTTGGCAGTTCGAATACATTATTTGCTCGATGAGTGCGTGGCGGTCGCGGCTTTCACCTTCCTGGTCAACGCCGCCTTCTTGGCCGCATGCCTGCGCGTTACGGAGCGAGTCGCTACCGGGCGCGGAGAAAGAGACCTGCTGATGCGGTTCAGCCCCTCGCTCCCGATATCCATCGCCTTGCCCGCGACGGCGAGCGCGTCGTGTTCGATCTCATGGCCGATGAGCGTCATCGCCTCGTTGGCGGAGTGGCTTTTCCGCAATTCCCTGCGGAGTTTCGGCTTCAATGCCAAATACGTTCCGACTGCTCCTGCGGCCGCTGCGGCCGACATGCCGATGATGCGAGTGCTCTTCCTCATAGGAGGGGGGGGTAGTGGGGGATGATACGTAATGGATGACGCGTGAACGCTTGGGAACTTACAGTTAAAAAATCCCCCTGAAGGTCAGGGGGTGCGCGCCATCGTGGCGGGCAAGTTCGTTCGTAACCCTTGGAGCTGTTCTGTCGCCTAGCTGGGGTATGCGCCGTCGTCGTTTCGGACGGCATTCCCGGAATGTTCCTGGTGACGGGCGGAGAAGCGTTTCATTCTGTGCCTCCTTGGGGTCGAATGGAGATCCATAAGCGGTGTGCCCTGGATCAACGATGCGCATATCTTAGTATCAAAGGAATCGGTGTCAAATACACGTGGATGGCTTCTGTAAGCGATGTATCGCATACAAAAGAACCCCCCTTACCAGTCGCAAACAGCCGAAGCTGCATGGTTCCAGTAAGAGGGGTGTTCCGCGGGTGCGATCGGTACAGAGTGGAGGCGTAGGTCGCCAACCAATGCACAGCGGAGGATTCCCGTCCGTCTTCCTGATAGCCACAGGTAGCCTCAGTGGGATCGGATAGGAAATGGGATTGCGCGGAATCCCAGAACGCGAAGCGTGGTAGGCGGATCCTCTCGAAGAGGTGTCCTCGGTTAGCCAACCGTTGCATCGCAGTAGCAGCTGCCGATCTGCCTTTCCTCGACGTGAGGATGGTCAGACGACGTCAACTGCCCGCGCCCGAGCCAGAGAAGAAAAGAACATGACAGGCTCCTAGGGAGCCAATGAAACAATCATATCTTGGGGTCCTCCATGGTTTCGGCGTCAACATGATGATGGCGGCGGGGCACCGTGCCCCGGAATCGCCGGGTGAAAGATCGCCTTCGTCGATTGCTCGTCGAAGGATGTGCATATTAGCATCTAATTAACATATGTCAAATATATTCTATAATTAATTAAATGAGCCATTGGGTTCTAAAAACAAGCCCCCTGTCGAGGCTTTGGTGCGTGGAATGAGTCACACCGAACCGGTGACAGGGGGCTTTGCGCATCAGCATCGTTGGAGGTCGCCCTCGTGCTAAGGCGAGCAGGACATGCTGATTGCTTGCCATACGGTATTCCCAGCCGTCATCCGCCGTCAAATTCTCCATACCCCTGACTTCCTTATATAGGCACTCCTGGAAAGGAATTCGAAACGCCGCATTTTTGTGTTCGGTGCATGCAAAATCCATTTGACTTGAAATCTGAACATCCTTACAGTGCCCGCACTCCATCGAACTTGTGTTCGAGAGCGCCTTGGATTTGCTCCAATAAGCGCTCCGGATGAACCTCCAAGCCCCCTATGATTGGTCTAATCGCCCGCAAAATCGGTATGTCCCGCGCCTTCCTCCCCAACGGTGAGGCGGTTGCCGTGACTTACCTCAAGGTCAGCCCGAACACGGTCGTCCGTCAGAAGACGAAGGAGAAGGACGGCTACGACGCCGTGGTCCTCGGCATGGAGCCGAAGGAATGGAAGACCCGCAAGGGCAACACGCACACGCGCTACAAGTTCCAGAAGGAATGGCAGGTCGACTCCCTCGACGGTTTCGAAACCGGCAAGGAGCTCACCGTCTCCATCCTTCCCCAGGACAGCAAGGTGACGATCATGGGTATCTCCAAGGGAAAGGGTTTCCAGGGAGTCATGAAGCGCCACGGGTTCCACGGAGGTCCGGGATCCCACGGTTCGCACTTCAAGCGCGAGCCGGGTTCCGTGGGTATGCGCGCCGATCCGGGACGCATCTTCAAGGGACACCGAATGGCAGGCCACATGGGCTTGGACAAGACCACCATCAAGAACCGCACGATCGTTGTGTGCGATGAAAAAGAAAATATCGTTGCCGTCACGGGACCCGTACCGGGACCCACCGGCAGTGCGGTATTCCTTACCCTCGAATCCTCCAAATAATCATGACGATCGATGTCTATTCCATGACCGGCCAGAAAGGAAAGAGCATGGAGCTCCCTGAATCCCTCTTCGGAGCGGATGTGAACTGGGGCCTCATGCACCAGGCCGTGATGTTGCAGCAGGGCAACCGCCGTTCCAGCGGTGCACACGCCAAGACGCGCGGAGAAGTGCAGGGTTCCACCAAGAAGCTGTTCGCACAGAAGCACACGGGCCAGGCACGCCGCGGCGCGGTACGCAGCCCGCTCCTGCGCGGAGGAGGAAAGACGTTCGGACCCCGCAACGTCATGAACTACGAGCGCAGTATGCCGAAGAAGATGCGCCACGCGGCTCTCCGCTCCTGCCTGAGCCTCCAGGCCCAGAAGGGAAACGTGATCGTCCTCGAGGGATACCCCGACGACGTGAAGACGAAGACGTTCGCGACGCTGCTCGGCAAGCTGCCGATCGAAGCCGGACGCAAGGTCCTCGTCGTGAGCCCGGGCAAGATGAAGTCCCTCCAGCTCTCCGCACGCAACGTTCCGTCCGTCACGACGGTCTACGCCAGCTACCTCAACCCCGAATCCATCCTGAACTCCCGCTACGTCGTTTTCCTCGTCGATTCCATCAAGGAAGCCGAGCAGATCTTCGGAAAGAAGGACATGATCTCCCAGAAGGTGAAGCCGCTCGCGAAGAAGGAGGTGAAGGAGAAGGCTCCCAAGGCACCCAAGAAGGCAGCCGCCGCCAAGAAGCCGGCCGCCAAGAAGAAAGCTTCTAAATAATTACCCTCTCGATACTCTCCCTACCTACGAATTACTCCATGGAACTCTCCCGCGTCATCGTCGGCCCCGTCACCACGGAAAAGTCCGAGCGCCTGAAGGCAGGCCGCACCTACACCGTGCGCGTCGCCCCCGAGGCAACCCGCATCGAAGTGCAGAAGGCGCTTGAGTCGTTCTATGACGTCGAAGTCTCCAGCGTGCGCATCCTGCACGTCCGCGAGAAGACCCGCATGCTCAACTCACACCGCAGCCTGACGAAGCGCCACACCCAGAAGCGCGCCCTCGTGACGCTGGCCCCGAAGAGCAAGTTGCTCGACCTCTCCCAATTCAAAGCTTCCTAACCTCCCATGGCTCTCAAGAAGATGAAACCAACGACTCCGGGACGCCGCCAGATGATGGTCGCGGACTTCTCGGACCTGAGCAAGAAGCGCCCTGAAAAGTCGCTGTCCCATGGTAAGAAGCGCTTGTCCGGCCGCGACGGCAAGGGACAGGTGTCCATCCGCCACCGCGGAGGAGGCCACAAGAAGCTGTACCGCGACATCGACTTCAAGCAGCTCGATAAGAAGGGAATCCCGGGAACGGTTCTCGGCCTCGAATACGATCCGAACCGCACCGCGCGCATCGCCCTCATCCAGTACGTCGACGGTGAAAAGCGCTACATCCTGGCTCCCCAGACCCTGAAGGCAGGCGACCAGATCGTCTCCGGAGAGCGCACGAAGGTGAAGGTGGGCAACCGCATGCAACTCCAGCACATCCCGGTGGGATACAAGGTATTCAACCTCGAGATGCAGGCAGGACGCGGCGGACAGATCGTCCGCAGCGCGGGAACGTCCGCGACGCTCGTGGGATTCGACGGCGACTTCGCCCTCATCGAGCTTCCGTCCTCCGAAATGCGCCGTATCCGCAAGGAGTGCAGCGCGACCATTGGCATCGTCAGCAACCCGGAGCATAATCTCATCAACATCGGAAAGGCCGGACGCATGCGCTGGAAGGGCCGCCGCCCGCAGGTTCTCGGAACGGCCATGAACGCCGTCGACCACCCGCACGGAGGAGGAGAAGGACACTCGTCCATCGGTCTCAAGGCCCCGAAGACCCCGTGGGGAAAGAAGGCCCTTGGCGTCAAAACCCGCAAGCGCAAACTCAAGAGCAACGACCTTATCGTTCGCCGCCGCGTGAAGAAGAACAAGAAGAAGTAATCTCCTCTTTCCTAACCCCAACCCTACTCCTACCCACCCATGTCCCGCTCCCTCAAGAAAGGCCCCCACATCGACGAGAAGTTGATGAAGAAGGTCTCGGCCATGATCGCCAAAGGCGAGAAGAAGATCATCAAGACGTGGGCTCGCGACTGCGACATCCCGCCGGAGTTCGTGGGATTCACCTTCGCGGTTCACAACGGCAAGGAATTCCCGGCCGTCTACGTTACGGAACAGATGGTAGGACACAAGCTCGGGGAGTTCTCCTGGACCACGAAGTTCAAGGCTCACGGAGGCAAGGCCGCCGCTGCAGATGCAGCGCCCGGTGCCAAGCCCGCAGCAGCCCCCTCAGCTCCCGCAAAATAATCCCTGAATTACTCACCCTCTCATGAAAGCATTCCTCAAGTCAGCACCGATCGCCCCTAAGAAGGCAAACATCATCGCCAAGATGGTGCGAGGCATGCCCGTCGTCGACGCGCAGATCGCGCTGCGCCGCACGAACAAGAAGGCCGCGCGCATGGTGGAGAAGCTCATCGCTTCCGCCGTCGCCAACGCGACGCACAACGACAAGCAGGACAAGCAGCTCCTCGTCGTGAAGACCCTCTACGTCAACCAGTCCATCGGTATGCGCCGCGGAATGCCCAAGGCCCGCGGTCAGACGCGTCCGTACCGCAAGTTCATGACGCACATCACGCTGGAACTCGGCATTGCCGACCTCGAGGGCAAGGAACAGAAGAAGGCCGAAAAGAAAGCGGCCAAGGCCCCGAAGGCTCCCAAGGCATCCTCCAAGAAGACCACTCCTGATACTTCCTCTTCCGCTTCCTAAGTATGGGTCAGAAAGTTAACCCCAACGGCTTCCGCATCGGTATCACCCATACCTGGGCGAGCACGTGGTTCGCACGCGGCAAGAAGTACCGCGATCTGTTCCTCCAGGACCAGCTCATCAAGCGCCATATCAACTCGAAGCTGAAGGACGCCGGTATCAGCGAGATCCACATCGACCGCAACAAGAAGATCTCGGTATCCATCGAAAGCAGCAAGCCGGGCGTGATCATCGGCAAGCAGGGCGCCGCCATCGAGGAGCTCCGCAAGGATCTCGAGCACAAGTTCGGCGGATCGTTCGAAGTCGATATCAAGGAACTGCGCAACCCGGATGCGGATCCCACGGTGATCGCCGAGAGCATCCAGGGCCAGATCGAGCGCCGCATGCCGTACCGCCGCGCCGCCAAGATGGCGATGGAAAAGGCGATGCAGGCAGGCGCGCAGGGTGTGAAGGTCCTCGTCGCGGGACGCTTGAACGGCGCCGAAATCGCACGCAGCGAACTCTTCAAAGAAGGCAACATTCCCCTGCAGACGCTCCGCGCCGACATCCGCTTCGCACGCCGCCATGCGGTGACGAAGTTCGGAACGATCGGCATCCAGGTGCACGTCTACAAAGGAATGGTGTTCAAGAACGTGCAGCAGGCACAATCCTCCTCGTTGAACGCGCAGCCCTCCGCTAACCTCTCCACTAAATAAAGCCTTCTCTATCCTCCCATGTTAGAACCCAAGAAACTAAAGCGCCGTAAACAGCACCGCAACCGCGGGGCTTGGTCGGGCAAGGCGACGCGCGGAGCGAACCTGGCCTTCGGGTTCATCGGCCTGAAGTGCACGCACGGAGGGGAAGTCACCGCCCGCCAGATCGAAGCCGCCCGCAAGGCCATGGCCCACAGCGTCGAGCGCAAAGGAAAGTTCTGGATCCGTCCGTTCCCGCACACGCCGGTCACCCGCAAGGCTGCCGAAGTGCCGATGGGAGCCGGAAAGGGTTCGCTCGAGTACTTCTCGGTCGTGCTGAAGCGCGGCGCCCTCATCTTCGAAATGGACGGTCTCCCCGAAGCCGAGGCACGCGAGGCTCTCCGTCTCGCCGGCCACAAGCTTCCGGTCCCGACGAAAATCGTCATTGATCCTACCAAGCGTTAATCCACCCCATCATGGCATCCACCCTCTCCCTCACCGACCTCCGCAAGATGCAAGTCTCCGACTTGGAGAAAGATCTCCAGGAAAAGAAGCTCGCCGTCGCGAAGATCCGCCTCGACATCGGTATGATGTCGCAGAAGGACACGGCCGCGTACAAGAAGGAGAAGAAGGACATCGCCCGCATGCTTACCGTCATCAACGAGAAGAAAGGCGAGGGAATGACGTTGAAGACCGGAGAAAAAACCGCTACTGTACGCGCCCCTCGCGCCTCCAAGAAGGCTAAGGGCTCTTCCACCTCCTCCAAATGACCGAGAAACAGGGAATCGTCACAAAGGCAGGCACCATGAAGCGCACGGTTACCGTGACGGTCCACCAGTCTGTCCGTCACCCGCTCTACAAGAAGAGCTACCGCATGAGCAAGAAGTTCCTCGTCGATACGGGGGACGTGACGGACATCGCCGTCGGCGACGAAGTCATCATCCAGGAATGCCGCCCCCTCAGTAAAAACAAGCACTTCATGCTGAAGGAAGTCACGAAGCGCGTTCCCCGCGTGAGCGAGATGAAGGACGAAGCATCCGTGACCTCGGCTCTTAAGCTCGATAAAGAGGAAGAAGTTTCCACCCCCGCCAAATGATCCAGCAGACCACTTACCTCACCGTATGCGATAACACAGGCGCCAAGCAGGCGAGCTGCATCCTGGTGCTGGGTGGTACGCGCCGCCGCTACGCCAGAGTCGGCGATGTGATCATCGTCTCCATCAAGGAGGCGTCCCCCCGCGGAGCCGTGAAGAAGAAGAGCGTGGAGCGCGCCGTGGTCGTTCGAACCAAGTTCCCCACCCGCCGCAAAGACGGCTCCGTCATCACCTTCGATGACAACGCCTGCGTGATCATCCAGACGGATGGCATGCCGAAGGGTACCCGCGTCTTCGGACCGGTCGCCCGCGAACTGCGCGCAAAGGGATACCAGAAAATTATCTCCCAGGCCCCCGAAGTCCTATGAAGATCCACACCGGCGACACCGTCGTCATCATCACCGGCAAGGACAAAGGCAAGAGCGGTCGTGTCATGAAGATCCTCAAGGAAAAAAACCGCGTCGTCGTGGAGGGCATCAACATGCGCATCCGCCACATCAAGAAGACGGCCCAGGGCCCCGGACAGCGCCTCAGCTACGAAGCCAGCCTCCATGCTTCCAACGTCATGATCGTCGATCCGAAGACGAAGAAGCCCGCCCGCATCGGATTCAAGATGGATGAGAAGAAGGGCAAGGTCCGCATTGCGAAGGGCTCCGGCGAAATGATCGTGAAGGCCGCCAAGGCAACCCCCGCGAAGGGCGCCAAGAAGACGGAGGGCGAGAAGAAGGAGAAGGCCGCACCCAAGTCCGACGCCAAGCCGACGAAGCAGCCGTTCTGGAAGCGCGGAGGCGAAGGCAATCCCGAGGCAAGCGACCAGAAAGTCACTGAAACGAAAACCGGCGGCGCCGCATCCATGCCGAGTGCTCATCGTTCCCAAGGCGGCTAATCCCTATGGCATACGCAACCCTCCATGACCGGCTCAAAGGACCGATCGCCGAAGCCCTGAAGAAGGAGCTCTCGATCTCCAACGTCAACGCCCTTCCGAAGATGAAGAAGGTGATCGTGAACGTGGGTATCAACCGCTCGAAGATGGAAGGAAAGGAAGTGATCGAGTTCATTACGGACGCCCTCCAGCGCATTACGGGACAGAAGCCCGTCCTCCGCGAGAGCAAGAAGGCCATCTCCAACTTCAAGATCCGCAAGGGTCTCGTGGTGGGAGCCATGGTCACCCTCCGCGGCAAGAAGATGGAGCAGTTCGTCGACCGCCTGGTGAGCTACGTGCTCCCGCGCATCCGCGACTTCCGCGGCCTCCCCACGAAGCTCGACGGACAGGGCAACTACGCCATCGGTCTCACGGACCACAGCGTATTCCCGGAAATCCCGAACATGGATATCCAAAAGACGTTCGGTCTCCAGATCCAGATCACCACGAGTGCCAAGAACGACGAAGAGGCCAAGGCCCTTCTGAAGCAGATCGGCATCCCGTTCCGTCCCGATCGCAAGACCCTCGCGGAACTGTCGTAATTCTTCCTTGATTCTTTTCCCTTCCTTCTAGACAATCCCCCCACTTTGATTCCATGGCTCGCACTTCGATCGTCCTTCGGCAACAGCGCGGACTTGAGGCATTCCTCAAGGCCAAGGCTGCGGGAAAGAAGCCCAAGTTCCCGACGCGCGTGTACAACCGCTGCAGTCTCTGCGGCCGCCGCCATGGCTTCATCCGATTCTTCGGAGTCTGCCGCATTTGCTTCCGCGAGCTCGCCACGAACGGCGATATCCCGGGCGTCACCAAATCCTCCTGGTAACCCATGTCTTACGTGAACGACCCCATCGGCGACCTTCTCACCCGCATGCGCAACGCGCAGAACGCCCGCAAGGCCACCTGCTCCGCACCGCATTCGAAGATGAAGCTCCAGCTCTGCGAACTTCTGAAGAAGGAAGGATGGATCGCCGACGTCAAAGTGACGGGCGATGCCCCAAAGCAGGACATCGAAATCACGTTTGATCCTGAAAAGCAGCTCCTCCTCTCCCGCGTATCCAAGCCCGGACGCCGCGTCTACGCGAAGTCCGAGGAATTGAAGCCCATCCTCCGCGGCTACGGCATCGCCGTCCTCACGACGAGCGAGGGAATCATGACCGACGCCGACGCCCGCAGGAAGAAGATCGGCGGAGAAGTTCTCTGCACAATCGCTTAACCCCAACCCTAATTCTAACCCTATAATGTCTCGCATTGGACGCAAATCAGTGGCACTCCCGAGCGGCGTCACCCTTGAGGTGAAGGGCTCCACGGTCTCCGTCAAAGGAGGCAAGGGAGAACTGACCTACGTTCTCCTTCCGGAAGTTTCCGTGAAGGTCGAGGACAACGAAGTGACCGTCGAGCGCAAGGATGATTCCAAGGCTTCCCGCGCACGCCACGGCCTCACCCGCGCCATCATCGCCAATATGGTGAAGGGCGTGTCCGACGGCTACCAGAAGACGCTCGAGATCATCGGAGTGGGTTACAAGGCGAACGTGAAGAGCAAGACCCTCCTCGTCCTCAACCTCGGTCACAGCCATCCGATCGACTTCGTCATCCCGGCCAACATCGAGATCGCCCAGGACGAGAAGAACAAGAACATCCTGTACATCAAGGGCGCCGACAAGCAGCTCGTGGGACAGGTTGCCGCACAGATCCGCGAACTCCGCCCGCCCGAGCCGTACAAGGGCAAGGGTATCCGTTACATCGACGAGCAGGTCCGCCGCAAGGTCGGTAAGGCCGCCGCCGCCAAGTCCGCATAATCCCCATGACGCTTTCCCGCTCCCTCTCCCGGCTCTCCCGCAAGAAGCGCATCCGCGCCCGCATCCAGGGTACGGCCGCGCGTCCGCGCCTCACGGTGCACCGCTCCCTGACGCAGATCCGCGCCCAGGTGGTGGACGACTCCACGGGCAAGACGCTCGCAGCCGCTTCCACCAAGGAGGCGAAGGCGAAGATGACCGTCGAGGGCGCCAAGAAGGTCGGCGAACTCCTGGCCAAGAAGGCCAAGGACGCCGGCGTTACCTCCGTCGTCTTCGACCGCAACGCCTACAAGTACCACGGCCGCGTGAAGGCCCTGGCCGACGGCGCCCGCGAAGGAGGCCTCCAATTCTGATCCCAACCCTAACCCTAATCCTATCCCTACGATGTCCGCCAAGACCACCAACACCGACCGTCAGAACAAGCGAGACCGCGGTCAGCGCGCTCCCTCCGAGTTCACGGAAACGACGCTCTCGTTGGACCGCGTCACCCGCGTGGTGAAGGGAGGTCGCCGCATGCGTTTCCGCGCCGTCGTGGTCGTCGGTGACCGCAAGGGCCGCGTGGGAATGGGAACGGGCAAGGCGAACGAAGTGCAGGTTGCCGTCCAGAAGGCCACGAAGGACGCCAAGCGCTACATGATTCGCATCCCGCTCGTGAAGGGAACGATCCCGCACCAGGTCGACGTGAAGTTCAAGTCCGCCAAGCTCCGCATCATGCCCGCTTCCGAAGGAACGGGAATCATCGCCGGAGGCGCCCTGCGCGTCGTGTTGGACCATGCCGGCGTGAAGAACGTGCTGGCCAAGCGCTTCGGCACGGGAAACAAGCTCGTTAACGCACAGGCTACGTTCCGCGCCCTTAAGCTCCTGAAGCCTGCTCGCCAGAAGGATCTCGAAGTCGTCGAAGTGAACAAGGATGCTGTCCAAGTGAAAGAAGTCGGTTCCGACGAGATCAAGCACGGCGGAATCGTTGAGAAGAAGAAAGAGAAGAAGGACGCGAAGTAAGCCTCTTAGGACGGATTGCGGGAAGTAAGATCCCGATAGTCGTAATTTGCCATTCCCCGAAGGGCTTGGATCAGTTCGGGCTTTTTCCTGTATCCGCTCCATAAGACCCAAATCGGGTCGCTTTTGTCCGGCCATGTCGCCGGGTCCTCCGTCATCTCGGAAAAGGCTTTTTCGGCCCTCGCTCCCTCGTACCATTCATGCGGTTTCAGTTCCGTTCTCTCAACGTCCGGCCTGTTTTTTGCATAGAATTCCCAGAGGGCGAATGCGTCATCCGATACGCGCTTGCGGTCCGATGTCAGCCACAGGCCGCGTGTTGTGGCCAGCTCCATGGCGATGTCGTACATCACCGGTCCGATGCCGCCCGTGGCGCTGGAAGATTCCACGACCATCACTTGGGAATTCGGGATCCGCTGGCAATCGATCATTCCTTTTACTTCTCCGTCGAAAGCAATCGTGATGCGCTGATCGCTATCGGTTACTTTTATGTTGGTATTCTTCAAGGAAAGCAATTTTTCCAACGTCGTGCGCTTTTTGGGCGCTACTTCGACCGCGGAGTCACCGGATTGCGCTTCTTTCTGATGTACCGCCGTTTCCTTGTTCGTCTCGGCATCGCCATCGGGGCTTGCCTCGGGTACATCAGGAAGCGCAGCCGCCTTCGCGAACGCCGCTTCGAATTCCGCCTTCGTCTTCTTCAGTCCGTCGAGTTCCTCGAAGATCTGCTTCAGCTCGGTGTCCCCGACCTTGTTCTTTTTCAGGAGCGCGGCGGGATCGGCGGAAGACAGGAGGTCTTCCACGTGGATGCCTCCGCTCAATTTGTGCACGTTCATCCGTCCCAGGTTCGCCTTGTTCACCAGCTGGGACAGGCCATGGAGTTCCGCATCCGGCGCGCTGCGCAGCTTCCTCAGAAGGCCGCTCATTCCCTGCTGGCCGAATTCCGCGAAACTGAGTCCGAAGAACATCGCGTTGCTCTGCAGGTTCTCGATGAATTCGCCGCCCTTGATGGTGGTGTCGAGCGTGGTTCCGACCAAGAGGTCCGCCGTGCCTTCGCCCGTCGCGCCGATGAGGCGCGTAGCTAGGCTCGACGCGTCGTCGAGGGAACCCAAGAGCTTCGCGCCGCCGGCCTTGCCCGCGATGCTGAAGATCTTCGAGAGTCCGCCCGCCTGTTGTAGCAGTCCCGCGCGCGATAGTTGGAACGCCGCGCGTCCCGCCGAGATGTAGCGTGCCGCGCCCATCGTCGCGGTGTTCACCGCGAAGTCTTTTCCGTATGTCTTGAATGCGTCTTCCAAATTGTCGAATCCCTGCTGGTTGATCACCGCGTTGACGCCCGTCATTGCCGCGCCTCCCGCAAGGGCTGCCGCGACGACGCCGAGTCCTCCGGTCGCGATACCGACGGCGATACCCGCGGCGATCATGGCCGCGATCTTGGCGCCGATCGCCACGTAGCTCCACGTCTTGTCGGACACGTCGTATCCGTATCCCTGGATGTCCGCCAGCAGTTGCCATGCTTCCACCTGCATCGGGTTGAGTCCCGGCTCGCCGATGGTGGCGTTGATTTCATTCAGAGTCGCGGCGCCCCCGATGGTGCCGTCCAGGAAGGTTTCGAATTTCACATACGCGCTTTCCAGGAAGGGGATGAAATCCTTGTTGATTTCCCCCTGGATGGTTTCCTGATTGATTCCCGAGCCGCTCATCTGTGCCTCGATGTTGCGCAGGAGGGCGTACTGCGCGGAAATCCCGGTGACGTCCGTCGGATTGCCGTTCAGTTGCGCTTCTATCTGCACGATCTGGTCGGTGCGTTGTTCGGGCGGCAGTGACGCGAACTTCGAGAGGATGGCCCCCTTTTTTTCGGAGACGTAGTTTTTCAGTGGGTTTTTCTCACTCAGGGTTTTTTCGACGTAGCGCATCGCCAGTTCCTCGAATCCCATGGCGTCCTTCGCCATCGCCTCCGCGAAGTCGATATCGGTGAGGGCGCTGTCGATGGGGGAGCCGCGGTCCGTGAAGAGTTTCGCCAGTTCCATCGCGTGGCGGCAGAAATCGGCGGCCCTGGCCGGGTCGTTTCCGATGTTGCCCTTTTCTTCCGCCAGTTTTTTCTGGATGGCGGCTTTGCACGTATTGATGAGTTTTCCGTACGTTTCCTTCAGGCCGCTGCTCTGCCAGTCGTTCCCGTCGATGGAAGACAGCGTCTGCTGCACCCAATCGATCGCTTCTTCCATGGTCATGTTCGGGATCATTTCGGCAGCCTGCTGCGTCGCCAGGGTCGCGTCGCGCAGTTCCACGTTCTCCTCATCCTCGTTCACGCTCGCCACCAGTTCGGTATAGCGCTTCGCGCGTTGCAAGTAGAGGGCGCGGAGGTGTTCGTATTCCTTGCCGCCCTTCGGGTCTGCGGACGCCAGCGCCTTCGACAGCTCGCTCAGGTTCCTGCGGATCGATTGCGCGATGCTTTGCAGAAGGTTTTTTTCCAACTGAGCCTCATTGCTTCCGTCTGCCAGCCATTCGTCCTTGTCCTTCATTTCCTCCAGCACGTGCTCCAGGAAGGGGACGTATCCCAAGCTGTCGTGGATGTACGCAACGTGGTATTCCACGTCAGGCGTGATCGCGCTGTCCGCGGCTACTTTTTCCTTGGCCAGGTAATCGGCAGCCACGCCCGCGAGCCGTTCCGCTTGGAGATCTTTCTTCGCCTCGGCCTTCAACCCCAAGTCGTCCGCGAGCTTATTCATCTTCTCCCGGTTCGTTTTCACATCCGCGTCCACTCCCGCGGTCGGGAAGCGTTCGCCGTCCAGCCATTTGCCGACCGGTTCCGAATTATTCCTCCACTGCCATGTGTTTCCGTTCTTGCGGAACTCCACGTTCGTGATCTCCGTTCCGTTGAATCCCGCGCCGAGTCGCAATTCTTTTTTCCACACGCCGTCCTTTTGGACGAGGCCGGCTTGCTCCAGTTTTTGGGCGTCCGCGTCCGTATTGTTTTGGTCGGGCCGTTCCTGGAATGATTCGGGTGACATGGGTTAATTCGAAGCGGTATCGCCTTCGTTTTCTTTCTCCTCGCGCCTGCTCGCATTCCTCGCGACGATGTCGGAAATGCTCGGGATCGGTCTGTCCGATGCCTTCCAATCCACGTCGATGTCCGGCAGCGCGGGAAGTACGTCGATAGCTTCCTCTTCTTCTTTTTGCACGGCGTCCAGACGGTATATGGAATTTTTCGTCCGCACGTACGCGTTGCCATACTGGTCCATGAGACACTGCGTCACCGGGCTCGTTGCTCCCGCTCCTTCATTCAGCGAAAGCGATTCGCCCAGGGCCACGTCCTCGTCCATTTCCCCCCAATCAGACATCTTGGCGCGGACGGTGTTCGTCTGCGGATCGACCTTCGACAGTCCGACGATGCTGCCTTTTTGAAAAGGGAATTCCGCAGGATCCACTTCCACCAATGTCGGCGACTCCCGCCCGTCGGCCGTCGGGTCGCCTTCCCTGATGACCTTCATCATCTTTTTCCGATCGTCTCCGAGCATCCTGGCCATTCGTTTGATCATCTTCAGGAAACGGCGGCGACTGTCGTCTTCGTTACGTTCCTCCGGTTGCCGCGCTTCAGGCTGCACGCCTTCGTTTTCATGTTCTTCCCGCTGTTGTTTGTTTTCTGCCATAGGATATTTTAGGGTAAAAGGACGCCGCCGAAGTGCTGGACCCACAGGCCCCCGAACACTCCGATGCCAATGTCCGAATAATCAGGATTGAGAATCGCTTCCTTGTGGGAAGGGGATTTCATCCACGCCGTCACCACTTCCTCCGCCGTCTTCTGTCCGCGCGCGATATTCTCGCCGAACGTGTATCCCTTGATGCATCCGCAATCGCGGGAGAACGAGCGGTCGTAGTAACCCGTCGCCCCGACGCGGTCC
The DNA here is from genome assembly GCA_964608325.1 of uncultured Candidatus Peribacteria bacterium. Taxonomy (GTDB): domain Bacteria; phylum Patescibacteriota; class Gracilibacteria; order Peribacterales; family Peribacteraceae; genus CAZRVH01. Next base: position 14,894 of record CAZSMX010000006.1, read on the forward strand.
TTCAGCGTCTTGCCGTCCGGGCTCACATGCCCGAAGAATCCCTGTTCCGCCATGTCGATGGCGTACTGCTGGGCGGAGCCCTCCAAGTAGACGTTGTAGGTGAGGGGTTTGATTCCTTCCTTTCTGCGGATGTCATTCACGCGGTCGATGATTTGCGTGCGTATTTCCGGAAGCGTCAGGAGAATCGACGGCGCTTCCTCTGCTGCCGGGGCCGCGTGCGCAGATCCGGGCGGGGGAGTCGTGTCTAGGATCGCGTTCGTCTTGCGCGTGGAAATCACCGAATAAATCGTCAGTCCGCCTTTCGCTTCCTCCTTCGCCAGTTGCTTTTCCATCTGGCCTCCCGCTACTCCCTGCGGTACCGATGCCGAGATGAAGCGTTCCATGGCGAATGCTGCTTCCGTTTCCAGCATACGGAGCGTTGGCTGGAGGGAGTGCGGATTCTTGAGGTCGAAGAGGCGGTACTTCTGCGCGATGCCCGCGTATTTCTTGTACCAGGCGTCATCCGGGATATCCGTGTACAGATACGGGTATTCCTTCGCGATGCCGAAGGTGAAGGACAGCATTTTCAGGAATTCGGCGCGTGAAACGGAACCCATGGGGCGGAGGTTTCCGTGTTCATCGGGCGACAGGATGCCGAACTGCGCCGCCGCAAGCATGGCGCTTTCGTACCAGCTTCCTTTCGGGATATCCCCGAATTGCCCTTTGTTTTCAATGACGGGCAGCGTCGTGCTGCGTGCCGACAGCAACACGGAAACGAGTTCCGCGCGCGTCACGTAGTTCGTCGCTTCGATATCCGCACTCACCGCCAACGAACGCCCGGCGCCGAGCGCGACGATCATCAAGCCTATGAGGGCGAGACGGATACGGGTCATCGAGTGGGAAACGGAGAGGGGAGTGAATGTGAATTTTTCTATCTATTATACCTTTTTACGCCATTTTAGGCCAGGCTCTAGGGAAATACCTCATACTGTATTAAGGCATTGGTCAAGGTCTTTCCCATTCCCGTAAAAACACCAGCAATTTGCCCTTTACGGGGTGGGAATCACCGTTTACTATGGCGCCCTCGAACACCCTTTTCCCATGCTTCACAACCTCCGACCAGCATCCGGCTCCCGTCCTTCCAGAAAGCGCATTGCCCGCGGTAACAGCGGCGCAGGCGGTACGACCGCAGGACGCGGAACCAAAGGACAGCATTCCCGCACGGGAAAGGGTCGCAAGCACGGCTTTGAAGGAGGACAGGTTCCGCTGCTCCGCCGCCAGCCGAAGCTCGGCGGTTTCAAGCGCGATCGCCGCAAGGAATACGAAGTCGTGAACCTTTGGTCGTTGGAAGAGGTCCTTCCGGCCGGAACGTACACGATCGAAGATCTGCGCCAGAAGCGCCTGATCCGCAAGGGAAAGCTCGTGAAGATCCTCGCAGACGGCGAGATCTCCAAGAAGTTCGTCCTCGAAGCGCATGCCGCTTCGAAGAAGGCCAAGCAGATGCTTGAAAAGGCGGGCGGAACGCTCACCATTCTCCGCGACTAACCCCCACAGACATGTTCTCGTACTTGCGACAGATCTGGCATACGAAGGATCTCCGCCGACGCATTTTGATCACGGTCGGACTTCTGGTCGTATACCGTATTACGGCCCACACCCCCATCCCGGGCACCGATCCTCTGATTCTCCAGCAGTTCCTGGCATCGCGCGGAGCGGGTGGAATCCTTGGCGTGTTCGCTTCCCTCACGGGAGGAGCCGTCGACAATTTCTCGATCGCCCTGCTCGGTTTGTCCCCGTATATCAACGCATCCATCGTCATCCAGCTCTGCACCGTTATCTTCCCGAAGCTTGAAGCCCTCAGTAAAGAGGGTATCCAGGGACAGCAGGCATTGAACCGCTACACGCGCTGGCTCGCGCTGCCGCTCGCATTCGTCCAGAGTTACGGATTCCTGCTCCTGATCGCCCAGCCGGGCACGGGAACGGGGCTTGTGGATCTGTCCTTCCCGAACGTTCTCCTTCCGATGCTTTTCGCGACGGTCGGTTCGCTGTTCATCATGTGGCTGGGCGAGATGATTTCCGAGAAGGGAATCGGCAATGGCATCTCCATGATCATCTTCGCAGGTATCGTTGCCAGCATCCCGACGAACATCGGAGCCCTCTTCATCGGGGGAACCGGCGTAGGGGGCCAGGCCGTTTTCTTCGGAATCCTGGCCATCGCCATGCTTATCGCCGTTGTGCTCTTCACCGATGCGCACCGCCTCGTTCCGCTGACGTACGCCAACCAGGGCGCCGGACGCGGAGTGGCCGGAAACCTCCCGATCCGCCTCAACCAGGCGGGCATGATCCCGATCATCTTCGCGGTCTCACTCATCACGCTGCCGGCTATCGCCGCCCAGTTCCTCCAGAATTCGCCGCGCTTCTCTGGAATCGCGTCTTTCATTACGACCCATTTGAATGCCAATAACCCGGGATGGGCCTACATCGTCGCCTACTTCGTTCTCGTCATCATCTTCACGTACTTCTACGTGTCCGTCACGTTCAAGCCTGCGGACCTTGCCGAGAGTATCCAGAAGAGAGGAGGATTCATTCCGGGAACGCGCCCGGGTGCCGCCACCGCGAGCATGCTCCAGAAGATCAGCAACCGCCTGAACCTGTGGGGCGGACTCTTCCTCGGCATCATCGCCATTATCCCGCTCGTGTTCACCAAGTTCACGGCGCTCGGCAGCTCCAGCCTGCTCATCTCCGGCTCCAGCCTCATCATCGTGGTGGGGGTGGTGATGGAACTCATCCGCCAGATTAACGCGCAGATGCTCGCGCACGATTACGAGAAGTTGGTCTGATATCGTGAAAGACAAACCTCCGGTTTTTCTTTCACGGGCTATCTTTTCGGCATGGAGCGTCTCCACTTCGGGCGTAGCCCTCGTTCGACGCGGTTCGTTTGATGATCGTCCATATGGAGTGTCACGGATGATGTGTCACACAACATATTGGATTCGCGAGCAGTTCACCTTTGCCAATGTGAAGCAGATTGTTCTGGACGGAGATAGCCGCGACCATTAGTCTCGCGTCTCCCTTCCATTCATGGATCTCTCTCTGTTCGGTATCCAGGGCTGTGGCAAAGGAACGCACGCGAAGATCCTCGCCGCAGAATTCGATTATGATATTTTCGGCGCGGGATCCCAGCTGCGCAGGGTGGCAGCGCAGGACACGGACGTCGGTCGCATCGTGAAGCAACATACGGATGCGGGAGATCTCGTTCCCATCGAGATCACGATGGGCATCACCGCCGATTGGCTGAAGGAGCATGCTTCAAGAAAGGTCATTTTCGACGGCATTCCGCGCAGCATGGAACAGCTCGAGTATTTCAGCAAGATCGTTGAGGACTCCGGCCGCACGCTCATGGGCGTGCATATCGTGCTGAGCGAGGACGCCGCGTTCGACCGCATCATGAAGCGCGCGTCGGGACGCATCGACGACGCCACGGAGGGGTCCATCCGCCGCCGTCTCCAGATCTTCCGCGAGACGACGATGCCGGTGATCGAGTGGTACCGCGAGCGCGGCGCGATGGTCGACATAGACGGGGACGGCCCCATCGAGGAGGTCTACGCGAACATCAAAAAAGCGCTGGCACTCTGAGACTTTCGCTTCCGTTAGCCATTTTAGACGGTAATTTGGCCTCCAAACCGGGTCCGTTTTGCTTTACAATGCCCGCATGTCCCAATGCCAGATTTTCCGGCCCGAAGAAATCGCCAGCGTCCGCCGCGCGGGCTCCATCCTGAAGGCCTGCCTGGAGATGCTTGCGAAGGAAGTGAAGCCGGGCATCACTACGGTGGAGCTCGACAAGCTCGCGGAGGACTTCATCCGCCACCATGGTGGGGAGCCTGCGTTCAAGGGCTACCACAATTTCCCGGCTACGCTCTGCACGTCGGTGAACGACGAGTGCGTGCATGGCATCCCGAGTATGCGCGTGTTGGAGGAAGGGGACGTCGTGTCATTGGATTGCGGTGTGGTCGTCGACGAACTCTACACGGATGCCTGTATCACGGTGCCCGTCGGGCAGGTATCCAAGGATGCGCAGCGCTTGCTCACCGTCACGAAACAGGCCTTGGAGGACGCCGTTGCCGTCATCAAAGAAGGGGCGAGGGTAGGCGATATTTCCGCCACCATCCAGAAAACGGTGGAGGGCGGGGGATGCACGCCGGTCCGTTCCCTTACGGGCCACGGTCTCGGACGCACGTTGCACCAATTTCCGGATATCCCGAATATCGGCAAGGCACACACCGGAGCCGCGCTCCCGGCTTGGACGGTCATCGCCATCGAACCCATCGTATCGCTCGGCAGCGGGGAAGTACGTGACGGAGGCGACGGTTGGACGTTGAATATTGCCGACGGATCCTTGGCCGCGCACTTCGAACATACGGTCCTGGTGACCCCGGATGGGTGCGAAGTCTTGGCATAAGACACAACCCATTGTGAAGCGAGTATATTTGGCAATAAGACATGAATTCCTGTCCAGAACGCATGTCTGGTTTACTTGGTAATTATATATTAATAAAACATTTTCAGAATATTGCAATACAAAGTGGCAAATATCCCGTAAAAATGGTCCCCAGGCCTTGCTGGAGGCCTCTTCGCTCTGTAGGATTGCGCGGCTTTTCGCACCGTTTTTCCCTTTATTCTTCTGTGTCCAAGGATGTAATTGAGCTCATGGGTGTGGTGGAAGAAACCTTCCCCAATGCCACCTTCCGCGTCAAAATTCTGAGTCCTGAAGCGAAAGATCACGAGCTCCACTGTCACCTGGCCGGACGCATGCGCGTCAACCGGGTCCGCATCCTCCCCGGAGACAAGGTAAGGGTTGAAATGACGCCGTACGATTTGCAAAAGGGACGCATCACGTACAGATTCCGTTCGGATGCACCCCTGGATTCTTCCGGTTCCCCCATTCAGCCTTCCCAGCCCGCATCATGAAAGTTCGCGCTTCCGTCAAAAAGATTTGCAAGGATTGCTTCACCTTCCGCCGCAGAAATGGGGCGGGCAAGGTCGTGATCCGCAACGGCTGCAAGAATCCCAAGCACAAGCAGCGCCAGGGCTGATTCCTCTTTTGATTTTCCTTTTCAGTTTTCCTTCTCTCCTATGGTTCGTATCTCCGGAGTCGTCCTCCCCGGCCACAAGAATATCGACATCGCGCTGACGTCCATCAAGGGCATCGGCCGTCCGTTGGCTGGACGCATCGTCAAAGAGCTCAAGATCGACGCCGCCACGAAAGCGGACAAGATCACCGAGGAGCAGGAAGCACGCCTTCGCACCCGCATCGAGCAGGAAGTGACGGAGGGAGAGCTGACGCGCAAGGTGTCGCTCGACGTGAAGCGCCTCCAGGACATCGGAACGTGGCGCGGCATGCGTCACCGCAAGAAGCTCCCGGTGCGCGGACAGACGTCCCGCCGCAACGCCCGCACGAAGCGCGGCAAGCGCAAGACGGGTTCCTCGGGCCGCACGACCCTGACCAAGACCTAAACCTCCTTCTTCCAAATCCTAACCCTAGCCCTAACCCTATTCTCCCATGGCTGAAACGACCACTCCCGCCGCCACTCCCTCCGTTACGGACCTTCTCGGTTCGGATACGGCAGCAGCTGCAGCAGCCCCCAAGACCCGCCGCAAGAAAGTGAAGCGCAGCATCAAGAACGCTCGCGTTTGCATTCACGCAGGCGAGAACAACACGATCGTGACGATTACGGACATGGAAGGAAACACGCTCGCATGGGCCAGCTCCGGTTCCTCCGGTTTCGAAGGAACGCGCAAGTCCACGCCGTACTCCTCCAAGGTCGCCGCCGAGAACGCGGTCGCCAAGGTCGCCGGTTACGGCATCGAGTCGGTTACGGTGGAAGTGAAGGGCCTCGGCCCCGGACGCGAGCAGAGCATCCGCGGCCTCCAGGCTGCCGGCCTCAACCTCGACGCCATCATCGACGTCACGCCCATCCCGCACGGAGGCTGCCGTCCGTCCCGCCGCCGCCGCGTCTAATCCTCAACTCCCCCTAGCCCCAACCCTAACCCTAACCCTATGAAGTATACCGGTCCCAAAGCACGCAAAGTCCGCCGCCTCGGCATGAACCTCTACGGAAGCGACAAGTATGATCGCATCCTGACGAAGAAGCCGTACGGTCCGGGCAAGAGCCCCAAGACGCGTTCCGGCCGCGACAGCGAATACGCCAAGCAGCTGAAGGAGAAGCAGAAGGCCCGCGATATCTACGGCCTCTCGGAGAAGCAGTTCCGCCGCCTCTACAGCGACGCCATCAAGTCCAAGGGCCGCACGGGAGACACGCTCCAGCAGCTCCTTGAGCAGCGCCTCGACAACGCCATTTTCCGCGCCGGATTCGCCATGACGCGTTTCCAGTCCCGCCAGTTCGCGGGTCACGGCCTGTTCCTCGTGGACGGCCAGCGCGTGACGTCGCCGAGCTACCGCCTCAAGCCGGGCCAGGTGATCACGGTCCGCCCCAAGGCGAAGGATTCCCCGGTCTTCGCCGGAATCCGCGAGCGCAACAGCAAGTACCTCGCGCCGAAGTGGCTCAAGGCCGACAGCGACAAGCTCTCCGCCGAAGTGGTGGCCGTTCCCACCGCGCAGGACGCAGAGCAGGCCGTCGATATGCGTCTCGTCATCGAGTTCTACTCACGCAACTAATTTTTCTTCCCTGCACCCGTATGGTGCGGGGTATTCTCCTTTTTTCCTCTTCCTTCCATCCATTATGCACATTATTCAGGAAGAAATCGGATTGCCAGTCTTCAGCACCCAGAAGGGCGCCAAAGGTGACGATTCGCATAAGATCTTCACCATTTCGCCGCTCCCTCCGGGATTCGCGATGACCCTCGGCAATGCGTTGCGCCGCGCGCTGCTTTCCAGTTTGCCCGGTGCCGCAGTCAGTTCGATTCGCATCCAGGGTGTGCAGCACGAGTACACGACCATCAAGGGCGTGAAGGAGAGCGTCGTCGATATCATGTTGAACCTCAAGCAGCTGAAGCTTCGCAAGCACAGCAAGGACGCCGAGGTCATCACGCTCGACATCAAGGGTCCGAAGGATGTCACGGCACGCGACCTCAAGGTCTCGTCCGATATCGAAGTCCTGAACCCGGATCTCCCGTTGTTCACCATTGAGAAGGGCGGTTCCGTCGAGATGCAGATCACGGTGGAGAAGGACGTCGGATTCGAAGTCGCCACCGAACGCAACAAGTTGCACCATGAACCGGGCCTCATCTACCTCGATGCGGTCTACAGCCCGGTCGAGAAGGTCCGCTTCGATGTCGAGCTCGCCCGTGTCGGTCAGCGCACCAACCTCGAGAAGCTCGTCCTGGAAGTCCAGACGAACGGATCCCTCAACGCCGAGGAAGCCGTCCAGTTCGCTTCCCAGCTCCTCCAGAGCTACTTCAAGTACTTCGGTTCCGACCAGAAGACGGTCGAGCCGGAATTCATGGCAGACTTCTCCCGCGCGTCCGTCCAGCAGATGGAAGACATGTCCGGCGGAGGCGCCGTCCCGGTGAAGGAAAGCTACACCCCGATCGAAATCCTCAACCTCAGCCCGCGCACCCTGAACGCCCTTATCAACGCAGGCGTCGGTTCCATCGAGCAGCTCACGAAGTGCACGGAATCCATGCTGAGCAACTTCCGCGGATTCGGCGCAAAGGCCCTGGATGAGGTCAAAGCGACCCTTGCGACCCGCGGCCTGACCCTGGGTTCCGAGTCCGAAGAATAAGCTTGTTTTCGACCCCGGTTTTCCCTATTCTCCCCGCCCCGAGCGAAATTCCCTATTAGCCCCGACCAATGCGTCACCAGCACTCCAAAGCAGAGCTCAACCTGAAACTCAACCACGCCCGTCTCCTGACGAGGAACCTGGCCACGTCCTTGATCCTCTACGAGTCCATCCGCACGACGAAGTCGCGCGCACGCGTGGTCCAGCCCATCGTCGATCGTCTCATCACGATCGCCAAGAAGAAGCAGGGACAGCAGGCCATCCGCGCGATCAACGCCGTGGTGACCGATCTCAACGCATCCAGGAAGCTCATGGAAGTTCTGGCCAAGCGCTACGCTTCCCGCCCGTCCGGATTCTCCAAGGCCAAGCCGGCCGGAGCCCGCAAGGGTGACGGAGCCGCGCTCGTGGACCTCATGCTCATCGACGCGGAAACGCGTGCAGTCGCCGAGCCGAAGAAGGAGAAGAAGGCGGCCGCTCCCAAGAAAGCAGCATCCAAGAAAGCTACCACCTCCGAATCATGAAGACGACGACCGTTCCAGTATCGGCGCCCAAGTGGCACATCATCGACGCCGAAGGCCAGTCGATCGGTAAGATCGCCGTGAAGGCCGCCATGGTCATCCGTGGCAAGCACAAGGCCACGTTCTCCCCTCACCAGCTGTGCGGAGACCACGTCATTGTGATCAATGCGGAGAAGGTGAAGCTTCCGCCGAAGAAAGGTCTGCGCAAGGTCTACCACCGCCACACCGGTTTCCCCGGAAACATGAAGCATGCGAACCTGACGCAGATGCTTGAGAAGAAGCCGACCTACGTTATCGAGAACGCCGTCAAAGGAATGCTTGAGGCCAACCGCCTCCGCCAGCAGATGGTGAAGCGCCTCCACGTCTTCGTGGGAGCAGAGCATCCCTACAACGCACAGCAGCCCACTCCTCTCACCCTCATCCGCACCAAGTAATCATGGCCTCCACGTACACCTACAGCGTCGGCAAGAGAAAGACCGCGATCGCCCGCGTGAAACTGTTCCAGGGCGGATCCGGTGAACTGAAGGTGAATGACAAGCCTGCCAAGACGTACTTCACGCCGCTCCAGATCGAGAACCTCTTCGCCCCCCTCGTCCTTACCGGACAGAAGGGCAGCTTCGATATCGAGGCTCGCCTGACGGGAGGCGGAAAGTCCGCCCAGAGTGATGCGATCCGCCACGGCATCAGCCGCGCACTGCTCCTCGTGAACCCTGAATTCCGCACCGAACTCAAGCGCGCCGGATTCCTCCGCCGCGATTCCCGCGTCAAGGAGCGCAAGAAGCCGGGTCTCCACAGAGCACGCCGCGCGCCGCAGTTCTCCAAGCGCTAACATCGACTCTCCAAGAAGGCCCGAAAGGGCCTTCTTTCGTATATTGACGTAGGTTTGAATATACTTATAGTACGCGGGCGTTCTTTTCCCGTTCGTTGTTTGCAAACCTGAGAGGTGTGTATGTCGTCAGTCGCAAACCCTGTTGCGTCGAAGGAATTTTTCCTGCCTGGTGAAGCCGCGATCCTGCTGCAGTGCAGCCCCGAGTCGGTCAGTAATTACTACGACAAGGGTAAATTGAAGGGCGACCGCAACGGCCCGCGCAAATGTCGCCGCATCAGTCGTGGAAGCCTTATCGCCCTGATGAAGGAGAAACAGCTCGACACCAGTGAACTCGAACCCGACGCGTCCTCCGACGCGGCACTGACCGGCGTAAGTAGCACGAATTCCTCCGCCCAGGGCACTCCGCCTCCCGGCGACGGCGTTGCTGCTGATCAGTAACGGTCAAAAACGCACCGCGCAGGCGTAGTCTGCGCACGAGCCCCTGGCAGCAATGCCAGGGGTCTCTTTTTTATACCTTGCCATACGTGGCCTCGGGCTGCGTTGCTCGGCTATCATATCCCTGTGCTCCGCCGTGCGTTACGTCGTCTACCGGCTTCCGTTTGGCTTCTGATAGGCCTGGTATGCATCTTGTACCTTCCGTCCCTGTCGTACGGGTTCGTGAGTTGGGACGACGAACTGCTGGTAACGCGTAATCCTCTACTACGCCTGCCGTTTTTCGCCATGGTCGGGAAGGCCTTCACATCCTACGACCCGGAGCTCTACGCGCCCCTCACGACGCTTTCCTTCGGCTTGCAGTACAAGGTGTTTGGCCTTTGGGCGCCTGCCTACCACGCATTCAATCTCCTGCTGCACCTTGGCAATGCCGTCTTTGTGTTTCTCATCCTGGGCCGCCTGACGGGCAAGCAGAAGGTTGCATTCGCCTGCGCGCTTCTCTGGGCCATCCATCCGTTGAACGTGGAGGCGGTTACATGGATCAGCGCCAGGAAGGATCTCTTGGCCTCCTGTTTCGCTCTGGCTTCCATTCTGGCCTATCTCCATGACCGGAAGGGGTGGAGCGCCGTGCTGTATGTCTTGGGCCTTCTCAGCAAGGTTTCCATCGTGCCGTTGCCCTTCGCTCTCTTGCTTCTCGATTGGCATCGCGGACGGGACCTCAAACGTTCCCTGAAGGATCAAGGGCCGTTATTCCTCGTCGCGGCGGTCTTCGTCTTCATCGCATTCATGGGAAAGACGCGCGGCATCGCGGCGTTGTCGTTCGGCGATACGTTCCTGCTCGCAATCCAAAGCACGTGGTTCTACCTGTGGAAACTGATCGCCCCCGTGTCGCTGTCCATCCTCTATCCGCCGTCGGCATCGCATGCGCCGGTCATTCTGTCTGCCATCGCGAGCGTCGCCGCATGCGCGCTCATCGCCTGGGCGCTCCGAAAGAAGATGCCCGCCATTCCCTTTGCGGCCGGGTGGTACGTATGTTTCCTGCTTCCAAGCTTCGCGTCGTTCGTCCGTGCCGGCAGGGTCTCCGTCGCGGTGGATCACTATGCGTATCTCGCGATTCTCGCACCCCTCGCACTGATCACCTTGTTCATCGACCGTTTGGCGACAAATCGAAGAACCTATGGCGCCGCCATCGCGTGCCTGTCTCTCGCGTTGGCCTACGGGTCGTACCTGCGCATGACCGAGTGGCGGAGCAGCGAAGCCCTCTATGCCTCGGCTATCCGTCTGTCCCCGCAGGAAGCGGTCCTCCACTACAACCTGGGCGTAGAGTATTCCGTGCAGAGCCGCTGGGACGAGGCGATCGGTTCGTATCGCAGCGCCATCGCGGCTGATCCGGCGTACGACAGTGCCATGAGCAACCTGGCCATACTCCTGTCGGCCCGGGGGGAAACCGAAGAGGCGCGAGCGCTATTGGAGAAGGCTATCGCACTCAATCCGAAAAACGCGAACGCATACAACAACAGGGGGTCGATGCTGTTGGATGAGGGGAATGTCGAAGCGGCGATCCGGGATTTCCAAACGGCCATACGGCTCGATGAAACCAATGTCAAAGCCCATCGCAACCTTGGCGCTGCCTACGGGAAAAAGGGGATGTACCGCGAAGGTCTCCTGGAGTTCAAGCGGGCGTTGGAACTGGATCCTAATGCCGACCCGGAAGAGATACGCAAAATCGAGAGAGCTCTAGATCAAGCCAATTAACGAGTGCTCATGAGAGAAGGCCGGAGGTTTTTTCGTGTTACGCCAGCGCCATCCTCACGTAGTACAGGCTCGATCCGCTGTCGGTATCGAGGATGAACTTCGCGTCCAGCAGCTGAAGCTGGATGATCGTCTGGCACATGCGCAGGAGCATGCGCGGCGGAAGGGCGACGCCCGATTCCAGTACCACGGCGCAGAGGCCGGCGGAGTCCTGGGATCTCAAATACTTTTCGCCCGACTCGCGAATGACATTGCACAAACTCTCGTGCATCTGGCTGACGTACTGTTCAACGTACGGCTCCAGTTGTTCCACGGGGAGGTCCTGGATTTCCGGAAGCGCCTCGACGATGTCGAGGTCCTTGTGGATGGCGTGCGCGATGCAGGTATCGATCGTCATAAAGTTTGTGTGTTTGTTTGTATGTGTTTGTGAAATCCAATCAGTATAGCAAAAATCGTGGATTTTCTCAAGGGTAGGGGAAAGTCGCGGGCGTGCGAACACATGGATGGGCACGGGGACCCTTTCAGGGCTTTTCCAGGCGTATGAATCATAAAGTGCGAATACCCTTCCGTTTGATTATTAGTCAAATTTGCCAGATTGGGGATAGTGGTCTTGCTGCTTCTTTTCTCCATAGGCGCGATCTCGTATACTCCGCCTCATGCGCGCCGCCTTCTTCCTATTTTTCAGTTTCCTGTCCATTCCCGTCTCGTTCGCCCACACGGGCGGTCTTTCTTTCGAACGGCAAATAAAGGACGTGTTAATCGATATCGGTTTCGGCACGGATATCCCGACGGTAGGTTCCGCACCCACCTATTCCTTCGATCTCTTCAATACCGCGGATCCCAATGCCTACGCGTTCGAACCGTTCAGCAAGGTCCACGTGCGCGTCTTCAAGGATCGCCAGGAACTGCTGAGTAGGACGTTGGAAAACAACGGCCTCAACGTACCCTTTCTTTCGTTCCAGTATAAGGAAGCAGGGGACTATTCCATGGCGGTAAAATTCGAACGCAAGGGAAAGGATTCGGTGGATGCTTCCTTTGGCTACCGCGTCATGCCGGCCCCGACGCCCTCCGTGAATGTCTCGCCGGGCATGACGGTCATGATCTTAGGCGTCGTTACGGCCATCATTGCCTTCCTGTTGTACAAGTTGGTCGTCGCGGTGCGCGCGTAGCCTTACCCTACGTACGACGTCACGCGTTCGAAGATCGCCTGCAGCGGCATCTTGTGCTTCACTATGTATTCCTTCACTCCGGACATGGTGCACTTCTCGCGGTAGTCCGCTGTATCGTAGTTCGTCAGTACGACCACGGGTACGTCCGGGTTACTCTTCTGCAGGTGTTCCAACACGGCGAATCCGTCCGCCTTGGGCATGCGCAAATCAAGGACGAGGAGATCGGGTTTCGTGCGGTTGATGGCGTTGATGGCTTCCTCCCCGTTCTCCGCGGCACGTACCACCACGTCCAGGTCGCGGTTATCGAACTCGATACTCATCAGCTTCATCATGGTCAGGTCATCGTCTGCTACAAGGATGTTTTTAGACATATCTGTTGGTATTGATACTATTTTATTATAGCATAAATATATGTTTTGTAAAATACAAAAAAATGGCTTCAAATAGGGCTGATTCAAAATATATATGTTTTTTCATGACTTTGATTTATTTGACATTTGTTTTTCAGAGTATCAGCATCGTGTGCATGAGTGGGGAATCTCCATTATCAACGTCGGAATTGGGCCATGATGCAGGGCAGGAAGTTGTAAAAGATTGGAATTTTCTTTGGTCGCAGTACGGCGTCCAGGCTACGTGCGATTTGTACTGGGGAAAGTATCTTGTAGTTTTCGAGGGAGAAATCGTTGCAAGCGGAGAAAGAGAGACGCCTGCCCGTGAAGAAGGCGTAAGAAAATTGGCAGAAAAAGGAAAAAATGTTCCTGCCGAACGTTTGGTTGTGGGTTATTTAGGTTGGTAGGCCACCGAAAAAGAAAACGCTCGTTAGTGCCAGGCGTATTTTTGTGATGTGATCAATTTGCCGTCCAGGAAATTCTGGAACGGAATGAAGCGCGGGGTGGGGAGTTTGGAGGTTGGCACCCATCCCACGAACGCTGTTTCGCGCGGCGACGTGATGGTCGGTTCGCCGTAGGCGTACTCCGCTTCCACCCACATCGTCACGTAGTGCTTTCCTTCCTCGCGAAAGACGTCGTTCGTGTATCCCAGGAAGCGGGCATTGCGTATAACCACGCCCGTCTCTTCCAATACTTCGCGCGCTGCGCACTCCTCCACGCTCTCGCCGAAATCGATATGCCCTCCGGGCACCGACCACGAACCCGCGCCGTGCGAACCCTGGCGTTGGATCTGCAAGATCTCCCCGTCCCTGCGGACGATCACTCCCACGCCGACGCTGGCTCGATCAACTGCCACGTCCGCAGTATAGATCCGGGCCACCGGCGGGCCTAGCGTCATGATCACCTTTTTGATCCGTCATCTAAGGCACTATGCCAACCATTCTTAAGGCCGCGCTCATCGCGGTCGTCTTCGGAGGCGGCTGGGCCGTACTCTACCTGCTCTTCAAGGCGATCACGTGATGGGTATACTGTCCGCATGACGCGATCCAAAGAGCAGGTATTTTCCTTGGTCGAAGGTCTCCTTGCCGAAACGGGCCTTCCCGTCGTCGCGAAAGACGATGCACGTCCTTGGGGCGGCTTCTTCGTCATCGACGAGGCGCATGCCGCGGACTTTATGAAGAAGTTTTTTCCGAGGGAGGATCCCGCGCAGTTCGCGGGAAAGAAGATCAGCCCGAAGATGCTGCTCGTGGCGCCGAAGATGCGGCTCTCCTGGCAGTACCACCATCGCCGCGCGGAACTCTGGCGCGTGTATGAAGGCGAGGTGTTCGTGATGATGAGCGACACCGACGACGAAACCGAGCCGAAGAAATTCGTGCCCGGAGATCTCGTTCGCCTGAAGCAAGGGGAGCGTCACCGATTGATTGGCGCGGACGGCTGGGGGATCGTCGCGGAGATCTGGCAGCACACGGATCCGAACAATTCCAGCGACGAAAACGACATCGTGCGTGTGCAGGATGATTTCGGGAGGGGGTAAGGGGGAGGGTAATGGAGCTTCCTATGTGAGCGTATCAGGAACTGGTATTAATATTGACAAAATTTATAAATTTGATATTTTAATTAAAATTGCTGAAGATGCATTAAGACGGTCTTATGCCAGCAATTCAAAGCTCTTTCAGTGGAGGTCATATGCCTGGTGGCAATGGCGGAAACGGAACGGGTTCCGGTGGTCAAGGTGGCGGCGGTGGCCGCGGTGGCTCTGGAACCGGTAGCGGCCAAAGTGGAGGCCGTGGAAAGTAGTCTAGTGTAGGAATCCTCGTGATTCTTCCACGCCAAGGTCCCCGGTTAGCAATAACCGGGGACTGTTTTATCTCTCATTTCTATTTGGGTATAATCCCATCTATGTCAGCAATCAGTCTTTCGAAATTGGCACAGGAAAAACGTGCATCCATTGTGCGGATCGTGTGCATGCGCGGTAAAAAAATCGCCATGACCGGCACTGGTTTTTTTATTGATGACTCCTATGTTCTGACATGCGCGCATGTCTTGCTTTGCAATGCGAATATAGCTTCTCTTCTAGGGGCAGGAGATAAATTAACTAAAGAATCCACATCTTTGGAACAGAAATTAAAGACGCACTTTCTAAAATCAAAAATCACCGTTTTTGTGGAAACTGAGAAAGGAAAGAGAATGAAGGCAAAGTCAGTGTTATTCAATGGTTCAATGGATGTTGGTTTGGTTTCCATTCAAAGTCGCGGCGTTCCCGTTGAAGTGAAAATGCGTCCGACAAAAATAGGGGAAACGATAATGTCCCTCGGTTTTCCTTACGCAATACAAACTGCAGACGATAAGTTCCCTTTTTCGGCGGTGCAGGGGAATGTCATGTCTCAACCGAAGGTTCAAATCGGGGGCTACTTGCGTCGATCATTCACACAAATTTATTGTCCTTCGATGGGTGGTGCTTCCGGATCCCCGGTTTTTGATGAGCAGGGCTTTGTTATTGGCATCCTAAATGGCCAGATGAGATGGGGGGATGACAATTTTTTGTTTAGAGATGAAGACGCAAAAGATTCATCTAAAATAATAAAGGATGCGTTTCATGTGCCACTTCCCTATGGTTTCATTACCCCCCTTCAGAAAATTTGGCCCAAAGTCGAGAGTCTGAAGTCATAATAATTTTTTTTAGTGGAGCCGACGACCGGATTTGAACCGGTGATCCGCCTTAGGCGGATTTACGATACCTATGAGCTGCGCTTTGGTTATTTCAGAACGTCTTTGCAAGCAAAGACGTAGCAACTGAGCTACGTCGGCTTACTAAGTGGTGAGTGATGGAGCCGACGACCGGATTTGAACCGGTGACCCTAGGTTTACGATACCTATGAGCTGCGCTTTGGTTATTTTAGAACGTCTTTGCAAGCAAAGACGTAGCAACTGAGCTACGTCGGCTTTTGAGTGGTGAGTGATGGAGCCGACGACCGGATTTGAACCGGTGACCCTAGGTTTACGATACCTATGCTCTACCAACTGAGCTACGTCGGCGTATTTGGTGCGCTGGTGCAAAAGGAGAATCCGTTCCGTTCCCTTTGGGAACCGAAGGGAGCCCTATTGTGGGTGTTTTGCCGTTGCGGGGCAAGGTTTTTTCAGATGCTTCGGCCCCTTTGTCCATGGGTCCCATACAATGGCTTTATGAAGCCAGAAACGGCACTTCTCTGGTGGTATCTTCAAATCCTTCCCAATCGGAGGAGGTATGACATGCTGATAGAACGCTTCGGAAGCCTAGATGAGGCGACTGCGAATATGACGTCACGCCTCTTGGGGGAACTGGGGTGTCGCCAAGATACCATCCTGGATATCTTCCGGAAGAAGGAGGAGTTCGATGTCGGGAAATTCGGGGATGAACTGGCGAGGAAAAATATCGTTCTGATCTCTCTGGAAGACGACGCGTATCCCGAGCAACTGAAAACGATCGACGACGCGCCCGTGTTCATGAGTTACCACGGTGACATATCTATTCTCACCCAACCTCTTATTGGTTTGGTGGGAACGCGCAACATGTCGTCGTACGGGAAGCGTGTCGTGGGGTCCTTCGTGCCCGATCTCGTCCGATGCGGTGTGGTGACCGTCAGCGGGTTGGCTCTCGGGATCGATGCGGAGGTCGCGCGCGAAACGATGGTCGCGGGAGGGAAGACGGTCGCGGTGCTGGGCGGGGGACTCAGCGCCATCTACCCGAAGACGAACGAATTGCTCGCACGAGAGATCGTCGCGTCGGGGGGACTCCTTATCAGCGAGTTCCCGCTCCACGCGACGCCGGAGCGTTTCACCTTTCCGTCGCGCAACCGCATCATCGCCGGGCTCAGTCTTGGCACGGTCGTGCTGGAGGCCGCGGAAAAATCCGGTGCGATCATCACGGCGCAGCTCGCACTCGACTACAACCGAGGCGTATTCGCGGTGCCGGGTTCCGTCTTCGATCCCGGCAGTCCCGGTTGCCATATGCTTATAACCAAGGGGGAGGCCAAGCTCGTCTCCTGCGCTCGCGATATCCTTTTGGAAGTAGGAATAATGGCTTCGGATAGGGCTGAAGCCATATCGTTCGATTCTTCATCCGTCGAAGAGGAAGCGCTTTGGAATACGTTAAGCTCGTTACCGCAGACGATGGACGACTTGGTGGAGCGGTCGAATCTCTCAGTCGGTACGGTTTCCGCGGCACTGACCGTGATGGAGTTGCAAGGCGTGGTGAAAAATATCGGCGGAGGGCAGTGGGTGAAAAACTGACGGTTCCCTTTTTCGGAAAGTCCGTTGCGGGTATGCTCCGCTCACTATGAAGAAACTCATCGCAGCAAATTGGAAAATGAACGCGGCTCCCGCAGGATTCGAATCCGCCTCGGCGTTTCGCTCCACAGACTCGGCGGACGTCGTCGTCTTTCCTTCCGCCCTCGACATCCATGCCGTCGTGAAAGCGGGCATCGTCACGGGCGGACAGGCATCGCGCCCCGAAGAAAAAGGTGCCTTCACGGGCGACGTGAGCATCCATGCCCTGAAGAACGCCGGTTGCGCGTACGTACTCTGCGGACACAGCGAGCGCAGGCAGCATCACCATGAAACCGACGAAGACATCGCCAAGCAGGCGGACGCCGCCAAGGCGCTCGGCCTTACTCCTATCCTTTGCATCGGCGAGACCCTTGCGGAGCGCGAGGCCGGCAAGGAAGAGGAGGTCGTCGGCAAGCAGCTGTCGCTCGCGAAGGACGTTCCCGTCGTCGCCTACGAGCCCGTGTGGGCCATTGGCACCGGCAAGACAGCCACCACCGAGCAGGTCGCCGCGATGCACGCGTTCATCCGTTCCATCGTAGGCGAGGGCACGCGCATCCTGTACGGCGGATCCGTGAAGCCGGATAACGCGAGGGAGCTGTTGTCCCAGCCAAACGTCGACGGCGCCCTTGTAGGAGGCGCATCTTTGGACGCCAATTCCTTTGCATCCATCGTCGCGGGCGTATAATCAGGTCTTATCCTTTCCTTCTTTGACATGGGATTCCTGATTCCTATCATCATCGTCTTCGTTCTGGGTTGCATCCGTCAGATCAACCAGTACGAACGCGGCATCCTGTTCACCATGGGAAAATATTCCCGCATGTGGGAGCCGGGTTGGCACATCCTCATTCCCGTTTTCCAGTCGCTCAAGAAAGTGGACGTGCGCGTGAAAGCCGTCGACGTGCCGGATCAGGAGGCGATCACCAAGGATAACATTCCCATCCGCATCAACGCCGTCATTTACTTCCGCGTGAATGACGCCGGCAAGGCGGTTATCGAAGTCGAGGATTTCTTCAATGCCGTTGGCCAGCTGGCGCAGACGACGATGCGTAATGCCGTTGGAGAGGTAACGCTCAATGAACTGCTTTCGAATAAGAAGCAGGTGAGCGAAAACATCAAGGATGCGGTGGATAGCGTTTCCGAGAAATGGGGTGTGGATGTTCAGTCGATGGAGCTCAAGGATATCGTCCTTCCGGAAACCCTGAAGCGCACGATCGCCAAGGTTGCCGAGGCGGAACGCGAGAAGCAGGCCGTCATCATCAACTCCGAAGGAGAGGTTGGTGCCGCAGCGAACATGGCGAAGGCCGCGGAAATGCTCGCCACCGTTCCTGGCGCGTTGCATCTGCGCACGCTGCAGAGCATCAACGATATCAGTTCCGACCAGTCGAACACGACGGTGTGGATGGTGCCGGTCGAAGTGCTGAAAGCGATCGAAGGGCTGGCGAAGAAGCAATAGAACGACATACGAATCACCAATAATCAATGATCAATCATCAATGAAGGAATACAAAACATTCCAACATTGGTGATTGGTTATAGGTGATTGATCATTTTCTTTTTATTGGATGTACACATGCACCCTCCTGTATGCTTCTTTTATTATGAGCATCACGAAAGTCGTTCTCGCCTCCGACCATGCCGGCTTCCACCTGAAGGAAGAGATCAAAGAGTACCTGGAAGAGAAGGGGATCGAAGTAGAAGACGTCGGCACGGATTCGACGGATCCCGTCGACTATCCCGCCATCATGCGCGCTGGAGCGCGGATCGTGGTGGACGAAGGCGTGCCCGGGATCTTCTTCGGAGGCAGCGGCAATGGAGAAGTAATGGCAGCCAATAAGGTGAAGGGGATTCGCGCAGCGGTGTGCTGGTCCGAGGAATCCGCCCGACTCGCACGCGCTCATAACGATGCAAACGTGATGAGCCTTGGCGCACGCCTTATCGAACCCGATCTCGCGCGTGCCTTGGTCGATATCTTCCTTACGACAGCATTCGAAGGAGGACGCCATATCGCACGCATCAACGATCTCGATACCCCCCTCGCATCATGAAAGCCCTTGTCGCCCCCTCCATCCTCGCGGCCGATCTCAGCCACCTCCAAGACGAAGTCGACAGCGTTTCGTCCGCGGACTGGTTGCAAGTGGACGTGATGGACGGGCACTTCGTTCCGAACCTTTCCTTCGGCGCACCCATCCTGAAGCACCTGCGCACCACCCTTCCCCTCGATATCCACCTAATGGTGGAGAACCCGGAGGACCGCATCGAGGAATTCCTGGAGCTTAAAGTAAAGAACATCACCTTCCATGCCGAGGCGGTGCACCAGACGGATTCAAGAAGAGCCCTTATACAAGCCATTCGTGACGGGGATGCTACTGCGGGGATCGCATTGCGCCCGGCGACCCCATTGGAAGATATCGACGATGTTGTCGAGGACGTGGACCTGGTGCTGATCATGTCCGTGGAGCCCGGTTTCTCCGGCCAGCCGTTTGACCAGTCTGTCCTGGCGAAAGTCGTGAAGCTGCGCGAACGATTCCCGAACCTTATGATCCAGGTGGATGGCGGGGTGAACGTCGAGACCGCGGCGCTATGCCGCGAGGCGGGCGCGAACAACCTTGTGGCGGGCAATGCCGTATTCCTCGCTTCGGATAGGGCCGATGCCATTTCCAAAATTCGGGGATGAAAAAGATTATTCCACTTATTGCAATCGTTCTTCTCTCTGGATGCGTGACACAAACGGAGCCAATGGCGCAGTCGGAGTCGTCATCTTCGTCCGCTCCGTACATCAGGGGTGTGGCGCTCTACGAACCGGGTAAGGAAATGGATCAGGTCATGCTCGGTGCAGAAATCGTGGACACGCCTGAGCAGCGCGAGAAGGGCATGATGTTCCGGACGGATTTCGGTGACGCGCAAGGTATGTTGTTCTTCTTCGACGAAGAACAGCCTTTATCTTTCTGGATGAAGAACACGCTGATTCCCCTGGATGTCCTGTTCTTCGACGATGAAGCGACATTCGTATCATTCTCGACCATGGTCCCGTGCGAATCCGATCCTTGCCCGATCTACTCATCCGAAGAACCGGCGATGTCGGCTCTGGAAGTACCTGCGGGGTTTGTGAAAAAACACGGGATCGGCAAAGGGTGGAAGATTCGGCTGATGGAGTGATACTGGATGCATGAACGCAACGGTCGCGCATGCATGGAGGTCCGTCCTGTCGGTACGAGATGAGATTCTCAGGATCCTCCTGTTGGCTCTGGGATTTTGCGCGGGCATGCCCGTGGGGATTGCTGCGGCGTTCCTCATCCAATCCGATGCGATTGCGTTCACCGTGGCTGATGGGATACCCCGGATCCCGACCGTCATCATCGAGGCCGCGCCGAACGGGACGGTAGAGGGGCGGGTGAGCGGCGACGCCCGGTTGCTCCTCGGAAACGACCTGGTGGCCGCCGGCAGCGGGTCCTTCCGCGGCCTGATGCAGGGCAGTCTGCCCGTGGTCGTCGAGGTGGCCGTCCCGCCCGGCATGCAATACGTCGCTTCGAAAACAGGCAAGAAGTATTACGACGTGACCTCCGCCATGGGGAATCGCCTTCTGCCCAAGAACCGCGTGTATTTTCCGGATCGGCAATCCGCCGAAGCGGCCGGATACAAGCCGTAAAAAAACTCGCCTTGATGCGTGACTATCGCCGAAAACGCGCTACAATGCGGCGTATTCCAATGACGCCGCGCAGATCACCGGGTAACCGACAGCAATGGCTCCTGAGCTTACTCCTCTTCGCGTCCCTTTTGTCGTTGTCGTTCTATTATCTTACCGCCCCCGAACGCGGCCAGGAGGAGCAGTATGCGATGGCCAAGGAAGTTTCCATCAGCGAGATCACCAAGGGGTACAACGAGAATAAATTCAGCAAGATCCTCGTCCGCGACAACAAAGTCTACGCGACGACGTCCACGGGCGTCGTATTGCAGTCGTACAAGGAGACCCTCGATACCGTCAGCCAGCTCGGCTGGAACAATCCCAGGAACCCGACCGTCGTGCAGGTGGAGAACCGCGAAGCGGCGAACATGTTTTTCGCCGTCTTGCCCGATCTCCTTTTCTTCGTATTGGTCATAGGAGGAGTGATCTGGCTCTTCCGGGGCATCTCGCGCAGCCAGAACAACGCCATGTCGTTCGGAAAGTCCCGCGCGCGCGTGGCGGATGCCAAGCAAGTGAAGACGCGTTTCAAGGACGTTGCGGGCGTGGCGGAGGCGAAGGAAGAGCTTGTCGAAGTCGTCGACTTCCTGAAAGCGCCGAAGAAGTACCTCGATATCGGTGCGAAGATCCCGAAGGGCGTGTTGCTCGTGGGATCGCCAGGAACGGGTAAGACGTTGCTCGCGCGCGCCGTCGCCGGCGAAGCGGGCGTGCCGTTCTTCTCCATTTCCGGTTCGGAATTCGTGGAGATGTTCGTCGGCGTGGGAGCCTCCCGCGTCCGCGATCTGTTCGTCCGCGCCAAGCGTAACGCCCCGTGCATCATCTTCATCGACGAAATCGACGCGGTGGGCCGCCAGCGCGGAGGCGCCGGATTCGGCGGAGGACACGATGAGCGCGAACAGACGTTGAACCAGATCCTTACCGAAATGGACGGTTTCGAGCAGGGCACGAACGTCATCGTCATGGCCGCCACGAACCGCCCCGACGTTCTCGACAGCGCATTGCTGCGTCCGGGCCGCTTCGACCGCCACGTCTACCTCGATAAGCCGGACATCGATGCCCGCGAGGAAATCCTGGCCGTCCACGCCCGTAACAAGCCGCTGGCCAAGGGTATCGACCTCAACGCCATCGCGCGCCAGACGGTGGGTATGACGGGAGCCGATCTGGAGAGCGTCATGAACGAGGCTGCCATCTTCGCTGCCAAGCGCAACCGCAAGAGCATCACGCAGCAGGACATCGTCGATGCTTTGGAAAAGGTGAGCATCGGTCCGGAGCGCAAATCCCGCAAGCTGACGCAGAAGGAGAAGGAGATTACCGCGTACCACGAACTCGGCCACGCCATCGTGGGGCATCTCTGCAAGGAATCCGACAAGCTGCACAAGGTCTCCATCGTCTCGCGCGGCTCCGCGCTGGGCGTCACATGGTTCCTGCCCGAGGAAGACCAGTACACCACCAGCCGCAATAAATTCCTCGACGAGATCTGCGGGCTCCTCGCAGGACGTGCCGCGGAGAAGCTGATCTTCAACGATATCTCCACGGGCGCCAGCAACGACATCGAGCGCGCCTCGCAGATCGCCCGCAACATGGCGATGCGCTACGGCATGGATGAGGAGCTTGGGCTCGTGGCCTACGGAGAATCCAACGGAGCCACGGCAACCGGAATGGATCCACACCTGGCCCGCAACTATTCCGAGGAAAGCGCTCAGAAGATCGATGCGTTCGTGAAGACGACGTTGGACGTCCAGTACAAGCGCGCCATGGACATGCTCGTAAAGCACGAGGACAAGCTGCGCAGCATCGAGGTGGTGCTGATGAAGGAGGAGACGCTCTCCGCCGAGGAATTCATCGAACTCTTCGAAGGCAAGACGTCCGCCGAGGCGATCGAGACGAAGCGCAAGACGAGGAAGAAAGCCATCGCTCCGGTCGAAGGAACGGAGGAGAAGGAGGTGTGATGCCGCATATATGTGCGACAGATAAAAGAAGATGTACGATGTACGTATGGTTTTGATTGCAATCGCAGTGGTTGTCATTCTTGTTGTTGTGTTCGTTGTCGTTCGCAACGACTGACAATAGTTTGAATGTTCTATGGAGCAGGCAATGGGAGCTATTCCCTTTCCCATCGGATCTTCACGATCTTCTTGCACATTTCCGCATCGGAAAGCCTGTCACACAGCGAGGAATTGTTTGCGGCAACCGCAATGTCGAAGTAGCAATTGTGCTTTTCGCTTTGGAGGATGCCCTTGCTCCTTTCCGTTGTGCCTTCCGGGATCAAATCGCAGTAGGAAGTATCCAACCTTTTCACTGCGACTGCCGCGAAACATCTCCCGATATTGCTTTCGGTGATATCTTCTGTGATGTCTTTCAAATTTCCCTCCGTGCAGTTGGAGGGATCTCCCAATTCCATGGCGCGGTATGTGCGCTGAATTGGGCCAATCGAGGTGTCGGCCTTCAGGATCGGTTGCATCTGCAATAGGAAAACGATCGGTGCGAAGACGTATCCCCAACGCATTCCCTTTGATACCTCCGGATATTTCTTCCGAAGCAGCAGCCATGCAACGGTGATCGCGAGAACCATCGGGAAAACGGCGAGGGCGCTGAATACGATGCCTGCCGTCAAAAATGATTTGGTGGCACTGGATGTCACGAGCATCCACGTCCAAAGCCGGTAACCAAAAAGAACCTGCACGGCCACGTGGCACACGGCGCTGATGACGAGAGACAATCCGAAGCCCAAGAGAATTTTCGCGAAGCGCGAGGTAGCAGTCATTATTTTCGGGTGAAATAATCCAAAGAATATAAGTACTGGTGCCGTGGAGAGGACTCGAACCTCCACAAGATTACTCTTACACGCCCCTCAAGCGTGCGCGTCTACCAATTCCGCCACCACGGCACGTGGTTGTTTACTGAGGATCCGTTCATGACAAAAGGACCGAGGGCCCAAAGTGTACCAAGATTTGCAGGTTCGGCAATGTCGAATTCGGCCTTTCAAAGGCTTTATAGTTCTTTTCAGGCCCTTCCCATCTTCCGCCTGGTCTCCCAGCCGATGTGCTGCAGGCGCTTCATGACGTGCGGGTCCGATGCTTTCTTTTTCCTGGTGATGCCTTTCTTCAGGGGATTCGTGGCGATGAGGCGCTGCCCGGTTCGTTTCGCCGTTTTCTTTGTGCGGGTCGCAGCCGTCGCCATTGCCAGGGGGAAGGCGAGCAGGAGATCCGCCGGGTCCGTGGGATCGGTGTCGTCGATATCGCGCGTGACGTAGTCCTTGGTTTTTTTGTGGCGCATCCCGATCCACGCCAGCACCCCGCCTGCCAGGAAGACGAGCGCATCGAGGAGGTTTCCGAACGCATCTCGCAGCATCCTTAGAAGCCAGGCGAGCGGTTTCAAGATAGCGCCCATCGTCCGCAGCACGCCCGGGAAATCTCGGATGAGATCGCCGATGAACGAAAGGACGGATCGAACGAAATTAGTGATTGCCCGGATGATTCCCAGGGCCGCGTTCCAAAACGTGCGTAATGCGTAGCGTATCGTCTTGGCCAAGCCCCGCAGCAGCGGTCCCAGGCTTTTGAAGAGCTCTTTGATCATCTTCAGGATCCATTCGATCAGTTTCCCGATCCATTCGAAGAGCGTGCGGAACATCGGCGTGATCATTTCCCACAGCGCGGCGATCGCCTGCGCAAGGACCAGCGCCATCTGGCCCAATCCGAACATCAGCCATCCCAGCAGCACGAACGGCGCGAACAACAAACCGATCAGCAGACCGCCGCCTTTTCCATCGGATTTCTTTTTGTCTCCTTTCGCATCACCGGCCTCCGTGCCGAACACGACCCAGATGATGAAGAAAACCGAGAAGAGGGTGAAGAGTGTCTGTAACATTAATATATAATTATAACATATTTATAGTTATATGTGAATAACGAGAAAAAGGCTTGAATCAGGGCTTTGCTTGATTCTTGTCATGGTTCGCCGTACCGTTCGTCTTAGTATCACCAACCATTCCCTATGCGCGTTTCGCCCGTTTCCGCCGGCCTTCTCAGTCTCTTGCTTCTCTCCGGATGCTGGGGTGCATCGACCGACGGAGGCTCTTCGTCATCGTCTTCTTCCTCCGCGTCGTCAAACCCGGCCGCCTCCCGCATCGCGTCTTCGTCGCCGTCTTGGGATGCCGGTGAATTCCGGAGGACGGACAAGGGCTACCTCGGCATGGTGACGCTCACCGGATACGTGACGAAGAGGGAGGCGAGGGAGCCGTTCTGCGAGACTGATTGCAAAACGTACCAGTACGTCTTTTTCAACATCACCGATGGCGAAACGGCTGCGCTGCGGGAATTCCTTGGCGATAACGAAGGCAATTCCTACGCGGGCCGGGGGATGATCGGGCTCGGCTGCGTGTCTGACAACGGCAAGACGATCGTGAGCGAAGTGGCGGATGCGGATACGTACATGTCTTCGCGAGAAATCAGTGCCGCCGACTCGGCGGTCATCCTCACATCCAACCCGCGCAATCTCGTGACGATCACGTTGAACCGCGACTACGAACCCGCGGGCGGCGAGGCACCGGCCTGCTACTCGCACTTCGAGTACGTGATGGTGACGGATTAAGGCTTCATCGATGGCAAAACAAGGGAAAAACAGCTCACTTGGGCCAAAAAACCCTTGCAATTAATTTGGCCAAAAGGTACAAGCTCTGCTCGCGCGGCGTCGGAATGCCGGTTCCGCGTGCATTCTCCATTTTCCGTCATTGTTATGCATACATCAGCCGACGTGACGTCCGAGGACGTCCAGACCATCGATACCATTTGCATCTCCGGCCTTCCCGGCTCCGGCAAGGGGACCGCGAACGAATACCTGGAACAGCAGATCAAAGAACGCGGCTTGCAGTATTCCTACCTGGGAACGGGTGATCGCATTCGCCAGGAGAAGGAGCAGGGGACCGAATTCGGATTGCTCTGCCAACAGTACCAGGAGAACGGCATCATGGTCCCCGCGGAGATTATCAACGACAACATCTGGCAGTGGATCCGCGAGATCGACAGAAGGGCGATCGCGGTGATCGATGGCGCGCCGCGCACGGAAGACCAGACGGATCCGTACCTGGATCTTATGGACGAGCTTGGCAGGAAGGACATCATGGTGTTCCTCGATGTTCCCGCGGAGGTGGCGGAAGAGCGTATGATCAAGCGCGGAGAGAAGGCGATTGAAGAGGGCAGAATTCCCCGTCCTGAAGATATTGATCCGGAAAAGCGCAGCAGGCGCCTGGATGACGGGAAGATGCTGAAGGACGTGGTCCTTCCCCGATTTGCGGAGCGCGACAAACTCCTGCTTATCGACGCCCTGGGTGATATTGAAGAAGTGCGCGGCATCATGGCCGAGCGGATTTTGAAGCTTCTGCCCCAGGTCCGCAGGAAAGATACCACGGTCAGTGATCACGGACGCAGCCGCGTCGCGGCGCCCGCCTACTGAGCGGCGTTACCACATCTCGCGATTGATATTGAAAAGCGCCCCGCGAGGGGCGCTTTTCAGTTCGATGTTCGGTCTGGTTTAGAACGGGCTGACGTAGCGTGCCTTGCTTCCGAGTTCCTCCTCGATGCGCAGGAGCTGGTTGTACTTGCAGATGCGGTCCGTGCGGGAGAGGGAACCGGTCTTGATCTGCCCCGTGCCTAGTCCCACGGCGAGGTCCGCGATGAAGGTGTCCTCGGTCTCGCCGGAGCGGTGGCTGGAGATGGCGGTCCATCCGGCCTTCTGCGCCATCTGAATGGCGTCGACGGTCTCGGAGACGGAGCCGATTTGGTTCAGCTTGATGAGCACGCTGGATGCGGCCTTGGAACCGATGGCCTTCTCAATGCGCTGGACGTTCGTGACGAGCAGGTCGTCGCCGACGATCTGCACCTTTCCTTCCATCTTCTGCACCATCGTCTGGAAGCCTTCCCAGTCGTCCTCGGCGTGGCTGTCCTCGATGGAGACGATGGGATACTTGGCGCAGAGCGCTTCATAGTAAGCGACGAGTTCCTGGGACGAGAGCGTCTTGCCGTCGATATGGTACATGCCGTCCTTGTAGAACTCGGACGCGGCGGCGTCGATGGCGAACTTGATGCGGCCCGTGTAGCCGGCCTTCTCGATCGCTTCCGTGAGCACCGCGAACGCGTCGTCGCTGTTCGTGAGGTGCGGGGCGAATCCTCCCTCATCGCCAACGGCCGTCACGTGTCCCTTGGCCTTCAGGATGGACTTGAGGTTGTGGAACACTTCGGCTCCCGCGCGCAGGGCGTCGCTGAAGGTCGTGAAATCGGTGGGAACGAGCATGCACTCCTGGAAGGAGAGTCCGCTGTCCGCGTGGGCGCCTCCGTTGATGACGTTCATCAGCGGAACCGGGAGTAGCGTCGTGTTAGCGACTCCGAACTGCTTCGCGAGGGACGCGTAGAGCGGGAGCTTCTCGCTCGTCGCGCGGGCCTTGGAGACGGCCATGGAAGCGCCAAGGATGGCATTGGCGCCGAGCTTGGACTTGTTGGGCGTTCCGTCCAGGGCGAGCATCGCCTTGTCGATGGCGCGCTGGTCCGAGACCTCCTTTCCCTTCAATTCGTTGGCGATCGCCGTGTTCACGTTCTCCACTGCATTCAGCACGGACTTGCCGAGGTAGACGGACTTATCGCCGTCGCGCAGTTCGAGTGCTTCGTGCGAACCCGTGGACGCTCCGGACGGCACGGCCGCGCGACCGAAGGAACCGTCGTCGAGCATGCAGTCGACTTCCACCGTGGGGTTGCCGCGGGAGTCGAGGATCTGTCGGGCCTTGAGGGAAACGATGGTAGGCATGTGATGTTAGGAGGTAGGAAGTAGGTGTGTAGGAGATCAGAGGGTGACGACCGAGGGGGCCGGGTTCTCCGCGGAAGCGGCGACGACTTTCGTGCCGGCTTTGAGCCACTTCTTGGCTCCGGAGAGGTCGCTGCCTGCGACCGGGTAGATCGCGAAGCGCAACTGGAGCATGCGCAGGATCTTCGCGTTGCCGGAGCACACGATGATCGGCATGTTCGGGCGCAGGGCCGAGATGGCCGCGGGCAATTCTTCCGTTTCGGTCGAGATCACGATCGCTTCCACGTCGTCGGCCTTCGCTTCGTTGATGATGCGCATGGCGTCGGAGTGGTGCGGCGCGCGTTCCACGATGGATCCGCGCTGCATCGTTTCTTCGGCCTCAACGAGGATCTTTGCCATGGATTCCGCGGACTTGAACGGGTACTTGCCGTTCGCGGACTCTCCGGAAAGCATCGTGGAATCCGCGTGCGTCTCCGCCGCATGGAATACGTCCGTCACTTCGGCGCGAGTCGGAATGGGGTTACCGATCATGCTTTCCAGCATGTGCGTGGCGACGATCACCGGCTTGCCCGCGCGGATGCAGCGGTCGACGATGTCGTTCTGGACGCGGGGGATCTTCTCGAAAGGCATTTCGGCCCCCAAGTCGCCGCGGGCCACCATGATGCCGTCGGACTCGCGGATGACCGCTTCGATGTCTTCCACCGACTGGCGCGTCTCCACCTTCGTGATGATCTTCATGGTGCCGCCGTGCTTCTTGATGAACTCGCGCACTTCGGGGATCTCGTCGCCGCGGCGGATGAACGACAAGGCGACGAAGTCGGCGTCTTCCTTGCATCCCATTTCGATGGCTTCCCAGTCAGTCGGCATGAGGGAAGGGAGGGACACGTCCGCGCCCGGAAGGTTGATGTGGCGGCGGGAACCGATCTTGCCGTTATCGCGGCTCTTCGCGTGCACCGCTCCGTTCGCACGCACCTCGATGACGTCGAAGATCGTCTCGCCGTTGTCGACGAGGATGCATTCCGCCTTCTTCACGTCCTCGCTGAATTCCTTGTAGTTGACGCGGATTACCGTGAGGTCCGGGTTTGCGATCTCATCGAAGGAGAACAGGACTTCCTGTCCCGGCACGACGATGATCGGTTCGGTGACTTCGCCCGTGCGGATTTCCGCGCCCTTCGTATCCAGGAGGATGCCCAGGGTGAATTCGCCTTCGGCGTTCACGGCCTTCACGCGCTGCAGGACTTCCTGCTGGCTCTGCACCGTTCCATGGGAGAAATTGAGGCGAGCGACGTTCATGCCGGCCTTCGCGAGCGCGCGGATTCCTTCGGGGGAGTTGGAGGTGGGTCCGAGGGTACACACCATTTTCGTCAGTCTCATGTGGCAATAAGGAAGAGCAAGCGCCTAAAACTGCGTTTGCAGGGGCATTGAATAGCGATTTCTCGCCTAAAAATCAAGGCTCCGACATTTTTCTTCGCATTGAAATAGCCTCAAAAACCCAGCAAATGCTATACTTCCCGACGTTTTCACCCCCTCTTATGACCATGTACGTCTGCCCCATGCACCCTGAGATTCTCCAAGATCATCCGGGAACGTGTCCCAAATGCGGCGGCATGCAGCTGGTTCCCGAAAACGATGTGACGTCCGCCGCACACCATTCCGGGGAGACGACGGAGGGATTCTTTGTTACCTACAAGCCTCTTTTCATTATCGTGGGCCTGATCCTTCTGCCGGTGATCGCGGTGTACCTTACCGCGCCGTCCCATTGGACGGATGCGATGCAGAATTTCATGGCCGGCTTCTTTCTGGTTTTCTCGGGTTTGAAGTTGCTGGATGTCCCGGGTTTCGCGGAGGGGTATTCCACATACGATCTGCTTGCCCGCCGCGTGAAGGCGTACGGTTATGTCTATCCGTTCCTCGAATTGCTGCTCGGACTGGCGTACCTCACGCGCTTCGAACCCCTTTTCACGAACTGGTTCGCATTGGTCCTCATGTCATTCAGCGGCATCGGCGTCGTCCAAAGTCTCATGCAAAAAAGGAAGTTCCAGTGCGCATGCCTCGGTACCTTCATCAAGGTTCCCCTCACGAAAGTAACCATCATCGAGGATTTCGGCATGGCCCTCATGGCTGCCGTCATGCTCTTGGATCTCGCGTAAGGAACGCCGGTTTTTCTCAGCATTGCCGGTTTTCCTGCTCCGGTTGCGGTTCGAAAGCGATGCCGTTCAGCGAGAACACTTTGTCGATCTGTTTGTCCGCGTGCACGAGGTGTTTTTCCTGGATGCCCAATATCGAGAGCGTGTTTTCCTTCGAGTCGTTGCGCCCCTTGTGCGTCCGAACCGTCGCAAGGATGGCATCGCGCGTTTCCGTCTTCATCGGCTTCACCCACGAGAGCATGCCGTAGTGCTCTTCCGTCATCAGTCCCTCGATCGCCTTGCTCGGGCTTTTCGTCGCGAAGAAACTAAGCGCCAAGGGAAGAAGGGTGTGGTTTTTTGTCGGGAAGTCCCCGTTTCCGTTCAACGTCTCGATCGTTTTGCGAACCCATACGATTTCTTCCATGATCTGCGTTTTGAAATGCGCGAACGCCGTCAGCATGGAGGAATATCCCGATATGTCCACCGACGGGCGGAACGCATGCGCGTCGTACAGGTTGGACCATTGCAGCAGGGTCGTGATTTGGAAAAGGGTGTTGAGCCTCTCGTTGCCGATGCTGGATTCCCCCTTGCCGAGGGAATGAAGCGCGATATAGCGTGCCAGTTGTCCCGGATCCCGGTTCGATGCCCACTGATGAAAGTCAGCGTGGCGGCTTTTCGGCACGTCGGAAATATTCACGTCGTGGTCGCTGCCACCGCGGGAACAGGGAATATTGTGGTGTTCGTTTGATTTTGAGTGTCTGCCGGAATCGCTCCCTTTGAGGGCGTTCGACATGACCAAACAGTAGCACTCGCCCGAACGCTGCCAAGTATGATTCGGTTTACATTCCTTGCGACCAGCGGGCGACGATGCCCGTCGAGATCAGCCGCTTGTCCTTCTGCTCCAGGCACAGTTCGCCGTATTCCAGCTTTCCTTTCTTCTTCGCCGTCGTGTCTTCCAGCAGGTTCTTCAGCGCGATCGCCGAGGAGTTCGTCGCATATCCGTTGATGATCAGGAAGTCGGCATCATCCGTCAGCAGTTCCACGCAATCGGAAAGAAGATTCGGCACGTCATCGTTGAATTTCCACGTGCGTCCGTCCGGCGAGTGCCCGAACGCCGGCGGGTCCATGATGATGCCGTCGTATTTCTGGCCGCGCTTGATTTCGCGCATCACGAATTTGGACGCATCGTCCAGGATCCAACGGATGGAATCCGCCGGGAGTTTGTTCAGTTCCTGGTTTTCCTTCGCCCAGCCGATCGCCGGCTTGCTGGCGTCCACGTGCGTCACGCTGTGTCCGAGCGCCGTGAGCATCACGCTCGCCGCGCCGGTGTATCCGAACAGGTTCAGGATCTTGCGTCCTTTCTTTCCCTCCAGCTTCTTGGCCATCCACTCCCAGTTCGCCGCCTGCTCGGCGAAGACGCCCGTATGCTTGAACGGCGTGAGGCGCGCCTTGAACGAGAGCTGCGTCGATGTTCCCGGCACGTCGTAGCGGATAGGCCACGATGCCGGAAGCTTCGTGATCATGTTCCACTGGCCCTTGTCCCCCCGCGTTTCAAACCTCGCATCGCATGCGTTCCATTCGTTGTCGTCCAGGTGCTTGTTCCAAATGATCTGCGGATCCGGTCGCGCGAGACGGTAGGGTCCCCATTGCTCCAGGCGGTATCCGTCGCCCGTGTCGAGCAACTGGAAATCCGTGAAAGCCGAGAAGTGGTCCTGGAGGAAAGAATCCATGAGCGCAGGATACAGGATTTATGGCTTTTTAGAAGGGTATTACGATAGATTGATAATATATCATATCAGTATGTAATATATTCATATGATTCCAAAAAACAGATTAAACGGAGGGAAAGATCCGTGGGGAGTCTATGATTTTGCGCATACTCTCACCGATACGGTGCGGGACATCTTTCGGGCCGGGGACGTTTTTGAAAAAGAAGATATGGAATCAGCCGAGGCCGCGAAGAGACGGCATGAAGCGTATAACCGGGCATTCGAGGAGGTGCGCATCCGGATCCTGTGGTCGTTGACTGCAAAAGAATTGAAAGTGGCGCAGGGATATGTTGCGGATAAGATTATGGTTGTGAATACTCAGCATCTTGAACTCAAAGAGCGTGCGGATGATCTCGAGCCTTCCGAACGCGCCGCCATGGTGCATGCCCATCAGCGGCTTATGTACTTCCGTTTAGTGGATGCTGTGATGCGCAAGATGCGGATGAACGAATACGAGAGGTGGTTTTAACCAAGCATCTTCAAAAATTCCTCCTCGCCAATCGTCTTCACGCCCAGCTTCGCCGCGTCATCTGCTTTGCTCCCGGCGTCTTCGCCCATCAGTACGTAGTCCGTTTTCTTGCTGACCGATCCGCTCACTTTTCCCCCGCGGTCCTTGATCATTTTCTTCGCGTCCTCGCGGCTGAGGGTCGGCAGCGTTCCCGTGAGGACGAACGTCATGCCTTCGAATACCTGGGCGGCCGCGCTTTTCTGCGGCTTCAGGCACACCACGCCGGCTTTCTGGAACTTGTGCAGCAGCTCGCGGTGTTCCTTGAGGCCGATCCACTCCGTCACGCTGTGCGCCACCACCGTCCCGATCCCGTCGATGGAAGCGAGATCTTCCTCGTTCAGTCCGCGCAGCGTTTCCTCCACTTGCGCCACCGTCAGCGCTTCCACGGTGATCGTCTTCTTCTCCGCGAAGAGCGATACCTGCAGGCTCGTGTCCGCTTCCTCTATGGTCATCTCGCTCACGGGCCACGCGATGCGCGATGCCAGCACTTCCGCCGTCTCGCGTCCCACGTGCCGGATGCCCAGCGCGAAGAGGAAACGGTCCAGCGGGATGCGCTTCGCCTTTTCGATCGACGCCAAAATATTCTCGGTCTTCTTCTCTTTGAATGACGGGAGGTTCAGCAGATCTTCGGCTTGCAAAAAGAAGATATCCGCGCTGTCCGCGATGAGTCCCTGGTCCAGCAGCAGGTCCACCGTTTCCTTGCCGAGCCCTTCGATATTGAACGCGTAACGCGACGTGAGGTGTTCGATGCTCTCGCGCTTCACGCCGGGGCATTCCTTGTTCGGGCAGTAGTACGCCACTTCGCCGTCCGGACGCTCCAGGTGCGTGCCGCACTGCGGGCATTCCTTCGGGAACCTGAAGGTCTTCGCATCGCTCGGGCGCAGGTTTTCCAGCACCTGCACGACTTCCGGGATGATGTCGCCGGCTTTGCGGACGATCACCGTGTCGCCGATACGCACGCCCAGGCGTTCGATCTCGTCCGCGTTGTGCAACGTCGCGCGCGTGACGGTCGTTCCCGCCAGCTGCGTCGCCGTCAGGTGCGCCACCGGCGTGATGGCTCCGGTGCGGCCGACCTGCAAAATGATATCCAGGATCTGCGCCGTCTTTTCCTCCGCGGGGAACTTGTACGCGCGCGCCCAGCGGGGAGCCTTCGCGGTCGATCCCAAATCGCGTTGTATCTTCCGATCGTTCGCCTTCAATACCAGCCCGTCGATATCGAATGGCAGCGACTCGCGCTTGCGCTGGATCTCCGCGTAGATTTTTTCCACCGCATCCAGTCCCTTCACCGTCTTGAAGCCCGGGTGCACGGGGAGGTGCGCGTCTTGCATGAACGTGAGGATCGCTTCCTGCGATTCCAAGCCGAACGCATCGGCTGCGGCAGCCCCCAGCGAGTAGCAGAACATGCGCAGGTCGCGGCCGGCCGCCACTTGGGGGTCCAGCTGGCGCACGCTGCCCGCCGCGGCGTTGCGGGGGTTGGCGAACTTCTCCTCGTTCGGGAGATCCTTGTTGATCTTATCCAGTCCCGCCTTCGTCAGGTACACCTCGCCGCCGATTTCCAGCAGGTCCGGCGCATCCTCTTTCGGCGCCGGCACGGTGAGTGACAATGGAATGCTCTCGATGGTGCGTACCGTGTGCGTCACGTCCTCGCCTTGCAAACCGTTGCCGCGCGTCACCGCGCGCATGAGGTCGTAGCGGATTTCCTTCTTGTTGGATTCCGTCTTCTGGTAAATGAGCGTGATGTTGAGTCCGTCGATCTTCAGCTCCGTCATGATGTCGATCTGTTTCTTCTCGTCGCCGAGCCCGCGCTTCATCTGGTCCATCCAGTCCGCCACTTCTTCCTTGCTGAACGCGTCCTGCAATGATTCCTTCGGCGTGATGTGCGCGATCTTCGGCAGGCGTCCGTCCAGCGGCGCGCCCACGCGCTGGGTGGGGGAATCGGGTGTGATGAGCTCCGGGTACTCCTTTTCCAGCTTGATAAGCTCCTGTTTCAAGGCGTCACGGACGTCTTCGGATACGTCGCTCCTGTCTTCGATAAAGTACGCCTTGTTCAGGCGCCAGATCTCGTCCCGGAGCTTCAGGATGCGCTCGGCGGCATGCTTCGTATCCATGCGGACATGGTACTGGCGCCCCGTTCGACTGTCATCCCGCTTCCATAAAATCCCTCCAGAAACATTCTTACGTTCCGTCAATTGCAATCCCCTCAAAATACGCAAAGATACGCCCACAACTTCTTTCCAAGCCGTTTATGGGCAAAGATCTCCACCAGGAAACCATGAAGCAGTATGCAACCATCCTCGATGCCCTCGAGGAGCTCACGCTGCTCTATGCCGATGCCGATGAGGAAGAGGAGGAAGAGAAGGATGATTCCGATGCGTCCGAACACGACGATGTCGACCTGATGGTGGAATCCGCTACCGAGCGCGGCATGGACGAGGAGAGCGTGGAGAAGGTCTTCCGCGCCGTCGCTGCATTAGCGAAGAAGGCGAAGGAAGGTTGATTTTCGGGCACGAGAAATCGCAGGGGAGCTGCGATTTTCCCACCTTCATCCAAGGATGAAGATATTCTTGTTACTAACTCTTCGCGCCTGAGTCGGCGGTTTCGCGACGGCTGCCGTTACGACCGGGCTCGGCCGAAGCGCTGTTGCCGCGGCGATTGAGACGGCTGAGCAACATGCCCAAGCCGCTTTCGTCGAGCATCTTTCCGAGACCGCCTTCGCCGCCGCTCATCAAATCGCCGAGAGTGACGACGCGAACGCCGTCGCCGAACAGGTTTCCGAACGCCGGGCCGCCCATAAATCCGCCGGCCGGCAGAAATTCGCCGAGGTTGAACGGCTGCATGCTGCTGATCGGCTGATCGAGGTTGGTCACGAAGCCGGTGCGGATCGACGGAAGTCGGACGGTCAGCTTGTTGCACTGACCGCAGATGCAGGCCGGACTACGGCCGCCGATTTCCAGCATCACGACCTTGTCGTGTTCCAGGTTCGAAACAACTTCGATCGTGCCGATGTTGTTCGGCATCGATATGACGCATTCGGCGTCGGAGATGGCGAAATTCGCTTCGAATCCCTTGGCGACCTTCGTGCGGAAGCTGTAGTGGCGATCATTCAGACATCGGACGACGACGTCGTTTCCGGAATTCAAGACGACGAAATCGGTCTTCTGTCCGTGTCCCGGTTTCGGCAGGACAAGATCCAGCAAGCCGCGTGCTTCTTCCAAGCGTTGTGAAAGCATGGGTGTCATTAAGTCGATCCTTCGTTTCTAGAATAATTGTAGTAACAAAAAATGAAAATCTGCTCCCCCACGAATCCTTTCTAGACTGTCGCTCCCCGACAATCTGTAAGAGAATGTCGTGCGGACGCAGCCCCTAGAAAGGGTATATGGGGGTCAGGAACGGTGTTTTTAATGACCTGGATGCGTATAATAATATATTTAACAATAAAGTCAAATATCTTCCTTTGGGCTTCGGAAGGCCCAGAGGATAGTCAAAATGACTTCAAAAACAAGCCAGATTCTGCTATACTTATTGGATGTCTTCCCTTCCCGATTCCGTATTTGAAAAAGCCCTGGCGGCCAAAGCATCCGATGTCCACATCGTCGCCGGAGCTCCTTTATTGTTCCGCATCGACGGCGTGCTCACGCCGCAGACGCAGACCGATGTGAGTCCGAAGGAAGTGGAAGCATTCGTGAAGGACCTCCTGGGTACCGCGGCTTTTGAGCGTTTCCAGAAGGAGAAGGAGATCGACATGGCTCATGGATTGCCTAACGGCGTCCGCCTGCGCGTGAACTGCCACTTCGAACGCGGCAACATGGCCGTCGCCGCGCGCATCATTCCCGTGGAAATCCCCAACCTCGCGGATGTCGATCTCACGGACATCGCGACGCAGGTCGTGGGACTTCGCGAAGGACTCATCCTGTTCACCGGTCCCACGGGATCCGGAAAGAGCACGTCGCTCGCAGCACTGTTGCAGAGCATCAATGAATCGCGCGCCGAGAATATCATCACTTTGGAAGACCCGATCGAGTTCCTCTTCCCGAAGGGCAAGGGCGTCATTCGCCAGCGCCAGTACATGGAAGATTTCCTCTCGTTCCCCGAGGCGATGAAGCGCATCCTGCGCCAGGACCCGAATATCATCATGGTCGGCGAAATGCGCGATCCCGAAACGATCGCCGCTGCCCTCACGCTTGCTGAGACGGGTCACCTTGTCCTTGCGACGCTCCATACGCCGAACGTCATGCAGACCATCGACCGCATCGTGGATGTCTTCCCGCCTCACCAGCAGCCGCAGGTGCGTTCACAGCTCGCGCTATCGCTCAAAACCATCGTCGCACAGAAACTTCTGCCGAAGGAAGGCGGGGGACGCGTGGCGCTTCGCGAAGTGCTCATCAATACGCCTGCGGCGCAGAACATCATCCGCGATAACCGCGTACAGGAGCTTGCGTCGGTCTTGCAGACGGGCAAGGAGCTTGGCATGCGTTCCTTCGAGGCAGATCTGAAGCGCCTGAAGAAGGACGGGCTCATCAGCGAGGAGACGCTGGAGCTTATGATGGGAAACCTGTAAGACCATTCTGTTCCATAGGGGTATGGAACGGTAATTTTGGCTTTCGGAAGCGTCTTTTCGGAAGCCGCATTTCACGCATGGAACGTGCGTTTGTTTCGCAAAACCCTCTCCCGTAAAGTGAGGAGCTATGAACAGCCTCCCTTCCAGCATCGAGACGTATTTCCAAGAGGCGGGCTTCTCCGGCACGGAGATCGCCATCATCAAGAAGCTTGTGGAAGGGGATGCCATGACCTTGCGCGACCTCGCGTTCAAGACGGGCAAGAGCACGGGAGTGTTGGACCAGGCGATGAAGAAGCTCCTGAAAAAGAAGATCGTCGTGCGTGAGATGATCAACGGCACGCCGAAGTACGTCCTGCATTCGTTGGAATCCGTGTCGAAGTGGCTGCAGGATGATATGAAGCAGAAGAAGAACGTTCTGGAATTGCGTCATCAAAACTTCGAATCATTCATCTCTTCCATCACGTCTGGCAAGAGGCGTCCCGAGATGCAGTTCTTCCAGGGTGCGGAAGGCCTGAAGAAGGCCTACACGCTGCTGCTGGAAAAGGGGAATGACTTCGTACAGTACGGCCCTGTTCTGTATACGGAAACCGAGGATCCTTTGCGGGAATTCAATGTCCAGTATTTCCGCGAGCGCCGGAAAAGGAACATCTTCCTCCGGGTCATCGCGCACAACACGCCGCTTGGGCGTCGATTCCAGAACAGGGATCCGTTCGAATACAGGAAGACCGTACTCGTGAACGAGAACCTGTATCCGTTCGCCTTTGAGAAGATTGTCGTCGGAAATACGGTGGCCTGCTTCCAGCATGAAACGCAGGAGGCGTGCTTTATCGAATATAAGGAACTTGCTGAACGAGAGCGTCAGTTCTTCGAGAGGCTCTGGAATATGAAGTTGCAGCATCCTGACGAGGGGGTGGAACCGGTAGTGGATCTCAATCCATTGCCGATCGTTTCCGTGTCGATGACGGTGCCGACGAAAACGAAGGTACTTTCGCAAGTGAGGGAGTTCTTCTTGAGTCCAAAGAGTATTTTTGCATTCGTTATTTGTGGCATTCTCTCGGCTGGCGTGACGTATTTTTTGTACCAACATAGCTTGTCATTAAATCTTGAGAGAATTCAGGAAAAAGCAAAGGTGGTCGCTGCAACTGGTGCACTCCAATTTAGTATTAACGATTTAAATCAATTACATACTCTTGAAGATACGAAAAAAAGTGAGTATTCAAAAATTGTTTCATTATTAAATGAAATTCGTAACCAGGATAAAGATATAAAATATGCTTACATTATGAGGTTAACTGAGGAGGAAGGTGTTTGGGAATTTATTGCAGACGCAGATTCTCTTGATCCTTCTGCAAAAAAAGATATTACCGGCGATGGAAAAATTGATGATAAAGATTTGTTATCTCCACCTGGTCAAAAATATGACACCAAAGCCTTTCCTCCAATTGAAGATAATAAGCAGGCATTAATACATCCAATAATCCTAGGTCCATTTGTTGATCATTGGGGAAGTCTTATTTCTGGCTGGGCACCAATAAGAGATGAAAATGGAAAAGGGGTAGCAATATTAGGAATAGATATTTTTAGTGAAACCGCTGTAAAATTATCAAAACAAGCTTTCGCCTCAATTTCATACTTTCTAGGATTTTTCTTGGTTTTCATACTGTTTAGGCTAATTGCTTTCAATAAATTCTTGTTATAAACCACATAAGATACTTAATAAACTTATAGACAAATGCTAAATAAAATAAGCATGTAGTTTTGAATTTGTAGTGATATTATTTATATATGAGCAAATCTAAAACTGAAGGTAACTATTCCCCAAAAGATTGGGATCAGATTGAGGACATAAATGAAGTTAAAGTAATTACTGCAAATCTGGAGAAGTTAAATAAAGTGCATGTTTATGATCATGCTGAACTCTATGATATTGCTTATCCTGGTTATGAAGGAGACATGAGTTTTTATTTAAAGAAAGGTAGGGTTGGGAAGGTGCTCTATTTAGGCATAGGATCCGGAAGGATATTTTCTGAGCTTGTAAAGGTTAATCAAAATATCATAGGAATTGATAACTCAGTTGAAATGTTGAACCTTCTTTATAAAAAATTTCCCCATATCAACAAAAATCAAGCCATCTTAAAAGATGCGCTGGTTGACGAATTTCCAACAGAAGAATTTGATTTAGTGTTAGCGCCATACTCTTTTATGCAATGTTTCGAAGTAGAGCAGTTAGAAATTTTACTTTCAAATGTTAAAAAATGGCTAAAGCCCAACGGTAAATTTTATACTGATACTTTCTCAACATTTTTAATTCCTTTTAGAAAGAAAGGTCTTGAGACAATTAGAGAAAAAATAGGAGATATCGATTTCCAAATTTTTATTAAATACAATCACATTCTACAAAAAATGAGAGAATGGGTTCTAATTAAGAAGGGCGAAAAAGAGTATTTAATTGAAATGAACTTAAATTATTACTTCCCTCATGAAATCTTTCCTATCGCAAAAAAAGCGCATTTAAAAAATATAAAAGTTTTTGGCGATTATTCAGAGGATATTTTTGATCCAACTTTGCATAACGTAATTAGCTACGAAATGCAAAAATAAGGTCAATTATGATGCTTATTTGCTGTTTTACTAGCTTTAAAAGTAAAGGACTTTATGATATAATGTATTGATGTCTAGAAATACAAATAGCCAGGCTGTGACCGATCAAAAAGCAGCAGGGAAATTCCATTCCTTGCGGATATATTTATTGCTATTTGTGTTTTTAACTTTGA
Source organism: uncultured Candidatus Peribacteria bacterium (assembly GCA_964608325.1). Classification (GTDB taxonomy): domain Bacteria; phylum Patescibacteriota; class Gracilibacteria; order Peribacterales; family Peribacteraceae; genus CAZRVH01. The sequence goes on from CAZSMX010000006.1 coordinate 54,212, forward strand.
CGGTAATAACTACCCTTGTTCTTTACAATAAAACTCAAGAATTCTTTAGGTGGAGTTTAAATGAAAGAATGCTGGCTTTAGCATCTATTGCTTCAACAGAATTTGAAGCTGAAGATCTCAATAAAATCACTGGTCCTGAAAGTATCCATTTAAATGTTTATAAAGAAACAGTAATTAAATTGCAGAGAATTCGAAATAAGACTGATAAATTGAAATACATTTACATTTTAAGAGAAACAAACAATCCGAATGAATTAGAGTTCGTTGCCGATGCAGATTCTCTAGAGCCTGATAAACCGATTGATCTTAATGAAGATGGGATCGTAGATGAGGAAGATGCACTTACATTTCCAGGAGATATATACGACATTTCTGAATTTCCAGAGTTTAAAGAGGCAGCATTTGATAAATCTTTTGTAGATCCTGAGCTTACCTCTGATCAATGGGGAACTTTTCTTTCTGGGACTTCGCCGATAATTGGTTTCAGTAAAGATGGAAAAAGATATGTTATTGGTTTAGATCTTGATGTTTCGGAATATTTGAATTTAACAAATCTTGCTTTGGTGCCATTCGCATTGTTCGTTGTATTTCTTTTGTTAATACTCACAACTTTGACGCTGATTCTTAAAAGATTGTGGAAAACGCAAGTAAAATTATTGGCAGAACTAGATATTCAAAAAGATGAGCTATTAAGCATTGTGAGTCACCAGCTAGCAACTCCGGTTTCATCTATTAAATGGTATTTGGAAATGATGAAGGATGGAGATCTGGGTAAATTAAATGATGAACAAAAAGCACATGTTACTTCTATGCAAGAAGTAGCTGTGAATCTTTCAGATCTTGTAAGCATGATCCTCGATGTGTCCCGTATTCAGTTGGGGCGTATGCATATCGAGAAGCAAGACCTCGATCTCAGTGCTTTCTTTAAGGAGATTCTTGAAATTATCGAGCCGAAAGCTCTCGAAAAGAAAGTGAATTTTATTAAAAAAATTCCCACATCTTTCCCTGCTGCAAAACTTGATAAGAGGTATACACATATGACAATTGAGAACCTGCTGAGTAATGCTGTGAAATACACACCGGAGAATGGGAATGTAGATTTCACAGTAACAATTACTGGCAATATATTGCGTTGCGTTGTGAAAGATACTGGAGTTGGTATCCCGAAGGCTGATCAAGAAAAGATTTTTGGAAAATTGTTCCGTGCCAGTAACGTACGCAATAGCGTAGATGGAAATGGATTTGGATTATATGTTGCAAAAGGCGCTGTAGAAGCTCAAGGGGGAAAAATTTGGTTTGAAAGTACAGAAGGAAAAGGAACTACTTTCTTTATTGAATTACCTTTGTAAAAAACCCACCAAGTTGCCTTGGTGGGTAAATATCGATGAGAGTGATGAGATTATTTTGCAGTACCTATAAGATACAAAGCACCTCCTCCTAAGAACCAAGCTACAACGATCTGTAGTGATGGAAATTTGTGCTCAAAGATTGCGGTAAAAAGAGCTGCGGCGACCGGCATTAATGAGTAGGCCATCGTAAGCGTTAAAGTTCCTACATTTTGATGAAGTGCCTGAAAATGTGAGCTGGCTGCAATGAAGGATGCAACAATCATCAAGAATATAAAACTAGATTGTTTTAAGTCTGGGGTAACAATACTAGTCTTATAAAAAAACAACGTAGTAAGAGAAAAAATTGCCATCCCCACCGCATAACATGCAGTGATGAATTTAGGGGGGAGACTGGTTAATTTTAAATCCGTTATTGTGATTTCCAATGCATAGAAGAGCATTGCGATCACACACATGAACATACCACTTTTCATATAAGTACTCCTATACTCTCTTGAAACGATATTTGAAAGACCTATCAATAACTTATTATTAATATAAAATTAAAAATGTATTTAGTCAATATATTACATATTAAGTTTAAATTTCAATATTCAGTGATATTGTTCAAACATGACCAACGCCGAGATTGCCTCCATTTTCGAGCGCATCGGGAAAATCCTCACGTTGAAAGACGAAAACCCCTTCCGTATCCGCGCCTACGATCGCGCGGCTCTCACCATTCTCTCCCTCTCGGAAGACCTTTCTTCCATCTATAAGGAGAAGGGGACGGAGGGTCTCATGGATATTCCCGGCATCGGAGAAGACTTGGCCGCGAAGATCGAGGAGCTGGTGACCACCGGGAAGCTGCAGTACCTGGAGAAGATGCAGAAGGAAGTGCCGGCGGGATTGTTCGACATCATGCAGATCCAGGGGATGGGTCCCAAGAAAACGCATTTCGTGTGGAAGGAATACAAGGTGGAGACGGTGGCAGACCTGAAGAAATTGATGGAATCCGGAAAGTTGGAGGGCGTGAAGAACTGGGGCGAGAAGAGCATCCAGAACGTGCTGTTGGGCATCCAGTCCATGCAGTCCCATGGGTCGCGAGTCGCGTTGCCCGTGGCTCTGAAGGTCGCGCAGAACATCGTCATGGAACTGAAAGCGACCGGACTGTGCAGCAATATCGAGATCGCCGGGAGCGTGCGCCGCCGCAAGGAGAGCATCGGGGATATCGATATCCTCGTAAGCAGCAAGAAGCCGGAGAAGGTGATGGACGTCTTCTGCGCGTACGCGCTCGTGGAGCGCGTGCTGGGAAAGGGGGAAACGAAATCCAGCGTGCAGCTGAGCTCCGGTTTGAATGCCGACCTGCGCGTCGTGGACGAGGAAGTCTTCGGCGCCGCGTTGCACTACTTCACCGGAAGCAAGGAACACAACGTGGCGGTGCGTTCGCTGGGTATCAAGAAGGGGATGACGATCAACGAATACGGGGTACACAAGGGAACCGCGGAGAAGAAGGGAAAGTTGCTCGCGTCGCGCACCGAGGAAGACGTGTACAAGGCGGTGGGGCTCGCATACGTTCCGCCGGTATTGCGCGAGGACCGCGGGGAAGTCCAGCTGGCCATGAAGGGGGACCTGCCTGTGTTGATCGAAGAGAAAGATATCCGCGGGGACCTGCACATGCACAGCAACTTCAGCGACGGAAGCGCGACGATGACCGAGATGGCCAAATCCGCTGCCGCGCAAGGACACGAGTACATCGCCATCACGGATCATGCTTCCCCGATGGGCATGGTTGCGGGCATCAAGAAGGACAACATCAAGGAATACTTGAAGCTCATCGACAAGGCGCGCAATGCCGTGCCGGACATCCGCATCTTCGCCGGAACCGAGGTGGACATCTTGGACGACGGATCCCTGTACCTGGATGACAAGGTGCTCGCCCAGTTGGATTGGGTCGTCGCATCCGTCCACGGCAACTTCAAGATGTCCCGCGAGGACATGACGGATCGCTTGCTGCGGGCCATCGAAAATCCGCACGTTCGCATGATTGCCCATCCCATGGCACGCAAACTCCTGAAGCGCGATCCCATCGACTTCGATATCGATACCGTGTTCCGCGCCGCTGCCAAGCACGGCGTCGCATTGGAAGTGAGTGCATCCGTGGACCGCTTGGATCTGAACGACGTGCTCTGCAAGCGCGCGAAGGACCTGGGGGTGAAAATGCTCATCAACGCGGATGCGCACAACCCGGGCGAGTTGGATTACACCTACGGCATCAGCCAAGCGCAGCGCGGGTGGCTGACGAAAGAAGACGTGTTGAATACCCTTCCGTTAAAAAATTTTGAAAGTTATGTACAAAAAAAGAGATCATGATTAACGGCTTATCTAAGGCTTATTTGATAATTAAAATATATTATTAATAAACGAAAATAAGATCGTACTCCGAAGGGCATTTACACTATTTTACTGTGGTGATATACACGGCGTCCGGTTTTTTGCATCAGCGCCTCAATAAAGAATGGAGTTGAATATGGTGGAGAAACGTCTCGACACGGGGTTGATCCTTGTCACGAAACATAATGGGAAAAAGACCGCGTTGCTCATGCAGCGCATGGAAGATGAAGGCACGAAGGATTGTTCCGTCACGTGTTTCGGTATGTGGCGTCCCGACGGCAAGACGCCTCTGGCGAAGGGGGATCCTCGGTTCCTTAACATCATCAGTAATGCCAACGCCTTATTCGGCCACGATGTCGGGGAAATGGTCCTGCGGAATATCCATAACGCGCGGCTCGTCGTCGAAGACGAAACGGAAACAGTGCATTTGCAACTGTATGCACTGGAACTGGATGTGCCAAAGGAAGCATGGCCCGAACGCACCGTTCCCGTCACCCGGGAAACCAGGATCGCCGTCCGCCAGAACAACGAAGAAGATCTCAAAGTCGGACCCGATACCTACTTCATGGCCATCCATGGAAAGGAGGCGCTGGAAAAAGCTTTCCATCTCTTCGCTGCATAGCGGCGTAACTGCTTGGAACCCTTAAAAGCCGGAACGCGGCAGACCTCCGGGTCTGCCGTTTTTCCATGCGAAAAGTCAGGGAAAGTTCTCTCTTAGACCCTTTACAGGAAAAGGCCACGGTGATATATCGCGCGAACGGTTTTTCATTAATCTGTTCATTTTTCATATCCGGTTACGGAAGCATCGCACAAAAGGAGTGTTCCCAGTGTCCGCCAAGTTTAAAGTCCGTTTGCTCGTCATCTGCGCTTCGTCCGGCGAGGGCGCGTTCGCGTATCTGAAGAGAAAGTCCGACGGTACCCACAGTCTCACCTACAGCGAGGATGTCGGCAGCCGATCCGAAGGGGAAGAGTGGGTCAAGCGACAGTTGCGCGAATCGTTTGGTCGCCGCGACGCCGAACGCCTCATGGAACGGAGCGAATCGTTCTTCATCATCGACGAAAATTCGATGGAGTTGAACTTCGGCGTTCTCGTTCCCCATGGTCAGATCCCGAATGCGATCGGGGCATGCAAGAAAAAGACGCCTCATTTGCTCGAAGCCGTGGCACGCGACGTAAAAATCGCGGCGCCGGGCGAAGAGTACGACGGAGCCGGCCTGTACATGTCCGCGGCCGCCATCGCCGTCATTCAAAAGACGGCCGAGAAGTTTCGCCCGAAGCAAGCCGAACGTCGAGTTCCCGCAACCGTATAGCTGCCTGCCCCCACGGGTCAGGCGGCCGAGAAAAACCAACCCCCGCCAGACCCATGCGTCTGGCGGATTTAATAATGGACAATATTTTCTATGAATGTAGAATATCCATTCCGTAGTTCTTTCGCAGTATCAGTAACCCTTTTGAAGAGGTGTAATCGTGGCCAAAAAACGAGGTTCGGGTTTGGTTCTCACGTCTCATCATCCGAAGCTTGGATATTTCGCTCTCCTGAGCCGGCGGGGAACATACAATTGGGAGAAGATGGAGCCCGAAAGTTTCCCGGGTGCCTGCCAAGTGACGTGCCACGGCGGGCTGGAAGGTGACGAGAGTTTCCGTGAAGGTCTCTTCCGCGAAGCGGAGCAGGAACTCGGACCGCAGTTCGCGAACGCGTTGCGTCTCCACGAAGGCGAGCTGAGGGAAGTCGGCCACAAGGACGATGACCGCGCTGAAGTCGTCACCGAAGGATTGCACGTCGACTACGAGCTGATCGAAATGATTTTCGCGGATCGGGGTTCGGAAAAATTCGTTCCGTGCACGGTGGAACAGGCCCGGACTATCCGGATTCTCCATCCCAAGGAAGACAGGGTCAAAGGCGTCACCGACGGAAGCATCGCGATGTTCGGGGATGAAATGGAGGCCGTCGTCCAGGCGCTGGACGACATCGTGGGTTCTTGAAGAAGCGAAGCCATATACTACGGAGAAACAACGGGCGGCAATTCCATGCGAGTTGCCGCCCTTTTTATTTCCTCTTTTTGCCCAGGCAGCACTGTTTGTATTTTTTCCCGCTGCCGCAGGAGCAGGGATCGTTGCGTCCCGGCGCTTCCTTTGTATTCCTGATGGTTCCGGCTCCGAAACCGCTCATGACTTCCTTCACGTTCCTGCGGATTTCCTTTCCCGTCGCGTGTGCCGGGGCGACCTTTTCCAGGACGTGCTGCTTCACGCCTTCCAGGAAACCCTTGTCCGTCGCGCTCACGCCGCCTGTCGCCATATCCATGCGTACGTCTTCCGGAAGGGTTGCCAGCAGGCTTCGCATTCCTTCCTCGGTCAGTCCGGCAATGTCCACCAAGCTGCCGGAAGGCAAATGCAGGCGCGCCCTCTGTTCCGCATCCGCTCCATCGCCCTTGGATAGCTCTGTGAGAAGATTCTCGATGCCCTCGGCATCCAGTCCCGATATATCGATCTTGCTTCCCTCCGGAAGATGCAGTTTCAGTATCCGTTGCGCCAAATCGTCTCCTAACGCATCGTGGCCCGGGGTTTCCGTCTGATTCTCCATGAAAAAGTGGGAAAGTATGCGATGTTACTCCTTTCCGTTATCGCAACAAGTCTCGCAGAGCGTGCCGCACACCGTGCAATGTTTCTTCAGCCTGCGCTCCTTCAATTCGCCGCCGCAGACGTAGCACTTGTCTTCGATCGAGCAGGCCGGGTCGTTTACCGGAAGAGTTTCCACCATGTGAGCAGCAGGGAAACGCCGGTCAGGATGAAGAACGACGCGACGATGTAGGCGAGGAGTTCCGGTGCTTCGATGATCGCGAGTCCGAAGACGATGCACACGATGCTCAAAAGCAGAAGCCACGAACGAGCGGCAGACGATCCCTTTTCGTACGGTTGCCTGGGGCGCATGAGAAACCACATGAACCGATCATAGCATAAATCGTCCGCGTTTGTTTGATTGCGTATTTCTACGGAGTAGGATGAAAGCATGCAAATGTTCAGGACGTACGTCGATTCGCCAATCGGGCGCGTGCGCATCAGCGGCACGGAGCGCGGCATCACCCACGTGGATTTCGCGGAGGAAAAGGAAGCGCCGATGGATACTTTGCCCCCGTCCTTCCTGCTCTGCGTCGCGCAGCTCCAGGAATATTTCGACGGTTCCCGCAAGGCGTTCGATTCGCTCCCGCTCGTTTTGCGCGGGACGGAGTTCCAGCTGAAGGTGTGGGAAGCGACGTCGGACGTCCCTTTCGGGGAGACGGTCCATTACGGCGATATCGCGAAGGCAATCGGACATCCGGATGCGGTCCGCGCGGTCGGAACGGCATTGGGCAGGAATCCCCTGTGCCTCATCGTTCCGTGCCATCGCATCCTTCCCAAGGGCGAGAACGGGGGAGGGTATGCCTGGGGCTTGGAGAGGAAAGAGTGGTTATTGAAGCATGAAGCGGCCAAAACGGCATAGAAACGGCCATTTTCGATTGATTTTCGGCCTTCGAGAGCCTATAAGGGTGGCTCCCGATTTCGGGATGCTTTTTTGACCCTCTTTCGTATGGAAATCCGCAATATCGCCATTATCGCCCACGTCGACCACGGCAAGACGACCCTCGTCGATGCCCTTCTCAAGCAAGGAGGCGCCTTCAACGACCACGAAGCGGTGGGGGAATTGATGATGGACAGCAACGATCAGGAGCGTGAGCGCGGCATCACCATCTATGCGAAGAACTGCAGCATCCGTTACAAGGATACGATCATCAACATCGTCGATACGCCGGGACATGCCGACTTCGGATCCGAAGTGGAGCGCATCCTGCGCACCGTCGACTGCGTGCTTCTCCTCGTGGACGCGCAGGAAGGTCCGATGCCGCAGACGAAGTTCGTGTTGAAGAAGTCGTTGCAACTCGGCATCCGCCCCATCGTGGTCATCAACAAGATCGACAAGCCCGCCGCCCGCCCGATGAAAGTGGTCGACATGGTCTTCGACCTCTTCGGAGCCCTCGGCGCCAACAACGAACAGTTGGACTTCCCCTACGTCTTCGCCATCGCCCGCGAGGGAATCGCGAAGAAGAACCTGGAAGACGAGTCCAAGGACCTTACGCCGCTCTTCGAACTCGTTATGCAGCACGTGAAGCCCGCGGAGCAGAACCTCACGGCGCCGTTCCGCATGCAGCCCAGCTCCCTCGGATATGATAACTTCGTGGGACGCCTCGCCATCGGACGCGTGTTCGAAGGAGTCGCGCACGTCGGTGACGCCGTGTTCGTGAAGGCCGAAGGAAAGGAAACGCGCCGCGGCAAGATCACCAAGATCTTCAAGTACCAGGGAATGAAGCGCATGGAAGCGCAGGAAGCGAGCGCCGGCGACATCCTCATCCTCGCCGGAATCCCGGACATCTACGTGGGAGAGACGATCACGACCGATGAGAACGTGGAGACGTTGCCCGCCATCCGTATCGATCCTCCGACCGTCACGATGACGTTCCTCGTCAACGATTCCCCGTTCGCGGGCAAGGAAGGAAAGCTCGTCACCACCCGCCACATCCGCGAGCGCCTCTTCAAGGAGAAGGAAACGAACGTCGGACTCGAAGTGGCCGAAGTGCCCAACAGCGATTCCTACAAGGTATCCGGACGCGGCGAGCTCCACCTCTCGGTGTTGCTCGAGCAGATGCGCCGCGAGGGATTCGAGATCCAGGTGTCGCGCCCGCAGGTGATCATGCGCGACGGACCGAGCGGAAAGGAGGAGCCGATCGAGCAGGCGATCATCGACGTGCCGGAATCCAACGCCGGAACGATCATCGACATGATGAACAGGCGCAAGGCCGAACTCGTCGACATGCGCACGGAGGAAGGACACACCCGCATCGAATTCAAGGTCCCGACGCGCGGACTCCTCGGTTTCCGCGGAGACTTCATCATCGAGACGCGCGGCGAGGGAATCCTGAACCACTCGTTCCTCGCGTACGAACCGTACAAGGGTGACCTGCCGGGACGTTCCCGCGGCTCCATGATCTCCATGATCGCCGGCGAGGCGATGGGATTCGACCTGTGGAAGCTCGAGGAGCGCGGCAAGCTGTTCATCGTCCCGCAGACGAAGATCTACGAAGGCATGATCGTCGGCGAGAGTGCCAAGGACCAGGATATGGTCGTGAACGTCACCAAGGGAAAGAAGCTCACGAACATGCGCGCCTCCGGAAGCGACGAAGCCACCAAGCTCACGCCGATCAAGCCGATGAGCTTGGAGGAAGCGTTGGAATACATCGACGAGGATGAACTCGTCGAGATCACGCCGACGTCCATCCGCCTGCGCAAGAAGCTCCTCACGGAAAACGAGCGCAAGCGTGCAGGAAAGAGCGCTGCATCGGAATAAAGCATCGCACAAGCCAAAATCCGGTTGTGTTGGTGTATGATTTGGTGCGATGTTCCACTCGTTGTCATCGGACGAAACGCTCATCCGTCTCGGAAGTTTCCGCGAGGGATTGGACGACGCGTCCATTGAGTTGAAGCGCAAGGAGCACGGATGGAACGAATTGCCCCATAAGAAGAAGAGTTTGATTCTCCTGTTCCTGCGCCAGTTCCAGGATATTTTGGTGTATATACTCATTGCGGCGCTCTTCCTGTCCATCGCATTGCGCGTGCTGGAAGGCTCCGGATCCTGGGAGGAGAACGTCGATATCGGCGCCATCCTGGCGATCCTGATCCTTAACGCGGTCCTCGGGTTCGTGCAGGAGTACCGCGCGGGGAAGGCGCTCGAGAGTTTGCAGCAACTGACGTCCCCGCATGCCCGCGTGCGCAGGGCCGGCCGCGAGATGCTCATAACGTCCCGTGAACTCGTTCCCGGAGACATCGTCATCGTGGAAGCCGGCGACCGCATCTCCGCCGACGGACGCATTTTGGAATTGTCGCATGCCGAGGCGGACGAATCGAGCCTGACGGGCGAGAGCTTGCCGGCCGGGAAAACGAGCGATGCCGTATCGCGCGATGCGGGGATCAGCGATCAGAAGAACATGCTCTTCGCAGGAACCCTCGTCACCCGCGGTTCCGCGGAGTACGTCGTTACGTCCATCGGCAAGGATACGCAGATCGGCACCATCGCCACCCTCGTCACGCAATCCGAAACGCCGCCGACGCCGCTGGAAAACCGCATGAAGCATTTCAGCGCGCTCATCGGCGCCGTCGTCGTTCCGCTCAGCGCGGCGCTTGCGGTATTGCAATGGTATCGCGGCGAGCCGGTCATGTCGGTCGTTCTGCTCGGCGTCAGTCTTGCGGTATCCGCCGTCCCGGAAGGATTACCCGCCGTCGTCACCGCTTGCTTGGCAATGGGCGTGAAGCGCATGGCCGCGAAGAACGCCCTCGTCATGCGGCTCGACGCACTCGAAACTCTGGGCAGCGTTAACATCATCTGTTCCGATAAGACGGGTACCATCACGGAGAACAAGATGAAGGTGACGGAGATCTGGGTGGCGGAAGGGGAGAGCGAGAAGCTGCTCGTCCAGATCGCCATTTCCTGCAACCGCGCGTCCTTGCCGAACCTGGGCGATCCCACGGAGATCGGGCTCCTCCATTACGCGAAAGGAAAAGGCATCGAGCGCTTGGACATCGACGAGGAAACGGTGCCGTTCAGTTCCGAGCTCAAGTACATGCAGACCCGCCACGGGCCGAGGCTGTTCATGAAGGGCGCGCCGGAAAAAATCGTCACCCTGTGCGACCATTGCGACCATGCGGAAGTGCTGGCGCAGACGATGCGCATGGCTGGCAACGGGCTGCGCGTTCTCGCCATGGCCATGGAGGAAAAGGGCGAGCTGCGCCTCATCGGTCTCATGGGTATGCAGGATCCTCCGCGCAAGGAAGTGATGCGCGCCATGAGGGATGCCGCATCCGCCGGCATCCGCACCGTGATGATCACGGGCGATAACGTGGATACCGCTTCCGCGATCGCGAAGAAAGTCGGCATCAAGGGGCACGCGCTCGACGGGGCGGCGCTCGATCGCATGACGCCGGAACAGCTGAAGGATGCCGTACAGTTCGTTTCCATCTACGCGCGCGTGTCGCCGCAGCACAAGATCGACATCCTGAAAGCGCTGCAATCCCACGGCAACGTGGTGGCCATGACGGGAGACGGCGTGAACGACGCACCCGCCTTGAAGGCCGCGCACGTCGGCATCGCGATGGGGCGCGACGGGACGCAGGTGGCGCGCGAGGCGGCAAGCCTGGTCCTGACGGACGACAACTACGCGACGATTGTCATGGCGATACGCGAAGGGAGGCGCATCTACGACAACATCCGCAAGTTCATCCTGTATCTCGTACGCGCGAACCTGGGGCAGATGGCGCTCATCACGCTGACGGTCATCATGGGTCTGCCGCTGCCCCTCCTGCCCGTCCATTTGCTGTGGATTAACCTTATGACCGACGGATTGCCCGCGCTCGCGCTGGGCATGGAGAACGAAGAGCCGGGCATCATGCAGCGCCTGCCCCGAAAGCAGAAGGAAAGTCTTTTCGCGGGGGAATGGCCGCGTCTGCTTCTGGGGGCCGTCCTTGCCTGCGGTCTCACGTTCCTCGTCTACCTGAAAGCGAGCACCGTGTGGTTCGGCGAGGAAAACCTGCCCAAGGTCCGCGCCGTCGTCTTCACCTTCTCCATCCTCTTCGAGATCCTCCTTGCGTTCACGAGCCGCAGTTCGCGTCCGCTGTGGACCGTCGGATTCTTTTCCAACAAGTGGCTGCTCGGCGCCGTGCTCATCCCTCTCCTTCTGCAGCTCGGCATCTTGCTGTCGCCGTCGACACACACCCTCTTCGCAATCACGTCCATCACGGTCAGGGAATGGTCGGTGATCCTTGGCGTCGCCTTCGCGGGATTCATGGCGCTCGAGTGCTTCAAACTGGCGGCGCACCAGGGGCGCCGCGCAGCCTAAGCGAATTTTTTGTGATTATTCGTCGCTGTCGTCGTCCACGACCAGCAGTTCTTCATCATCGCCTTCCTCGTCGTCATCCGTTTCATCGAGATCGTCTCCTTCTTCATCCTCGTCCACGACGGTATCGTCAGGCGTGACGGGAGACATATCATCATCTTCATCCATGAGGTATGCAGCCATAATGGAAAGGGGGTATGGGGGAAAGTGAGTGAATAGACGTATGGAAAGGGCGCGACTTACGCGACGCGCGCTTCTCTGGCGAGTTTCTGTTCGCGCCGTTGCGCGCAGAGCTTGCTGCAGACGGCCGGTTTCGACGGGGCGCAGCGCACGCATCGGACGGATTCGCCGCCGCAGCATTCGCAGGACGCGCGCACGTCGCCTGGGTCCCCGCAGAAGATGCAGAGGCCGTAATGGGTCGAGGGTTTCAGCTCCTGGTCCACCGCGACACGATGGTCGAAGACGAAACATTCGCCTTCGAAGTGCGTCTGCGGGAATGCCTCCAGGTAGGAGAGGATGCCGCCCTGCAGTTGGTAGACGTGCTCGTATCCTTGCTCTTGCATCTCCATCAGCGCCTTCTCGCAGCGGATGCCGCCGGTGCAGTACATCAGTATTTTCTTGTCCTTCGGAAGGTTCGCGTTCTTCACTGCGTTTGGGAATTCCTGGAAGGTCTTCGTTTTCGGATCGAACGCGTTCTTGAATTTTCCGATGGCCGTTTCGTAGGTGTTACGCGCATCGATGATCACCACGTCTTCCGTTTCGATGGCGTTCTTGAATTCCTCCGGCGTCAGGTGTCTGTTCATCTCCGATGACGGATGCATCGAGGGCTTGCCGATCGCGACGATTTCCTCCCGGATCGCGACTTTCCACCTGCGGAACGGCTTCTTCTCCGATTCGCTCGTTTTGATCGTCAAAGGGCAAGTCGTCTGTTCGACAAACGTCAAAAATTCCTTGATGCCTTCCTTGCTCCCGGCGACGGTCGCGTTCACGCCTTCTTCTGCGACCAGGAACAATCCGCAGATACCGAGACGCTCGCCCTCTGCGTACCAGGCATCGCGCAGCGCATTCACATCCGCTTTCGCGATGGGAAGGAACTTGTAGAAAGTCACGATGTGCCAGGGGGCTTGCATGCCGGAACAGTGAAGCAAAAAGGCCCGCTCTTCACAAGAAAAAAGCCCCATACTGTCCGTATAGGGCTTTCTTTGGATGATTGGCTGGGCCGATTAACGGACCACTCCCTCCATCGGCATCACCGGATACTGCAGCAGCAGCTTGTCCATCAGCTCTTTTGCCAACGGAACAGTGACGCTCTGCTGGTAGTAGTACGAACCTTCCGGCACGTTCTTCACCGGGAAGATGAGGGCCGGGACGACGAGTTCGTCCGCCTTGCCGTCTTCGTAGCTGTACACCTTCGTGAAGCCGAGGGTCGGCGCGCCGAGGGTGACGTTCACCGTCTCCGGGATCGTGTTCGGGGGCATGCCGCCGCCGTACATGTTGCCGGACCTGTCCAGGAAGTCGATGATCGCGCCGGACGTGGTGACGGCTTCGTAGGTGGAGCGCGTGTAGTTCTGGCTCAGGATGCCGTACGCGTCGGAAACTTTCTTCTGGCGGACGTGGACGCCGATGGAAATTCCTGCCTTCGCGCCGCCCTGTTCATACACGGGCTTGCCGTCGATGAGCTGCGGGTAGATGACGCGGGCGCTCTCCGGGAACCAGTACATAGCCCTGTCCGTCGCGCTCATGGCGGCCAGGCTCGTACGCCAGGAGTTATCCACTTCGGCAGGTCCGAATTGCGTGAGGTCGATGCCGTGCGCCTTCACGAAGTCGTTGGCGATGCCGATCAGGACGTCATCCGCAGGGATGTCGGATTCCTTGATGCGGTACTGTTGGAAGCAGGCTTCCGTGGTGCACTTGGACTCGGGGTGGTCCCACGTTTCCCAGTTCTGGTTGATGGATACGGATCCTTCGCGGAAGCTGATGTACATCGTGTAGCCGTTCTTGCCGTCCTGGTAGAGGGAAACGGAATCGGTCTTCAGCGAGCCGAAGCTGCCAAGGTCGATCGATCCGAGGTTGAACGTCTTCAACAGGGCCTGTGCGTCGGCGGAGGTGATCACCTTGTTGCGGCGCATTACCTGCACCTGGGTCTCGGTCAACGCGGGGATCTCGCCATCGATCTTGAATTTGAAGACCTGGGGGCGGTAGATCATGCTGTCGGGAGCGATCATTTTGGCATCAGCTCCGGCTCCGGCCGAATCGGTAACAGCGGAACCTTCCGCGCTCATGGCCATCGGAGCGGGGTTGCCGCCTCCGCCTCCGCCCTGGCCACGGCCGCCGACTGGGGAGACAGTGGAGAAGTCGCCGAACGCGTTGGCACCCGTGTCGGATACGGAGTAGGAGAAGAGAGGGGTGCCGGACGGCGTGCCTCCGTTATTGCCGGAAGGAAGGCCGTAGTACACCACCGGGCCGGTGATGAGGACGCCGAGCAGGAGACCTGCGAGGGCGACGGAGTATTGCTTGTTCATGAGGAAGGAAAAGAAGGAGGTAAGGGGGGATTCCGCCTTCGCCAAGGCTACGGCGGACAGGTCGGATTGCTTCGCACGGATTTCCGCGTGGAGGCGGCGCTTGAAGTCTTCCGTGGGTTCTGCTTTCGGTT